>JBEKUP010000034.1:0-55830 GCA_049514915.1 Occallatibacter sp. | reverse complement strand
TGCGGTCGAACTTGTCGTCCGTGCCGGGGCCTTTGTCTCTGTCCGCGGTGCCGTCTCTGAACGCGTCCCCGCCTCAGTCCGCGTAGTGGACCGGCTGCTTGATGCAGCAGGCCGGCTCGCCGATCGCGCCGGCTCCTTTGTCTCAGTCCGGGACGCAGCGCCCGTGCGAGAAGCAGGAGCCGCAGCCTTGGTGGACGACCTTGTTCCCGCGGGCGCTGCTACTTTTGCCGCTGCCAGGGGCCTTGCAGTAACCAGCGTCCGGGGCTTGCCGCCGTTCGCTTTGGCAAACGAAGCCTTATTCGCCCGCGCGGCTGCCGCGTGCTGTGTTTGATACCGCGTCGGCGGTATGTGGCGAGCACTCGAAGCACTACGTTCTGTGGGAGTGGGGTCGTGGTGAATTCCGTTCGGACCACCGTTATAGGCAACGTGATTCGGATTCAAAACCGTGTTCTGCTCCACAATTGTCCGGTTCACATACGTGTTGTGGATGACCGCGACATTTACCTGCGTGACCGCGGTGTTATAGGCGAACACGCCGCCCCTCCACTCGCCGCCGACAAAGCCGATGCCACCAAATCCGAATCCGTAATTGATGCCGCCGTAGTAGCCGACTTCGTCTCCCCAGTAGCCATCGTGGAAACCGTAAACGCCATCGGCCCAACCCCAGTAGGGAGGTGTCCACAGCGCGCCTTCGTACGGAGCCGGCACCCATGCGCCCGGCACCCAGTAGTAGTCCGCGTCGTCATTGGAATAGGCCCAGTAGCCCGGCGTCCACATGAGGTTCGGTTCGGGGCACGGCGGCTGCTCATAGACCGGCAGAACAGGCGGTGCGAAATTGACGCTGATACTCACGCCTACGCCGAATTGCGCGTGCAAAATCTCCGCGCTGACCGGTACAAGCAGAGCAAGCAGAAGCAAGCGGAAAATGCGAAATCCTCGCATAAAGTGATACTCCTCTCGTTGTTCTCAAAGACCTGAGACGACCTTTGCGCCTCGATACATGAGTTGTTTGAGTCCCCTATACCCCTGCCAGTTGTCCCGGAGGGGTAATGTGGACGGTCTCCATGAGCAGTTCAGACCATGCTCGAGCGCCGATTTTTTTCACCGCGCGAAACGCCCGGTCGGCCCTGCCAACACACAGAGGCCCACAGTTTCCCGTGGGCCCTCGTAGTCACTATCCCTTGCCGTCGGCAGCTTACTTCGGCTTTTCTTCAGGCTTAGGCTCGGCTTTCGGTGCAGGTGCAGCCCTTGGTGCTGGAGCCGGTCTCGCCCCGGGAGTAGCCTTGGGTGCGGGTGCGGCCCGCGGGGCAGGTTCTGGTCTGGAAACAGCCTCAGCCTTAGGCTCAGGAGCCGGGCGAGGAGCCACGACCGGAGCTGCCCTGGTAACCGGCGCTGTTTCTGTCCTTGGAGCCGCAGCCCTGGTTTGCGCCACCGGCGCAGCCTTAGGAGCCGCTGTGGCCGCTGGCCTTTGTGCCGCGTTCGGCGCGGCAGCCTTTTGCGCAACCTTGGGTGCGCTGGCCGTGGGAGTAGCCGCCTTTGGCTCAACCTTGGCCGCCCCGAGTGGCGCAGCCTTCATGCCTGCCGGCGGAGCCGCTTTCTCTTGAGCCAGTGGCTTGGCAACCGCCAGGGTCGTCGGCTTGCCGCCATTCGTCTTCGCAAACGAAGTCTTGTCTGCCTTGGCCGTGGTCGCATGCTGGGTCTGGAAGCTGGTGGGCGCGGTATGCGGCTGCTTAGCGGCTATCTGCTCCTGAGCAGTGGGCGCGTGTTGAATGCCGCCTGTGCCGCCATTGAATGAAACATGGTTGGGATTAGCTACAATCCCCGCTCGCACGATCGTCGTGTTCACGTAGGTGACATGAATGACGTTCACATTCACTTGCGTGACCGCGGTGTTATAGGCAAAACTCCCACCCCGCCACTCGCCGCCCGCAAACCCCACACCACCAAAACCGAACCCGTAGTTCACGCCGCCGTAGTAGCCCACCGTCTGGCCCCAGTAGCCGTCGTGAAAGCCATACTGGCCGTTGTTCCAGCCCCAGTAAGGCGGAGTCCACAACGCACCGTCGTAAGGCGCGGGCACCCATGCGCCCGGAACCCAGAAGTAGCCACCGTCGTTGTCATACGCCCAATACCCCGGCGTCCACATCAGGTTCACATCAGGGCAAGGCGGTTGCACGTAGACCGGCAATGCCGGCGGAGCGAATCCAACGTTGATAGCCACGCTGATCCCGAATTGCGCGTGCAAGGTCGTCGCACTTATCGGTACAAGCAGGGCAAGCGGAAGCAGAAGAGCAGGGCGAAAGAATCGCATAAGAAGAACCTCCAGGTTCCTCCAAGCCCGCTCGGCTGAGTTAGGGGAATCTCCACTCTGGTCCGACGCAGAACTTGGCAGCTACCCGGTGAGCCTAGCCCCAGCCCCGCGCGCATGCTGATCAATACTGCTCCAACCCTTTTCTTTTGTGATGGCATTCACGCAGCGGCCCGCCAAGAAACTGTCACGGAGTTCTGCGGACTCCCACCCATCGGATGAAAACAAAGACCTCCGATGGATGGGGCACAGTCTGACAGACGCTAGGGCCGAATGCTCAGCCCTACGCCTACCACGTGCCGCGCCTGCAGATCCACCGGCACAGCCACGTACGGCGGATAGGGCGCCGGCAAGCCCGTCGGCACCTCAGTGGTTCCGATCATGTTGGCCACCTGCCCCACACCGATATCGAACGCAAAATGCGGATGCTCTTTCTGTGTCACGCGCACGGCATAATCCAGCGTGGTGGGCAAATGCGCCCGGCCGCCAACAAGGATCGCGCCCAGGTTCACGCTCGTCGGTGGCTCCTGAGTAAACCCGGCCGCCGGAACAATCGCCGTCTTGAACGGCCCCGGCAGCGGAATCCCCAGCCCGCCAAACACCCGGCCGCCAAACCGCGTGCTCTGGCCGCCGATGCCATAGATGGACGCGTTAGTCGCCTTCCATCCCAGGTTCACGAGCAGTGGAACCGGTGGATGCAGCCAGGTCTTGGTCGCCGTCACGTACAGGTCGCCGTTTGTGTAGCTCTTCGGAGGCGCGTTGACCCCCTGGAGCGCCGCTAACTCTTGTCCCAACGCGCCAGAGACGAACTTATCTCCGGTCCGCACCACGAATCCTGCCGCGACTCCCGGCACCAGCGGCGCAAACTGGCCATCCTTGATGGCCACCACTTTGCCGCTGAAAATGTTCATGCCCGCGTAGTGCCATAGGTTGCTGAACGAGGTGCTGTCGCCCGTCCAGTGCACGCTGCGGGTGTAGCCCACCTCGGCCCGGTTGGCGAGCCCTTCCGCAATCGAGAAGGTGTGAATATCGCCAATCACCTTGTTTGCATCCACAAAGTGGTAGCCCACCGCGGGATGCGAAAAGAGTGTCCCCTTCTCGCCATAAACAACGTAGGCGGTCGGCGTAATGAATCCGCCGGTTTGGCCTTCGAGGGTCAGGTTTTGTGCGTGGGTCCGGCCGGGGGCCAGCAGCGCGGTCCCTAAAAGACCGCAGAGGACGAATTTAGGAAGCTTACTCGATCTCACAGTGCTTCTTCTCCATGGGGGAATGGTGTCGGGCGTTGCGCGCCTGGCTGGATGCATTCAGAAACCATCCTGTTGTAACACAACCGTAATAGCCTCGTCAGCCCCCTGTGCCCCAGTGATAAACTCCTCCCATGCCGCGCGGTCTCTTCATCACTCTCGAAGGTCTGGACGGATCCGGCAAAACCACCCAAATCAAACGTTTGGCCGCCTGGCTGAAAGAGAGCGATCCGGCGCTGGACCCTGTGCTCACCCGCCAACCCGGCGGCACCGCAACGGGTGACCGCATCCGCGCGCTCGTGCTTGATTCCAGCTCGACTGGCTTGGCGCCCATGACGGAAATGGCCCTGATGTTTGCCGACCGAGCCCAGGCTATCGCCGAGGTCATCCAGCCCGCCCTCGACGAGGGAAAAATCGTCCTCTGCGACCGCTTTACCGACTCCACGGAGGCCTACCAGGGCGGCGGCCGGCAGCTTGGCTCCGAGCCCGTCCTCGAACTTCACCGGCTCATCTGCGGCAATCTGCAGCCGGACCTGACGATTCTGCTCTTGCCCAACCTCGAGCCCTCCCTCGCCCGCGCCCGCCGCCGCAACCAGCGCGCCCAGACCCAAACCGGTCAGGATGAAAATCGCTTTGAGTCGGAGCAGGACGCCTTCTACACCCGCGTATGGGAGAAATACCGGGAGATTGCCATCCGCGAACCGGAACGGGTGGTCCTCATTGAGGGTGAAAACTCTATTGAAGATGTCCACGAGCAGATCGTGGCTGCCGTAGCCGCGCGGCTGAAAACGGCAAGCGGTGTCGGATGATTTGCCAAACCACAATTCGGCTTGTCATCCCGGTATTGCGTCCATCATTCAGCGAAAGTTAAGTCACGCTCCAGGCGGAACCGATGACGATCATTCAAAAAGCCCTCATAGTTGCATGTTCCCTGCTGGCCACGCCGCTCGTCTGCGCACAGGCGAATGAGTCCACTATCACCAATCAGATCAGGAGCCTCCGCGGACTTTCCGTCACGGAGCGCCCGCTGCTCACCATCAAGATCGCGACTGAGGTTCGTGCGCTTCCCGCCGGCATTCCCAAGCTTCACCTCGCGGACGCGCTCGCGCACCTGGTCACGGAAGGCGATCAGGGCATGGATGCACTGCAGGCCGTGGCTGACACGCTCACGGAATCGCTGGCCGAGACGCCCGTTCCGGCAAAGGCAAAGGATGACCGGCCTCCCATGTTCTACACCGACCTGGCCAGCCTGGTGCGCTACGAACACGTCACCACCAACCTCACCGATCCGCTTTACCTCAAGGCAAGCGACCTGCTCGCCGCCAACGACGCCGACATTGAGAATGCCGATTTCACCCTCAAGGATCTGCACGGAAAGAACGTCACTCTTTCAGACCTCCGCGGCAAAATCGTGATGATCAATTTCTGGGCTACCTGGTGCGCGCCCTGCCGCGCTGAGATGCCGGTCCTCGACGCGATCTATACGCACTTTCAGCCGCAGGGACTCGTCGTCCTCTCCATCACCGACGAAGATTCTTTCAAAGCCAATTCCTTCGTTGCGCCTAACAAGTATCATCCGCCGGTGCTGATCGACGCCGACAACAAGGTGCACAAGCTCTTTCACATTGAGGGGATACCCAGGACGTTTGTCTTCAATCGCGACGGCAAACTGGTGGCCGAAGCCATCGACCAGCGCACCCAGCGCCAGTTCCTACAGATGCTAAACGGAACTGGCCTCCACCCCTGATTGTGTAGAAGTCCGTGGACGGTCTCAAGGAGGCAGATTTTGGGTTGGGCAACCCACTACATCCAGAAGCTCCAGGCAGGAGAGACTGTCTCCTTCCGCCCGCGTGGCGCTTCCATGAAGGGACGGATCGAATCAGGGCAGCTCTGCACTGTCGTGCCCGTCGATGTCTCCAAACTCTTGGTCGGGGACATCGTGCTTTGTAGGGTGCACGGCCACGAGTATCTACACATTGTCAAAGCGATAAACGGGCCACGCTACCAGATCGGAAACAATCGCGGCATGATCAACGGCTGGATCGGAGCGAACGCCATCTTTGGGAAATGCATTCGGATCGAGGCGTGAAAGAGTCTCGGCGATCCAAATCCATTGCCAACTTGCCGGGTGCTCCAGGCTCGAGGTCCCCGCCACTATAAACTCAGCGCCAGCTTACCGTGAGCTACTGCCCTACTGCGCTTCACTTCCACAACCCCAGCATTTTCCGCAGCATCACAAACTGCCCGAGGTGATACGCGTTGTGGTCCGCCACCAGCATTGCCTCGCGCAGTACCGTTTGCCCATCCCCATGCGCCAACTTCGCAAACAAATCCGTCTTCTCGTCGGCCACCAGCTTACACATTGCTTCGCGATCTTCCAGAAACGCCTTTACACTCTGGTCCCACGCCTTGAAGGTTGGCGGAGCGTCTGAATCGGGCCAATATCCCCGCGGCCATTCCGGTGACGTGTGCAGTGGATTCCGAGAAAACTCCAGAATGTCCCATTGCGCAATCCGCATATGTTCAAGCAGTTGCCAGGCAGAGTACTCCACTCCCGGCTTGGTTCTCGATCGCAATTCCCGCGGGAAATCCTTGATGGCGCGGTCAAAATCGGCATGCGCTTCGCCGCCCTTTATCAGCTTGATCAAGTGGTCCCGCAGAGCCTTGTCGTTCTCCATGTGTTGGTTCCCTTTCGTGTCCCTGATTGAGACGTTCATTTTAAGGACAAGATGACACCGTCGTACTCCTCCATCTTAGAGCCTCACCCGCTCACCCACCCCGTGTCCACCTCACAGCCGTTTCGTGGTCTAATCGGGGCACCTCTCTCCTCATCGGCATCTCACAGACGAAATTCCGGAAGCCCATGCGAAGAGTGAAGTTGAGGAGCGCTCCATGCACAAGAACCGGATTGGTCTTCTCGCTTTAGCATCCCTCCTTTTGCAGATTCTCTTGCCCTTCGCAGCCCGGCCGGCCCAGGCACAAGCTGAGAAGTCCGCCTATCCGTCCATGGCGCCTCAAACCCAGTACTTGATCCCAGACAAGGATTCCGAGATCGCGCTGGCCCGCAGTGCCGCTCCACCTTCCATTTCGAATGCAGCCGAAGTCCAGGTCCTTGGCCCCGCCGGATACGCCATCGCGGCAGCGGGCACCAACGGCTTTGTCTGTCTGGTGGAGCGCTCCTTTGCTGCTGCCACGGACTTTCCGGAATTTTGGAATTCCAAAATCAGGAGTCCGATATGCGTCAACGCGCCTGCGGCAAGAACCTATCTGCCCGGCGTGCTGCTCAAAGCCAAACTGGCCTTTGCCGGAAAATCGAAGACTGAGATTGCGCAGGCGATCAAAGCGGGGCTGGAATCCAAGGAGCTGCCCCCATTAGAGCCGGCCGCGATGTGCTACATGATGTCGAAGCAGCAGTACCTGGCCGACGACGACCCGCACTGGCATCCGCACATGATGTTTTTTGTTTCAGGCGATGCCGCATCGAGCTGGGGTGCGAACCTGCCCAGTTCGCCCGTCATTGCGGCCAATGACCCCGAAGACCGGATGACCATCTTTCTGATATGGGTCGGCAAATGGTCTGACGGTACTCCGGCTCCCCATGACATGCATTGACCAATGATTCCACCTCATCAGCGCACTCAGGCCCAACTACGCCCCATTCATCGCACAGTTCCATCGCGCGATGAATGGGAATCGAGGGACAGCAGCTTGGAACCTCGACGGTGCCCCAGGTACCCAATTATGAATTCCGCTGTCGGAGAAACGAAGGAATATCCCGGGCTCCCTGCGTTACCGCAACAATCTCGACTTTCATCCTTGATGACGCGGTACAGGATGAGGTATGCGCCCACCGGCCAGAAAAGAATCACATGCGAGGTTAGATCGTCCCGCTTGTGTCCAATGCGGGGATTCCGGGCAATCGCCTCGAAAGCGTCGAAGAGTTTTCCGACCCAACGATCCGCGGATTCGACGTTGTCCTGGGCAATGTATTCCCAAATCTCGTCGAGGTCCAACTCGGCCGCAGTGCCGAGAACGTACTTGCTCATGCACTCAGCTTTATTCGTTCGCGGGATTTCTGCTCAAAGCGCTGCCGCGCAGCGTCCGGAGAGCCATGCTCGCCGCGATCCAGCGAAGCCAGACGGGCACCCACTTCGTGATTGAAGGCGGCAAGCTGCGCGCTGCGTGCGCGGTCATGCTCCTCAAGAAGGCGCAAGGCTTCGCGGACCACTTCGCTGGCCGAGTTATAGCGGCCGGACTCGACCTTTCCAGCAACGAATCGATCCAGTTCGGGCGTCAGCGAAACATTCATCGGGAAATGATCTCCTGACTTCGATGGTGGGCCGAATAACAAAGATTGTCAAGCTTTGATATCGGGACAGCCCCTGAGAACGCGACAGAAACCTCGTGCGAGCGAATAGCGAGCGCCTGCCGCACCGCAGGTGCTTGTAGACTCAATCCGTGGGCTTCCAGGACTTTCTCGGCAACACCCAAACCGTTACCCATCTCCGCGAGTCCATCCGCGCGGGGCGTTTTCCCCATTCCCTCATCCTCGCCGGCCCCCAAGGCGCAGGAAAATACACCCTCGCCCTGATGCTCGCCAAGGCAGTCAACTGCCTCAATCAAATTGAATCGGAAGGACTTCCCGAATTCTGTGGCGAGTGCTCCAACTGCCTCCGCATCGCCGATTCCGCCAATCTAGAAGCCCTTGTCGCCGAAGCCATAGAGGCCCGCGAAGGCCTGCGGGAAACCGACAAGCGCGAAACCCGCATCCTCATCCAGACCCACCCCGACCTGCTGATAGTTCCGCCTGACCCGCCGCAGCTCCTCATCAAGCTCGGGCAGGTCCGCCAGGTCATCCATGTCGCGTTCTACCGTCCCCCGGTCGAGTCCCGCCGCACCTTCACCATCTTCACCTCTTCGGCTTTTATGAAAGAAGCCGCCAACAGCCTGCTCAAAGTTCTTGAAGAGCCCCCCGAACACACCTCACTCATTCTTCTCACTGAGAATCCCCAGGAGCTGCTCCCCACCATCCGCTCCCGCGCCGTGGTGCATCGCCTGGGCGCTCTGGCGGCCGCCGATCTCGAATCCCTGCTCGCGCTGCGCCGCCCCGAGCTCAAGCCGCAGGACCGCGCCCTGGCCGCACGCCTGGCTGAAGGCGCGGTTGGCCGCGCCCTTACGCTCGACCTGCCCGCGTACCTCAGCAGCAGACAGGAAGCCCTCATTCTGCTCCGCATCGCCCTGCGGGAACCTGATTATTCGCAGCTCTTTCAAACCACGGAAAAGTATCGCGCCGGCGCCGACGGCCAGGAGAAAACCCTCAGCCTGCTAAGAGCCCTTGGCAGCCTGGTTGAAGACCTGATGCTCATCGTCGCCGGGACTCCGCACCTCATCCGCAACCTCGATATCGAAGCCGAACTCGGCCGGCTAGCCCAGGGAGTGAGCGTGGAATGGATCGATCAAGCCGCCCGCGCCCTTGTCCAGGTGGAATCCGGCATGCGCCGTAACCTGCTGCGTTCTCTCTCACTTGACGCCATGGCCGTCGCCCTTGATCGCGAGTAGCCCCTCCCCTCACAGCACACTCAAAGATAAAAGCAACCTGCTCCGTACCTCAGGCATCTCTTTGGGTACCGGTAATTTCATACCTCGAAAGAACGCAGCCGCTTCGTTGGGTCTAATGACCCCGCGCAGCCTTGCATTCGCCATTCGTGGGCGCACGCCGGCAGTTTTGAACGTGGGGGGCTTTTTTTAGGCCGCGGCCGTCAACAGAAACCATGCGGCTTGATCCATTTTTCCCGCTGCAGAGTCGCGGCTTTCGCGTATCCGCTACTCAGTTTCAAGTACCTTCATTCTTTTATTGCGCCGGAAAGGACTCTTACGCCATGATAAGTTCATCCTCTATGCCCAGTTTTTCCAGTTCACCCAGTTCGCCGGTCTCCGTCCGTCTTTCGCCGGTATCGCGCGGGGTGTCCGCAACCGGCAAGCAGCCCTCCTTCCCACCCAGCCAGGACCAATCCGCGACCGGCGCGCGGAAGCATCGCAAAGCCCTTCCCACCGCGTTGCCTTTCCATTTCACGGCCCACGCCGCTGAGGAAGAGATCCGGCAGCATCACGCCGAGCTCTTCTACCTGCAGAAGCAGATTCAGTCGCAGACCCCGATGGTGATCGTCCTGGAGGACGGCGAAAAGATCGAAGGCGTCATCGAATGGTACGACCGGAACTCCATGAAAGTCCGCGGCCGCACCAAGTCCCTGATCTACAAACCCGCCATCAAGTACATGTACAAGGTGACGGAAAACGGGCAGTAAAGCAGATGACAGATTGCAAACTACAGATGACAGTTCACCAGCGTTCACTGTCCGCTGTGAACTATCTTCGCGCTTATGTTAGCCATGAGCTGCGAGCCGTTTACTTTGAGCTGTCTGCTGTTAGCTGTTAGCTGCCTTTCGCAGCCGATCCCGAATCGCCGTCCCAATCCCCTCCGCCGGCGGCAGCGGGCACAGAATTACCGTGCATCCCCGCTCATCCAGCATCCGCAATCCTGCATAGAGCTTCCGCGCCAAGTCCTCCGGCGCATCCCACCGTCCCCACGCAAACGCCTCCGTCCCGCCGGGTGCAGCAATCCCCGCCGGCAGCATCACCCCCACCCGATCGCCCGCGCTTAGCTGCGTCCATTCCGTCAGCCGCACCTCAAGTTCTTTCAGCGGCGCATCCACCAGCACCAGCCTCGCCCGCGGCGCATAATGCCGTATCCCCACCCCCGGCGACGGCATCGCCTCCCGCGGCGTCTCTTCCAACTTTCCGCTCTCAAACACCACCACCGGTCCGCCCACGGCGCGAATCTGCTCCAGCGTTACCGCACCCGGCCTGTAAATCACCATAGGGCTCTGGCAGGCGTCCAGCACCGTCGACTCCACCCCCAGCCCCGTGGCTCCCGCATCTACCACAGCGTCGATCCGCCCGTCCAGATCATCCAGCACATGTTCCGCCGTCGTCGGGCTCGTATGCCCAAACAGATTCGCGCTTGGCGCTGCTACCGGAACCCCAGCCCGCCGAATCAGCTCCAGCGCCACCGGATGCGCCGGCATCCGCACCCCCACCAGCGCGCGTCCCGCCGTCACTGCATCCGGCACCGCAGCCGTCCGCTGAAGGAGCAGCGTCAGCGGTCCCGGCCAAAACGCCTCCATCAGCCGCCGGGCCCGCGCCTCAACCCCGTCGTCCGAACCCTCCCAGTCGACCAGACCCTCCAGCATTTCCAGGCTGGCGACATGCACAATCACCGGATCCCACGCCGGCCGCTGCTTCGCCGCAAAAATTCGTCTCACCGCCGCCGCATCCAGCGCATGAGCTCCCAATCCATACACCGTCTCCGTCGGCAGCGCTACCAGTCCCCCGCCGCGCAAAATCTCAGCGGCGCGCTCCAGCGCCTCCCGCGCCTCAGGCGTCTCCAGGTGCTTCGCATCCACTTGCAATCGCAGCGTTTTCACTTCTTCTATTCTCTCCTTTCTCTATACGGGCGCGGGCGCAATCCGACTTAAAAAGATCGAGACGCGGGAAAGTCTGGACACTACTTTGCGGAACGCCGCACCACGATTGCGCGTACACATTCGCACTATGCGCAATTGGGTTGGCCGGAAGTCGCTAAAGCAATCACTGCGGATGGTAGCCGCTCTCTCATCACTATTGATGTGGTGCGTGCCGGTCCATGCGGTACCTGCCAACGAAACAGCGAAAATCGAAGAACTGATGTCGACGATGCACCAGCGAGGTCAGTTCAATGGCGCCATCCTCGTTGCGGTTCATGGGAACACCATTTACCGCCAAGGATTTGGAAAATCGAACTTTCAGACGGGCGCCGATTTCACGCCTGAGACTCCGTCCGACATCGGCTCGGTCACAAAACAATTCACAGCGATGGCGATCATGATGCTGGCAGAGCGAAGGCTACTCAGCTATGACAACTCGGTCTCAAAATACATTCCAGAGTTCTCTCGCTCAACGCATCTCAGCCAGATAACTTTGAGACAGTTGTTAAACCACACTTCCGGCATTCCTGATTATGGCGATCTGAGAATTGACGACTACCATCTCGACCAACACGGTCTGATTTCGGCACTGCTCGACAAGGAAGATCTCCTCGCGAAACCTGGGCTGAAGTATCGATATAGCAATCCCGGATATGCGCTGTTGGCAGTCGTAGTGGAAAGAGTCTCAGGCAAGCGGTTTGGTGAGTTCCTGAATCAAGAGATCTTTGCGCCGGTCGCCATGAGCAATACATTCGTTTATGACGCTCCATCGAAGAAGAATGCCCGGATCGCGGTTGGCTACGGGCAATTTGGACAAGTGGATGACGGCGGCCCAACTGCGATTCCCGGAGACGGCGGCATCTATTCGACTGTCGATGACTTGTTCAAGTGGGACCAAGCCCTCTACACAGAAAAGCTCGTGCACCAGTCCACATTGGCCGAGGCATTTACGCCAGGCAAAGTGGAAAAGGGTACCTCGACTTACGGCTTCGGATGGAATGTAGAAGGGGACAGCGGCAGTAAGTACCTCTGGCACCAAGGCAGTCACGCAGGCTTCAGAGCGTTTATTGGCCGCAGGCTCGCAGACGGAGTCACCGTCATCATGCTCACGAACAGGGGAAACAGTAAGCGCCGGGACATAAACACTGCGATCCAGAACATCCTGTCCGATAAACCGTACGTTCTGCCGAAGCAATCGGGCGCGGAGAGACTATACAGAACCATCCACGAGTCGGGGATCAACGCTGCTCTGCAAATGTTCCATGCTCTCAAGAAGAGTGACAGCGGCGACTACGACCTGGGCGAGTCCGAATTGAATACTCTGGGGTACCAGTTACTTTATGGAGACCGGCGCGCCAGCGAGGCAGTCGAGATCTTCAGGCTTAACGCGATGGAACATCCTATTTCTTCAAATGCCTTCGACAGTTTAGGTGAGGCCTACGCCAAGGACGGCGACCGGGTTCTCGCAATCAAGAGCTACGCAACGGCGGTTCTGCTGGATCCTGCAAACGGGCATGCGGTTGGATCGCTCAAGGAGCTTGGATTCGGCCGCGCACTTTGGTTCGCTTCCTTTGGAATCTGCGCCATGGCTGCGTTTTTAGTTGGGGTGATCCTGGTCAAGTGCAGACGCTCAAGACCGAAGCGTGGATAATTGAGGGGTGGAGATCTTGCCCTGGGCCTATCGAAGCCGCCCCCCCCGGCGGGAGACCCAGGTGCCGTATACTCACGGTCATGGCGTTGCCTAAGAACTAGCAGCCGTAAGCTAAGGACTGCCTTTTAAATGCCCGTCGAAACTGAAATCAAATTCCGCGTCGACGACCTTCCCGCACTGGCTGACCGCCTCGTGGCCACCGGCTTCACCGTGCAAACCCCCCGCAGCTTTGAGGCGAATGTCTTATACGACACGCCCACTCGCCAGATGCGCGCGCGTACCGAAATTCTCCGCATCCGCAACTATGCCGGCCGCTGCATTCTCACCCACAAACGCCTGCCCGACTCCGGCCCCGGCGAAGACGCCCACAAGCATCGCATTGAAACCGAAACCGAAGTCTCCGACGGCGTTGCCCTGGCCGAGGTCTTTCAGTCCCTCGGGCTCGTCCCCGCCTTCCGCTACGAGAAATGGCGCACCGAGTGGTCTGACGGCGAAGGCCACTGCGTGGTGGATGAGACCCCCATCGGCAACTTCGCCGAGCTCGAGGGCTCTCCGGCGTGGATCGACCGCATCGCCGCGCTGCTCGGCGTCGATCCCGGACATTACATCACCTTCAGCTACGGCCGCCTCTTCGACCTCTGGCGCGACCAAAATGGCTCCTCAGCCCAGGACCTCACCTTCGCTGCTGTCGCCGAGTCCGGCGTTCCACGTTAAGCATCGGCAATTCCTTTCGTAATTCAGGTCGTCGGAATTCCTGTAAATAACCGTCTCTGTTCGCCGATGAGCCAAGCACGCGCTCCTTGCGCCAGGGGAAAAAACCGATGCTCAAGAGTCCACTCCGTTCCGCCGCTCGCCGCGTCCAGGGCGCGACACCTCGCTTTCTAAGGATCGCTGCCTTTGCCTTCTTTGCCGCACTCGTACTGTACGCAGCCGCAGCAGGCAACCGCGGCGTCAAGTCCCGCGTAACGCCCCAATACCCTGAACTGGCCAGGCATTTGAAGATCGAAGGCACGGTCGTCGTCGAGGCCGTTGTCGATCCGGCCGGAAAAGTCACCGACGTCAAAGCCGTTACCGGAAGCAAAGTCCTCGCCTACGCCGCGGAGGAAGCCGTTCGCAAATGGACGTTTGTGCCGGCTCCTGAAAAATCCACTGAAAATGTGGAGATTAAGTTCGCTCTCGGGCAATAATCACAGCACAAATCGTATGCATCAAAGAAGTAAGGTCGGCTGACTGGGAACTCAACAGGCGATTTTGCCCGCCTGCGCGATAATCGGTTTCAATCAAATGCCCGATCTCAGTTAAACTTGGGCTAGCGTCAGGCAACTGGATGTTGCACTTGCATCATGAGGGATGATCCGAACAATCCCGAACCGTCTGAGATGGACGATTTATCCATCGTGCTCATCGGCCCCGATGCGGCGCGCCGGCGAGAGATTGCCCGTGCACTCGAGGCCATAGACGGCGTTTACACCATGGAGATCCCAGCCTACCCGGCCGGGCTCGAAGAACTGCCCCGCATGCTCCTGCCTCATCCCGACGTCGTTATCGTCGACCTCGACGCCGATCCCGAATACACCCTCGAAATTGTCGAGTCCATCTCTTCCTTTGCCTCTTCCACTGTCATGGTCTTCTCCCAGCGCTCCGACCTCAAAATGGCGGTCCGCTGCATGCGTGCCGGCGCCCGCGAGTTCCTCAACCTGCCCGTCGTTCAAACCGACATCGCCGGCGCACTCGCCCGCGTCGCCGTTCGCCGTCCGGGAGCCATTCGAGCCAAGCGCAGCTCCGGTAAACTCTTTGCTTTTCTGGGGACCAAGGGCGGTTGCGGCGTCACCACTATCGCCGCCAACTTCGCCGTCGCCCTGACACAGGAGTCCGGCCGCAAGACTCTCCTCATTGACTTCGGCATGCCGCTTGGCGATGCCGCCCTCAATCTCGGCGTCGCCGCCGCGTACTCCACCGCGGACGCCTTCCGCGACACAGCCCGCCTGGACACCCGCTTTCTCGCCTCGCTCCTCACCACCCACAGTTCGGATTTGTCCGTCCTCGCCGCTCCTAACGAGTTCACTGACTCCGAGCCGCCCATCGAAGCCATCGATAAACTGATCTTCGTCGCCCGCCAGAGCTTCGACTTCATCGTCGTCGATTGCGGCTCCCGGCTCGACCTGAGGGGATCCGCCATCTTCGATCCCACCGCCACCCTTTATCTGGTCGCCCAGGTCGGTGTTTCCGAGTTGCGCAACGCAAATCGTCTTATTACCAAGTTCTTCGCCAGCCGCGGCCGCACTCTCCACGTCATCCTCAACCGCTATACGCCCCAATCGCTCCTCTACGACGAGGCCCGCATCACCAAGGCGCTCACCCGCGAGGCCCAGTGGCGGATTCCCGACGAGTATGCCACCGCCCGCCGCACCCAGAGCATGGCCACCCCCATCGTCCTTCAGGACAACCCCATCGCCACCGCCATCCGCCAAATGGCCCGCCAGGCAGCCGGCCTGCCTGAACTGGAGGAAAAGAAAAAGGGAGGCTTCAACCTCTTTTCCAAATTCCGCTCCTCCCCTAAGCCATTCCACGACACTATCGAGCCCGAGGAGATCTAAGCGCCCTCTCTATACTCTCTGCATTCTGAAGCTTCTGGTTAGACTAAGAGACATCACGCTTTTCGCGCCCCACGCTCTCGCAGGGCGCCTCTAAACGTCAAACCGGCCCTTCGTCACGTCTAAACATCTAAAGGGCGAATAATGGCAACTTCCACGCTGCGTGTACCCAGCTCCAGGCGTTTCAACTTCAAAACCTTTGTCTGGATCTTCCTTGGTCTTACTACCCTCTTTGTTTTCATCACGTCAGAAGTTCTTCTCGTCACCGATTACCCGATGTACCACGCCTACCGTCTGCAGGTCATCGCCGACCGCGGTCTCCTCATTCCCCATACGCTCGCAGGCACGTTTGCTCTCCTGGCCGGACCTTTACAGTTCTCGTCGCGTTTTCGCAGCCGTCACCTGCAACTCCACCGCATCCTCGGCCGCATCTACGTCATCTCGGTTTTTGTCGGCGCCGCTACCGGAGTTGCTCTCGCCTCAGGCCGTCCAGGTTTCCCGGGAACCTGCGGGCAGGCCGCAGCCTGGATCGTGTGCACCACCGCAGCCTTCGTCACCGCGCGTAACCGTCACATCATCCAGCATCGTCAGTGGATGGCCCGTTCCTATGCAGTGACCTTTACCTTCGTCTCCAGCCGGGTGCTCAACCTCTCGCCGCGTTACTGGAGCCACCTGGGCGACAGCCTATCCGCCGTCGGTGTAATCGCCTTCACACTTGCATCGCTGCTTATTGTGGACCTCGGATTCAACTGGCATGAGCTCACCACTCGTCGTGGCTGAAGACTAGCACCCGCCTCACATCTTTCGCCCCACGCACAAACGTCCCGGCCGCCAATGCTCCACCGTCACCGCCTCGCGCGGAACACCGGCCGCCGTCAGCAACCGCACCCAGTCCTCTTTCCGGAAAGCGCGCCGGAAGGACACGGGCGCATCGTGCCGTACAAACCGATGTAATCCCACGATCCTCTCTATCCACGAAAACATGTGGCAACTCCGCTCCGACCGCTCCAGATCATTGATGAACCAGCCTGCCTGCGCGGTCGCTTCCATCCACCGCAGCAGCGCGATGATCTCCTCATCCTCCAGATGATGTGCCATTAGCGAGCTCACGATAATATCCACCGGCTTTTCCGGCCGATACACCAGGGCATTGCCGGTCACCCATGTGATTCCCAGTTCCTTCGGCGTGGACTCCGCTGCTGCACGCGCCGCATAAGGGTTCAAGTCGATCCCCGTTAATGCGACAGCCATGCCGCGCTTCCGTGCCCAGCGTGCAATCTGGCGCAGCAAATCGCCGCCGCCACAACCCACATCGACAATGTGCACGGGATTACGCGGCCCATGATGACGCAATGCAGACGACAGCCGAGTCAGCCAGGCCAGGGTTGGCCGATATCCCAGCAGCCAGCGGTTGATCTGCTCCAGGCTGCGCAGGCAGCCCTGGAAATCCCCATAGCTACAGTCACCATCCATCAGCTCCGGCAGATCGCGCGGAGAAACCCGCAGCTTGAATTGGATCTCCGCATTAGATCCCATGGATGCGCGTTGTCTCCGCAATGGGGTTTAGGTAAGCCGTAGTCACGCGTAAAAGGTCCTCAGTTTGAATTATAGGGATAGACGGCGCGCAGGTGTCTTGGTGCCGGCGGCTTGGAAATGCTGCCACCGAGCGCAAACCTAAGCTGCCACCGGGCTGACCTGTGGCACTGAAATCCTGCCACCGAGCGCAGTGAGGCTCTATTCCTTCAAGTCTGTTTACGGCTGAGTAATTAAGGAGCAGGCGACCAACCGTTTCGGGCGTGCCTCCGAATCACTGTGACGGAAGCGAAAGTGCCACAATGATCGCGGCCATTGACGTGAAGAGGCGCTACACTCGCGACCATGAAAGTCGCTTACGAGAAAGTGCAGGGACACACAAAATCCGGGATGATGGTGGTGATTCTCATCCTATCCCTGATTAGTTCCGCCGGTCAGGACTTGAGAAAGGAGAACCTCCCACGCTTGTCTGGGGCGACGTTGCTAGTAGGGTATCCTCCCGGCAATCTCATGGTTACTACCGGCGACGCAAGGTTAGAGTTGCAGACGGGAGGTGGTAATTGCTACGTTTTGCCGAGTATGTCGGCCAACGGGAATCTCGTCGCTTCCGCTCGTTATGCTGATCTTGCCTCAAACGTCCCGAGGGCATTTCCTCTGTTGACCGTAGGCATTTACTCCATGATCGACAAGCGTTGGAGAGACTATCCGAACCTCGAAACACAGGGCGGTAGTGTTGCAATTTCTGCGGATGGCTCCAGGTTGGCATACGTCACGCGCAGCACGGCTCCGGCGCTACCTCATATCGAGTTCATGGACCTCAAAACAGGGGCCGTAAGTATCGGTCCCGAAACGACGAGGCTCGACGGTCATATTACCTGGTCCCCTGACGGCCGTCGGATCGCCTTCGATAGGGCGACTGAGATTGAGAGATCGACAGCTGGAAAGCCGATTTCGCCGCCGACAGCGATCTTCGTTTTCGATGTTGAAACCGGAACAGTCTCAAAGATTGCCGATGGTATGTCGCCGATCTGGTCGCCTTCTGGAGAATGGATTGCCTTTTACGATTACTGGCCTGACCGGGACAATGTAAAGAAGGACTGGCATCCCGCAAATGATAACCACGTCAGCGTGATCCATCCGGACGGGACGGGTCACAAAGTCCTCGTGACCTTCAACCATGACGAGTCGTTGAGTGTGCCGTCGGTCTGGTCTCCGGATTCAAAGTCGATCCTCATCAACAAGTCCCACGACTACGATGAGGGCACGATGGACATTTACCTGATCGACATAGCATCCCAGAAGCTCACAAAGAAGTTTGGGAACGCCCCGCCTGTTTTCGCATGTGTGGTTGCAAAGTGAATGTTTTGGCGGTTCCGGTCGAATAACCGGCCACTCGTCAGTTATTTGTTGATTAGCATTCCCGCACGCCTTCGGCGTGGAGGATACTTTGTTGCACGGTTACCGCTGATGGCGGTATAGCGGCGCACTTCCTCGCAGCCTATCTCTGCAATGGATGGCAGCGTAAGCCTACCCTGAGTGGAGTGCTCCGTTAACAATCCAGCTGGTGTGAAAGATTGGGAACAGCAAGCTGAGACTAACTATTTTCGCCTCCGCTCCGTCAAACCCATGTGGCAGTGCTTTGGATTGCAAAGTCTGCCACTTCCCAACTGCAGCATCGGTCATGCAATACGCATTGGAGCGGTATACTTTCAGTACCGGATCCGAAAAAAGGAGATTCCCGTTCCTACGTCCATTTTGAATCCGGTTCCTGTGCAAGATGAAGTTCTCATCCTCGGTGGCGGAGTGGCAGGCTGTGCCGCTTCTATCGCGCTGGCCCGCAAGGGACGGCGCGTCACGCTGATCGAACGCGAGGCTGCCCCGCGCCATAAGGTCTGCGGAGAGTTCCTGAGCGGTGAGGCCCTTGAAGACCTGCACCTGCTCGGCATCGACGTGACTTCGCTTGGAGCCGTGCCTATCGACAAGGTTCGCCTTGCCGCCGCTCGCCGTGCCGCGGAAGCTCCGTTGCCTTTTTCCGCAAAGTCGCTCACGCGCAAGTCGCTTGATACGGCACTTATCGCCGAGGCCATTGCCGCAGGAGTCCGCGTCGAGCAAGGCCGCAACGTACAAACGCTGGCGCGCACGGCAGACAACGTGTGGCAAGCTACGCTCGACGACAGCACCACCCGTGAAGCTCCAACAGTGTTCCTCGCCACCGGTAAGCACGATCTCCGCGGTCACGCGCGTCCGGAGGACCCGCAGCGATGGGTCGCCTTCAAAATGTATTTTCGCCTGGCTCCCTCGCAGGCCGCTGAGCTTGCGCACGCCTCTGAGCTGATGCTCTATCCGGGAGGCTATGGCGGTATCCAGCCGGCAGAAGGCGGCATTGCAAACCTCTGCTGTGTGGTGCAACAGCGGTATCTGGCACGTGCGGGTAATCGCTGGGAGAACTTCCTTGCGAAGATGCGGCAGGACTGTCCACACCTCGCGATGAGGCTTGCCGGTGCGGAGCCTTTGCTCGCCAAGCCGATCGCCATCACTCATATTCCGTATGGTTACATCCGCCCCACAACAGAGAATGGGCTCTACTGCATTGGCGATCAGGCAGCTGTCATCCCCTCGTTCACCGGCGATGGCATATCGATCGCGCTGCATACGGCACGCTGTGCTGTCGCTGCCTATGTTGCGGGTGAGCCGGCGCCGCTCTTCCAGGCTAGGTTGCGGTCCGCACTGCGACTCCAGATGCGCCTTGCCGAGGTTGCCGCCGATGGCTTGAACAACTCCTTCGCGCGCGCTGTGTTGCCGTTCTGCCTCCGGGTCTGGCCCGGCGTAATGCGCGTAACGGCAAAGCTGACACGCGTCGCCCACAACGCCGCTGTTGCCCCCGTGCAGTTGCCGGCTGAAATCTAGCCACGCTCACAACTCTCAGTAGTTTCTCAGTAGTTGAAACGCCGCAGGAGAGATGCAATGAAATCTTTCGCAGTCTTCGCCGTCGCCACCGTGCTCGCTCCGGCCGCAGTTGCCCAGCATCAGACCTTCGTTGCAAATCCCGATGCCAGCGAGGTGAAGATAACGTTGAATACGACGCACGAGATCGTCAACGGCATATTTCACGTCCAATCCGGATCAATTGAGTTTGACCGCGGCACTCCTAAGATGTCGGGGTCGGTGGTTGTCCTCGCCGGCAGCGGCAAGACCGGCAATGACAGCCGCGACAAAAAAATGAACAAGGACATCCTTAAGGTGGAACAGTACGCAACTGTTTCCTTTGAGCCGAAGACCTATACCGGCGCCATAGCTCTTTCAGGCGACTCGACAATCCAGGTAACTGGTAGCTTCACACTGCTCGGCACGCCTCACGAGATCACCATCCCCATCCTTGTGCATCTTGAAGGCACAACCGCAACGGCCAAGGCTCATTTCGTCGTACCCTACGTTGCGTGGGGATTGAAGAATCCAAGCTTTTTGATCTGGAAAGCGGATAACGACGTCGCGATCGACCTTGTTCTTGCCGGCCGGCTTTCAAAATAAAGAGCGGTCTTCATTCGACCAACGGTGTCGTTCGTCAGCATGAGGGATGAAGCGAGTTGAGCCCCGCTCCGAGCAGTCATCCTCGACGACTGCTCAATCACCAAATCACTCGTGCTAAGATCGGCTTCCGCTATTTCTCAGCCCCGTGGCACTTCTTATACTTCTTGCCGCTCCCGCATGGGCATGGATCGTTGCGCCCCACCTTCTCGCCCGTGCGCCGCTGCGCCGCCTGGCTTCCATCTCCCCCGCCGGAAAGGCTTGCCGCCTCCAGCTCCCGCTGTTTCTTGCGTTGGAATTCCTTCTCCAGGGCGTCGATCGTCGTCGAAGGCTGCCGCGTGTGAATCGCAATGTCCGAGGGCGGCGGAGGCGGAGGCAAACTCGGCGCATCCTGTCCGCCGCGAGGCACGGCGCTTGCCACCGGTGGCGCTGGAGGAACTGCCCTTCGCGGCTGCGGCACGGCGTCAATCGGTGCTCCGTCCGGTCCCAGAATCTGCATCCGGAAAAGGAACCGGACCGTGTCCTCCTGGAACTTCAGCATCATCGCCTCGAACATGTCGAACGATTCCTTTTTGTACGCCACCAGCGGATCCTGCTGCGCATATCCACGCAGCCCAATCCCTTCTTTCAACTGGTCCATCGCCAGCAAGTGGTCTTTCCACAGCCCGTCAATCACGCTCAGCATCACCATCCGCTCGTGGTAGCGCATGGTCTCCGCGCCAAGAATCTTTTCCTTGGCCTCGTAATCCTGCTTCAGTTTGTCGAAAATCGCGTCGCCCAGCTCGTGCCGCCCAAACTCCTGAGGGATGACTCCGGCGGCGCCGATATTAAGCGCAGCCAGATTCAGCCCGAACTGGCCTACCAGCCGCTCTTCCAGTCCCTTCATGTTCCATTGTTCCGGGCGAACGCCCTCCGCGGCAAACTCATCCAGAATGGTGCTCAGAATCCCGCCCACGTAATCCTCGAGAATCAGCTCCCGCTGGTCGAGCCCCTCCAGCAGCCGCCGCCGAACTCCATACACGGCCTCGCGCTGCTTGTTCATCACATCGTCGTACTCCAGCAAATGTTTCCGGCTCTCAAAGTTCTGCGCTTCCACCGCCTTCTGCGCATTCTGAATCTGCTTTGAGATCATCCGCGATTCAATCGCTTCATCCTCGTTCATCGTTCGCTGGATCATCGTGTTCGCGATGCCCCGCGCAAAGATTCGCATCAGATCGTCTTCCAGCGATAGATAAAAACGCGACTCGCCCGGATCGCCCTGGCGTCCCGCGCGTCCGCGCAACTGGTTGTCGATGCGCCGCGACTCGTGCCGCTCCGTTCCCAGGATGAACAACCCGCCCGCAGCAATGACCTGCTCGTGGTCCTGGCGCGCCGTCTCCGCGTGCACCTGGAAAACTTCGGCCCACTCCGCCTCGCCAACTTCAAACTCCTGCCCGTTGTAATAGAACCGCAGGAAGCCCGCCGGCGCCATCGGGCTTATCGCACCCTCGGCCACGCTGATGGCCCGCGCCCGGCCCTTCTTTACCAGCTCCTGGCGCGCCATGAACTCCGGATTGCCGCCCAGCAGAATATCCGTGCCACGCCCGGCCATGTTGGTCGAGATGGTCACCATCCCCAGTCGACCCGCCTGGGCCACAATCTCCGCTTCGCGCTCATGATGCTTTGCGTTCAGCACCACGTGCTTTACGCCCTTGCGCTGCAGCGTTCCGGAAAGCCGTTCGCTCTTCTCAATCGAAGTGGTGCCCACAAGCACCGGCTGCTTGTTTTCGTGCAGCTGAGCAATCTCTTCCGCAACCGCCTTGTACTTTTCCTTTTCCGACCGGTAAACCACGTCCGGATTCTCTTTACGCAACATCGGCTTGTTGGTCGGAATCGCCACGATCTCAAGCTTGTAAATCTTCTCGAACTCCGCCGCTTCCGTATCCGCCGTACCCGTCATCCCGCTCAGCTTCTTATACAACCTGAAGTAGTTCTGAAACGTGATCGTCGCCAGCGTCTGGTCTTCTTTGCGAATGTTCACGCCCTCTTTCGCTTCAATCGATTGATGCAGTCCATCGCTCCAGCGCCGGCCCGGCATCAGGCGTCCGGTGAACTTGTCGACGATGATCACCTCACCGTCCTTCACCACGTACTCAACGTCGCGCTTGTACAGCGCATGCGCCTTGATGCCCGTCTCCACGTAGTGCTTCAGTTCCCAGTTCTCGGCATCGGCAATGTTGCCAATCCCCAGCAGCTTTTCAATCGTCTCCCAGCCCTGGTCGGTGACTCCAATGGTCTGCTGCTTCTCGTCCACAATGTAGTCGCCGGTCAGGTACTTCTCGCCCTCGCGCAACTCCAGGCCCAGCTCCTGTTGTCGCTTGTGGTCGCTGTATTCAATCTCTTCGCCCAGCTCCAGTTGGGGAATAATCTTCCGCACCCGCGCGTACTTGTCCGTCGTCTGTTCCGTGGGTCCGGAGATAATCAGCGGTGTCCGCGCCTCGTCAATCAGGATCGAATCAACCTCGTCGACAATGGCGTAGTAGTGTCCGCGCTGCACGCAATCTTTTAACTCGAACTTCATGTTGTCGCGCAGGTAGTCGAACCCAAACTCGTTATTGGTCCCGTAGGTAATGTCCGCTCCGTAGGCCGCGCGCCGTTCCTCGTCGCTCAAATCGTGGACGATCACGCCCACCGTCAGCCCCAGGAACTCGTAGATCTTACCCATCCATTCGGCGTCGCGTTTGGCCAGGTAGTCGTTCACCGTTACCACGTGAACCCCGTGCCCGGCCAGCGCGTTCAAATAGCAACTGAGCGTCGCAACCAGCGTCTTGCCTTCGCCGGTTTTCATTTCGGAAATCTTGCCCTGGTGCAGCACCATGCCGCCAATCAACTGCACGTCGAAGTGCCGCATCTGCACCGCGCGCCAGCCCGCCTCCCGCACCACTGCAAAGGCTTCCGGCAAAATCTCATCCAGCGCCGCCTTCTCGGCGGCTGTCTGCGCGGTCTCGCGTTCTTCCTTGTCTTCGATTCCTTTGGTCGCCTGCTCAACGGCCGCCGCAATCCGCGCCCGGAACTCCACGGTCTTCGCCCGCAGCTCATCGTCAGATAGCTGCCTAATCGTCGGCTCAAAATCACTAATTGTAGCCACCACGGGCCACAGCTTCTTGATGATTCGCTCGTTCGAAGTCCCAAATACCTTTGTTAATACCTTATCGATCAAGACAAAACTCTCCGTCTACCAGTGTAAATGGCGAGCCCAAATCGCCGCATCGTCGCCACCGGGCGTCGTATGCCCCTCAAACCATCCAACCACCCTCCGCTCATACTCCTCCGGCTCAGCCCTCGCCGCGCCCGTATGCCCCGCCTCCGCTGGCTCCCACAACGCCACCGCATTCCCGCGCGATCGACTCCGCGCCAAAATCATCTCCGAGTTGTAAGCAGGCAGATTGTCGTCCCTCTTTCCATGAATCAGCAGCACAGGAACTTTGCTGGCAGCGACGGCATCCTCGGGCGAATCGCGCCCCAGATCTACCCCATACCTCAACCGCGAATAAAGAATCCCCGTCTCCACCGCCGGCCGCAGCATTGTCCTCCCAAACCACGGTGCTGTCCCCGTCCACTGCCCCATTCGATCAAACGAAGCTTCCCTGAAATTAGCAAACGGCGACTCCGCCACCACAGCACAAAATCCCGGCGTAGTCCTGAGCGACTCAAGCAAAACCGCAGCGCCCATCGAGTTCCCCAGCCCGTCCACACATCGCGGACCATCCGCCTGCTCAACCCAGTCGAACCACCGCCGCACGTCCCCAGCTTCCTTCGCGCCATAAGTCACCACGTCCCCACCGCTCTGTCCGTGGGCTCGCGCATCCGGCAGCAGAACGGCAAAGCCGTGCCTCAATAGCAGGTCCGCATACCCCAACATGCCCATTCGATTGTCCGCCACGCCATGCAGCAGAATCACCGCATCGCCATTGCCATTCGCAGGCCGCAGGCTCCACGCACGCAGCGTCACACCATCCTCCGCGGTAACCGCTCCGTCCGCCAGTTCAGCATGGTCCCGGACCGCCATCACCCGCGCACGTGCCTCGTCCGCCGGGCGCAGAGCGCGGCTCCCCGGATGCAACGACCACTTCTCCGCTACAACGCCAATCACCGCGCACAGAATCAGCCAGACTGAGACAAGCTTCAGTCCAAGCGAAAGAACACTGCGCGCATGTTTCATGAAATGAGAGTACGTGACTCTTAGCCGCACCGTTCCGTAAACAGCACTTGCGAGTCGAACACAGAGGTAAATCCGCCGACGACCTGCTCCTCGTCGAAGGCTACCCCTCGCAATACATCGGCGATCTCAGAAACCCTCGCACCGTCATGATGGACGGCAATCTAATGCATGCAGACGCCCTCCGCACCGCCAGCGGCTTCTCCGGCCGCCCCCACCCCGCCAACTAGCGAACGGAGCTAATGCTTGTCCCGCGCGTAATCCGACGCGCCCATCAGGTGCAGAGAGACATAAGGCTCATTACCAGCCACCCAGCTATCGTGTCCGGGCGCGATATAAAACAGGTCGCCTGGCTTCATCTCGATGATGGTGCCGTCGTCCATTGCAGCCACGGCCCGCCCCGAGATAACGAGCCCCACATGCTCCACGTCGCAGCTTTTCTTCCCCACTCCAGGTCCAATGTGCAGCGACCACTTCCACCCCGGCTCGTAGACCGCTCGTCCCAGAGTCATATTCCCAATATGCACCAACTCGAATCGCCCCTTTTCAAAGGTGCGAACCTCATCCGGACTCTCAAATCGTCGAAGATCTGTCGTCATACTGTTCTCCTGATGACCTCTATTATGGCAACATGGTTCCAATCGTGATTTCCTATTCCCTGCACACCGACAAAGGATCCGATACTCACCCATGCCTGACGACCAACAAGGCCCAACCGCTGTCGTCAGCCGCAACACAGCTGAACATTACACTTGGGGCGGAGTGTGCGACGGATGGTACCTTCTTCGTGCGGACGACCTGAGCGTGATTGAAGAGCGCATGCCTCCGGCTTCCAGCGAAACGCGGCATCACCATCGCCTGTCAACGCAGTTTTTCTATGTCCTGGCAGGCGTGCTGTCCATCGAAGTTGAGGACCACCAATACACCCTTCAGACCGGCGAGGGCATCGAGGTGCACCCGGGCCAAATGCATCAAGCCCGGAATGTCGGCCATAGCGATCTTCGTATGCTCGTAGTGAGTCATCCGCCAAGCCACGATGATCGGGTAAATGACTAATCGCAAACCAGTTCAAGTTTGAAGCCGTCTTCGAATCGGAACGAATGGGAGTTCGCGCCGTGACAGATGAATCCACCCAAACCATACGCAGCGACTATGATCGGCTCGCACGTGAATACGCACACCATATTGCTGGTGAGCTTGATCAGAAGCCGCTGGACCGCCAATTACTGGATCGTTTCGCACTGCAAGTGGTACGTGAGGGGAGCGTATGCGACCTAGGATGCGGGCCCGGTCATGTTGCGAGTTACTTGCATCGGCAGGGTGTCGCTATCTTTGGTCTGGACCTATCGCCTGGAATGGTCGATGTGGCCCGAGCCCTGAATCCTGATATGCAGTTCTCTGTGGGAAACATGCTTGCTCTTCACCTTCACGATGATGCCCTTGCGGGGCTGGTTGCGTTCTATGCGATCGTAAACCTGCCTGAGGCTTTGCTCCCGCTGGCGTTCGCGGAAATGGCTCGCGTGCTGAAACCGAACGGACTCTTGTTGCTTTCGTTTCACGTTGGAGACGAAACGATTCAAGTCAGCGAACTTTGGGGCATCGCGATCTCAATGGAATTTCGCCTGCTGAATCCGAAATTGATCGTCGGCCACCTCACCAAGGCTGGCTTGATTGTGGAGGAGCTGATCGAACGGCCCCCGTATGCTCCCGGAGTGGAGTACCAGAGCCGAAGAGCCTATATTTTTGCCCGCAAACCCATGCGGTCCGGGCCTGAGGTGTGATCAAGCTCGCGGTGGCGGCCCGATTTAAAACTGCGCCTCTATCGCAACATTCTGCCAACCCATGGACTTCCCGAGTGCCCCAGGCCTTTTTTTGACCTGGGATACCGACGCGTCCGACTGCCGGGTTGGCTACTTCGCCGCCAACTGCCTCAGCACATACTGCAAGATCCCGCCGTGCTCGAAGTACTCAATCTCCTGCGGCGTATCGATGCGCACCTTGGCGTCGAACGTCTTCGCCGTGCCATCCGCAGCAACAGCCTTCACCACCAACGTCCGTCCTCCAGCGAACTTGCTCTCGAGCATCGCCTTCATGCCGGAGAAGTCGAAAATCTCCTCGCCCGTCAGCCCCAGCGACTCCACAGTCTGCCCCTCCGCAAACTGCAGCGGCAGAATCCCCATGCCTACGAGATTGCTACGGTGAATGCGCTCAAAGCTCTCCGCAATCACTGCCCGCACGCCCAGCAGATTCGGTCCCTTCGCCGCCCAATCGCGCGACGACCCCGAACCATATTCCTTGCCCGCCAGAATCACTAGCGGCACGCCCCGCTCCGCGTACTTCACGCTGGCATCGAAGATCGACATCCCCTCGCCCTCAGGAAGCAGCCGCGTCACGCCGCCTTCCGTACCCGGCGCTAGCTTGTTGCGCAGACGCACATTGGCAAACGTCCCGCGCACCATCACTTCATGATTCCCGCGCCGCGAGCCATACGAGTTAAAGTCCGCCGGCTTCACGCCATGCTCGGCGAGATATTTTCCCGCCGGCCCGTTGGCCTTGATGTTGCCCGCTGGAGAAATATGGTCCGTAGTCACCGAGTCGCCCAGCACCGCCAGCACCCGCGCACCCACAATGTCCTTCACCGCCGCGGGCGTTTTCGTTATGCCGTCGAAGTATGGTGCCTTGCGGATATAGGTCGAGTCCGGCTCCCACTGGTACACATCGCCCGTGGGAAACTTCAGCCCCTGCCAGTTCGCATCACCGTCGGTAACGGTCGCATACTCCTTGCGGAAGCTCTCGCTCGACAAGCCTTTCTCAATCGCCGCAGCCACCTCAGCCTGCGTCGGCCAAATGTCTTTGAGATATACCGGCTCGCCCGCCCCATCCACACCCAGCGGATCGCTCTCAAAGTTATGCCCAATCCTGCCCGCCAGTGCATACGCAACCACCAACGGCGGCGACATCAGGTAGTTGGCGCGCACGTCGACATTCACGCGCCCCTCAAAGTTGCGATTGCCGCTCAGCACACTCACCGCAACCAGCCCGTGCTCGTCGATCGACTTCGAAACATCCGTGGGCAGCGGTCCCGAGTTACCGATACACGTCGTGCAGCCATACCCAACCACGTTGAACCGCAGTTTTTCGAGATACGGCAGCAATCCCGCCTTGGTGTAGTAGTCCGTCACAACCCGCGATCCCGGAGCCAGCGAAGTCTTCACCCACGGCGGCACAGTCAAGCCTTTCTCGACAGCCTTCTTCGCCAGGATTCCCGCCGCCACCATCACCGATGGATTCGATGTATTGGTGCAACTCGTAATGGCCGCAATTACCACCGACCCATGATCGAGATACGTGTCGGGATCAATCCCAAACCGCTCCTTCACTGTCGTCGTCACATGCAGCGGTACTGCCGTAGCCGGCGTCCCCGACGAAGTCGTGGACCCTTCGTTTTCTTCGGCCGCAATTGCGGCATCAGCGACGGCTGTCGTGCGCGTCCACTCCGCCGCCCTCCGCGCGCCCAGTGGCTTGGCCGTCGGCGACAACAGCCCCGGCAGTTGCTGGGCAAAGCTAGACGCCGCATCCTTAAGCAGCACGCGATCCTGCGGCCGCTTCGGCCCCGCCACGCTCGGCTCCACGGTGACCAGATCCAGCTCCAGCGTCGCTGTGTATTCAGCCTCCGGTGAATCTGCCCCGTGAAACAGGCCCTGCTCTTTGTAATACGCTTCCACAAGGTTGATCTGATCCTCGCTCCGCCCCGTCAATCGCAGGTAGCGCAGCGTCTCCGCATCCACCGGGAAAATGCCGCACGTCGCGCCATATTCCGGCGCCATGTTGCTGATCGTCGCGCGATCCGCCAGTGGCAGCTCCGCAATTCCCGGCCCGTAGAACTCAACAAACTTGCCCACCACACCCAGTTTGCGCAACGCCTGCGTCACGGTAAGCACCAGGTCAGTCGCCGTCGCGCCCTCGCGCAGTTTACCTGTCAGCTTGAACCCAACCACCTGCGGCACCAGCATGCTCACAGCCTGCCCCAGCATCGCCGCCTCAGCCTCAATGCCGCCCACGCCCCAGCCCAGTACGCCCAGCCCGTTGATCATCGTGGTATGCGAATCGGTCCCCACCAGCGTGTCGGGATAAGCAACGGCCTCGCCATCAATGTCGGTAGTAAACACCACCCGCGCCAGGTACTCCAGATTCACCTGGTGGCAAATCCCCATCCCCGGTGGCACCGCGCTGAAGTTCCTGAACGCCGTCTGCCCCCACTTTAAAAACGCATACCGTTCGCGATTCCTCTGAAACTCCAAAAGCGTATTGGCAGCCAGCGCGCCACCGGCGCCAAACTCATCAACCTGCACCGAGTGGTCAATCACCAGCTCCGCCGGCACCAGCGGATTCACCCGCTCCGGGTCGCCGCCCAGCGTCTTGATCGCGTCGCGCATCGCGCCCAAATCCACAATCGCGGGCACGCCGGTAAAGTCCTGCATCAGCACCCGCGCCGGCATGTAAGCAATCTCGCGGCTCGGCTCGGCCGTCGCATTCCACGTTGCCAGAAAGCAGATGTCCCCGGCCGTCACGTTCACGCCATCCTCGCGGCGTAGCAGGTTCTCAAGCAGAATCTTCAAACTGAAGGGCAGCCGGCTCAGATTGAAGCCCTTGGCGGCAAGTGCCGGAAGCCGGTAGATGGTATAGGATTTGTTGCCGGAAGCAAGTATCCCCCGGCTCTCAAAGCTGTTCATAGGAAGGAAGCCTTTCTATCCGCGCATCGGCGGATGGATCGCAAGGAATCAATTTGGAACCACCGCCACGCGGAGATTCCCGGATTCCGCGGCGCACAGCCTACGGCAATCCGAAAATAGCTTTCAACGGGATAGATTACTCAGCAGGAGGCGCTGCGTCCACGGTCAGGCCGACCGCGGCGAAACCGCTTCAACACAGGCGTCGAGGAAATCCGACTTGCGGCGGGGTTAAACATAGCGCACACCAAAATTCTAGCGCGGCGCAGCGGCCTTGGGAATCCAGAATCGAAAAGTTCTCTATTCCGCCTTGAATTCGATCTTGCCTTCCTGTTTTAACCGCTCACTGGCCGCGTCATCGGTGATGCTCGCCCATCCAAGCAAGAGGCCGTTGTGCTCCGTAACACTAAAACTAGTATTGAGGTGCGTCTCAGTCGCTTCACCCAGCGAACCAGCCACAAAACCAGAGCCTCTAACGGTGACAATCACGCCGTGGTGCTTTGCTTCCGGCGGGCTGGTGTCCACGTCAACGCCACCCGGAAGGATAAAGTCAGAGTTCTTGAAATTATCGATAAGCGATTGGCTAAACCGCGTGATCTCATCCTTATCCTTGACAGACTTGGGAAAGCGGCCCAGAGCAAGGCATTTCGCATCGATGACAAAGAAAATACCCGAGGAGAGAAAACTCCCCGCGCTTTTCGGCGCGTCCTGTCGCAGCAGGATCCGAGCGCAACGATTAGCTAGTCCGCCGGAACTGCTATCAAGAGGCGAGGCGTTGCTGACGTCTGTGGAAAGCGTCCAGCCCTCCGGCGCGCGAAATGTGATTCCCAGGGTCTCATTGTGATAAACACCGGCCGAAATCTCGCCCGATGGCAGGCTCACGAGTGCCTGACTCATTTGCGCCGACGAGCGAGCAAGGCCAGGGAAAAGCAACAGTGGTAAAAGAATCGTGCTGATGCGCATAGAAGTCTGTTTCTAAATAAACTTTACTCTACTTCGGCGGCATTTAAAATGCGACTTTGGCGGCAGTTTAGGTGCGCGACGCACGATTTAAATCATTCAAATAGATAGATGTGACCCGGGATGGAACAAATAGGCCTAAGATCAACCGGCGAGATCATTGAGCGGGCTGCCCTGCGTTCTTGCTCGCTCAGTCCGCTCGTGGCCGAATCCAACGTCAATCCGGTGGAGGGATCCAGTGACAGGCCACGGCCCGCGCAAACGCGCGGGTCGTGGCCTGTTTAATTTTATCGAAAATTTATTTCCCGCCGACCTCGAACGTGAAGGCAGAGCGCTGCACCGTATTATCCACGTCATACGCATAGAACGTGCCTTATGCGTCCCGGTCGAGAACTCTCCGGCCCAGTCAAAGTAGGCGTGCGTATCCCATGTATTCGACTGGTCCGCAACCTTCTTTCCATCCACCCACAGCTCGATCGTCCGCAGTTTGTTGAACGAATCCACCGCCGCACTGAAGCCGGCGATGTCTCCATCTGAGATTCCCGCCGCGCAAACATGAAAACCTTTTCCGCTCTTTGGATATGGGCAGAAACCAAAGTAACCATTGGTAGTGTTCAACAGTGCGGACAGGGTTGTAGGAGTAGTGTCATCGCTGCCGTCGTTGCCTATGTTCAGAGTTACGTCGGGTTTGAGATAGCCGCCACTCAACAGTCCGGCGACAGGGAAGCTATACGAGGAAGGCGTTACGGGCACGTCAACCGCCTGGGTGGTGAACTCGCCGGGGCTGGCGCCGGCCAGGAAGAACACAACAGCAACGTCGTTGTTGCTGGTATCTGTAGCCGCGGCGGCCAAATCCATGCGGCCATCCCCGTTGTAATCCCCCAGTGTGAGCACCGCGTCAAATGGCGGACCGGCGGGTCCTGCGCCAAGCCGGTAGGTAGCGGGAACATCGTAAAGGTAACTGTTGAACGTGCCCAAATGGGTTCCGTAAAACACACCAAGCTGCTGAGCGCCGGCAGATGTTGAGTTGACCACCGCGTACAGGTCGGTGATCCCGTCGCTATTCAAGTCGCCGCTGCCGATCATTATGCCGCCGCTGTATGTATACGGAATGGTCTGGTTGAAGGTGAAGTCGCCGTTCCCGTAAAACACATCGATCGCGCTCGGACCCTGGCTCTCTCCCGGCGCAGTGGCGATGTCGGCTTTTCCATCGCCGTTGTAGTCTCCCACGAACAGTTGCGGCCAATTTCCATCACCGCCATTCCCATTCGTGCTGGGCACGGGGTACGCGGTCGCATTGAAGCTGCCATTGCCTTTCCCCTGGAGGACGTACACCCCGGCTCCTCCCCAAGCCGCCAGATCGATCTTGCCATCGCCATTGAAGTCCGCCGCGGCGCAGCCGGCATCGTTGAAAGTATCGCCGTTCGGCAAATCAACTGTCGACAGAATGGGCGACTGGAAGGTGCCGTCGCCGTTGCCCAGATAGACAGCGACCTCCTCCGTGCCGTTCAGAGGCACTGCAAGATCGACTTTGCCGTCGTTGTTGTAGTCGCCCGGGGCAATGCATGTGGGCGAATAGCCTACCGGGATCGCATATGCAACGGGTGGCGCAAATGTCCCATTGCCCTTGTTGATATTCACGTAAAAATATGAGCCGGGCGAATAGCCATTGTCTTCAACAATGTCGGTGAGGCCGTCGTTGTTTACATCGACGGCATAGATATTCGAGGGGTTATCAGGCTCTGCGGGGCTGGTCAGAATGTTGAAGCTGGCTGATTTTTGAGCAAATGTTACGGTGGAGGCAAGCAAGGCGCACATCACTGGCGCAAGCAAACGCGAGAACTTCATGGGGATACCTCAGGATTGGCCGGTGTACGGCAGATGGCCTGGCACTAACTGTGCGGATTAGAGCGGACCCGCCAAGCGGCAGTTGCCTCAGTGCGCCGTTTGCAAGCTACTCGATAAAAGCGCATTGCGAGCGCATGAAAAACATTGGCGGAGTTGAAGATGGCCGCCTTTGAAATCCGTGTGAACGACGAACTTCTTCATTCGCTTTCCGAATCGCAAACAAAAAGCTATCCTCAATGCGAAAGCTCCAGGAGCTGAGAATGCACCCACGCGTCGCCTGTTTCTCCCTCGCCGCCACGCTCTTTTTCGCCGCCACAGCCCACGCCCAGACCATGTCCATGCCCGCGCCGAATTCAACCACGCCGACCCAGCCATCCGCGCAAGCCCCACCCACCAAGTGGCCCACCGCCGACGGCGTTGTCATCCTGCCAAACTTCCGTTTCGGCACTGGCGAAATCCTGCCCCAACTCAAGCTCCACTACCTGACCCTCGGCACACCCCACCGCAACGAAGCCGGCCACGTCGACAACGCCATCCTCCTGCTCCATGGCACCGGCGGCGACGCGCACTCGCTCCTCAATCCCCTTTTCTCCAACGTGCTCTTCGGCCCTGGACAACCCTTCGACATCACCAAGTACTTCCTCATCCTCCCCGACGACATCGGCCACGGCCAAAGCTCCAAGCCCTCCGACGGCCTGCACGCCCACTTCCCGGCCTACGACTACGACGACATGGTCGCCAGCCAGCGCCAGATGCTCGACCACATGAAGATCGACCACCTGCGCCTCATCCTCGGCACCTCCATGGGCTGCATGCAGTCCTTCGTCTGGGGCGAAACCTACCCCGGCTTCATGGACGCACTCGCGCCCTTCGCCTGCCTGCCCATCCAAATCGCCGGCCGCAACCGCATGATGCGCTACATGGCCATCCAGGCCATCAAGCAGGACCCCGCGTGGCAGGACGGCGAATACAAATCCGAGCCTATCCAGGGTCTCCGCATCGCCAATGAAATCCTTCTCATCATGGGCTCCAGTCCGCTCCAGATGCAGAAGCAGGCACCCACGCGCGAACTCGCCGAGCAGTATGTCGATCGCTACCTGGCCCGCACCCTCGCCTCAACCGACGCCAACAACCTCATCTTCTATACCAACGCCAGCCGTAACTACGATCCCAGTCCGCGCCTCGATCAGATCAAAACTCCGGTCCTCTGGATCAACTCCGCCGACGACTTCATCAACCCGCCCGAACTGGGCATCGCCGAACGCGAAGTCAAACGAATGCCCAACGCCCGCTTCATCCTTCTACCCATCTCCGACGCAACAAGAGGCCACGGCACCCACACCGTCGCCGCTGTCTGGAAGGACTACCTGATCGAGTTCCTCAAAGCCACCGAACCTGAGCCGTAGTCCACGCGCCCCGCATCTATACTGAATAAGTGACGGATTCCGCGAGCCCAGCCTCCCAAAAACCGAATTATTGGATTGGTTTCCAGGGCGTGCTCTCACGATTTCTCGCCTGGCTCATCCGCCGCGTACCCAACGAACGCCAGCGCGTACTGGGTTTCACCATCCTCGCCGGCGGTTTGTGCGGCCTCGCCGCCGTGGCCTTTCACCTCAGCATCGAGCGTTTTGAAGCTCTCTTCATTGACCGCGCCAATGGCGCCCACGGCAACAGTTGGATCTGGTGGACCATCCTCACCCCCGGCCTCGGCGGCCTCTTTGCCGGCATCGGCCTCACTTACTTCGCTCCAGCCGCCGCAGGCAGCGGCATTCCCCAGGTCAAGGTGGCCTATGCCTTGCGCGACGGTTACGTTACCATCCGCGAGACCATCGGCAAATTCATCCTCTGCGCCGTTCAAATCGGCTCCGGCGCTTCGCTCGGACTTGAAGGTCCCACCGTCCAAATCTGTGCCGGAGTCAGCAGCATGCTGGCGCGCGCCGCCCGGCTCAGTCCCCAGAACTGCCGCCGCATGACCTCAGTCGGCATGGCCGCCGGCATCGCCGCAGCCTTCAACGCGCCCATCGCCGCCATCACCTTCACCATTGAAGAGCTGGTCGGCGACCTCGATCAGACCATGCTCACCGGCGTCATCGTAGCCGCGGCCCTCTCCGCTGTGGTGGAACACTCCATCCTCGGCCGCAATCCCGTCTTCCATGTCCAGCGGACTTATACCTTCGACAGCAGCGAGTGGACATCGCTGTTCTGGTATGCCCTGCTCGGTTTACTCGCGGCCATTGTTTCGGTCGCATTTACTGATTCGCTGCTGGGACTGCGCGCGCGCTTCAAGCAGCTCACCCATGTGCCCAAATGGGTGCAACCCGCCATTGGGGGGCTAGCCACTGGCGCTTTGGCCGTCCTCGCGCTCTATTTCTTCCACCTCAACGGCATTGCCGGCGACCCATATAAGACACTCACCCTCGCACTCACCGGAACCATGCCTGTGCTCTTCATGGTGGTCTTCTGTGTACTCAAGCTGGCTGCCACGGTCTGCTCTTACTCAAGCGGCGGCTCCGGCGGCATCTTTGCCCCATCGCTGTTCATGGGCGCAATGCTCGGCGGCTCCGTCGGCTACCTTGACGTAATCGTCTTCCACCACTCCACCGATGCCATTGGCGCATTCGCAGTCGTCGGCATGGGCGCTGTCTTTGCCGGCATCGTGCGCGCCCCCATGACTTCAATCCTCATTGTCTTTGAGATGACCGGCGGCTACGGCCTGGTGCTGCCCCTCATGATCGCCAACATGAGCGCCTTCGCCCTCGCCCGCTACTGGCGCGAAGTTCCTGTCTACGAAGCGTTGCTCGCCCAGGACGGCATTCATCTGCCTAAAGCCAACGACCCACACGAACCACCCCCGCCGGAACCTATCGACGCAACCGCATTGGCCGTTGACGCAAGTTCTTAGCAGTTCTCTATCCATGAAGTTGGGCGTATCTCTATGCATGGAATTGGGCGCAGATGTGCGAAGGGGCACGACTTCAGTCGTGCCGTAAATGGCCCAAATAGACGTTGGGCTTTAGCCCCTGCGGGATCCACTGAAAAGAACTCTGGCGCCGGCTACCGGGGCCTTCCGAAGAACAAAACATACCCATCCGGATCGGAAATCTCAAACCCGCGCAACCCATCATGCGTATCCTCAAGCGGCTTGCTGAATACCGCCCCATGGTCCATAAAATTCGCGGCCAGCGCATCCGGGTCCGACGCATACACAAACGCATCCCACCGCAAATGCGGATGCCGTGTCTGGTTCGGCACCGGCTCTATGCCACCTTCCGCTTTAATGAATATCTGCGCCCCATCCCGCCCGATAATGGCGAAAAACGGATCCACTTCTGGCGCAATGAACCGCGTCTCAAAGCCAAGCTTCTCAATGTAGAAAGCAATCGTCTTCACGACGTCCCTCACAATCAGGCATGGAGAAATCGCTTCTGTCACCGCATGATCTATAGCCATCACCGCCACCTCCGCCAACACAGTTACCACGAATCCGCACCGGCCCTCACCCTGGGCCCGGCAGTACTCATATCAATCTGCTGAAAACCCGCCTTCAATGCCGGCGACTCCGCCCTCAATCGGAAGTCATAATTCTCCGCATTCACAAACAGCGGGTCGCCAACCATCGATCCATCATCCTGCCCCATAGCTTGCCATTCATCGAACGACTTCCCCGCAAAGTTCATATCTCCGCCGCGCGTGTCGAAGTAGAAATTGTGCCGCGTCGTAAATTTCCCATCGCCCCAATTGCCGCCCAGAAGCGTTCCCTCATCGAAATAGACAATGTTGTTTTCCATCGTGAAGGCATTGAAAGCCTCAGCCCGTGTACGCATCAACTCGTGTTCGTGGTTCAACGCGAAGATGTTGTTGCGCACGATATTATCTCGTCCATAATGCTGATGGAAACCCGCGCTCTTGCAGTTATAGACAATATTGTTTTCAATCAGGATATTGCTGGAACCTTCATCGGGATAAATTCCCCATCCTCCATATGTGAATGAAGAAACGTTGTAAATCAGATTGTTCTCAATCGCACTCCCCGGCTGTTCGCCAAGTGTATAAATTCCTCCCATATCGCTCAGCATGTCTTTCCCCACATCGTGAATTTTGTTAAACGCAATCGCGTTTTCATGCGACTGGTTCGACCCATAGCCCCACGTCCATCCCACCGAGATCGCGGTGTAGAAGAGATCATGTACATGGTTATGGATGATCTGGTTCCGTCCACTCTGCAGTACGCAGATTCCTACTGCCGACGCAAACACCAGCCCAAGGTCGTGCATTTCGTTGTCGGCCACAATGTTGCCATAATTTTGCTCTGCGTCATTCGCGCTCATCGCGGGCTCGCCAATCCTGATCCCTCCAGCGCCCATATCGAAAATCTTGCTCGCCAGCAAACTATTGTTCTTTGAGCCGCGGCCGAGCGACAGAGCGTATCCTCCCGAATGCGCAATCGTGCAGTGTTCGATTTTGAAGCCAACAGCTCCAACCGCTGTCAATGCTGACGGCGCACCAATCGCCGCCTGCGTGTCGGCATATCCCTTTGCGTCTACCCGCCAGTCCGCATACGCGAATGTAAGGCCACGGAAAACAATATTGCGGACCAGCGTACCCGATTGAGGATCTCCCTCCAACGACACCAACCGTTCCAGTGTCGGCGCAACCACAACTGCCCGCGCCATATCTTCACCTGCAACCGGGATGTAGAAAACAGTATGCTTCGCCCGATCCAGATACCATTCACCCGGCGAATCCAGAGCGTCCGGCGCGTTCTCTATGTAATAGCGCGCATCCACTTCCTTGTTCGATGGACGCGGGTCTGAGCCCAGCGTCGCCGTATGATTCGCTTCATCCACCTTCACAATCGGCATGCGAATATCGGCCCACGCCAAATAAGCAACCACCTCTACATCGCCGCGGTCTGCCCATTCTTTCTTAATATCGTTGCCGCGGTAATGCAGTTCATATGGCTTATCCTGAGAACTCGGTCCATCCGCGCGGAAGAATCCGTAGTTTGGCGTACGCGCCCGCGTGGCTCTCCGCCCATCCACAAACAGTTGATTGAAAGCATCGCCAGGAGCGCTCGCCGACCAAACCCCGCCAGGCCCCTTTGCCCAGCCGGAGAGTGCGCGACCTCCGCTGATCACCGGATGTTCGCCGTGCGGAGCTTCCCAAACTGTATCGCTGTCTTCCGGGCCAAGGATCAGCGTCTCGGGAAGGTAATATGTCCCAGCGCGAACTGTAATGGTGATGCTGCCTGTCCTGCCGGCACGGCGTTCCGCACGAGCTGCGTCGCGCGCTTCCGCTAGAGTCTTAATGGGTCCGCTCCGTGAGACAACAATGTCCTGGGCGCAGGCTGCCGTAGCGGCCAACCAAACGACAACAGCCAAAAGCCTGAACATCTGGAGTACTCCGCGGCCAGCTTGATTACTTGCTAACTCACTAACTCCGTCAACAAAGCCAACCCCGCTCGTCACTGGGACTGCATGTTATACATAAACAGCGCCCGTAGCTCCAGGTACGGCCCATGAAAATCCTTCGGCAGCGGCGGATAATTCGACCCCTGCAGCGCGCCCCAAGCCGCGCGATCCAGCGCCGTATCGCCTGACCGTCCCTCCAGCATCATGCTTCCATCCATAATGCGCCCATCCGGCAACACCTTGAAGTGGATCAGCACCTGGCCCTTTTTCAAAATCGGCGGATTCACCTCATCCGGTATCAGCGGGTCCCAGGTCTTCTGCGTCTCAAAGTGCCAGCGCCGCAGCCACGGACCAAAGTCCACGCCCTGCGTGTCGCTCAAAACCTCCACACCGCCTGTTCCCGCGCCGGGATGCATCGCCAGTCCTCCGCCTCCCAGGTTCCCCGACGAGCTTCCAGAATTGGGGTTGCGCGATGCGCCGCGCATGGCCTGCTGCAATTGGTCCAGCGGATTCTGCGAGCCCAAAGCGAAACTCGGCCGCGGCACAGCTGCCGGTCGCGGCGCCTCCACCTGCGACTGTTGCTGCTGCGACTGCGGTTGTGGTGGCGGAGGCGGCACCGGTGCGGGCGTAGCCTGTTGCGGCGTAGGCTGCGGCTGCGGCGGAGGAGCCGGAGGCGGAGTAGCCTTGTTCATCGCTTCCAGCGTCTTCCTGTCAATCTGCGGCTTCACCGGCGGAGTCACTGTCGCCTTTTGCGAAGGCAACTTCGGCCTCACAATTGGCGAATCCAGGTAGGTCCAATCGTCGTGCGTCTTTGTGCTGGGCTCGATAACCCGCGGCTGAAATATGTATTTGGGAAGCAAAAACAGGGCAAGGATAATCGACGCGTGCACAATCACTGCCCACAGCGCGCCTTCCCGCAGCCGCGCCCAGCGCCGCTCATCCTCGAGCTCGCTGATCATCTCCAGCAGTTCGTGCGTGTCGTAGTCCACCCAGCGCGAACCACGCACCACCTGCGCAGTCCGCTCCGGCTCCAGATCGCGGCCCTCCTCGATCGGCTGCACCGGGGTCCCCGGCGACAGGTCCTCGTTGCCGGGGTGGTCAACGAGCGGGGCGTCCTCGTTCACATCGTTTGGCGCTTTGATGGAAAGCATGCGTTGTGCGGCGGCCTCGCGGAGCGCACACGTGCCCCCCGGCTCCGCTTCGATTCCTTTCCTTCTATTCTCTCATTCCCGCTATAAACTGGCGCAAAGCTCCGCCTCGTACAATGGTTCCTAAAGGTAAGACGGCTTACCGGGTGGAAGGGGACCCTGTTTGAAGCAGTTTTTCGTTCACTGGATGGCCAAGCTCAATCTCGTACTGCTTCCCTTCCTGGCCAAGTTCGGCATTTGGGGCATGGGCGCACTCGCACTTCTGGATTCCTCCACACTCCCCATCCCCATGGATGCACTTTTAGCCTTTTCCGTTTGGAATGACAAGCCCCGTTTCTGGCTCTATTGCCTCATGGCCTCGATCGGCTCTGCCATCGGCGGCCTGCTTCCATATGGCCTCGGCCGTGCCGGCGGCGAGCTCTTCCTGCTCAAGCGCGTCAACCGCGAGCGTTATGACCGCATGCGCGTCCGTTTCGAGCGCCAGGAGTTTCTGGCCATGATGATTCCCTCCATGCTGCCCCCGCCCACCCCATGGAAGGCCTTCGTGTTTGCCGCAGGCGTCTTTGAAATGCCCATTGTGCCCTTCCTGCTATCCGTCTTCTGCGGCCGTATGGTCCGCTGGCTCACCCTCTCGCTGCTGGTCCTCAAACTCGGCCCGGGAGCAGTCCAGGTCGTCGCGCACCACTCCCTCACCGTGGTCGGAATCGTAGGCGCCTTAGCCATCCTTGGCTTCGCCTGGTGGTGGATAAAAAGAAAGCGCTCCGGCAAACCCCTCGACTAAGGGAAAGGGCAGCTCAAGCCCTCAGCCGCAGCCACTGCTCCTCTTCTTCTATTTTTATCTTGACAAGAAAATCCTTACATCGGAAAATCCCCTTGGTTGCACATTCCCCAGTGTTTCACTTCAGCTGTTATCACTGTCCCCAAAATTAGCCGCACCGGTAATCGCGCGTCATCAGTTGGTTTTTTCTAGTTGAACCGGATGCGCGGCGATTCATTGCCCCAAGCGCGATTGGCCCTGAACAGTCGACGCGGAGTTGCGTCCCGCGGTACCGTGAATTTCCCTGCGGTTCCGCTCAGCCCATTCTCGTCTGGCAGTAGCAACCACACCAACCAATGTCCCGGCTGTCGAGGCAATCGGGGACATGCACTAACGGAGAAAGTAATGAAATATCAAATCGTCGCGGTCGCTGGGGTGGTCGCTCTTGCCGCAGGACTTTTAGTTTGCTCTCATTCTTTCAAGCGGCTGCCCTCCGCGAGAATGACAACTGTCTACGCAGCTCAGACGCTTCCCATCACCATCGGTTCAGCAGTGCCATCGGAGTTGAACCCCACCGGCGGCGGTGCGCCGGCGGCAACCATGCAGCAGGCAGCGGTTTTCGCATGGCAGGAGTTTATCGCCTTGAACTGGCCGGCAGTGCCGCAGACCGGTAAGCCGAAAACCCGCGACTATCCTGACAACAATTGCAACTTCAGCGATCCGAAATGCACCGGTCGTCCGCTGGTCTGGGAGACCTTCCGCCAGAAGGTTGAAATCTTCCCCGGACAGAACCCCACCAGCCCCACGACGCAGCCTCCTCCCGGCTATCCGGGCGTTGTTCCCAATGACCCCTCGCTTGGCTACGATGCACATCCCCAATACAACTACTATCCAGCGGTTCCTGCCTGCGACGTTCCCCCCGACAGCCAGGTAGTCCTTCCCACGCCCTGGGTCAATCTCGACGAAACCGACCAGATCACGCTGGATTCCATGTTTGCCGGCGTCGCTCCAACGTCGGTGGAAGGCAACAGCTCTCCACAGATGATTCGGTTTTTGGCCAAGGCCAACCGCAAGGAGTATGTCTATGTTGTGCAGAAACCGACGCAGTGGTGGGCTGGGGTTCCTTCCGGCATACAGACGGCCACGCTCAATTATCTGAATCAGTATCAGAAAAGCCCGACGTCGGGGAGCACCAATGTAGTCAGCCTGCCGGACGGCACAATCGAAGTCAAGGCCGCCTGGCGCGAGCTAACGCCAAAGGAGCTTACCAAAGGCCATTACACCACTGCGACCGCGCGCTTCTATGAGCTCAAGAACGGCAACACATGTTATCGTCAGCACACCTTTGGCCTGGTGGCGCTCCATATCATTCAGAAGACGCCCACCGCGCCTTACTTCATCTACGCAACCTTTGAGCAGGCGGATAACATTCTCCGCCCCGACGGCTTGCCGGTGGAAGACGCAGACGGAAGCATTAATCCACCTCTGCCGTCCTGCCGTTCCGGCCAGACCGCGCCCTGCCCCACTACGCCATCCGTGACGCTTGACGATACGTCGGTGATTAATCCAGATATGAGCGGGGTTCCTCCGCAGGTCAATCTGGTGCCGCCAAGCGCGCAATACTGCACCGCGTCAACCGGGACCACGCCTGTGAATCGCCTCTATTACATAAATTCGCAAGGCTTGCCGGCGCTTCCCACGGGCGGATTCATATGCGTCAACTACCGCGACGAGACAATTCCACAGCCAATCATTGACGCAAACCAGACCGCGCATGCTGCAATCACGGCATATAACGCGGCCCACCAGATTCCCAAGTCGCCCTGGCTCTTTTACAAGCTCGTCAACGTGCAGTATGAGCCGATCGACAAGAACTATGCGGGCGTCTATCAGGGAAACGATCCCAACAGCGGCCACAATCCCAGCAGTTATCACCAGGCAAATATCGTTGTTGAAACCAACCGCACCTTGCAGCTGTTCAGCGGCGGATTGGTTCAGTCGGGAGGTACCGGCGCCAACAGCGATTACCAGTCGCAATTCAGCGGCACTCCCGGAACAGCAATTCACAAGAACATGTACTACGGCGGCTCGCAGCAGAATATGGGCGGCTGCATGGGTTGCCACGGCAGCCAGGGACAGCACCAGGCAGGCGACTTCAGCGTCATATTGGCCAAAGGCTCTGTCCAGTTTCCTGAAACCCCGGCCGCTGTGGGAAGCGCAGGCGCGAAACCTGTCCCACGCAATCGGAGTCTGGCTTTCCACTTGAATAAATAAACTGCTTCCAGCTCAGAAACGGGCCGGGTGGAAGACTCACTCGGCCTCTACCTTCCCAACCATGATTCAAACCCTATCAATTGCGAAAGGATTATCTCCCATGGCTACATTGACGACTTATGCCGAGGTTCAGGCAGCGTTGAATCTCTTTGTTAAAGAGGCCGGCGTTTCGCCGGGCCTGGCTCCCCACCACACCTTCTGGAACACCATGAACTACCAACAATTCATCACCGGCAATGTTCCCGGAGTTCCGGGAGGACCCTGGAAAATTCTGGAAGTCGGACATTCAAAGGATTCCAACATCATTCAGATTCTCTCCGGGTATGGCAAAGCCTATGACAATTTTGGCCAGATGCCGCGGCCAAGCCCCCCGTACGAACCCGAGCAGGCCACGCTGATTACAGAGCTCGCCGCCTGGATTGATGGGGGCTGCCAGAACAACACCTAACCGCCCTGATTCCCATTGAGTCGTCCACCGGCTTGGCCGACCCCGATGGATGAAACTGTGCCCATTCATCGAGCGTGCCGGGGTCCCCGGCGACAGGTCTTCGTCGCTGGGGTGGTGGTCGATGAGTGGGAGTCGATAAAGGCCAATCATCAAAGATCCCTCATTCTGTTTTCTTATCAGAAGGAAATAAAGCAATGCGTATCCTGAGCGTTCTTCTTGCCATTTCGATAGCCGCCGTGTGCCATGCGCAAGATGTCACAAATCCCTGCCCCAATGCCCAGCCAGTTCCCTCCGGACTGAAGCTGCCGTCTTTCATTCCTCCAGGCGAGCCAGTCGCGGTAGAAAAGCAACTGCTGAAATACCTCAGCACGCTGGACTACCGCAACCTGGGCTGGTGCAGAGATAAGTGGATACGAGACACGGGACCGCTGATCCAGGGGACCGCATCCATCGTGCATCCGGCGGTCCATATCTACTACTCGCCGGAGGTGTCGAACTGGCTGGTGAATGGGCGCAAGGGAGACATTCCCGATGGCGCCGTGATCATCAAGGAACAGTTTTCGCCCGTTCCCGCCGCGCGCTATCACGATATTCCGGAGAAGAACCTCGGCTGCTCCAACGACTGGACAATCATGATCAAGAGTCCGAAAGGATCCTTCGACGGATGGTTCTGGGCCGAGGTGTGGAACGGCAGCAAGCCGGCGAACTCAATGAAGTTCGACAATCCATTCCAGTATCCCAACGCGGGCTATGGACTGGTGTGTTTACGTTGCCACGCATCGGCAGAAAATCAGCACACGTTTGTGTCGCTCAGCAACATCGAGGGATCGCCGGGATGGCCCTTGCAGTTCCGCGTGGATGACAGTTGGAGAAGCCAAAGCGCACCGCCTCCGCCACCAACATGCGTATCCGGTCCGACGCTAATCGATTTGGTCGAGAACGCGCAGAGGCCATTCGAAAACCGGCCGCGCCTGGCACATGAAGAAGCGATTCCCCCGTCGCTGTTTCCCGAGCATGAACAGAACGCAGCAATCCAGGAAGACGTGCTGGCGCTGCATCTTGTGAGGGCATTGCGCGCGGCGCCGCCGGATATACAAAAGATGCCGCCGGAGCCGCTGGATACAGTGGTTGCCGAGCCGAAGCCTCCAGTGGGCGCTCCAACCAGCAATTCCCCAGGATTTGTGACATCGTCGCAGTGCACCGGCTGCCACAGCGGACTTACAGGCGCGGGGTTGGGACCAACCATGGTGCTCACGTCCAGCACGTCGCCCACAATCAACGTGTCGCAGTACGGAGAGTGGCGCTGGACCCCGATGGGACTCGCCGGCCGCGACCCGGTGTTCTATTCGCAACTGGACAGCGAACTGGCCTACCTCAAAGACCACTCAAAGCAGCAAAAGGTAATCGACATCTGCACGCAATGCCACAACGCCATGGGCAAAAGAACGTTTGCTGCGGAGCATCCGAAAGAGGACTACAAGGTCGACTTCGTCTATAACTCCGATCCCCACAGCGACGGATTCAAATACGGCGGCCTCGCGCGCGACGGCATCAGTTGCGAGGTCTGCCACCGGATGCAGGCGCCGAAGGATCCGAGCCTGCCCTATTTTCTCGAGCACCAGATCAACGGCGTATTCGACGTAACTCCGCAAGGCGAGCTGCATGGCCCGTTCAAGGACGACGAGATCACAACCTATCCCATGCTGACTGGCATTAACGTCAAGCCGAAGTACGACGCCTATATCCAGTCGCCGCAGATGTGCGGGACATGCCACACGATTCTACTTCCGGTGGTTGACAGCCCCAAGCCGGGCACCACGTCGGTCGAGCAGGCCACCTATCCCGAGTGGCTGAACAGCGATTACCGCAACGAATATGGATCAGTGGGCCCGACACCGAAGACCTGCCAGGAATGCCACATGCCGACCGGTTATGCGAATGCGAAGACCGGCGTGAACGTCGCGGCAATCCAGGACAAGATCGCAATTGTCCAGGACGGGACGTACGCCGCTGTTGAGCACCTTGCCAAGCCGGACGATGTGAACGTGCGCTATCGCGAGACGGGGTTCAAGAGGCATGAGCTGCTGGGAACCAACGGATTCCTGTTGCAGATGTTCCTGAAGCCGGTGAATGAGCAGCAAAACAATGAGACGCTGGGCGTGCGCTTGTCCGACTACATGTCGGGGCTGACCACGGATCTGCAGGCCGCTTCGGATAATGTCATCCAGCAGGCGCGGACGATTACCGCGACGGTGGAAATCTCGAAGTGGGAAGTACTGGGCAACAAGCTGATTGTCGAAGTCACTGTGACCAACAAGGCCGGCCATCGCTTCCCCAGCGGGGTGGGATTCCGCAGAGCGTTCCTGAACTTCGAAGCAACGGTAGATGGGAAGCCATTCTTCAGTTCCGGTGCGACGAATACGACGGGGCAGATTACGAATTTTGAAGGGCAGGTGCTATCGACGGAGTCCTTCCAGAATGGCACATATCAGCCGCACTTCAGCCAGGCGCATCCAATCACTTCAAGCAACGAGGTGCAGATTTACGAGGAGCTGACGCAGAATGCGGACCACCAGTTCACCACCAGCTTTACGCGTCGCGATCACGAAGTGAAGGACAACCGTCTGCTGCCGTTGGGCTGGTCGCTGCATGGGCCGAAAGATTTGCCGATCCCGGAGCCATATCTGGAGGCGACGTTGCCAAAGGGAGATGCGCTGCACGATCCGGCATACCTGGCGGGCAAGGGGCAGTCCATTGTGCGCTATGAAATTCCACTGCCGGCGGGGGCAAATGCCGAGAACGTCCATGTAACTGTGAACTTGTATTCGCAGACGCTGCCGCCGTATTTTCTCGCAGACCGGTACCAGACCAATACGCCGGCAACAGGAAGACTCCACTACCTCGCCACGTCATTGGGAACGCTGGACAAAACGGACTATACAAACTGGAAGCTGCTGATTGATTCTGCAGCAAGGTAATCGGCGGACGCTGTCAGGGTGTCCACTCGTCCTGGTTCCAGGCACTGTGCCCCGTTCATCGCAGCCTTGTCGCGATGAGCGGGCGGCCGCTTACCAACGCATCCAGGCCTCTGCCTTAGAGTCGGCGACAGGGCGCATTCCCGAGCGCAATTACACAGAAAAGAAAATCAAAATAAAGAAGGCATTATCAACAAGTTAAGCCTCAAACTCCGCAAGATCAGCGCAAAATTCCCGAAAAGTGGATATTTCCAAACAAACTCCGACCGTGATTTGTCCAATTCTCTGCAGACAAAACCCCTGCGAGGTTCATTTCCAAGGTCTATTACGGAAAGAACCGCACCCATGGAAGCAAACGTTTCGTCCGTCTTCGCAACCCTTTAAGCAGACGTCTGGGCTATGTAGCGCACTCGTCTATTCCCTGGTCCTTATTCCCTGGCCCCTGCGGCCACAGTCGCCGCCGCCGGAGCCGCGTTGAGCCGCCGCACCAGCACCGGAACCCCGAACGCCAGCCCGGCCACAATCGCTGTTGATACTAAATCATTGCGGTAGAAGGGGATAGCCGCTACATAGCAGGCAGCCAATCCGCCCGGCGTCCGCGGATACATCCCGCTCCCTGCCCACACCGCGAAGTTCGACACCACGAAGAACGAAGTCGGTCCCAGAATCACGCCCGCGCCAACGCGCAGCACCGTCGTCCGCGCATGCAGCAGAATCAACCCCAGCGCCATCGCCGCCACATACCACGACCAGGTCAACATATATCCCTGCCATTGAAAGGGATAGTGATACACGTATGTGGTCAGGTAATAGTCCGTCACCATTAGAACGGCTAGCGGAGCCAGCATCTCTTTCCACGAGCGCCGCGCCCCGAAGTAAAGCAGAGCGCCGCCCACCGCGGTAAAGTTCCACCATCCCGCATGCGGCAAAACACGCGTCAAAACTGCCAGCAACACCAGAACATAAGCAAACATGGATACCTCAATCTCTTCATTTTGGGGATCGTTTCCGGCAAGCGGGGAACGGCATTCTTCGCGACAAATGCTCTTTTCATTCTGCGGTCCATGCCCCCCCCGGTCAACCCGAATCCTTCCATGAGGCGAACATTTATTTCTATTCGACGCAAAAGCTTCCATTGTCGCCGTGGTCCGGCTCGCATCGCTCCATATTTCGCGAATCAAAAATATTCATTTGCACCTAGTGTACTATCTGTTATAGTACACATGTGATTCCTTTCCGCATCACATTCCGGCCCGGCGTATCTCTCTTTGAGCAAATTGTTTACGCCTCGAAGCGCGCCATGGTCTGCGGCCAACTGCGCCCCGGCGACCCGTATCCCTCCGTTCGCGCCCTGAGCAAAGAGCTCAAAATCAACCCCAATACAGCCCACAAAATTGTCGCCCACCTGGTCAACGAGGGCCTGCTTGAAACCCGCCCCGGCATCGGCACAGTCGTCGCCGTCCTTCCCGATTCCAGCAAAAAGGACCGCACCCAGCTCCTGGGCCATGAGATCGAAGAGCTCGTCGTAGAAGCCAAGCGCCTCGGCATCGAGCAGGAAGAGATGCTCTCCTCCATCTCCGCACACTGGGAACGTCTTTCCGCCAACGACTCAACCCAACACGCCAACCCCGCCGCCGAGCCCAATGATGGAGGCAGCAAAGAACAATGACCGACGCCATCCGCACTGAAAGTCTCTCTCGCAGGTTTGGCCGAACCCTGGCCATCGACAACCTGAGTCTCGCCGTTCCTGAAGGAGCCATCTACGCCCTGGTCGGCGCCAACGGCGCGGGCAAAACCACCGCCATCAAGGTGCTGATGAACATCTTCCGCCCCACCGACGGAAGCGCCCAGGTCCTCGGCATCGACTCCCGCCGCCTCGCCGGCAAAGCCTTCCAGCGCATCGGCTACGTCTCGGAGAACCAGGAAATGCCCGACTGGATGACCGTCGGCGCCCTCCTCGATTACTACCGCCCCTTCTATCCGCAATGGGATCGTACTCTCGAGCAGCAGCTTGTCCGCCAGTTTGATCTGCCGCTCAACCGCAAGCTCAAGAATCTGTCCCGCGGCATGAAAATGAAGGCCGCCTTCGCCAGCTCTCTCTCCTACCGGCCATCGCTCATCATCCTCGACGAGCCGTTCTCCGGCCTCGATCCCCTGGTGCGCGACGAGCTCATTGAAGGTCTCATCGAACGCGCTCCGGAAACTACAATCTTTCTCTCCTCGCACGACCTCGCCGAGATTGAGAGCTTCTCCAGCCATGTCGGCTATCTGGAGCAAGGCCGCCTCCTGTTCTCTGAGGAAATGTCCGTACTCACCGGCCGTTTCCGCGAGGTGACCGTCACGCTTGAAAACCCAGTACCTCTTCCTGAGAATCTCCCGTCAACCTGGCTCCAACCCCAACTCACCGACCGCGTCATCCACTTCATCCACAGCGGCTATCAGGATCAGGCTTCCGAACTTGAGCTCGCGAAGATCTTCCCCTCAGCCCGCGACATCACCTTCGACCCCATGCCCTTGCGGCAAATCTTTCTCGCCGTCGCCAAGTCCGGGCGCCTCCGCACTTCTTCTCAACCAGCACACACCTCCGCCGAAGGGACCGCGGCATGAAACAAATTCTGCACATCTTCGCTAAAGACGCCCGCCACTTCTGGGCAGAGATTTTTCTCTCCATCGCCATCACCGCAGCCTTCGCTTTGTTCTATCCCCAGCAGTGGGTCGGCCCCGATCACATCCATGGCGTCATGGGAAACCAGGGAACCGTTGGATACCAATTTGTGATCGCGGGCCAGATTCTTCTCGATCTTGTGCCGCTCAGCTGGTGGCTGCTCATCACCCGCGTCGTCCAGGCGGAGACGCTGGTGGGCGACCGCCAGTTCTGGCTCACCCGCCCCTATGAATGGCCCAAGCTGCTTGCCGCAAAGTTGCTTTTCCTGCTGGCCTTTCTCTATGTGCCCTTCTTTATCGCACAGTGTGCCTTGCTGGCCGAAACCGGATTCAGCCCCTTCGCTTACATTCCGGGACTGCTCTACAACCTGCTCCTGCTCACCGTCATCGTTGTTCTGCCCCTGTTTGCGGTAGCTACGGTTACCTCCAACTTCGCCCGCATGACTCTCACCCTGCTCGGTGTTTTTCTGGGCATCTTCGCTCTCCAAGCCTCGGTGCAGCATTTCTTGCCCAGGCACTTTACCGGCATTGAAGGCACCTCCTACACCGGGCAGGGCCTCTTGATTCTCGGACTTTGCCTGTGCGCCGCGGTCGCTGTGATGCAGTATGCTTTGCGCCGCGCCGTTCCAGCCCGCGCGCTTCTGTTTGGTATTCCCGCCCTGATCGTCCTCTGTGCGCCCCTCAGCGCCCGCATCGAGCAGCACTATTCTCGCGTCGATGCCAACTACCCCGCCGCGGCAACCCCACCGGTCCAGCTCGCCTACCGCCCGCTGGCGCCCGGCATGCAGGAGTGGGAAACCTATCCCGACAACGGCGATGTCGTTATCCACGCCTCGCTCGAAGGCACGGGCGTTGCCCTCGGAACCGTGCTCGTTCCCGACGCAGCCAAGCTGGAAGTGACAGCTCCCAACGGCTTCCACTGGGCCTCAAACTGGCAGGAAACCGCCGCACCCAAGTTTTATGCCGGCGCAGAGGGCAGCGATGTTACGGTCGCTATGCCCCACGCCATTTACGAACAGTTGAAAGCGATGCCACTGACCACCCGGGTAACCCTTGCGCTCACCCAGGCAAAGGCAACCAGCGTCTCACACCTACCCCTCCCACGCCAGGATTTCTCCGTCCCCGGCTTCGGCATCTGCGCGCCCTTGACTGGCTTCTACAGTCCCTTCTCACAGGCCACGGGCCTGATCTGCCGATCAGTCCTCCGCGATCCCCCACTGACCTACATCGGCGTGGTCTGGTCCAATGCTCCCTGCAACCTGCCGCGCCCTGAGTCGGACCCCGGCGTGCAAGGCGCGGGATGGGCAGGATCGCTCGACCGCGCTCCAGCCGATCCCAACATCAGCCCCGTCCAGCAGGTGAACTTCAACCTCTCAAACGGCTCGCGAAGTGGGCGCAACGGAGAATCTCGATACCTCTGCCCAGACTCCCCGGTCACGTTCACCCAATACGAACGCACGGGCCGCACCCAGGCCAGCATCACGATCCACGACTTCTATCTTCCCGCCGTCACTACCAGCAACGGCGAAACCCACGTGATCATCAACCCAACAACCACAACCGTGAAGGACCCGAACCAGCATTAATCGGATAGATATCGCACCATGCCCAGTTCTTGCTGTCATCCTGAGCGAAGCGTAGCGGAGTCGAAGGACCTGCTTCTTGAAACCTCCTGGTGCAAGGGCGGAAAGCAACAAAGCCCGTGCGAGCCCACCGCGAGCGTCCGCCCCACCACAGGTGGTCGGCAGCACGCTAATGTTGTTCGCGCCCGTTCATCTCTTCGCCCGCGTCTTCATGCCCGTCCACGATATAGACCGCGCCGCTCAGCGGATTGCGGCCAGTAGCCCGTCCCGCACCCAGATACGAATAGTCAAAGCGCAGATCCGTAAACTCCACCGTCGTCCACGTCCGGTTCGGCGGCAGCTTCGGCGGATCCATTCCCGGCGCGGGAACTTGGCCCACATCGCGCACCACGGCCCACGTTCCCCAATCCAGATAGGCCTGGCCCAGCGGTGTCCGTTTCGCAGCCTCTGTCGCCGCCGTCACAGGCGGTTTGAACTGCATATCTGTCTGCGCGTCGCTGTCGATGACCCCGGTCCGCGTATCAATCTCCGCCGTCTGGTAATAGTTCGCCGTCTCCAGAATCGCGTGCCAGCGGAAAGGATTCACCGGATACGGCTCCAGCGCCATACGCCTTACAGGGTCAGTCACAACCTGCGTGTTCTGGAGCAGCGCCAGCCCCCGCTGATGTTCTGACCATCGCCAGCCCCACAGAGCAACCATGCCAACCAGCGCAAAAATGGCCCAGCCCCGTCCGCGAAACGCCTGCCTGCGCGCACCCATCTCCCTGTCCGCCAAGCCAAACAGCCACGGCATGACAAGGGCCAGAAAGAACAGCGCCCAAAGCACCGGCTCGGCAATGAACATGAAACTCCCCTCGTACCACCGCGGATTGAATGGGAAGAAGGGCCGGACACCGTAGTTGTTTGTCCAGTCCAGCAGCAGGTGGCTCAGCGCGGCAATCAAGGCCGTCGCGTAAAGCCAGACCCAGTGCACCGTCTGCTGCTGCAACCGCAACGGGATCGGCGGACCAGCGGATTCAGTCCCATGCCCCGTTCGTGCGCCTTTTTTTTGGCGCAAGGGCGGGAGGTCATCCGCTAAACCAAGCACAGCCAGCCTTTTTCTTCGCCGCCCCTCGCGCCACCGGTGCAGCAGCCATACCAAACCCACCACCACGCCCGCCACCACCGGCACGGCGATGAAAGTATGCGTAATGCCACGGTGGTGCTTCAACTCGTCCACCTGGCCCCGCAGACCCCAGAAGATGTCCATATCCGCAGCCTCAGCAGCCAGCACCGCCGCCAGCGTGGCATACGCTGTCTTGCGGTTCAATCCCGCCCTGCCAATGCATGCGCCAGTTAGAAAATGAGTTACAGGATCCATAGGACTCCGCCAACCATACTATAGCCTCCTATAATTCACCCCATGGGCGACACCAAACACCCCCACCACGATCCCGCCAAACGCGCCGAAGAACTCCGCGCCGAACTCCGCCATCACGAGCATCTTTATTACGTCCTCGACGCTCCCGAGATCTCCGACGCCGAGTACGACGCCCTCATGAACGAGCTCAAGCGCATTGAAGCCGCGCACCCCGATCTGCTCACCCCCGATTCGCCCACCCAGCGCGTCGGAGGCAAACCGGCCGACGGATTCCAGAAGGTGCGCCATTCCCGCGCCATGCTCTCACTCGACAACGCCTACAACGCCGAAGAGCTGGCCGACTGGGACCGCCGCGTTCACGAGCTCGCCGGCAACTCTCCGGTCGAGTACACAGCCGAGCTCAAGCTGGACGGCCTGAGCGCAGCCATTCGCTACGAGGCCGCAGACGACGGCGGCTCTCGTCTCGCCTATGGCATCACCCGTGGCGATGGCCAGATCGGCGAAGATGTCACCTCCAACATCCGCACCATCCGTAGCATTCCCCTCTCGATACCTGCGGCCACGCTGAAGAAGCTCGGCCTTCCACAGGCCTTTGAAGTCCGCGGCGAAACCGTCATGCCGGAAGCGGCCTTCCTGCGCCTCAACGAAGAACGCGAACAGCAGGGCCTGCCACCCGCAGTCAACCCCCGCAACGCCGCTGCCGGAACGCTGCGCACCCTCGAACCCAGCATCGTCGCCAACCGCCGCCTGGTCTTCTTCGCTTATTTCCTCCTCATTGAAGGCGAATATCTTGCGCAGGGCCAAACCGCCACGCTCGATGCCCTCACCGCACTCGGCTTCCGCGTAAATCCCCATCGCGGACGCGTCAAGACAGTCGAAGCGATGATGCAATTCATTGACTCGGCTGAAACCAAACGCGCCACGCTCGGCTACGAAATCGACGGCGTTGTCCTCAAGGTCGACTCGCACGCAACCCAGTTGCGCCTCGGCTATACGGGCCGCGCTCCCCGCTGGGCCATCGCCTACAAGTTCACAGCAAAGTCAGGCTTAACCCAGCTGAATGACATCACGATCACGGTGGGCCGTACCGGCAAATTGACGCCCACCGCAATGCTGACGCCGGTCTTCATCGGTGGCACAACAGTAAGCCGCGCCACGCTGCATAACGCCGAATTCATTGAGCGCATGGGCCTCCTCATCGGCGACTGGGTCAAGGTGGAACGCGGCGGCGACGTCATCCCCAAAGTAGTTGAGGTCGTCGAAGACGCCGATCATCCCCGCGGAACCACGCGATTCTCCTATCCCTCCGATTGTCCCGAGTGCGGCAATCCGGTAGTCCGCGAAGAAGGCGAAGTGGACTGGCGATGCGTCAACGCCGATTGCCCCGCCAAGCTCCGCGAGTCTCTGCTCCATTTCGGCAGTCGCGGCGTCATGAATATCGAGGGCCTGGGTGATGCTGCCGTGCAGCAGTTGCTCGATCGTGGCCTGGTGAAGAGTGTCGCCGATCTCTATTCGCTAACTGAAGAGCAAATCGTGGATCTTGAACGCTTCGCAGAGAAGTCGGCGCGGACGCTGCTGGCGGAGATTGAGCGTTCGAAAAAGGCCGGCTTGGCGCGCGTTCTAATGGGACTGGGCATCCGCTTCGTAGGCGAAAGAACCGCCGAACTGCTTGCCCAGGAATTCGGCTCCATCGATGCCGTGATGGACGCGACAGCCGAGGAACTGGAGCGCGTGGAAGAAGTCGGGCCCCGCATCTCCGAGGCGATCCTCGACTTCTTTTCCCGGCCGTCAAACCTCGCCCTCGTCCAGAGCCTCAAAGCGGCCGGCGTCGAAATGAAGGCGGAGAAAAAGCAGCGCTCAACGCAATTAGCCGGTCTGACATTTGTTCTTACCGGAACCTTACCCACCCTCACCCGCGACGAAGCAAAGAAGCGGATCGAAGACGCGGGCGGCAAAACCGCAGGCTCCGTCAGCAAGAAGACCAGCTACGTCATCGCCGGCGAGGAAGCCGGCTCCAAGCTCGACAAAGCCAATGAGCTGAAGGTTCCCGTCCTTGACGAGGCGGGCCTTCTAGCGTTGCTGGATGCGGGGCCTACGGGACAATTAGGATGAACTTGAGCGCCGCCGAGCCGCGATATCCGGACGTCTCTCCACTGCCTGCAACTCACGTTCCCTCTCACGATCCCATGCCTCCGCACGCCATTTGCGAGACCTGAAGCTGGACGGTTCCTCGGCCTGCGCCGCTGTACTCTCCGCTTGAATCCTTGCTGGCATCGACACCAGCTCCGCGCCGCTCTTCCAAGGCAGGGAAGCTGCGGAAATTCCTGGAGGAGACGCGGCCGGCAAGCCAATGCGCTTCGGCATTGCGGGCGCAAGCGGAGTGATCAGCCGAGCAGACGATTCCGCCTCAATATAAGCGTCGTTCGATGTCAGGCTTGCGTCGGTTCTCGCTGCCTGCTCATCCAAGTCCACTTCATCCACAACGCCTCGCTGCATCCGCGCCGCAACATCGCGCGCCATGAAGTCGTCCACCAGCTTGTGCAGGCAGGTTTGACCGCACAAATGCTTCGAGCCGGGACGCATCCGGTTCCGCGAGTTCCACCCGCTGACCCGAATCTCTCCCCCATGCTCGTTGGCAACGAACCAGTGGTTCGTCTGCTTCTTCTCAGCGCCGCAGATGTCACACGAAATCGCCTGCCGGATCACCGCATTTCCCCCAGCCCCGCAGAACCCTCCTGCGGATTCGTCAGGTCCTGTCTTTCCGGAACCGTCTCCTCTATTTCATCGTGCGGGGCGGGAAAACGGTGAGGAAAATGGAAAACGAATCTTTGTGGGGATCAAAACCGGAAAGCAGGAGGGTCCGTCCTGAAACGGAACCCTCTCTATCAAATTAAGCTATCCAAACAATCAAGACCGCCGCACCAAATCTACTGCTTGGGCGCGAAATAACCCTTCTTGGCGCGCACCATGTATCGCCGGTCGTTGCAGTAAAGATAGATCGATCGGAACGCGCCATCGTACTTGAAGTCAGCCGGCGTATACGTCAGCGCGTACTGGCTGCGCAATTCCTCTTCAATGTTCTTGAAGCTGGTCGACATCTCTTCCACCGAAGGCGGAAAAAAGACCTGGCCACCGGTGGACTCCGCCATATCGGTCAGGACTTTGTCGCCCCTGCCGCGGCTCGGCGTCCAATTCGTACTGATGGCGTAGATGATCGTTTCCGCGCGTTCGCATTCCTTGATCACTTCGTCTATATGCACACGGCTCTGATTGTCATCACCGTCGCTCAGCAGCACAATCGCTTTCCGTACCGGTTCCTGTCCGCGCGAAACGTCCAGCATCTTGTCGCGGCAGGCCGTATAGACCGCATCGAACAGCGCCGTTCCACCACCGGGACGAAGCCGGTTCACGCCCGTCTCCAGCGCATCGACATTGTTCGTCCAGTCCTGGGTAACCGTCGGCGTTACGTCGAATCCCATCACAAACGCGCGGTCGCTTTTCGCTTTGAGTACTTCCAGCAGAAACTCCGTCGCGGACTGCTGTTCGAATTGAAACCGCGTGCGAATCGACGTACTCGCATCAATCACAATCCCTACCCGCAGCGGCAGATTGATCTGCTGATGGAAGGAATTGACCCGGGTTGGAGCCTTCTGGTCATCCAGCAGCGCAAAATCGCTTTGTTGCAGATTGGGGTTGTAGTGCCCGTGCTTGTCAGTGACCGTAAAGATCAGGTTGACTTCGTTCACGCCTAATTTGATGGTGGGCGCGTTCACATCGGACTGATCGCCCGCTTGCGCCGGGGTTGGCGGATTCGGAGCGGTTGGAGATTGCGCCGTCGAGGCAGCCGGCCCCGAGGCCGGAGCAGGGGCTGGTTGTTGCGCTGTCAACGTGGCCGCGAAAAGTACCAATGCGGCCAGGAGACCTGGAAGCTTTCTGATCATAGCCCTCTTATTTTAGCAATCGCACCCGCCGGATCGCATCCATTCTGTGCGCTTGAATCTCCTCAATCACGTGCCGCTCCTTTATCAACCGCATCCAGACGGCCGAGAAAGCTCTCCAACTCCTGCGGCAACGGCGCTTCCAGTTCCAGCAGTTTGCCGGTCCGCGGGTGCGTAAACTCAAGCCGTGCAGCATGAAGGAAGTTCCTTCCCAGCCGCAATCGCTCCGGGTCTGCCTTCCGTCTCGCTGCCTTGGACGTCGGCGCCTGTGCGGCCACCTGGTCTGTCAGCTGCCCGGCCCCGCCGTAAAGCGTGTCTCCTACCACCGGGTGCCCGATGGACGCCATATGCACCCGGATCTGGTGCGTCCTGCCGGTTTCAATCCGCACGCGCACCAGCGTAAATTTTCCAAAACGATTGCTCAACCGCCGCACTACCTCGTAATGCGAAACAGCCGAGCGGGAATTGTCCAGCGGCTGCGTCGTCATGCGCGTCCGTCTCACCGGATCTCGCCCTAGGGCCGCATTGATGGTTCCCTGCTTCCGCTCCACCTCGCCCTGCACCAGCGCGAGGTAGGTCTTCTTCATCTGCCGGGTGGCAAACATCTCGCCCAGCTCCGCGTGCGTACGATCATTCTTCGCCACCACGATCAGGCCGCTGGTGTCCTTGTCCAACCGGTGCACAATGCCGGGACGCAGATCGCCCCCGGTCGACGACAGCTTCTTGAATCGGTAGAGCAGCGCATTCACCAGCGTTCCCTTGCTCCGCGCATCTTCGTTCTGACCCGATCCTGCATGAACCATCATTCCCGCTGGTTTGTTCACCACAGCCAGGTCCGCGTCTTCAAACACCACATCCAGCGGGATGTCCTCTGCCGTTGCTTTCAGCGGCGCGGGGTGCGGCTCGCCAATCAATGTGATTCGTTCGCCGCCACGTAACTTGAACGAAGCCTTCTCGCGCTCGCCGTTCACCAACACGCTTCCCTGCTCCATCAGCAGTTGCACCCGCGATCGGCTCACGCCCTCAAGCTGCGCCGCAATGAACTGATCGAGTCGATGACCAAGCCCTTCCGTGGGGACTTCGATCACGCGCAGTGCATTGTCACCGGATTCAACCATGAACCGCCTCATCACTCGTACGATTCGTATTTCTCTCGAG
>JBEKUP010000033.1:0-98985 GCA_049514915.1 Occallatibacter sp. | reverse complement strand
CCGGAGTTGATGTCGCCGATTACCAACTCAACCTCAGCGCCATTGCGGCGGGCGGCAGCGAGCTGTTCACATACAAGGGCACGGCGACTACTGCGACCGCGCCCAGCTTGCCGGCAATCGGCGCCGAGGTCTACGCAAGGCTCTATTCAAAGATCAATGGAGTCTGGCAGTACAACGACTACCAATACACTGAATCCGGAACGCCCACTCCGGCTACCCTCACATCTCCGACGCCGGGACTGGGCACGGTGCTGAGCACGAGCAATGTGGTCTTCCAGTGGAGCACCGGAGTTGATGTCGCCGATTACCAACTCAACCTCAGCGCCATTGCGGCGGGCGGCAGCGAGCTGTTCACATACAAGGGCACGGCGACTACCGCGACCGCGCTCAGCTTGCCGGCAAACGCCTTCACTGTTTATGCAAGGCTCTATTCAAAGATCAACGGAGTCTGGCAGTACAACGACTACCAATACACTGAATCCGGAACGCCCACTCCGGCTACGCTCACATCTCCGACGCCGGGACTGGGCACTGTGCTGGGCACGAGCAATGTGGCCTTCCAGTGGAGCGCCGGAGTTGGGGTCACCGACTACCAGCTCAACCTCAGCGCCATTGCTGCGGGGGACAGCGAGCTGTTCTTATACAAAGGCACCGCTACTTCCACGAGTGCGCCAAGCTTGCCTGCGAACGGGGCAACGTTGTACGCAAGGCTCTACTCGAAGATCAACGGAGTGTGGCAGTACAACGACTACGTATATACCGAACAGTAGTGCGGGACGCTGTGCTTCAAATGCCTGAGTGAACACGGCCTGAAGCGCACGTTGGCTGCCTAAGCACGAAGAGCCGCAGCGAAGGCCCGGGCCTGAAAGCCCGGGCCTTCGGTCTGATTTGGGACTGCGAGTTTTGGCGTTTGGGGCGGGGATAGGCGAGAATGAAGGGGACGCTATGGCTGACAGTTCTCGCATTTTCGAAGCACCATTTACCGACGTGCCGGGCGCGCTTGAGGAGATCAAGCGCGGGCGGATGGTGGTTGTTGTTGACGATGAGGATCGGGAGAACGAAGGCGACCTGACGCTGGCAGCGGAGTTTGTGACTCCCGAGGCGATCAACTTCATGGCCCGGTTTGGGCGGGGGCTGATTTGCCTGACGCTGACCGAGGAGCGGGCGGACCATCTGCGGCTGTTTCCGATGACACAGCAGAACTCGTCTCGGTTTGGGACGGCGTTTACGGAGACGATTGAGGCGCGCGAGGGCGTGACGACGGGGATTTCGGCGGCGGATCGAGCGCTGACGATTCGGACGGCGATCAATCCGAATGCGACGTATACGGACCTGGCGCGGCCGGGACATGTGTTTCCGTTGCGGGCGCGCAAGGGCGGGGTGCTGGTAAGGGCGGGGCAGACAGAGGCGTCGGTTGACCTGGCGCGACTGGCGGGGCTGAATCCTTCAGGCGTGATCTGCGAGATCATGCGTGACGACGGTGAGATGGCGCGGATTCCCGACCTGATTCCATTTTGCAAGGAACATGGGCTGCTGATTCTGACCGTGGCGGAGCTGATCCGCTACAGACTGCGGCACGAGCGGTACATTGTGCGGGCGGGGGAGAGCCGGATCCAGACGCGGTATGGCGAGTTCAGAATGATTGCCTACGAGAGCGAGGTGAACGGCGGAGAGAGCCACATTGCGCTGGTGCGCGGTGAGCTTTGCGAGGATTGTCCGGCGGTGCACAGCGGGCCGGCGATGGGATTGCCGGGTGAGCTGACGCAGGCGCAAGAAGGCGGGTGCGGTGCGGAGTCGCGTGCCGCGTGCAACCGTGCGGTGCTGGTGCGGGTGCATACACGATGCACGGCGGGGGACGTGTTTGCGGCCGATTGCCGTTGCCGGGAGACGCTTGACCAGAGCATGCGGATGATTGCCGAAGAGGGCTGCGGGGCGCTGTTGTACCTGCACAATACTTCCCGCGGATTTGAGGTGGAGCGCACGACGGCCGCGCCTGTGAAGTTTGAGCCCGAAGGGACTGCGGCCGGAGCAGCGGGCTCGGGACGGTTGATTCTGCACCAGGAATTGCGGGCACGGGAAGGCTCGCAGGCGCGGACGGGCCGGATTCTGCGGGCGATTGGGCTGGGGGGGCAGATTTTGTCGGATCTGGGGATACGGCGGATCCGGCTTTTGTCGAACACGCCGATGCATATTCCGGCGCTGGAGGGATTTGGATTAGAGATTATTGAACAAGTGCCGATACAAATAGAGGAGTGCCGCTTGGCCGAGAGATAAACCTTAGCGTGCGCTAGTCCGGTGCATTTTTTGTTGACAGGCATGTTTTGCGGAGTATCAATTATCTTTCCGGCAAATTTACAGGGACAGACCTAGGCGCTACGAGAATGGCAGCGAAAGAAGTGGGGTTGACGGCCGTGACTTGCGCACCGATTGTGGCGAATCGAGAGAGTTTGTATGCGCTTAGCTGGTCGTATGCGCAGGACGGGAAGATCGCGGTCGACGCCGACAATGGGCTGGTGTTGGATGTGAACCCCGCGATTGAGGCGTTGATGGGCTATTCACGCGCTGAGCTCATAGGGAAGCACATTTCGGCACTGCATCCTGCCGAAGAGCGTGAGCGCGCCGAGGCGGAGTTTGCGGGGGCCAGGCACAGCGCAACTCTGCATTCCGGGTTTCACATTTTATGCAAGGACGGAAGCACGAAGCCGGTGGCGATCTGGTCGTCAGCGCCGTTAGTGTTGGGCGGACAAGCAGCGGTGATCGCCGAAATCCGCGACATCACCGAACAACAGCAAAAGGAGCACCAACTTTCAGCACAGAACTGGGCGCTGTCGGCATTCTCGATTGCCGCGCTGGCACTGGGACGCGCACGCACGGAGGAAGGGCTGCTGCAGTCGATTTGCGAAGCGATCACCGCGGAGTCGGTTTATGCGCTGGCCTGGGTGGGCATTGCGGAAGATGGACCGCACAAGAAGATCAGGATTGCGGCTTCGGCGGGACGAGCTCTTCGCTACCTGGATGGAATCCAACTGAGTTGGGCGGAAGATGTGGCCAGCGCAAAAGGCCCGGCGGGGATCTGCATCAAGACGGACAAGGTGCAGATTGTGGACGACACGGAGACGTCTGAGGGGTTTGCGCTGTGGCGGGAACGAACCAGGGAGGTGGGAATTCGATCGTGCGTATCGATACCGCTGCGGATTCAGGATGGCTGGCGCGGCACGTTGACCGTTTATTCAGTGCGGCCGAGGGCGTTCGGGAGCGCGCCGATTGAGGTGTTTCGGCATCTTGCAGATCAGATTGTGCATGGAATTGAGGCGCTGGAGCATAAGCAGTTGCTGGAAGCGGAGCGGCGCGACCGGGAACATGCGCAGAAGAGTTTGACGGAAGCATTGGCGGCCTCAGTGTCCGCGATGGTGACGGCGATGGAAATGCGTGATCCGTACACCGCGGGCCATGAAAACCGAACGGCGGATATCGCGTACGCAATCGGCAAGGAGATGGGATGGCCGGAGGGGCGTCTGCAGGGCCTGCGGATGGCAGCGATGGTTCACGACATTGGGAAGATATCAATCCCCTCTGAGTTGCTGAACAAGCCGAGCCGGCTAACCTATGAAGAGTTCGAGCTGGTGAAAGGGCATCCGGAATCGAGTTACGCGATTCTGAAGGACATACCATTTACGTGGCCGATTGCGGAGATTGTACGGCAGCATCATGAGAAGCTGGATGGGTCGGGATATCCGCAAGGGCTGAAGGGAGATGAGATTCTGGCCGAGGCCAAGGTGCTGACGGTGGCAGACATTGTGGAGGCGATGGCGGCGGCCAGGCCCTATCGTAAGGGGCTCGGGCTGGAGGTTGCGCTGGCAGAGGTTGAAAGCCAGGCGGGAACGTTGCTGGATGCGGAAGTGGTGGGGATTTGCACGCGGCTTTTCCGCGAAGGGCATCTGAACATTTCCGGACTGCAATTAGATTGATGAGGGTGGATGTGAGGCAAACGGGGAGCCCCACCGGGACTCTTTGAATATTTATGGAAGCAAGGAACAGAAATCTATACACAAAGCCAAAAGTGGTCACTATTGCTCACTTCTGTTGACATTAAACCTGTAGGATCAACAAGACAGTTCAACGTATACAAGTCCGGCGGGAATTCGCGTTATTGCCTATCGTGCAGCGGGGGAGTATTTTCGCGCGCGATACGCACGATTAGAAAAGCGCTCTCACTAGACCAACCTCACTCGCAAGCGCAACAGCGTGGCCGGTCAACGGGCCATGGCAGCACGATGGAAGGTCCAGGCTCGATGAGCGTTCACTTAGTGAATCCAAGCGACAACTCTTTTGGTACGGCGGTAATCACACCGCGCTGGCTGTTTGTGCTTGCGGCGGCGACGCCGAAGACGGCAGGGGATCCGATCCTTGTGGATGAGTCGCTGGAGCCGATTGTGCCGGAGTCGATTCAACCCGGAGATATTGTAGGCGTCAGCGTGCATACAGGCAATGCCCTGCGCGGCTACGCGGTGGGGCGAATGGCTCGCGCGCGAGGCGCCTGGGTGGTTTATGGCGGAATTCACGCGACGCTGTTTCCCGAAGAAGCGCTGGAAACGGGAGAAGCGCACGCGGTGGTGAAAGGCGATGGGGACGTTGCCTGGGGCCAGGTGGTTGCAGATTGCCTGGCGGGCAAGCCGGAACGGGTTTACGAGGGCGGACGGATTGAAGGCAGCCAGTTTTTGGCTGCACGCTGGGACCTGATGAATCCTGCGAAGTATATGTGGGCCTCAGTGCAAACGATCCGCGGATGCCCGAAGCATTGCTCGTTTTGCAGCGTGTGGCGGACGGATGGGCAGAAGCCGAGACAGCGGAAATTTCAAAGCGTGGTGGATGAGATTGTTGCGCTGCGCAGGCTGGGGTTCCGCTATATTGCACTGGCCGACGATAACTTTTATCCCGTGACATTGACGGACTTGCGGCAGGCGCGGGAGCAGGGGAATACGGCGAAGCTCGAAGAGCTGACGGCGATTCGCACGGAGCGCTACCAGTTGATGGAAGAGTTGGCCAAGCTGCCCAAGGACATGGTGTTCTTCACACAGATCACAATGGAGGCGGGCGAGGACGGCGACTACCTTGATGCGATGCGGAGGGCGAACATCAAGGGCGCCCTGGTGGGCGTGGAGGCGGTGACGCCGGAGGGATTGAAGGCGGTATTCAAGGACTGGAATTGCAGCGGCGATGCGCTAGCGAAGCGGTTGCAGACATTCAAGGAGCATGGCGTGCACGTACTGGGGTCGTTCATCTTTGGATTACCTTCAGACAAGCCGGCAACGTTCGACGCCACGGTGGAGATGGCTCTCAAGGCGGGCGTGACGTTTGCCCAGTTTGTGATGATGACGCCATTTCCGGGGACAGTGGATTTTGGGCGGTGGGAGAAGGAACAAGCTACGCATCCGACGCTCGTGGGAGATGTGCCGATTACTCGGTATTGGATGATTCCGACGGAAGTGCGGCCGAAGATGTTCACGCCGCATCCTACGATGAGTTCGGATGAGATTCGAGAACGGACGCAGAAGGTCTGGGATAAGTTCTATGACTGGGGTCCGGTATGGAAGCGGTCGGCGTGTACGCCTAACTTGCGGTCGAGGATAGCTTTCATGTTTCTGTCGAAGTTATATAGACAGATGTATGCGGGGACGGGTATCTCGACGGACAGCGCGCGGCGGAAGAAGTCAAAGAGCTGGGCGCGGTGGACGGCGAAGCAATGCAAGAAGCTGTTCCAGGCGACGCCGATGCCGGAGTTGGCAGGGCCTAAGTGGGAGATAGGGATCCCTGCAATGGGACATGCCGCGTTTGCGGGGGATGGTCCGGAAACGACGGGGCCGTTCGTTGTGATCTCGAAGAACTAAACGGTTGCTGCAAATCTAAGCCGTCCATGGACGCGCATTGTGCGGTCCATGGACGCGGGATTGATTCGCGTGGTCTAATTGACGGTTCTCTGCTAAGGGGATACTGTCATGCGAGTCGCACGTAGATGGTCTGGCCCGGTTCTGGGCATTTTCTCTTTCTGTTTTGTGATGGTCCTGGCGGGTTGCGGTGGTTCGAGCGGACAAAGCTCTGGGCCCCCGCCGCCGGCGATGTCCCTCACATTGGCCGTCTCCCACATTGATTTGCAGCAGGATGGTAACTGGATACCAACCGTTACCATCACCATCACGAATGCTCCCGGAGCGGTTTCTGTCGTGGTGACCGGTCTCCCCGCCGGAATTACCGCGCAATATAATTCCGACCCCCAGTCACCTTCTATCACCTTCTCGGGAGGCCTGAATGTACCTGCCGGGACTTACACTGCGACGGTGACCGCAACCTCTGGTACGCAGAGCGCCTCGCAGCCGCTCTCGGTTACCAACGACGTAGTTGCTGTTGTGAACCCGACTGCAGACACAAGCCTGGGCGTGAATGGAGTGCTGAAGCAGTTCATGTCGACTTCATTCCAGGTAGCGGAGTGGGATGGGAATTTCTTCGGTACGGGTGCGGCGGCGCGCGAGTCGACGTTGAATGCGATGGGGCCGCAGCATATCCGGATGCAGTCGGTGTCGCAGGGCGTGGCCATGTCAACGAATACAGGGACGGCGAGCGACTGGGACTTCACGATTCTGGATCAGACGGTGCAGCCGGTGCTTGCGTCGGCGGATCATAGTCCGGAGTTTCAGATTGCGACAGCTCCGGCCTGGATGTGCTTGAGCAATGGGCAACTGGATGTGGCGCACCATGTGAATGACTTTGCGACTTATGCGGCGAACTTGGTGCGCTATTACAACAAGGGCGGGTTTGACTGGGGCGGTACGCACTTTCAGTCGCCGAGTAAATTGCCCATAACATGGTGGGGTATCTTCAACGAGCCGAATGGGAACGGGATAACTGCGGCGGAGTACGTGACGATTTATAACACGGTGGTCCCGGCGATGCTGGCTGTCGATCCGACCATCAAGCTTTCGGCGATTGAGTACTCGGACTATGGGCTGGGTACGGGCGATGGGGGCGATCCGATGACTTATCTGCCGACGGTGCTTGCACCCCCGAATGCAGGCGGCTTGAATGCGCAGGTAGACATTGTGTCGACCCATTTTTATAGCACTTGCGACCAGGCGGACACGGACGCGACGATTATGAAGACTGTGCCGGGATTTGCTGCGAATGTGACCTATTTCTACAAAGAGTTGCAGACGCGAACAGACCTGGCCGATGTGCCGGTGTGGGTTACAGAGAACAATGTGAATGCCGATTATGCGGCGTCGAATGGCATGAGTACTTGCAATCCCAACCAGGTGTTTGTGGATGACCATCGCGGGACGAGCGCATTTTTTTCGGCGTGGCGACCGTATGTGTTTTCGCAACTGGGCAAGGTAGGGAACCAGGCTTTGTATCACTGGTCGTATGACGCGGACCAGCAATATGGCGAGGTGGATCCGAATGGGAACCCTTATTTGAGTTACTGGGTGGATCAGACTTTGGGGATGCTGTATCCTTCGACCGCGAGCTTGCCGGGGCCGAGTATTCTCGAAACTTCGGCTACGGACACAACGAACATTGAGACGCTGGCCACGAAGAATGCCGATGGCTCGATTACGGTGATGGTGGATAATCACGCGGTTGCCTCGCCGGTGGACAACAACGGGAGCGGCACTGCCCGCACGGTGGTTGTTGAGTTTCCTGCTTCGGTGAATTTCAGCTCCGCGAGTGTACTGACGATTGATGCAGCTACGAGTGTAAGCACGGGTCCGGTGGCGACTGCGGTTTATGCGAATTGGCGGACGGTTGTGACCTTGCCGGGGTATGGAACGGCTTGGCTATTGTTGAAACCGTAAAAACAGATTACAGGTTATAGATTACAGTTGCGGGCTTCCGGCAAACTGTGGGGCCTGCCTCATCCAATAACCCGAGCAGCGGCTCCCGCATTGCCTTCCCTTTATTCAACCCCCTTGCGCTCGCTATCTCTGTTTCATGCTCCGCGCGTACGCATGAATGCACACCGCCCGTGCGAAGAAAAGCCCACTTTTGCGCGAAAAGGTCTCAATTCTATGGGTGGATTTCAGTCTAAAACGGCAGATATAGGTGGATGTTGGCAACGAATATTTAATTTTTAGATGTGTTGGTATGCGCACGCTGCGTGCGCTGTTTGAGACCTTCTCCCGATGAATTGTGAATGCAATGTTACATAGAGACGGAGAGGCCTTTAGCGGATGCGCTGTGGATGTTGGATACTGGAGACAGGCTAATGGGAGGTCTTTTAGAGATATGGCGAAGTGTTCGAATGATGGACTGATGGGTAATGCGGTTACGGGAAAGCCGGTGACGGAATGCCAGGATTTGAGCGAGGTGTTTGCAGCGTCGCTTCCGGCGTTCGGCGGGGCTTATCTGCGGCGCGTGTACGATGCGATGCGGGCGGTGATTGAGAAGCGGATTCCGCTGGTGATTACTTGTGCGGGGCCGATTACGGTTTCCGATCAACACCGCGCGTGGCTGATTCCGCTGATCAAAGCTGCGAACACTGCGTACATCACGGTGACGGATGCGATCTGCTATCACGATGGCCATGATTGCCTGCGCGAGACGGCTGAACGGCCGATTCGCGAAGTGGATATGTGGGGGGACGATGGCGCGCTGCGTGAGAGCGGCGTGATCCGCGTTGCCGATACCGGATTCGACGAGCAGGTGCTGTTTGACCAAGACGCTGTGGCGACCGAGATACTGCAGAGACCCGAGTTCCAGAAGAAGATGACGACTACTGAGCGGAACTATCTGCTGGGCAAACAATTTGCGTTGCGCGAAAAGGCGCTGGGGATTAAGCCGGGGTTGCTGAGTACCTGCACTGAGCTTGAGCTGCCCGTGTTTATTGGAGCTCCTGCGGATGGCAGCCTGTTCCTGAATTCCGTGAAGCTGTGGGCGCTGGCGCGGATGGGCAAGATAAATTATGGCTTCGAATACGATCTTCATGAAGATGTGTTTGAAAGCTGCGCCTACCATCACTGGGGACTGTTCGACTCGGAAGCGAAGTCTTTTGCGATTCTGATTCTCGGAGGCGGCGTGCCTAAGAATTATTCGCTGCAACCGGAACCGACGCTGTCCCAGATATTCTTCCTTGGAGACATTCGCGGCTACGATTATGACGTGCAGATTGTCTCCTCTCCGGTGACGGATGGCAGCTTGTCGTCGTGCCCGCCGGCCGAGGCGGTTTCATGGGGAAAAGTTAATCCCGATACCTACACGACGCAGACTGTGAGCATGCAGGGTGACTACTCCTCCTACATGCCCTTCATTGTGCGCGCGCTGGTAGGGAAGGAACTGCTGCACAATCCGCCAAAGCCCCTGCGTTTGTATGCGCAACGAGATGCACTCAAGGATAAGCTGCTCAAGAAGATTGGAAACGACGAGGAAGCGATGAAGCAGATTATGGAGACACTTTCGCTTCCAGCCGTACTGAAGATCTAGGCACCTGCGGTGCGGCTACCGCTCGCTATGCGCTCGCATGGACGTAGTGCTTTCCCACCCTCACGCCAGAGAAAAGGCGCGGCCCCGACCCAGAGGGTACCCGGTACTCCGACGGAGCGCTGGGCTTGATGTGGGTTACGCCTGACTATTCGCAGCGTTGCATTTCCGTTAGACCATTACCTTTAAGGCGCCGATGAAGCGCGCGCAGAGTCGTGCGCCTGATCGACGCAATGTGAGCCAGATCACTTTGTCGAGCTATCGGGAGAAGATTCGTGCGATAAGTGGAGTGATATTGCGCTCACAGAGGGGGAGTGAATGTTCCGATTTGCGGTAGAACTGTGAACTGTGTCACATACGGCGATATAGCAAGGGGCATATCACATGTAACTGTGCAGTATCGGCCGTTGAACGGCCCACGGAGCAGAACGATGAACAAGAAACTCAGAAATGCAGCTTTCATTCTTCTAGCTATTTGTTTTGCGGGAAGCGCGTTTACGCAGGTTCCCGGAGCTGACACCTTTAAAGCAAAGTGCGCGATGTGCCATGGCGCAGACGGGCTGGCCACTACACCGACGGCGAAGAACTTCAAGGTGGTTTCGTTCAAGGATCCGTCGCAAGTGAAGCTGACTGATGCGCAACTAACCGCTTCGACTGCGAACGGCAAAGGCAAGATGCCGGCCTTCAAAGGCAAGCTGACCGATGCGCAGATCAAGGGTGTGATCGGCTACATCCGCACGCTGCAGAAGTAAAAAAGGTAGCAAATGCCTGACCGTTCGGCGTGAACCAGGAGAAGCAGGGTGAAGGCCTGCTTCCCCGCAACTGGAATCGGCAGGAATTAGAGCATTTTTGGAATGAATGCGGACCCTGTGTCCGCTGCGAGTCCGACGATGCCATGACCGGAGACAAGATGAAAGTGGTTTGCTCCAAGATGCCGAAGTTCTTTTTGTACGTTTTGCTGGCCGTGGCATGGCCGGGTTTGGTGCTTGCGCAGACGGATTGCATTTCCTGCCATGGGGACGCTGGGATGCAGGACGGCTCGGGGCACAGCGTGAGCGTAGATGCACAGAAGTTCCACTCGAGCATTCACGGCAGCCTGGAGTGCAGCAATTGCCACACCACAATCAAGGAATATCCGCACCCGGAAAAGGTGACGCCGGTTGTGTGCGTCACATGCCACGCGGATGAATCGGCGGGGTTGGCAGGCAGTGTGCATGCGGATGGGAAGGATCATCCGTGCACGAGTTGCCACGGAGATGCACACGCGATCGTGGCGAAGAGCGATCCGAAGTCGGCGGTGTATCCGCTGAATGTTCCGAAGACCTGCGGGCAGTGCCACGGCACCGAGGGAATGGCGAAGAGGCACGGGCTGGCAAGCGTGTATCCGCTGTACATCGACTCGATTCACGGCTTCGCGCTGAGCAAGGAAGGGCTGCTGGTGGCGGCGAACTGCCAGACCTGCCATGGATCGCACCATATCCTGCGCCATACGGATCCGCAGAGCGCGACGTACAAGGCGAATATTCCTGAAACATGCGGAAAGTGCCACGCGGGCATTGCGACGGATTACGAACAGGGCGTTCACGGGAAGGCTGTAGCGGCAGGGAAGAAGGATGCGCCGGTTTGCTCGGACTGTCACACGGCACACGCGATTCTGCAGCCGACGGAGTCTGAGTTCCGCTCGCAATCGACGCCGATCTGCGGATCGTGCCACAAGGAGAAATTCTCAACGTACCGGGATACATTCCACTCGCAACTGGGCTCGCTGGGCGGTTATGTAGAGACGGCGCGTTGCTGGGATTGTCACGGGGCGCACGAGATTCTGCCAGCATCGGATCCGCGTTCGCCGGTTAACAAGGCGAACCTGGTGAAGACGTGCGGACGGTGCCATGCGGGCGCCAATGAAAGCTTTGTTCAATATCAACCACACGCGAACGCGCATAACCGCAAGCTGAATCCGGCTCTTTATTACATTGGGCTGTTCATGAATCTGCTGCTGGTCAGCGTGCTCACATTCTTCCTGATTCATACCATTCTGTGGCTGATTCGCCAGCGTCTGGAACAGGTGAAGAGAAAGTCGACTGAGGGAGGGGATCATGCCTGATCTGGAGCAAGCGACAGTGAACTCTGCGGAGAAGCAGCGCTTTTTTACTCGCTTCACGGCGGCGCAGAGATATATGCATGGAGTTCTGTTCAGTTCGTTTCTAGGGCTGGCGGCGACAGGGCTTCCGATGCGCTTCAGCCAGAGTTTCTGGGCGCGGAAGTTTGCATCGGCGGTCGGCGGGTTTGGTGCGATCATCTTCTTTCATAAGCTTTGCGCGCTGGTGCTGACGGTGGCGTTTCTGATTCACCTGAAGGACATTTTCACGCGCGGAATTGTGAATCGCGAGAAGGGAATCTTCTGGGGGCCGAACTCGATGGTGGCCAACTGGAAGGACGTGAAGGACCTGGTGGGACACATGCGCTGGTTTGTGGGCCTGGGCAAGCGGCCCACGTTCGGGCGCTACGCGTACTGGGAGAAGTTCGACTACTGGGCCGTGTTCTGGGGGATGATGATCATCGGCTTCTCAGGATACGCCATGTGGTTTGCTCCATTCTTTGCCCGGTTCCTTCCGGGGTGGGCGCTGAACGCGGTGCTGGTAGTGCATAGCGAAGAGGGATTGCTGGCGATTCTGTTCATCTTCTCAATCCATTTCGTCAATACGCATCTGCGGCCGGACACATTCCCGATGGACATGGTGATTTTTACAGGCGTGGAGAGCGAAGAGGAGTTCAAACATAAGCGGCCTGAGGAGTTTGAGGCGCTTGCGAAGCAGGGAAAGCTGGAAGCACGACTTGGGCCGGCGCCGGCGACGTGGTGGATCAACTTTGCGAGGGTGATTGGATTTACGGCGATTCTGATTGGGTTGACGCTGCTGGTGTTGACGTTGAGTGCTTATTTCACCTAGCCCTTTCGGCACGAATGCGGGGTGAAGGTGCGAGAACAAAAAGATCGGGGAGGGTCTGGGACTCCCCCCGGTTGATGAAGATTTGACAAGGTTCTAGAAGCGAATCGTGGGCCCAAAGGTTACGCGAAGATTGTTGTTCGCGCCGTTGTTAACCCAGATTTCATCGCCTACTTCAGCCCGCAATCCGAACGGCCCGGCGAAGAACTCAATGCCTCCGCCGGGAAAGGCCGCAAGGTGAGTTCCGGGTCCGCCGACGCCTGCTACGGAATTGGTAAACGTAGTGGTGGACGGTGCGTTGTTGGTTTCGGTGACGTTGATGAACCCCACCTTTCCTTCAACGAAAGCGCGGACCGGGCCTGAAGTGCCGAACTGGAATTTGGGCCCGAAGAGACCGGTGAGTGGACGCACCTTGCTGGTGACCGTCGAGGTTGTTACCGTGCCGCCCGTTCCGGTTGTTGTTGTGGTTGTGTAGTTCCGCTCAAAGTCGTAGTTCATCTCTGCCTCAATGGCAACGTGCGTGCCGGCGTTGACACCAACGCGACCACCAACGCCAACATAGTTGACGCCGCTGTTGCCGGAGGGAGCTACGCGAAGGAAGTCTCCGTAGGCTCCGACTTCGCCGTGGTTGAAGGCATGGCCGGTGGCTTGCGGTTGCACCGTTTGCGTAGTTGGATACTGCGGAGGCGGAGGGGCATCCTGCGCAACTTGCGATTGGCTGCTGGAATCCTGAGCTGAGAGAGAAGCGGCTGTGGCCAGAGCAATGGCAACGCTCAGGCCGGCTGAGGGGAGGAGGCGCATCATTGGGGTACTTCTAGGGTTAGATTTCGTTCTTGCGAATCGATAAGTGCAAAGAGCGGCATGCGGGAACTTGATCCGCCTTAAGCGGATTCCCTTTACTCTGCGTGCGTTGGATGCGCGGTGTTTTACACCGGTTGGCTTTGCGGTTGATCGGCATTTCTGTACAACTCAAGTTATGCGGCCTGCAACGAAATAATGCGCCATCTTTGCCTGCCAGCACTCGGCGTAAGGCTTACTGATACTGCCTTGTGACTCCAGTCACTGCGCTTGATTTTCAAGAAGCATCTCCTCAATGGCGTGAAAGTTTCTGGATGTTTCATTGCTGCTATTTTTGCGACGACGTTGTTTTGCCGGGCGTTTTCCGCAGATGCCGAGCAGAAGCTGCAGGACAAAGACTGTCTTGCTTGCCATGCGAGTCCAACCCTGACTACGCAGATGAACGGCAAGTCAGTGAGCGTGTATGTGGATCCGGCGAAGTTGAAGCATTCGATCCACGGGTCGATGTTTAGCTGCGTGGATTGCCACAAGGACGTCAAGGGGTTTATCCACGAGACCCCGCCCAAGAAGATTACGTGCGCGGAGTGTCACGCGGATGCGCAGGAAGCGTATTCGCACAGCCTGCATGCGATGCCGGTAAAGGCTGGTGGAGCGGCTGTTGCAAATTGCCAGGACTGCCACGGCGGGGTGCATCAAATCGTGGGCGCGGACGATGCAACGTCGCCAGTGAATCACAAAAACATTCCGTATACGTGCGGCCGTTGCCACGGGCAGAAGTTTTTGATGGATGGCGCTGGGCAGAGCTCACAGGCTTTTGCGTCGTACCAGGAGAGCGTGCACGGGTTGGCCACGGAAAATGGATCGAAGAAGGCAGCGGTGTGCACGGATTGCCATGGCGCGCACGAGATACTGCCGGCGAACGATGCGAAGTCGCCCATCTACAAGTTCAATGTTCCGTCGACCTGCGGCAAGTGCCATGCGGCTGTAGAAACGACGTTTATGCAGAGCATTCACGGGCAGGGCATTGCGAAGGGCAATGGGCTTGCGCCGGTGTGCACGGACTGCCACGGGATCCACTCGATCAAGTCGCATGGGAATTCGAATTCGCCGGCTGCGGAGCAGAATGTGTCGCGGGATATTTGCGCGCGCTGCCACGAGGGCGTGCGGCTGAGCCAGGAGTTCGGTGTGCCGGGAAACCGCGTGACGTCGTATTTCGACAGCTATCACGGGCTTGCGGCACAGGGCGGATCGATGGTGGCTGCCAACTGCTCAAGCTGTCACGGCGTGCATAACATACTGCCTTCGAGCGATCCGAATTCGACGATCAACAAGGCGAACCTGGATGCGACCTGCGGCAAGTGTCACAAGGGCGTGACGCAGAAGTTTACACTGACTCGGGTGCACTTCGAAGACGGAGGACACGCCAACGACATTGGCACAGCCGCGGTGCGATGGGTGCGGTGGTTTTACATTCTGCTGATTCTTGCGGTGATTGGCGCAATGTTCGTGCACAACGCGATTATCTGGCGGAGCAAAGCGGTTGCACGGCGGCGGATGATGAATCCGACCATGACGCGCATGACGACGAACCAGCGATGGCAGCACCTGATTCTGCTGTCCAGTTTCATTGTCCTTGTGATCACGGGGTTTGCGCTGAAGTTTCCCAATTCATGGTTCGCGGAATTGCTGGGGATGAGCGAGGGGCTGCGTAGCATGACGCATCGTGTGGCGGGCGTAATTCTGATTGCGGCGGGCATTTACCACGTCTTCTACCTGATAGTGACGCGAGAGGGACGGAAGCTGGTGTGGGATTTTGCACCGAGGCCGAAGGATGCGTTCGACGCTTTCGGCACGATGCGCTACTACTTGGGGCTGAGCAAGGTGAAGCCGCAGTTTGGGCGATTCAACTACGCGGAAAAGGCGGAGTACTGGGCGCTGGTTTGGGGCACGGCGCTGATGGGCGTCACGGGCGTTATGCTGTGGGCCAAGGTGTGGGTGGGCAACCTGCTGGCGCGGTGGTGGGTGGACGTGGCGACGGCGGTGCACTTCTACGAGGCGATTCTGGCCACGCTGGCGATCGTGGTCTGGCATTTCTACCAGGTGTTCTTCGATCCGGATGTTTATCCGATGAACTGGGCGTGGTGGGACGGGAAGATGCCGGTGGAACAGTACAAGCATGAACACGGACTGGATACGGAAGCGCTGGCCGCTGCCGAGGAAGAGGGGAAGAACGGCGGTTCAGGCGATGGAGCAGGCGGCGACCCGGGGAGGCGACTGCCGTAGAAAAGATGCGCAATGAGGAGTGATGCGCGACGGCGAAGATTGGAATTGCCGCCGCGCCGAGTGAAGGATCAGATGCGCCAGTCGTCGGGGCGCCAGGACTTGATGCGCTCCTTGATCTGCTTGCGGGTGAGGTTCTCTTCAAGGGCCTGCTTGGCCAATTCGACGACTTCCTCGTCGGAGGCGAAGCGAAGGCCGATCAACTGGTCTTCAGAGAGCTTGTAGATCTGCGCGTGCCATTCGGCCGGAGCCAGGGCCTGGAGGCGGAGGCGCTCCTCGAGGCGGATGACGCGGTCCTGGACCTTGAGGGGATAGGTGCGCAGCTTGAGGACGGGGATCCAGACGGCGATGGCAAGAATCACGAGCCATCCACTGAAGAGATTGAAATTCCGATATGCGTAAAGCCCAGCCATGTACAGGTTGACTGCCAAGACAGTGGCAAGAACCATGTGAAACGGCGGATCGACGCGGCCGTGGTTCTTGAAGTTTTGCGGAGAGGACTTGCTCATGGAAAGTTCTCGATTTTCTTCGGCCTAAGGATCTGCCCGGAGAGACTGCATCTGCGCAGTTCCGATGCCAGCTGCGACGGGGGCCTGATTGTCCGCGCTGGGAGAATCTTGCGGGACACGCCTAGAGGTTGTCAATGCAGGAGTAGACAACGTTGAGATTGTGTCCGCCGTGAGCATTTGGGGATGGGCCGGTATGAGCCGGTGACGACCACGGACGAGATAGTCCACAAAAAGGCCTCCCGCAATATAGGGATTGACGAGCGCGATAGGGACTGCATAGATGGTGGTGGAGAGCGACTCGGCAACACTTTTGTTGGAGCCGCTTTGATGGCGGTAGCCTGGAATCTGGGGGATCTCAAAGATCTCCAGCTGGGTTTCGGGGTGTTGGCGGGCGAAGCGCTCGAGCTTCCATGCGAGCTGTTTCGGCGTGGTCATGCCGGCGTCGGGAAAGAGATTGCGGCGAAAGGTGCGGGGGAAATAGTAGTTGAGAACGACCCGGGCAAAGTCTGCGCAGTTGCTATAGAGCAGCTCGAAGTGAGATCGATTTTCGGCGGAGTTCATGCGGTCGATGAGGGCGTCATCCTGGGCCTCGGTGGTTGCGAAGCGGAAGGCGTAGGTGCGGCGCTCATAGGCGACTCCAAGCAGCTCTGTCCAACCGCCATGGAGCAGACCGCCAGCGGACAGGTTTTCTCCGAGGGCTAGAAAGTGCGCTTCGTGGTAGTGGTTGCGCATGCGATCCACAGTGGGATGGTCGACATGGGCAGGGACTTGTGAGGGATCGTCGACAGAGTAGAGGTAGGGAACGAGAGGGATGGCGATCCAGTCGTAACCGGAGAGGCCCTGGTAGCGAGCAATGACGACGCCGAGCTCCCCGGGCTGGCAGCGGCGCAGATGGATCGGCGTCTCAGCGCAGATGCGCTGAAAGTAGATTGCGTTGTGGCCGGTGGGGTTCAGAGCCCCAAAAAAGCCGTAGGGCTGCTCCATGAGCAACGCGGCCTGCGCATGAATGCGGGCGGATGACGAGAACAGGATTGCGATGGCGATGAGTATCAGCCGAGCTGTTCGTCCAGTGCGCATCTGGAATGCGATTCCTCCTGGGCAGAATAGGTTGTGTCTCCTTCAGCTTGAAGAAGCCTGTAAGTTCAGTGCCTTTCTAATGAGAACCTTGCGATGTTCCGTATGCCTGCTTTGTCGGAAAGACGGCATTTTTTAAAATTTGACACGAAACTGATGGAAATGTTGCGGGGATTTGCGTGGGTAAGGGGTGGCTTTTAGGATTGGCAACGATAGGTCCGGAGCTGCCGCTGATATCCTTTCGTTCGCAATCAGGTCTGGTTTGTTATGGTCCTTTCTGGTAAACCATATAGACCATGGCTCGTCCTGCAAAACCGAAACAGAAGGCTCCGCACGGGTTCGTTCTGGATGCGCTGATGCCATTGAACCCCGAGGTGCGGCGCATGTTCTCCGGTTTTGCCGTTTACGTGGACGACCGTCTGGTCTGTATGCTGCGGAACAGTCCGAGGTCTCCGCGGGACAACGGCGTTTGGCTGGTTCTTTCGGAAGGTACGGACCCTGGAGACCCAGGGCTTAGACGGGAATTCTCTTCGCTCCGTTCTATCGAGCTACTGGGAAACAAGATCGGCCATTGGCTGCTTATTCCGAGCGACAGCCCAAGCTTCGAGATGGAGGCGCTTCATGCGTGCGATCTTATGCTGCGCCATGATCCGCGGTTGGGGCGAATTCCGAAGTCAAGGAGATGATATTTACGAGGCCATTAAAACTTTCGGATCGCCGGTGATTTAGCCGGAACATGAACAACGCGACCTGCTGTGGGGACATCCTACCGAGGCAGGAGATCTCTATGAAAAAACTGCACACAGTTTTAGCGCTTGCGATCCTTTCGACAAGTCTTATGGGCGGAGCTGCATTTGCCCAGGCCCAGGACCATCACGACAACCACGCGTACGTTGAACACAAGGAATGGAAGAGAGGCGCAGTCATCAAGCACGAAGACTGGGACCGGGCCGATAAAATCGACTACCACCAATATCATCTGAACGCCCCGCCACGGGGTTACGAATGGCGTATGGTTGATGGCCAATACGTTCTGGTGAACAGCTCGAACTTCCAGATTCGCACTGTCGTCCGCGTACACTAGAGCGCCCTCCCTCAATCATTAAGGTCACGTGCCACATAGTAGTGGCTGATAAAAAGACAACCTCGCGGACAGCCTTCGTCCGTGGGGTTGTCTTGGCTTCGGTTGAACTTGACTACCGCCGCTCCTCGCGCCGGACCTCGTGATGTTCCACGCGGGGCCCCGGGCCGTGCACAAACGGGCGCGCATAAGAATGGACATAGTAGCGCCGGTTCACCCATGTACGGTTCCACGGCGTGTGGTCGATGAGGATGGCGTGCGCGCCCCATCCAAACCCGACTGTGCCCCAACCCCACGGTGCGAACGCGCCGCCCAGCACGATGGCCGGACCGAACCGGATTCCCACCCCGACAGCAAAACCTGGACGTGGCGCTACAAACACCAAGCCGGGGTTATAGTACGGTACGTAAATGTACGCCGGATTTACAGGGAGAATCTCAACGTATTCGCCGTTATTGACGACCGTGTCATAGGGGTTTGTCCTCAGGTAGCCGTAGTTGTACGCTTCCTGCCGGTCGCGCTGCACGGCATCCATGACGTCTCCGCGCTGGGCCAGCACGGCGCTGCCCAGTTGCTGCGTCCAACCGGGATCCTGCGCCATCATGTCGAGCACCTGGGGAAACGGCAGCAGCGCCATTACGCTCGGATCCCATTGCAGGTTGTCGGTTGTTATGGCAGCAGCCAGTTGGTCGCCGCGCAAGTTCGCATGCTGGTCGGCCCAGCCGGCCGCGTCGGGGATCTGTTCCCACACTGTGGACGCGGTAAGCGTCTGCGCCAGCAGCGGGTCAGGATAGAGCGCGATCCGCTGTACCAGTTGATCCAGCTGTTGCGGTGGCAAATACGGAGCTGGAGCCTGTGGCGGCTCGGCCGTTCCTTGCGGATAGCCCTGGTCTGGCCCTGGAGGAGGCGGTGGTGGTGGGGGCGCCTGCTGCTGCGGAGGCGGGGGCGGGTACTGCCCGTGGGCTCGTGTTGCAGCCGCCGAGACAAGCAAAGCAAAAGCCATCATGAAGGACACTGGCCGCAGCCAGTTGGCGCGGGTGAAACCAAATCTGTTCCAAATTCTGCAAGTGCGCATAAACAAATCTCCTTGTGCGAACAAGCCAATCAATTGAGGGGTCTTCTTCCAGACCCACTCTCATTGGATGCAAACCCGAAAAGGCCCGAGATGTTGCTCGGGGGCGCGTTCAGGGCCGCTCCTCGTTTCCGATTTTCCTGATCAGAATTGGTTCCGTGGAAAAGAGGCGGTTAATTTCTTCGCTATTATTGAATTAATGCAGTGAATCGATCGCGAGTCTTCTCTACTGTTGTGAAAAGCCGATTCGCGTTCCAAGCTTTTGATCGACGCGGTCATGCGACATTCCGGATGTGTGGTTGCCTATCCGGACGCTGGGCCACTTCCATCTGGCATGATGCGGAATCGGCGGGCTGACGGAGGGCGGTTGACTCTGTTAGTTTTTGCTTTCCGGAAAATGTCGCTTGTATTCGCTGCGAAAGGCTTTCCGGCATCCTGTTGATAGTGAGGATCTGACGTGAATCTGCGATCTGTTTTGGTGGTTGGGCTGTTGTCGGGCGCTGTGGCGAAGGCTGAGGTTGTGCTGCCGAAGATTTTGTCGAGCCACATGGTGGTGCAGCGCGAGTTGCCGGTGCATGTGTGGGGATTGGCGACGGCGGGCGAAGAGGTGAGCGTGACGTTCCGTGGCGAGACACTTATCACGAAGGCGGGAAGCCTGGGCCGGTGGAGCGTGTACCTGAAGCCGGGAGCGGCGGGTGGACCGTTTGAGTTGACGGTGAAGGGTGTGCCCGCTGTGTTGACAACGGGTGGCGATACTGCCGCTGCGGACACGATGACGCTGGACGATGTGCTGGTGGGGGATGTGTGGGTGGCGTCGGGGCAGTCGAACATGGAGTTTTCGATGGGCGGCGGATTTGGCGGGGCCTCCACGGCGGCGGCGGATTTGCCCAAGGCTGGCATTCCGCAGATCCGGATGCTGATTGTGAAGAAGCTGGCCAGTGAGTATCCGAAAGACGATATCGACACCGATGTTTGGCCGGGCTGGACGGCTTCGACGCCGGAGACAGCGAGGGATTTCTCCGCTGTGGCGTGGTATTTTGCGCGGGAGATTGAGCAGCGGGAACATGTGCCGGTGGGGGTGATCGACTCAGTGTGGGGCGGGACAGTGGCCGATACGTGGACGCGGATGGCGGCGCTGGGGGAGAATGCGGCGCTGGCACCGGTGTTTGTGCAATGGGGCAAGATGACGGAGCGCGAGGAGAACGAGTTGCTTCGCGGCAAGGATGAGCGGCGGCAACTGGATGAGGCGAAGGCGCAGGGCAAGCCTGCGCCGCAGTTTCCGTGGCATCCGCAACTGACGAGTTGGGGGCCGGGGATGCTGTGGAACGGGATGATTGCTCCACTGACGCCGTTTCCGATCCGCGGGGTGATCTGGTACCAGGGCGAGAGCAACAGCGCGCTGGCGCGGGCACCGCTGTACAAACAGGTATTCAGCACCATGATTGAGGATTGGCGGCACGAGTGGGGCATAGGAGATTTCCCATTCTTGTTTGTGCAGATTTCAAATTTCAAATCGAACGCCACTGAAGACTGGGCGGAATTGCGGGAACAGCAGTTGAAGACGCTGGAACTGCGAAATACGGCGATGGCGGTGACGATCGATATTGGCAATCCGGATAATGTGCACCCGACGGACAAGGTGGATGTGGGTCACAGGCTGGCGCTTGGGGCGCGGGCGATTGCTTATGGCGAAGACATCAGCTATTCCGGGCCGATTTACAGTCAGGCTACGCCGGAGGGAAACGCGATTCGCGTGTGGTTCGATCACCATTCGAAGGGGTTGGTGGCAAAGGGCGGGGAGTTGACCGGATTTGAAGTGGCTGGGGCGGATGGGAAGTTTGTGCCGGCGACCGCGAAGATTGACGGCAACGAAGTGGTGGCGGCGAGCGATGCCGTTGCCGAGCCGCGCTACGTACGCTATGGGTGGGCCAACAGTCCGCAGTGCAACCTGTTCAACGGAGAAGGGCTGCCGGCATCGCCGTTTACGTCGACGGAATAGAGAGTAGGGGCTGGGGCGGGTCAGGAGATAGCTTCTGCGATCCACGAACCACCCCACACGGCGGCCAGACCAAGGATGAGGCTGCCGCCCGCGTAGAGAGCAGCAAGGAAAAAAGCGCCCGCGCGGAGCGTGGAGAGCGTCTCCCATTCATAGGTGGAGAAGGTGGAGTATGCGCCGATGAAGCCGATGGGGATGAGGTATCTCCATGCGGGGTTCATGTCGGCTCGACGGCTCATATAGGTGAGCGAGAAGCCGATGATGATGCACGCGGTGATATTGACGATCAGCGTGCCATAGGGAAAGCGGATTCCCATGCGTCCGGCGACGGTGGAACCGACCCAATAGCGTGCGATGGAGCCGAGTGCGCCGCCGATGGCGATGAGCAGGTATTTCTGCAAGGCTTACTCCTCTTTCGATGCTACAGCGTGCAGCGTTGCGTTCCGGCGCGAGGGACTATGGGCGAGAGCCAGAGATAACCTGACGCTTCCGGTTTGGCTTGCGCCACTCAGATTGTATTTGGGGATCGCGCCGGGAATAGACCCCACGACAGGATTCCCCGTCAGGAGTCATTATCTGTCCTGTATTTGTGCTTGAGGACAGCGGTTAAGGGTGAACTCCTTCACCACAACCAACAGTTCCATTACACGCCGCGGTCCGGCCTGCTGTCAATTTGCAAGCGTCTGGTTGGTGGTCTGGTTTCCCGCTTTGACTTAATCATATTGGTGCGGCGCCTCACTTCCCGAGGGCTAAGAAATCGCGCGCACTATGAGGGCACGGTTGCGGCTATCCGCTCTATAATCCCGCGGAGAGGATGACGGCTTGAAAATGATTCGACACAAATGCTTCAAGGGCGTTGCGATAGCACTTCTGGGGATGCTGGCTGCATGGAGTGCGGCGGCGCAACAATTGACGCCAAAGCTTCAGAATGCGATTGGGCACTGGCAGGTGATGAATAGTGATGGCAGTCCCGGAGGCAAGGTGGATACGTACCTGGTGAACGGCAAACTGTTTGGCAAGGTGACTGAGGTGCGACCGGGGCGCACACCCAAAGATGTGTGCGACAAGTGCAGTGGCGAGTATAAGAACCAACCTATTTTGGGAATGGTGCTGATGCGCGATTTTCATTCTGAGGGAGATGACTGGGTGGAGGGAACCGTGGTGGATCCAGAGAACGGTAAGGAATACAAGGGCAAGATCTGGGCGGTGGGGAACGACACCTTGAAAATGCGCGGCTACATCGGGATCTCTCTGTTGGGACGGACAGAGAGCTGGGTCAGGATTCCGTAGCGGGCGCCTGTAGCGGGACGTTAACGCCCTGGGCGGACTTGTGCGGGGGAAGCAAGAATCGTATTGACCTGAGAGAACAAGGTGAATAGACTCAAAAGCTCGCGAGGATTCCATGAAAATTAGCAAGACTCCCCCCTGGTTTGCAATGGTGTGTGCGGTCCTTTTGCTCCTGGTAAAGCTGCCGGCCCAGGCGAAGAGCGGATCTGATGAGACGAATTTATTGTCGTGGGGCGCGGGTGCTCTGGTGGTAGTAGCGCCGCCGTCTTATTCCGACAGCGGCCAGTGGTCGCCTGAGGTGTTGCTGGATGAACTGCCGAGCACGGGTTGGGCCACCAAGGATGGCGACCTGACGCCCAAGGTTTTCGTTTTCGAACTGGCAGACAAGAGCCAGATCACAAGCCTGGAATTTGATACGGCACAGGTGGAGAATCCGGGGCGTGGCGCCAAGGATGTGAAGGTGGAGATCTCCGACAGCAAGAACGGGGTGTACACGGTGATTGCCACACCGTCGCTGGCAAAGGTGAAGGACCATCAGAAATTCCCCTTGAAGGCGCCAGCGACAGGGCGGTATCTGCGACTGACGGTTCTGAATAACTGGGGCGATCCGAAGTACATGGAGATCATGGATGTCTTCGCGTACGGCAAAGTTTTGGTGAGACGGCCGTTGCCGGATAACACCGGTACCTTCGCTTCGAGTTACGGGAACTTCCGGATGCTGCAGACGGGGTCCGCTGTGAATGGCTGCTATGAGTACAACAACGGGCTGATTGAAAACGGCGGATTCGAGGGCCGAGTGCTGCGGTTTACCTGGACGGAAGGCGACATGCCAAGTCCACGACATGGTGGACCGGCAATGCTGATTTTCGCCGACGACGGGCAGTCGTTTACCGGCTATTGGTGGCATGAGGGAGCTACTGGCGGGGCAGCGGGAAAATGGGAGGGAAAGCGCATATCCAAGCAGGTTGGGTTTTGCCCGCATTGGAAGCCGGGTGTCGGCAACGGCGTGGTGGATCAGCTGAAGAGCGAGGGACGCGCGCGGCTCTACGGGATTCTGTTCGACACGGACTCGGATCACTTGAAGGATGAATCGAAGCCGACGCTTGACTCGCTGATTGCTGCGGCAAAGACGCAGTCGACCTGGAGTTTAGGGATCGAAGGGTATACGGATAACGTGGGTGGCGACGCGCATAACCAAACGCTGTCAGAGAAGCGGGCTGCTTCAGTGAAGGCCTACCTGGTGGCTGCGGGGGTGGCCGCGACGCGGCTGACTACGCAGGGATTCGGGTCGGGCAAGCCGGTGGCGAGCAACGATACGGAGCTGGGGCGGTCGCAAAATCGGCGAGTGGAGATTGTCAAGAAGTAGGAGCAGGGTAGCCCCGTGACCTGGGGCGCCCGAATCCGTCCAATTTGAAGTGGGAATCGCGAACGATTCCCGGTTGATCGTCTGAATTCCCCTCAGGAGGTTGACTCTGATGAAGTTCAGTTCTCGTCTTTTGGGTTGTGCTGCCATTGCGGTTGCGCTTCTCCCGCTCAGTTTCGCTCAGAGCGTCCGCGTAGGCGGGCCCGCTCCGGCTTTCACGGCAACTGACTCGGGCGGACAGACAGAAACGCTGGCGCAATATCGCGGCAAGTTCGTGGTGCTGGAGTGGCATAACCAGGGCTGCCCGTTCACTCGAAAGCACTATGTCTCCGGCAACATGCAGGCGCTGCAGAAGGAATGGACCGCGAAGGGAGTTGCGTGGTTCACGGTGATTTCTTCGGCTCCCGGCGAGCAGGGCTACGTGACGCCGAGCCAGGAGAATGCTTACCTGGATAAGATGCACGCGGTGCCGACAGCCGTGCTGATGGACCCTGAAGGCAAACTGGGGCGGCTTTACAACGCGAAGACGACGCCCGAGATGTTCGTGATCGATCCGGACGGGAAGTTGATTTATGCCGGGGCAATCGACGACCGGCCCACACCCGATCCCGAGGATGTGCGCGGGGCAAACAATTACGTCTCCGATGCGCTGACTGAGGCGATGGCCGGCAAGCCGGTGAACCCGACGTTTACGCGGCCGTATGGGTGCTCGGTGAAGTACGAATGAGGCAGGGAATTGGGTTTAGGGAATAGAAAAGCTACCTTAGGATTGAGAGCCTAAGGTAGCTTTCCATAGACTTTAAGGCGCTTGACTAGCGGCCGTTGGGATGATTCTGGCGCCAGTCGCGGTACTCTCTTTGCTCGTCCGCGGTTCGCTGAGCGAGATCTTTGTGGGCACGGTGCGTATCGGCTTCCCACTGGTTGTAAATCACGGTCTCATCTTGAACCGGTTGGGCTGCGGGTTGCGCGGCAGGCTGGGCTTCGTCGCCGCGATCATGGTGGTGGTGATCCCGGCAGCCGGTGGTCAAAATTGTCGCAGCCAAAGCGGCGCCCAAAAGGCACAAGGGGAGTTTTCTCAGGATCATGGTTTTTTCCTCTTCGAACAGAAACCTGGATAGACCTGGTAGTTGGATGCAATCTGCGGGGGTGACGCTTCCGGTCCGCGAACGCAACGAAATGGACAAGCCGTAACCGACGCTTGAACCGATAGGCGGATGCCGTTGCAAAGACTTGCCCGAACTCAATTCTGAAGCCTGCCGCTTTGTTTCTTCTGTCCAATATTGCTCGCGCTCAATCGGATATTGCTCGCGCTCAATGGGAAGCAGATTGCAGGCCGATGTAGATTTCCACCTGGGCCTGTTGCGGATTGGCGCTGCGCGCATCGTAGACCTCGTAGTCGGTGAGGAAGGCGCGTTTTCCGCCAAGTTCGTCCGGCTGCATGGTCCAGATTCTTTTCCATTCTGCTTGCAATACATCGACAAGTGGCCCTTGCGCTGTAGTGAGAACTGCGTAGGGTCCAGGCGCGATCTTCTTGAAGGTCATTCCGGCCGGCAGGTGATCGACGGAGGGAACTCGCGCGCCCAGGAGATAGCTATAGTCGCCCTTTTCGTCGCTGGCATAGTCGGAATAGACCACGATTGTCGCAGTGTCTGCGCGATTGGGAATCTGTGCGCCGAGGTTTTGCTGAAAGAATCGCTGCCACAGTTTGCCGATTTCACCGTTGCCGCTCATCTCGTTGGCGTTGTTGGTGCGGACCTGGTATCCGGCGACATAGAACGATTGCTCAGCGATGGTCTTGGGAGGCGAATCGACGGGCTGCTGGGATTGCTGACCGGCGACGCCGACAAACAACGCGAGGAACACTGCGGATGGTAAGTGCATCGACGTGTCTCCGAGGTCAAGTTATCATGCGCGGCGTTTTCCGGCCATGCTATCATGATAGCAACGGAGGCGCCATGGCACAGATTCTGGTTCGCAACATGGAGGACCGGCTGAAGGCGCGCTTGCAGCACCGCGCCAAGCGGAACGGGCGCAGCATGGAGGCCGAGGCGCGTGAGATTCTGCGCGATGCGCTGCGTGAGGAAGAGGCTCCGAAGGGCGGGTTGGGGACGGAGATGGTGGCGCTCTTCAGCGGCAGTGGCGTCTATCTCGACGAGCCGATTGCGGAAATTCGCGGCATGCGCATGGAGATTCCGGACTTTGAGTCATGATCCTGCTCGACACAAACGTGATCTCAGAGTTCATGGGGCCTGCCCCAGGGCAGCAGGTTGCACAGTGGCTGGATCTCCAACCCCGCTCTTCGATTTGGACGACTTCGATTAATGTATACGAGATTCGCTCCGGCCTGTTGGCAATGCAGCCCGGGAAAAGGCGCGGCGCGCTTGAGGTGAGATTTGAACAGCTTCTTGAGAGCGCACTTCAAGGAAGGGTTCTGCATTTCGACTCCGATTCGGCCCTTCGAGCAGCGGAGTTATGCGCTGATCGCCGCAGGCGAGGCCGTCCGGTGGATGCGCGCGACACGATGATTGCGGGGATCGTGCTGGCGTCTCGTGCGACGCTGGCGACGCGGAATGTTAAACACTTCGAAGACATAAAGGGGTCGGTGGTGAATCCGTGGGAGAAGGGCTAGGGGAGACGGATCGGAATGGCAGGTTGGTTGAGGCCCTGCTAGTTCGAGATACCCGAACTTCGATATCCCCCAACTTCTGACGTCCGATCGCTAGGCGGATTCTGCCCTCGGTGCTTCACGCCCGGCCTTGACAAGGCGATACTGGTCGGCATGAATCTCCTTCATCTTTCCAACGACAGTGATGTATTCAGCGCCGTCAAAGCGCGGGAAGAGCTTAATGCGCACGAGAACATCATTGTCCGGAAGGATTTTGAACCCACCTGACATGGGTGTGTTGCGAACTGGAAATTCTCGTGTGTCTGGCGATCCGACCCATTGTCCAATATCCTCAGTTTTTCCAAGTATCGCTGAGCGGACATAGATGGACTCGAACGCTTCGAATCCATAACGTTCAATTGCGTATCCTAGCGAGCACTTAGCGACGAAGCGAGTAAATCTGCTTGGATCACAGTACGGGGAGCACATTTCCTCTACTCCGAGCCTTCTTGCGAGGTCGGTTCTCTGCTCATCCAGATCGAACTGATCCTTGGAGATACTGTCAATTCTTGTAGCGACTCGTCCCTCCAGAACTGCGGGTGGCCTGAAGATCGGCAATTCAATGGTCTTCAATGCATCTTTGAGTGGAACTTTTTGAACGGTTTTAACTCCGCTTCGAATGACCGTGATCGGATAGAGATCATCTGCGCCCTTTTCGTTGCGCGTTTGGTACCCCATTTCCGTGCGGGCAGTGCCCCACATACCCCGCAGCACATGAAACTCTAGTGCGGAGGTTACCTTATTGCAATCGAGACAGCTTGCCTTGGAGAGGATCAAACAGCCATTTAGCCCAAATGGAGATACGTGCTCGTCGGTCAGCTTACCTTGAGTGGCATCACAATAGATGCAGCGCCCGATGTAAGTGGATTCCGGGGTCGTGATGAATCTGACCATAGGAGTCTCCCACAACAACAATTGTAGGACCGTTACTGGCGGACGGGATGGTTGAGTGCTTTCCAAGCAACCAAAGCAACCGCAGATCTTTCGACTTCTTGCGCTTCGCTTCTGTCGCTCAAGATGACTGCATTTTGGGGATCAATCTCGGATGTGGGACGCTAACCTTGGCCGTGTTTGGCGGTGCGGATTCTCCGGATTTCTTCCATGCGCTGGGCTAAGAGCTTTTCGCGGCCTTCCTGGGTGGGCTGGTAGTAGCTGCGGCCTTTGAGTGAGTCGGGGAGGCAATCCATGTCGGCTACGCGGCCTGCTTCGCCGTGTGCGTAGAGGTAGCCCTTACCGTATTCGAGCTCCTTCATCAGCTTTGTTGGCGCGTTGCGCAGGTGAAGCGGGACGGCTTCCTGGCGGGTGTGCTCGATTTCGGACTGGACCGCGGCGTAAGCGGTGTAGACGGAGTTCGACTTGGGGGCGAGCGCGAGATAGACGACAGCTTCGGCGAGGGCGAGGTCGCCTTCGGGAGAGCCGAGGAACTCCATGGCCTGCTTGGCGCTGAGGCAGAGGTTGAGGGCTTCCGGTGCGGCCAGGCCGATGTCTTCGACGGCCATCCGAACGACGCGGCGGGCGAGATACAGCGGGTCTTCGCCAGCGGCAAACATGCGGGCGAGCCAATAGAGAGAGGCATCGGGATCGCTGTTGCGGACGCTCTTGTGCAGGGCGGAGATGAGGTTGTAATGCTCTTCGCCGGACTTGTCGTACATGAGCACGCGCTGCTGGACGGCTTCAACGGCGATGGGACGGTCGATATGTTTTGCGCCCTCGTTGGCGAGCTGCGCGGCGACTTCGAGGGTGTTGTAGGCGCTGCGGCAGTCGCCGCTGGAATAGCTTGCGATTAATTGGAGGGCATCGTCGTCGGCGGAGATTTCCTGTCCGCCGAGGCCGCGTTCGCGGTCTTCAAGGGCGCGGCGTAGCAGAGCTTTGATGCGCTCTTCGCTGAGCGGTTCGAGCACGTAGACGCGGCAACGGGAGAGCAACGCGGAGATGATTTCGAAGGAGGGATTCTCCGTAGTGGCGCCGATGAGGCGGATGGTGCCGCGCTCGACGTAGGGAAGAAAGGCGTCCTGCTGGGCCTTGTTGAAGCGGTGAATTTCATCGACGAAAAGGATGGTGCGCGAGTGCATCTGGGATGCCTGCGCGGCGGTGGTCATGACCTGCTTGATTTCCTTGATGCCGCTCATGACGGCGGAGAACTCAATGAAGCTGGCCTCTGTGGTTTCCGCAATGATTTTGGCGAGGGTGGTTTTGCCTACGCCGGGCGGACCCCAGAGGATCATGGAACCGGAGTCATCGCGCTCGATCTGAACGCGGAGGGGCTTGCCGGGTCCGAGCAGATGCTCCTGACCGCTGTATTCATCGAGAGTGCGGGGGCGCATACGTTCGGCGAGGGGAGCGGTACGTGCCGGGCCGGATGGGCCGTCGGGTTGGCCGTCGAAAAGGCTCATCGGGGAACTCTCCTTTGACGGGAGGCTTCGTAGAGGAGAATGCTGGCGGCGATGGCGGCATTGAGGCTTTCGACAGGACCGGGGCAGGGGATGGTGATGGCGCCATCGGCCATGGCGGAGATTGGCCTGGGAACGCCATTGCCTTCGTTGCCGATGAGGATTGCGACCGGGGCGGTGAGGTCGATGAGATCGGCCGGTTCGGCAGCGCCGACCGTGGTGGCGAAGATGCGCAGGCCGGCTTCGCGCAGGCGGGCGATAGCGTTGATGGCGCTGGCGGCGAGTACCGGGAGGCGGAAGACGCTGCCGGCGGAGGCGCGGACAGCCTTCGGGTTCCAGATACTGACCGTGCCGGGCAGAGTGAGGATGCCGGCTGCCCCGAAGGCCTCAGCGGAGCGGAGGATGGTGCCGAGATTGCCGGGGTCCTGAATTCCCGCGAGGACCAGAACCAGCGGGGTGGAGTTTTGCAGGCCGCCCAGGAGGTTGTCCCAGGTCCACTCGGGCGGTTCGACGAGGGCGGCGATGGGCTGGGGAGATTCGGTGGTGAGTGCTGAGTCAAGGAGTTCGCTGGGAAGCAGCACAATTTCAGCCTGCGGCGGAAGAGCGAAGGAGTCGAGGAGCCGCTCGGCACCCTGGGCAACAAAGACGCAATCGACAGCGAGACCGGCACGCAAAGCTTCCTCAAGCAGGTTGGGGCCCTCTATGCCGGCCAGATGAGGCGCACCGCTGCGAGACTCCCGTGAGGGGTTGGCCAGCGCCTTGCGAAGCTGCTTGAGGCGGGCGTTCTGCTTACTCTGTACAATGCGAAGAGGCATGATTCAGAGACCGTTGATACCCTCTGCCGATTCTAAGCCGTTTGGATGCCGGGCGCGGGTGAGGTGACGGGCGCGACTTGCACCATGACAGGTGCTGTGTTAGTTTCCGTCTTTGTGGCTATAGTAATGCGCGAATTGAGGTAGAGCTTCTTGTCCGCGGAGATCTTGCGCGTCCATCCCGATGAACCCCAACCAGACCGGATTGACTATATTGTCTCCTGCCTGCGAAAGGGCGACGTAATTGCGCTGCCTACCGATACTTTCTATGGGCTGGCAGTCGATCCGGTAAACCTGCATGCCGTAGAGCAGATTTACAAAATCAAGTCCCGGCAAAAACATAAGCCGCTTTCGCTGCTGATTTCCGGGTTGGCGCAGGCGTATACGCTGGCGCGCGACACCGACCCATGGCTGGATAAGCTGGCGGACCGCTTCTGGCCGGGACCGCTGACGATCATTGTGCGGGCGGGGACCAAGCTGCCTTTGCGATCGACTGCGAATACGGGAAACGTGGCGCTGAGGGTTCCGGATGCGGCGATTCCGCGGGCGGTTGTGGAGCGGTTTGGGCTGCCGATTACGGCGACTTCGGCCAACCTGCAGGGCGCGCAGGAGTGTACGCATGCTTCATGTGTGCGCGACCAGATTGGCGATCGTATTCCGCTGATTATCGACGGCGGCCCGACCGGGCACGCTCAGCCGACGACGATTGTGGACCTGTCACTGGGACCTGGGCGCTGGCAGATTCTGCGCGAAGGCGCGATTCCAACGCACGAAATTGCGATGGTGCTGCAACGGTAAAAAACAGGGAACAGGGAATAGGGAACAAGGAATAGGAAAGCACCGAACCCCGCGAAATTGCAGTGACAGTTGATTTCCGCATCTGTAGACAATTGACCGAAGGGCCTTGTTTCTGATTCTCTTGATTCTCTGATCCCCGTTGCTGAAGGTTTCGATGACGCGCAAGACCAAGCCAAGACGACGCAAATGGCCCATACGCACTGCGTTGGTTGTGCTGCTGGCACTGGTTTTGGGGGCTGCGGCGTGGAGTTGGTGGGTTTACGCGCAGATTGAACTCTATGCGGGACAGGATCAGGCTGCACCCTCGGATGCGATCGCGGTGTTTGGCGCGGCAGAGTATGACGGGAAGCCTTCGCCAGTGTATCGGGCGAGGCTGGACCATGCGCTGGCACTCTACGGACGCGGGATTGCGCCGTTGATCATCACACTGGGCGGAGCAGGCGGGGATGAGTATTCAGAGGGCGCAGTTGGACGCGAATACCTGATGGGGCAAGGCGTGCCGGAAGGGGCGATTATTGCCGAGACGGTGAGCCGGAACACTGAAGACTCGGCGCGGCGCATTGCGGTGATTGCGCGGGCGAACAGGTTGAAGCGGCTGGTGATTGTCAGCGATGGAACACATCTCTTCAGGATTCACGCGATTTGCGCAGCGGACGGGCTGGACGTGCTGACTTCTCCGCGGCCGCGGGTGACCGTGGAGGGTGGTACCGACGAACTGGAGCGGGTGGCTCACGAGATTCTGAGTTATACGGCCTGGCGGTTGCATCTGCATTGAGCTGTGGCGGGGTTGGTCCGCAAGCAAGTCAGCAGACGACCTTCTTTTTCTTGTGTCATACTCTTTGCACATGCTGAAGCGACGCACAATTCTGCTGCTGGCTGCGGTGTTGACCCTGGGTGCGGCGTTTGCTGTGCCGAGCGTGGCCGCGGACCGCGGCGCGGAAATATGCGCGATTGTCGGCCTTGCGGAACAACAATGTGAGCGGCAGGAAATTGGGGTTGAGGCACGCGGGAATGCCCGGGCTGCTTCCGCACCAGTTTGCTTTCACTCGCATACACCCCGGGTTCATGGCTTTGAATGGCCCGCAAATTATCAGCGCCCTCCTACATTCTCTCTTGCCTAAGTCAGGTTCTGTTTTCCAACACAACTTACAACCTGCTGGATAGGAGAGTGCCTCAGTGCGCGATTTCCTGCGAAATCTATTTGTGCGGAGTGGTTCGCCTTCGCATCGTCGAGAAGTAATCCGAGAGATCAATGCGCGGCGGCAAGAGCTGCGGCGGCTGACGGAAGCTGTATTGCAGGATCGTGCGATTGAAGCGCGGGACCTGGCGGAGACGGTTGCGATTGCGGTGGTGGCTGCGGAGCGATTGCTGGGGCTGGAGATGTTCGACGAGCAGCTTCAGGGATCGCTGGCGCTTGCCGATGGGCGGATTGCCGAAATGCAGACGGGGGAAGGAAAAACGCTGGCCGCGGTGCCGGCGATTGCCTGGTATGCGAAGGCAGGCAAGGGCGTTCACGTGATGACGGTGAACGATTACCTGGCGCGGCGCGATGCGGAATGGATGGGGCCGATCTACAAGTATCTTGGGCTCACGGTTGGCTGTATTCAGCAGGGGATGAAAGGCGAAGAACGCAAGCAAGCTTATAACTGCGATGTAACTTATTCGACGGCCAACGAGATTGGATTCGACTTTCTTCGCGATCAGATTGCGTTGAATCCTGAGGAGCAGGTGCATCGGCGGTTTGCGGCTGCGGTGATTGATGAAGCCGACTCGATTCTGATTGACGAGGCGCGGATTCCGCTGGTGCTTGCGGGCGGTGAAGGCGGAGATGCCACGCTGGCTTACCGGGTGGATGCGGTGACTCGCCGGTTGCAGCGTAATGCGCATTACGTGCTGGATCAATTTGGGCGGAGTGTTTCGCTGACGGACGCGGGGATTCATGCGGCGGAGCGCGCGTTTGGGTGCAGGAATTTGTTTGATGAAAGGCACCTGAGGTTGTTTACTGCGATTCAGGATTCGCTTCACGCACATGCTCTGCTGCGGCGGGACGTGGATTACCTGGTAAAAGACGGCGCGATTGAATCGGTGGATGAGTTCAAAGGGAGGGTTGTAGCAGACAGGCGATGGCCCGCCGGATTGCATTCCGCAGTGGAGGCGAAGGAGGGCGTCGCGGCCAAGACGCAGGGCAGGATTCTTGGATCGATCACACTGCAAAACCTGGTAGCGCTATATCCACAGGTGTGTGGGATGACGGGTACTGCCGCGACGCAGGCGGGGGAGTTTCGCGCGATCTACGGCATGGATGTAGAGGTGATTGCGACCCATCGGCCGGTGATTCGGGAGGATCTTGCGGACCGGCTCTACCAGACGAAGAGGGAGAAAGAGCAGGCGGTTCATGATGAGATTCTTCGCGTACATGCGACGGGGCGGCCGGTGTTGATTGGGACGGCGAGCGTAGAGGAGTCGGAACGGCTGAGCGCCGCGATGGGGACGCTGCCGCACGCTGTCTTGAATGCACGGAATGAAGAGGAGGAGGCAGCGATTATTGCGCGGGCGGGCGGGCGGGGAGCGGTGACGGTGTCAACAAATATGGCCGGACGCGGGGTGGACATTCGGCTTGGGTCGGGAGTGGCGGAGTTGGGGGGCTTGCACGTGATGGGCGTGAACCGGCATGAGAGCCGACGCATCGACCACCAACTACGCGGGCGCGCGGGACGGCAGGGCGACCCGGGCAGTTCGCAATTCTTTGTTTCGCTTGAGGACGATCTGCTGGTGAAGTACGGCGTAGATGAACTGAATTCGCCAGATGCTCCGGCGCGGATTCAGAGGAAGATTGAGACCCAGAATCTGCAGATTCGGGAGTTTCTGCACAAATACGAGGGGGTTGTGGAAGGTCAGCGGCAGAGAGTGCAGGAGCGGCGGCAGGGGATCTTGACAGGAGAGACGCCGTGCGCATCGGAGTTGGAAAAGCTCGTGTCGCTAACGACGATCGACGAACTCTGGTCGGATCATCTGGCGGGAGTTTCGGGGCTGCGCGAGGCGACGCAATGGACTTCGTGGGCGAATCACAATCCGCTGCACGAGTACCTGAAGGACATCGACGATATGTATCGTGCGATGGAGGCGACGGTGGAGGAAGAGATTCCGAAACGCGTGGCGCAGGCGGAGGCTGGTGGGCTTGATCCGACGGAGCGCGGGGCTACGTGGACTTACCTGACGACGGACCAGCCGTTTGGGAGTATTGAGGAGCGGATTGTGGATGGGCTGAGGCGGAAGCTTGGGTTGCGGAAGGTTTGAAGGGCGGAGTGGAGTTGGCGGAATTTGCGGAGTTAGCGTTGTTCGCGGGGTTAGCAGGACAACGGTCAGCCGATATTAGGCAACACTGCCAGCAATCCCAGCGCAAAAGCTGACGCGCTGGCTGTCGACAGGAAATTGACGGCGTCGTTGTTGACCCAGCCGCGGCGTTCGAGGGTAGCGCCAAGAAGGCTGTCAAAGAGCAGGCCGAAGATGCCGCCTGCGCAGCTTATTGCGAAGACGGTCCAGTCCGCGCTCAGCGCGAGGGTTCCCAGCGCGGAGACAATCGCCGCGGCTACGATGCCGGCCAGTGTGCCCACGAGGCTGATGGCGCCATCCTGGCCGGGGTCGGCGGTGCGTAGGGTGGTGATCACGCGCGGGCGGCCGCCGAAGACCTGGCCCAACTCCGAGGAGACGGTGTCCGCGGCAGCTTCAGCCAATGCCGCAAGGCCGACCGCAAGGAGATGCGCGGGGGCGAGGGCTGCGCGCGTGAGCCAGCGAGCTGAGGCGATCCAGGATTGGGTGATCTGATCGCAGGCCAGGGCGGCGATGCCGAGGTTGGCGGCTACCTGCGAGGCGGAGCGGCCGTGCCTTTCTTCTGCAGTTCCAAGGCTTTCCTTTTTTGCACGGCCAAGGCGCGTAGCGAAATGGGCTAGGAGGGAGACGGCTAGCACGGGGACCAGGGCGGTTTTCCATGCGCGGTAGGGGAAGTCCACGGTTGAGAACATGAGGCTGGCGGTGATGACGACGCCACCGGCTGCGGCTGCTGGTGTGGCGGCGCGAAGCTTGAGGACGACAAAGCCGAGGAGCACGCTCAGGCCAATGGTCCAGATGGCTACGGAGGAGGAATAGAATGCCCACCAACGGGTTTGAAGAACCACGCTAACGCCGGCGAATGGCAGGACCAGGAGCAGCACGAGCTTCGACTGCCAGGCGAGCTTCGATCGGGAGTTGGGATTCAGGGGTTCCACAGAATCAATCGTATCGCTTCGTTTCCATGTCTCAGAATCGGAACATGGGGCACCAGAGTGCATTTCGGGCAAGGTACGGGTGAATCGGTTTACACTCAGAGCGCGGTGTTTTGTCATGCATCTGCGCCGCGCAACGGAGATTGAATGCAAAGGTTTACATTTGTCGTTTCGCTTCTGGTTGGAATGGTTATTTCGGCCGCGCCCTCTTCGGCCCAAGTGAAGGGCGAAGCAGCGTCTGCCAGCCAGCGGCTGGAACTGAATCGCGGGGGCGCAACGGTGGTGCTGGAGCCCTATGCGCCGAATATCCTGCGCGTCACGCTGAGTCTAAAGCGAGAGCCTGCAGAGGCCAGCCCGGGGTATGGGATTATTGCAGCGGCCGCGGGCGCCGGCTGGAGCGCGAGCCAGACGGAGCGGGCCGATGTATACAATTCCGCGCGCATTGTGGCAACGGTGGATAAAGATCTGCCTCCGGCGCATCCTCCGTTGCAAACGGAGATCGACATCAGCAAATACTTCAACGGCTCTGCTCCCGGCGCGCACATTACGCTGTGGACGCCGCAGGGCAAGAAGCTGCTGGAGATGACGGGGTGGTCGCAGGCGGTGCCGAACCACAAGGATGGGACGGCGGACCTGGCGCGGGATCGCAGGCCGACAGATCCGGAGTCGTGGATTGTGGGTGCGACGTTTGTATCGCCGGACGATGAGCACTATTACGGGCTGGGGCAGAACCACGAGGGATTTCTGGATCATCGCGGACACCCGGTACATTGCTGGGCCGATTACACGGCGCCGGCTGCGCCGAGTTTCTGCGTGCCATTTCTGGTTACTAACAAGGGATACGGAGTGCTGTGGGATAACCCCTCGAAAACCACGATTTCCGCGGGGTTCAACGAGCAGACGAACTGGACATCGGAGGCGGGCGACCGGGTTTCATTTTTCGTAATTGCGGGCGATACGGCGGATGAGATTTATGCGGGTTATCGCCTGCTGACAGGGCCAACGCACATGCTGCCGAAGGCTGCCTATGGGTATATCCAGTGCAAGCAGCGGTACGCGAGCCAGAAGGAAGTGCTTGATGTTGCGCAAGGGTATCGCGACCGGCATTTGCCGGCGGATGTGCTGGTGGTGGATTGGTTCTACTTCACCAAGATGGGCCAGTTCGACATGGATCCGAAGTTCTGGCCGGACCCTTCGGCGATGAACAAGCAATTGCACGCGATGGGATTTGAAACCATGATCAGCGTGTGGCCGCGGTTTGTTGCCGAGGATCGCTACTACGCGGAACTGTTGAAGAATGACTGGCTGATTCATTTGGCGGATGGAACACCGATTAATGGGCAGCCGTACGATCGCGCGGGTTCTGACATTGATACGACGAATCCCGAGGCGGCGAAGTGGTATTGGAAGACGATTCACGAGAACATTTTGAGCCTGGGCTTCGATTCGCTTTGGGCGGATGAGACAGAGCCGGACCTACCGCCGAACGGGGCTTATTACCACATTGGGCCAGGCACGCAGTTCTTCAATGTGTATCCGCTGTTTCATACCGCGGCGCTCTATAACGGTTTCCGCAGGGATGAACCGCAGAAACGGGCGCTGATTCTTTCGCGCGATGCGTACACCGGGGCGCAGGCGAATGGGACGATCTTCTGGTCGTCGGATATTTATCCGACATGGGATACGCTGAAGCGGCAGATTCCAACGGGGCTGGACTTTGCGGCTTCCGGGCTAACCTACTGGTCGAACGACACGGGGGGATGGCAGTATCTTCCGGCGGAACATCATCCGACGCACAAGCCGCTGTTGGACCCAAGCGACGCGCGGGCTAATGTGGGCGGGTATGACGATTATCCGGAGTTGTATACGCGGTGGTTTCAGTATTCGACGTTCTTGCCAATCATGCGAACGCATGGAAGCCGGGTGGCGAACGAGGTTTGGTCGTATGGCAAGCAGGCCGAGCCGATTTTGGAGAAGTACCTGCGGCTGCGTTATCAGCTTATGCCTTACATTTATTCGCTGGGATATCAGACATGGCTGACGGGAGCGCCGTTTATGAGGGCGCTGCCGCTTGATTTTCCGAATGATCCGAAGGTGGCCGATCTGCGGGACGAATACATGTTCGGGCCGGCGTTCCTAGTGGCTCCGGTGACGGAGCAGGGCGCGACGAGCAGGGAAGTGTATTTGCCGGCCGGAAGCGACTGGTACAACTACTGGACGAATGAGCGGGTGAAGGGCGGACAGACGATTACGGTGCAGGCGCCGATCGACACGCTGCCGCTGTTTGTGCGGGCGGGTTCGATACTTCCGCTGGGCGCGGAGGTGGAAAGCACCCATGAGACGCAGGCGATTGCCAAGGTGCGCGTATATCCGGGAGCGGACGGGAACTTCACGTTGTTTTCTGACGATGGAACCACCTATGCATACGAAAAAGGCGCTGGCTCGGTGACGAAACTGCGCTGGGACGACGCCAAGCGGCAATTGACGCACGAGGGTGCTTCGGCCTGGAGCGGGCAGGATGCGGCAATCGTGGAGATTGCGGGACATTGACGCATCGTCGATGGCGGCATTGGGATGGTGAGAAAGGCATGTTGCGAGGGATACCCTTCGCGGGCCTCCGAGCGTCTAACCCCCAATTGCCTGATTTACAATCAGGAAGTAAACAGGAACGAACTGAATGAGGATTTTTCCAATGAAATTTGGCCAGGCGCGCACGCGGTTGGTTTGCGGGGGTGTGGCGCTTGCGTCGGCAGCCCTGATCGCCGGCTGCGGCAGTACCTATAGGCCCGTTGTAACGCCTATCAACAGCAGCGGCCCGGCTCCGCAGGTGTCGTCGTATGCCATCGTGATTTCGGCTCCTTCGCCGACCACTCCCGGCATTGCCACGGTGATCGACTACTCGGGTGATGCGGTGCTGGCCATTGCGCCCATCGGCCCGGGGCCGAGTACTTTCACTATTGACGCGTTGGGCGCCAACGGCTACACGATCAACAGCGACCACACATTGAGCAATTTTCCGATTTCCTCGACGCTGCAGCCGAAGCAGGTGGAATACACCACGCTGCCTTCGATCGCGGTACCGATCAACCTGTTTTCGCCGACCTCCGGGTTATGGGCTGCTGATCTGGACGGCAATGTGGCGGATGTATTCGGCGGATTTCCGCAGGCGTTCAGGCTCTCGATTCCGGTGGCTACAACGCCGACGTTGATTGTGGGCCCGAGTTCCGTGGGGCAGCGCGACTTTGCGATCAGCCAGAACATCCCGAATCCCGATCCAAACGCCGATGCCGGATTGGAGTGCAACTTGTCTCCGACGACCCAGCGCACCGGAACGGTGGACACCCTTGAGGTGGCGAGCTATTCGGTTTCGGCCAATATCCCGGTGGGCAAGTGCCCGGTGTATGCGGTGGAGAGCCCCGACGCCAAGCGGTTCTTTGTGCTGAACCGGGGCGACGACACCATCACGGTGATCAATAGCCAGGACAACACGCTGGACTCATGCACTCCGTTTCTGAACCAGGCTGGCCAGAAAGTTTTTTGTCATCCGACGCTGCCGCTGTCGTTGAGCGCGGTAAAGGCCACGGGCATTACGCCGCCTAACGGAACAAGCGGAATGACGCAAACCGCCGGTCCGGTGTATGCGGAATATAACCAGGCGACGGCTCAACTGGTGGTGGCCGATTATGACGGCGGACTCATCAGTGCGATCGACGTGAGCGAGGATGAGTATGGAAACGACAGCGCGACGTTCGGGACGACCTACACGATTCCGGTGGGCAACAATCCAGCCAGCGTGACGGTGCTTGCCGACGGAACGCGTGCCTACACAGCAAACCAGGCCGACCAGACCGTGACCGTTGTGACTTTGAATAATCACACGGTAGAAAAAACGCTGCCCATCACGGGCCATCCGCGCACCGTGGTTTCGACCGAGAATTCGACGCAAGGCAAAGTGTACGTAGCGTCGCCGGACAGTCCGTTCCTGACGATTGTTCGAACAGATCTGGACATTGTGGACACTACCGTGCTGTTGGAGGGCAATGTGGTGGATGTGCGTGTGACTACGCAGACCGGTTCGCAGGGAAATGTGAACGCGGTGAGCCGCGTGCCAGGTTACGGACAGCCATGCAATTTGCCCCCAACACCGACGAACCCGACGCCTCCGGTCACGGGAACCGAGACGCTGTTACAGGCGTGCCAGGCACAGCCATAGGAGCAGATTCAGCGAATGAACAGAGGGCAGTTCCAGGAGACTGGAATTGCCCTTTTCATTTGGGACTTGGTTGCGTGCCGCAGCATGAATTTCAGAAGCAAAGGAAAGAGCATACGCGAATCCTTCCACCGCGCAGGCTACGTACAGCGCGACTTGCTTCGGTCAGGACGACAAAGCTGTTTTCCGCCGCTGAGGATGGCGATCCTTCCCGGTGCGGATTCCTCAGCTTAGGAGCCGGAGAGGACGATGGGCGACGTGGGCGTGTCCGATCCGCGTGCATTCTCAATGGTCACGCCAAATCCCTTTACCTTGAGGCCGGCGGGCGCCTGGGCAAGAATGATGGCGGCGTTACCGGAGGCGTCGGGTTTGAAGATGCCAGCAGCCACAGGCTTGTTGCCCTCCGGCTGCAGAATCCACAGCTCGTAGGTCTTGCCAACGGGGAGGGGCTGCAGGTTGGACGCAGTTAACAGCAGCTTGCCGCTCCTGGGTTCGTAAACCACCTTGCCCTCAGGCGGAGGCGAGGTTACCGAACCCTGATGAAGGACAACCCTGTTGACGTGAGTGGAAGTGAGCAGTTCCATCAGCTGCGCGAGCTTCGCCGAATCGGCCTGGGCCTGCCTGGCTACAATGCGTTCGGAATGCAGAGCCTCGCGGAACCGGACGTCGTCCATGGCGACGGCGATGAGCAGAACAGCCAGGGCGCCGGCGAGCGGGCCAGCAAAATTTGCAGAGACAAAGAGTTTGAACGTGCGCCAGAGAGAGAGTGGTTCCTGGGACGCGGCGGGAATGCTTGCCTGCGATTCGGGTTCCCGCTGAGCTTGCGGCTGCGCGTCCAGTCGTGGCGTGGCGGCGAGCTTCGCCAGGAAGCGATCTTTAGCACCATCCGGTGGGGCGACTTCCTCAGTAGTTTGGGAGTAGGCGGCAAGGGCGATTTGGTTCTGGCGCAACTCCTCTTTGCATTGCGCGCAGTCGAGAAGATGCGACCGGGTAGCGTCCATCTCGACCACCGTGAGCGCACCCATGGCGTAGAGGGCGAGATCGGAGTCAGCAACGTGGAGGCGGTCGTCGTTCATACGTTCATCGCCTTTCGGATGGTCATAAGGCCGGCTCGGATACGGGTCTTTACGGTTCCCAGAGGGGAGCCGGTTTTCACAGCGATCTCAGTGTGACTCAGACCATGAAAGTAGGCTAATTCTAACGGGCCTTGCTGTTCCTCGGGCAATGTTTCGAGCGCGAGGCGAACCTTGTCCATGAGCCAGTCCTGCTCTGTGGCCAGCACCATGTCGCGTGGATCGGGAAGTCGCATCTCGTCAAGCGGGGCGAGCTGGTCTAGGGGCGAGCGCTTGCGCAGCACGTCGATGGATCGATTGCGGGTGACTACGCTGAGCCATGCTCCCAGGTTTCCCCGCCGGGCGACGAAGCTTTGCGGGCGCTTCCATACCTGCAGAAGGACCTCCTGCATTACGTCCTCCGCCAGCGCCGGTTCGCGCAGCACGCGCAGGGCAATGCAGTAGACGATTCGCGAATAGCGGTCATAGACCGCCGCCATGGCATCCTGGCTTCCTTCGGCCACTGCTTCCAGCAGGGCGGCGTCATCCATGGTGTCAACCTTTTCGTGATGTTCAGAATGTCCATGCTCATTGCCAGTACGATGGATTGGGGGCAACGGATTGGACGGCTGAGGGTCGGGCTGCGTTGGTAGCATTGCCAAGAGTCAACATAACGCACCGACGCTACCGGGGACAAGAGCAGCAAGTGCGAGCAGCATGGGAAGCGGCGGGATTGAGATGACGGCTGGAGCAAAAAAACGAGTGGACCTCGTGCTGGTAGAGGGCGGTTATGTCGCCAGCCGTGAGCGCGCGCGCGCCATGATTCTTGCGGGCCGCGTGCTGGTTGCAGAACAGAAGGTGGACAAGCCCGGGACGCAGGTGAAGGAAGATGCTCCGATCAGGCTGCTGGGCGAGGAGCCACTGTATGTAAGCCGTGGAGGGCTGAAGCTGGCGGCGGCGCTGGAACACTGGAAGATCGATGTGACGGGGCGGTGCTGCCTGGATGTGGGCGCGTCGACGGGCGGGTTTACGGATTGCCTGTTGCAGCATGGGGCGGCGCATGTGACCGCGGTGGATACAGGATTTGGGCAGATTGCGATGAAGCTGCGGAACGATGCGCGGGTGCGGCTGGTGGAACGAACGAATGCGCGCCATTTTGCCGCAGGCGCGCTGGAAGAGGGACGGAGCGAGCCCGCGTTGACGCTGCTGGTGATGGATGTGTCGTTCATTTCGGCAACGCTGGTGTTGGGGCCGGTGCTGGCCGCCGCGCCAGGGTTACTGGAGGCGGTGATCCTGGTGAAGCCGCAGTTTGAAGCGGGCCGCGGCAACGTGGGCAAGGGAGGGATTGTGCGCGATCCGGAGGCGCATCAACTTGCGATTGATCGCGTGGCGGATTGCGTGCGGGAACTCGGGTGGGAAGTGGCGGAGACGATTCCTTCGCCAATTACGGGGATGGAAGGGAATCGGGAGTTTTTGTTGTATGCGAGAAGGGTTGCAGGCGAGCCGGCTCCACGCACGTTAGTGTAGTACAGTGTTCGACATGAAGCTTCGAATGCTGGCGTCGTTGCTTGTTCCCGGTCTCCTGGTTATCGGCCATCCGCTTTGGTCGATATCAATACAATCTGCGCCCCGATACTGGACGGAAACAGAGACGGAAACTCTCTGGAGAGTTCGATATTCCAATGAAGACTATGGCTACCTCGTCCGGCTTGCAGCAGGAACCATCGGCCACGCAACGCATAGCCCCAACCCAAACCATGGCTTTCTCGTGCCTCTGCCAGAGGTGGGACGGGAATTACCCGCATCGACGGACGAAACCCGATTCGTATGGGTGGACGCGTCCTACAATGCGACAGATTATTCTTCGTTGTCGCGAATAGCATCCGAACACATTCGGACCGTGGATGGTCAGTGGCCTAAAGCTCGGGTCGTCAAAGGACTCACGAGACTTGGAGGTCTCACGGCGATTGAGTTCAAGACGGAACACCCATCTCCCAAAGGTGCCGTAGTAGTGGAAGAGCAAGCCATTGCATTGCGATCCGGAATCGTTTACACAGTGGGGCTTCGAACTGCCAAGCCGAATCGCTCTAGTGACGAGGCGGAATTCAGAAAAATCGAGAACGGATTCAAGTTGCTAGCTCTCAACAATAGGGCTGTGAAGTAGCGGTGCACTCAGCCCTAACCGGTACACTGGAACTGCATGATTCGCATCGCAATTTGCAGAAGGAAGAGCTGACTCGGCTTTTGCCGGAGTTGATCGGATGGCTGCGTGAGCGTGGATATGAGCCGCTGCTGGACGAGGAGAGCGGCAAGTACACATCCGTGGCTCCGGTTGTGGAACGCGCAGAGATGCCCACCTTTGCGCCCGCACTGGTGATTGTGCTGGGCGGAGATGGGACGCTGCTCTCAGTTGCGCGGATTTTTGCGGCGATCGGCACTCCGGTGCTGAGTGTGAACCTGGGTTACCTGGGCTTTTTGACCGAGGTTCGGCTGGGCGACTTGTACGCAACACTCGATGGCTGGTGCAGGGACTGCTACCAGGTGGATGAGCGGGCCATGCTGCATGCGGCGTTGCAGCGCGAGGGCCGCGAAGTGTCCAGCTTCGAGGCGCTCAACGATGTTGTGGTGTCAAAGGGCGACATTGCGCGCATGGGCGAATTCGCGGTGGAATTGGACGGGAAAAAGGTGGCGGGATTTCGGGCGGACGGCGTGATTGTGTCTACTCCTACCGGCTCGACGGCGTATACGCTGGCCGCCAATGGGCCGATTCTGACGCCGGACGTGGACGCGATGGTGGTGACGCCAATTTGCCCACACCTGTTGACGCTGCGGCCCATCGTGGTGCGCGGGGACGCTAGCGTCACGGTGCGTGTGGTGGGGATTCCCAACACGGCATTGTTGACGGTGGACGGACAGCAGGCGGTTGAGCTTCAGTGCGGCGATGAGGTGGTCTGCGAACGGTCGCAGTACACGGTGAAGCTGGTCAGGATGAGCGAAAGCAGTTTTTTTGAGGCGCTACGGAGCAAGCTGAGCTGGGGCGAACGGTAGCTTACTGATTCAATTCAGTGAGCAAGGTCTTGGCCTTGGCGGCAAGGGTGTGCGCTCCATCCACATCGCCCGAATCAAGCGCGGAGTGGGCCTGCTTCAACCATTCCTTGATTTGCGCCGCGGTCTTCTGTTCCTGATCGTTTAGGCTCCGGGTAATGCCCGCGAGGCCACGCTCGATGGAAGCAATGGAGTCTAACGTCTGCTGGCGGAGATCAGAAGGCGCACCCGAGGAAAGCTGACCGATGGCACTGACGCTGGCGTCTTCAGTGGCCGCTTGCTGCGTTGGCGCGGGTGTCGGCGCCGGTGCCGGGGGCTTCTTGTGCCGGGCCGGAGGCTTGGGTGGCGGCTGCGTTTGCGCGTTTGCGTTGGGATTGGTCGCAGGAGGCGGTGTAGGCAGACTCACAACGGGAGGAGGCAAATTTGCAGGCGCCTCAGAGGGCTTGGGTAGCGGCGTATCTTCAATAGGCGGTGCAAGAGCCTGAATCTGGGATTTGTCCCTTGGGACGCAGCCCACCAGCAAGAGCGGCAGCAGCAACCCCAAGATTCTGGCAGGTGTCTTCATCCCACGAGTCCCTTCTCGTTTTGCTTACTCACCGGCAGGAGATGCCGGCGTCCCCAGTCCGTGGCAACAAGTGGAATTCGCAGCTGGAATTCAGTGCCATGGTCTGCCTTTGATTGTACTTCTATACTCCCATGGTGCAACTGGAGAATTCGGTAGGTCATGGCCAGTCCAATGCCGCTTCCACCTGATTTAGTTGTGAAATAAAGGTCAAATATTTTCTCGCGAATTTCTTCAGGAATTCCAGGGCCTTCATCGGCGATGCGGAGGACGGCGAATTTCCATGGAGATGAGGCATTTAGCGGTCTGACTCCGTTCATGGAGTCCCCGCGACCGGATTCACGCCCTTCTTCGAGGACGACTTCAAGACGCCCCCCGTCGGGCATGGCCTGGGCGCCATTCTGGATGACATTGAGGGTGGCTTGTTTGAGCAGGTCGGCGTCAACGTTGGCCATGAGCGGCGAAGAGGGCATGCGGCTGACGAGGGTGACGTTGTGCGTGGAGAGTTCCTCGGCAGCCAGGGCCAACACGTCGCTTATGACAGGGCGGAGATCTTGTTCGCGCAGTTGCAACTCGACGGGGCGGGAGAAGTCGACCAGCATTTGCACAACGCGATCGAGGCGGTGAATCTCAACTTCGATGACTTCGAGATGCCTAACAGCGGGCGCGCTGGCTTCGCCCAGTTTGGTCTTTAGCAACTCGAGGTGCACGACGATGGCGTTGATGGGATTTTTGACCTCGTGACCGACGCCGGAAGTGAGACGGCCAATGGCGGCCATGCGGCGAGAAAGTTCGAGCTCCGACTCGATTTGCTCCACCGATTCAAGGTCGTGCAACGTGACCAGCGCTCCCAGCCCCTGATGCGTCTGGTCGTCGTGGATAAAGTCCAGAGAGACCTCAATCCGGCGCCAGGTTTCGGTCGTCACCGATTCCTTGACCAGCGGAATGCCGGCGTTGAAGGCATCGAGCAGTTTCTTGCCCAGCACGGTTGAGTTGTCGAATATCTCCCCGGCTTGTTGGCCCAGCAGGCTGCCTCTGTCTACGTTGAGCAGCCGCCGCGCCGCCTCTGACACCAGCACCGCGCGCCCGTCCCCGGTAAAAAGCAGGATTCCATCCTGCAGGTTGGCGAGGATCTGGTCCATGTTCTCCTTCAAAGCAGAGAAGACCTCCTCGACGTTCCTCATACGCTGACCGATTTGCTCAATCTTGCTCGAGACGCGGGCCGCCATATCCTGCCTCGGAGCTTCATCTTCCTCACCCGTTTCTTCACTCGCGGCGGTCCAATAATCAAGCTGCCTGCTGATCTCTTCCAAAGGCTCGAGTGCAAGATTGCTGAGCAGAAAGGCGGCGATCAGGGCGGTTCCCAATACAAGCTCCATGAGGGTGCGAGCCGAGGTCAGCCAAGGCTTATAAACAGCTAGGAGAAGTGTTGTGCGCACACCGACATGGACGGTCGCGAACGGCTCGCCATTACGGTCCAGCGGCACAACGATATCGAAAATCCGGGGCGCACCGAAGACCGCTTTCATGAGTTGGACGGGGTCGGCATCGAGAATCTGTTTGTAGTCGGGCCGGAGGGGCAGGGGTTTGTCCAGGTTTTCGGGATCGGTGCTCAGTAAAGTTTTGGACTGGTTGTCGCCGATGTTGATGTCGTAAACGGTGAGGGAATAGCGATTCACCGACTCGACGACCGCCTGCAACGCCGCGTTGTCGCGGACGGCGGCGGCGGCCAGTTCGCGCAGTTCTTCCGGCTTGTTGGGGTCGACCTTGCGGTCTTTGAGCCCGGTTTCGAGGGCTCTCTGGAGGGCGAAACGTATTTGGTTGGCGACCAACAGGTTGGTGTCATACGACTGCTGAACAGCGGAATGGAGCAGTTGACTGACATAGACAAGCGAAAGCACCCCGGAAATGAGGAAGACCAGGGCCGTGATGGCAAGCACGAGTTTAGTCTTCAGGCGCATCGGTTAAATGGGAAGCTCATCCCGGGTGCGGATGTACTCCTTGAGCTTGTTGTGCAGCGTCTTGAGACTGACCCCGAGGATTTCCGCGGCGCGGGTCTTGTTTTGCCCGGTGGCCTCAAGAGTGCGCAGAATGAGCAGCCGTTCGGCCGCGTCTACGGTTGAGCCTACGCGGATTTGGACCACACTGTCATCCAGGGATTGCGCAGCGGGGAGCTGAGTTTTGCCAAACCCCGGCGACAGATGTCCGACGTCGAGGGGGGCGCCATCCGGGCACAAGATTACAGCTCGCTCGACGGTGTTGCGCAGTTCGCGGGCATTCCCGGGCCAATCGTATGCGAGCATCCGATCAACCATAGACGTCCCTATGCCTGAAACCTTACGGCTGTGCTTGATGTTCATTTCGCGCAGCATGGCTTCGGCCATGGGAACAACGTCTTCAATATGGTCACGCAGGGGCGGCATGTGAATGTTGAAGACGCTCAGCCGGTAGAACAGATCGGGGCGCAGGTGGCCGTGCGCCACCGCCTGTCCGGGATCGCGATTGGTAGCGGCCAGCACACGCACATCGACATCCTGCTCGTTCCGCGCGCCGAGACGGCGGAGCTTGCGCTCCTCCAAAACACGCAGCAGCTTGGCCTGGGTGCCGATGGGCATCTCGCCCAGTTCATCCAGCAGCAGCGTGCCTCCGGAAGCAAGTTCGAAACAGCCGGCGCGCCGCTCGACCGCGCCGGTGAAGGCGCCCTTTTCGTGTCCAAAGATTTCGCTCTCAATGAGTGTTTCAGGGATTGCCGCGCAGTTGACGGCAACGAAGGGGCGGGATTTGCGCGGGCTGAGTTCATGCAGCGTCCGGGCAACCAGTTCCTTGCCGGTGCCGCTTTCGCCAGTGATAAGAACGCAAACGTTCGAGGGCGCAATCTGCTCGATGAGTCCAAAGATTTCGCGCATGGAGCGCGAATTTCCCACGAGGGCGCCGAGGACGCCGGTTTCGCGGAGGCGGCGGCGGGCAACTTCGAGCTCAATCTCGGTGTCGCGCTGGCGGGTGGCATTGGCCAGGATGGTGCGCAGGCGGGTGGCATCCACCGGTTTCTGCAGGAAGTCATAGGCGCCCAGCTTCATGGCGTCGACAGCCAGTTCGATGGAGCCCATTGCCGTGAGCACAATGACGGCCAGGTTCGCGCTGAGGCCGGAAGACTCGCTGGCCAGCTTCATGAGCAGGCCGATGCCGTCGAGGCGCGGCATCTTGAGGTCGGTGACCACGATGTCCGGGTTCCAGCTAAGCGCCTTCTCCCAGCCCTGGATACCGTCAGACGCAGTTTCCGTGCGGTAGCCCCAGCCGGAGATGAGCTCGGCAAGACCCATCAGGGCATGGGGTTCATCTTCGACAATGAGCACCTTGACGGTGTTAGACATAAGGGGACGCCCGTTGATGCTGTAACTTACTTTTTACCACGCAGGGCGAGACATGCCGTGGTCGATTGGGATCAGGCCCCGGTTCAACCTATTGCGTAGGAGCGAGGGAGCCGATCTGCGGATCACCATAAAGCTTGCGTAGCGCGTCGGATCGGGCGGTGGAACCGGCAGGCGCCGGGGGCGGTGGTACGGCAAGAAACCAGGCTAGCCCGGTGTTCTGGGTCAATGCGGCAGGCTGAGGAATATCACCCGCTAGTTCCGCGCCGATAGGTTTTTCAAGAGCGATTTGCGACAGCATGTGGCCTGCGGGGAAACGCGGGGAAAGCTGATTCAGGCGAATCTCCAGCGCATCCGCATACAGGTAGCCTGGGAAGAAGTCACTTAACAGGCCTGCACCGGCTGGTCCTCCGCTGCCAGGGCGAAAGTCGGACGCGCCAGCTTCCCATACCCACACCAGGTTGTGCAGGCCATCGTGATGGACAAGGCGGTCAAAGAGCTGGCGGTAAAGCTCGGCGGAGCCATGGACACCTTTGCGTCCGGCCCACCAGAAACTTGTGCCGTTTGACTCGGGCAGCGGATTCCATAGAACGGCGACCCCCGCTTTATCGAGTTTGCGGAGGGTTTCGGTTATGCCGTCGACCTGCTGGAGCCAGCGTTGATTGAGAGGAGTTCCGGGGGTGAGCAGATCGTTCCATTCGTAGTCGGTCAACAGGTTTTTGGCATTGGCGACGGCGTCGTCCGTGGGGCGTGCGGGATGCCAACTGAGACTGACGTCCGCGTGGGCCGCGTGGGCACGGAGGGCTTCGGCAACGATGGCTTTGCGCGCATCGGCGAGGTTGGAGGTGGGGCTCAGTTCCGTAGCGTAGATGGCGGGCTGCTTGCCGGTTGCCTGCACCACTGCGGCGGTTGCGGCCGAGGGGGAAGTGGGATCGTTTTCCTGACCGCTGAGGATGAGTTGACCGGGTGCTGCCAGGCGCGTAAGCAAGGCCTTGGCCTCAGCCGATGCGCCAAGGCTCACCGGCTCAGGCGCCGGCGTACTTCCGATGCGATCGGCAGTGGCTTCGCGAATGGCTGCCATAGGCACGGCGAGGCGCGGATCGTCTCGATTGACCATGCGTGGGGCGTGGTAAACAGCGAGGACCTTGTCTAGGGAATTCCCTGTGCGCAGGATTTCGCTCCAGCACATGAAGTAGGCCCAGCGTGGCTGCTTATCCAGGATTTCAGGAGTGGGTAGGCCACCGACTTCGGCAAGCGCGATGGGCTTGCCGGCGGCGAGGGTCAGCATGCTGGTGTAAAAGTCCTGCTTGAACTCGCCGTAGATGTCCATGGTGACGACGTCGGCGTATTGCGGGCCGGGATAGTATTCGGCGATGGGAACCCAATCGGGATTGGGTGCGTTGACGTTCCAGACCCAGACCAGGTTGTCGAGGTGATGGACGTTGACGAAACGGTCGTAGATCTGGCGGTAGAGCGCAGCAGACCCATCTTTGCCGGGACGGCCGCCCCACCAGAACCAGCCGCCGTTCATCTCGTGATAGGCGCGGAAGAGGACTGGCACGTGGGCGTCGCGGAGCTGGCGGAGATAGCCGGCGACCACGTCAACCTGGGCGCACCAGCGGTTATAGAGCGGAGTGCCGGGAGTGAGAAGCTGCTGCCATTCGTAGTCGGTTAGGTGGCCCTGGACGCTGTCGTGGAAGGTGACGGGCTCGTCGTCCGTGGGGCGGACCTCATGCCAGGTGAGGGCGATGATGGCGCCGTTCTGATACTGGCGCTTGACCTCTTCAATCATGGCGGGGCGGGAGAGGACGGAGTCCTTGTCGTCGCCGGCGGAGAACCCGAAGTCTTCACCGAAGAGGCCCGGGTATTTTGCGGTGAGGTCGTAGGCAAGGTCGGTAAAGCGCGAGCCGTCGTTGGGGTAATTGTGCTGGCCGGTGACGGTAGCCTGGCCGGAGATGGAATTGAGGTAGGCGAGCAGGGAGCGGGCTTCGGGAGTGGCGTGGGGGTTTACGGGCTCGGGGGCTGACTGTGCAATGAGTGCTGGGGATGCGCTTACGAGGAGGAGTGCAAGGAGGGATACCACGAGATGAATGGATTTCGTCCGCATGATGGAGGGTTGACCTTTCGCGGAGCGAATTATAGTTGATAGCGTTACCAGGGGAATGTGGCGGGGGATGGGGTCCACAGTTTCACAGATCACAGGGGCTGTGTTTCTGTGGGTCTTGCTGTTTTAAGTTATTTAATTCTTATGGTTTAGGGGGTCTCACAGTTTCACAGCCTAAAAACGCGCCGGCCGTTTTTTCTTCTTCAATTTGGCTAAGCAGATTATTATCAGATGCTTGCGGTGCGCGGAACCGTTGAAACATCACCATGGAAGGTTAGGAGATTCACCCTAATTAACCATAGAAAGTTCGTAAACCTGCTTAAGGCGAACCCTGGAAAGTTCGGAAACTAAAGAAAGCTAACCATTGCCTCCTGCCGTTGCGGAGGCAGTCACGCGAAAAGCCTTGCTGTGGAAGGGGTTATGGTTGATTTGGTCCGTGACCGATGGGCGTTGTTTGCATACCGTGCCTGGCAACTGTTGCTCAGAGGTTTGACTATTTCTATTGTGGGCCGGGGGAGGGTAATTCTCTGCAAAGCTGAAAACCAAAACGAGGATTGGACGTGATTTGGGATGCGGTTGATTGAGGGTGGTTCCGGATTTCGTTATTCGGCCGGACCGAATAAATCGGTAGGCTGGTTTGTTGGAAAAGTAAGGAAATAATGCTTATAATGTAAGGAGGGTGAATTATGGACTCAACCACTCAAGAGACGGATACTGCCGTGGAGGCGACTGTCACTTCCAAAGGGCAGGTGACATTGCCCAGGGAATTGCGGAAGCGCCTTGGAATCCAGAGAGGCAGCCGTATCCGCTTCAGTATTCCCGCGAGCGGCGCTGTGAGGGTGGAGCCTGTGCTGTATGAGCTCGAAGACCTGTGGAGAATGGCGGACTCGGGTGGGCAAGCAGGCGGCTCAATGACCTTTGAGGAGATGGACGCGGCGAAGGCTCGGAGGCAGTGGTAGTGATTGCCGCCGACACCAATGTATGGGCTCGCGCCTACCTTAACGACGATCCTGTCCAAACCGGGAAATCCCGTGCTGCCTTGGTAGCAGCCCGTTCCGCAGGCGGTGTATTCGTTCCGCTCCTTGTTCTGGCCGAACTGTCGTGGGTGCTTCGTGGCCGATGGGACAGAGATAAGGTTCTGAGCACGATCGAAAGCCTGCTTCAGACACGAGGTGTGGTCGCCGAGTCGCCGGCCCTGGCATGGAGAGCTTTGGAAGCTTCACGCAAAGGCACGGTTGGGTTCGCCGATCACCTGATTCGCGAGATTGCCTTCGAGTTTCGAGCCAGTGAGGTGATTACCTTTGACAAGTCATTCGGGCGGGTTCCGGGCGTTCGGCGTTTGAAGTAAAGTTGGCGCGTTTCCGCCTGTTCCGGTGATGGTTCAGCATGAATTTTTGCTTGTGCTGAGCCGAAGGACGTTTGGGTTCTGCATCCCCGGTCCCCAAAGGCGAGAGATCGGGGGCAATGTGAACGGGAGCCGGCAATTTCCAATTGCTGCGATTGGACGATGAGTGCTTTGGCGATTTGACCCTTATCGAGATCATCGCTTCCTCAACGCTGCAGGCAAGGATGAGACGCCTCCCCAGATCTGGATCGGGATAGGCGATTAGAATTTACGAAACCGAGATCTCTCTGGATCTGCATTGGTTTTTTGTTCGAGGATGCTGTGATTAACTGCCTTCGTTTACTTCGCAACATCGGTCAATTCGATTCGGTAGCAACCGGAGTTACCCTCCAGTTGCAACGCAATGTCTTTCTCTATGCCGAAAACGGGAGGGGTAAGACGACGCTTACTGCGATCCTGCGATCTCTTCAGACAGGCGATCCAGTGCATATCCTCGAACGCAGGCGGTTATCGGCAGCGCAGCCCCCGCACGTCGTGCTCGACTGTACGGGCGGTCCACCTTCTGCCATGTTCCAGAACGGGGTATGGAATCGCACGCTACCTGATATAGCCATCTTCGACGATCTGTTCGTTGACGAGAATGTTTGTTCCGGCCTGGATGTGGACCCAGAACACCGTCAACATCTCCATCAACTCGTACTTGGTTCTCAGGGGGTGGCACTTAACCGCGCTTTGGCTGCACTGGTTCAACAGATCGAAGCAGACAACACAAGAATGCGGACTGCGGCGAATGCGATAACGACGAATGATCGTGGCGGCCTCTCTGTAGACGATTTTTGCGACCTGCCGACACAGGCTGATATAGACCAAGCAATTCTGAATGAAGAGCGTTCCCTGGCCGCGGCGCAACAAGCCGATACTGTAAATGCGACAGGTATGTTCGATCTGCTGAATCTCCCCGGCTTCGACCTCGAAGAGACGACGGCACTGTTACGGCGTGATATGCCCACTCTGGATGTGGAGACCGCGCAAAGAGTCCAAGAGCACTTAGCGACCATCGGAGAAGGAAGCGAGTCTTGGGTATCCCAAGGCATGGCTCGCATCCGTGGGAATGATTGTCCATTCTGCGCTCAAACCCTGAATGGGTCACCTGTTCTTGGAGCCTATCGGGAGTATTTCGGCGAAGGTTACGCCGCGCTGAAGTCACAGATCGCAGCCTACGCTCAGACTGTGCAACGAACGCACGGTGGTGAAGTTACTGCGGGATTCGAGAGAAATCTGCGAATGATTGTGCAGCGTGACCAATTCTGGAGACAGTTCGCGGAGATCCCTGACCTGGAGCTTGACACTGCATCTATTGTTCGAGATTGGCAGACTGCCCATCGAGCCATATCCGCGGCTCTCGCAGCGAAATCGCAAGCGCCTCTTGAAGTAATTCCGCTCTCAGCGGAGGGGATGGGCGCTGTTGAGGCGCATCAGCGAAATCTAGCTCTTGTAAATGCATACAACGAACGCCTGACGGCAGCGAACCGTAGTATTGCAGTCGTCAAGGAAAAAGCGGGTAATGCAAATGTCACCGTGATCCGCGCAAGTTTGGCTCGCCTGGTAGCAGTGCGCGCGCGGCACAATGCGGCGGTGGTCCCGCTTTGCAACGAATACCTAGCCGCCAAGCAAGCCAAGCGGGCCACCGAGCAGCAGCGCGATACTGCGAAAGGTGCGCTGGAACAATACAGAGCCACTGCATTTCCTGGTTATCAGACTTCCATCAACCGATACCTCTCGCGCTTTAACGCCGGCTTCCAAGTGGATCGGGTTGCATCTGCCGATACCCGTGGAGGGCCTACCTGCAATTACAGCCTGGTAATTGACAACACTCATGTTGCGGTCTCCGGAGGAGCGGAGCGCCCAGGTGAGCCATCCTTCAAAACGACACTCAGCGCGGGTGACCGAAATACTCTGGCCCTGGCATTTTACTTCGCGGCCTTAGAGCAAGATCCAACATTAGCAACCAAGATTGTCGTGATTGACGATCCGGTCTCCAGTCTCGATGAACACCGCATGTTGGCAACGACTCAAGAACTCCGGCGCTTCTCGCTACGGGTTGGGCAGATGATTGTGCTTTCGCACAGCAAATCGTTTCTCTGCCGTTTATGGGAAGGAACCGACCCCAACGCCCGTTCCGCATTTCAAATCGAACGAGACGGAAACGGTTCTACGCTTATTACCTGGGATGTCCGGCAGGATGCCATCACGGAGCATGATCGGCGTGATGCGCTGTTCACCGAATACCGCACGAATGGTCCAAGCGGTAATAGCCGTGAGGTGGCTCGATCAATCCGTCCTCATGTTGAAGCGTATCTGCGGACAGCCTGTCCTGCTACGTTTCCGCCTGGAACCCTGCTTGGACCATTCCATGCGAGATGCGAACGAGAATATGGACACCCTTCGCAAATCCTCGACCGCCACAAAATAGACGAGCTTTTCGACCTCAAAGAATATTCCAATCGTTACCATCACGATACAAACCCGGCATGGGAGACGGAAGCGGTCAACGATGGGGAGCTGATGGGGTATTTAGGGCGCCTCATAGCGTTTGTGCGTCCATGACATAAGAGCAGCTGCAGGACTTGCGCTGTGGACTGTCGCGTACAGGCCGAGTCACTCATTGACGGGGTTGCGGGTGGATGATCGGCGATGCGGAAACGAGCTTGCTGCCTCCAGAGAAGAAATTATCCCGCCTTCTCCGTCAGCTCGGCCCAGCGGGCGTAGAGGGTGTCGTTCTCATGCTGCGCGGCGTCTAGTTCTTTTAACGCTTCCTGAAGAGCGGTTGAGTTCGTGGCTACGTCGGGGTGCTCTACGTGATCGCGTGCGGCGGCCAGGCGCGCGTCGGACTCTTCGACCTTGTGCTCGATGGCGGCGAACTCGCGGGCTTCCAGGTAGGAGAGTTTCTTCTTAGCGGCGTTCGCGTTGTTAGCGGGGTTAGCGGAGTTAGTGCCCGCCTGCTGGCCTTTGCTGGAGCCATCGGAACGGCGTGTCGACTTGTCCTGCGCGTCATCTTGTTCTTCAAGCCAGTCTTCCCACTGGGCGTAGTCCGCGAACTGGCCGGTGTGGCCGCGGCCGTCCAGGCCTAGAACCGTAGACGCTACGCGGTTCAGCAGATAGCGGTCGTGGGTGACGAGGATGAGCGCGCCGGGGAAGTCGAGGAGATTCTCTTCGAGGATTTCAAGCGTGGGGATGTCGAGATCGTTGGTGGGCTCGTCGAGGAGAAGCACGTCTGCCGGTTCAAGCATGAGCTTGGCGATGAGCACGCGGGCTCTTTCGCCGCCGGAGAGATTGCGGACGGGCTGGTTGAGCTGCTCGCTGGTGAAGAGGAAGCGGGCGGCCCAACTGGCGACGTGGACGGTGCGGCCCTGGTGGATGACGGAGTCGCTTTCCGGGGCGAGGGCGCGGCGGAGGGTGAGGCTCTCATCGAGCTCGCGCATCTGGCTGAAATAGACGAGGCGAAGATTGTCCGCGCGGCGGATGGTGCCTTCGGCGGGTTCGATTTCGCCGCGTAGCAGGCGGAGGAAAGTGGTTTTGCCGGAGCCGTTGGGGCCGACGAGGCCAACTTTCATGCCGGCCGTGAGGATGAAGTTGAGGCCGGTGAAGAGGCGGCGAGCCGCAGGGGCTAAAGCCCCCTTCAAATGGGTTGGCATATTGTCCGGGCTAAAGCCCGGACCTACCGAACCCAGACCTACCAAGCCCGGGCCTACTGTCCGGACAAGGCTTGCCGCGGTCTCATCATCCGGGGTGGGGCTGGCGGGAACGTCGCAGGCTACGTCTGTGAATTCGACGAGGCGCTTGGTTTTGCGCTGGCTGGCTTCAAAGTCGATGCCGGCGGAGTTGACGGTGGTGCGCGAATCCATGGCCTTGAGCTGGCCAATCATTTCATTGGCACTGTCGATGCGCGCCTTGGACTTGGTGGTTCGGGCCTTCGGCCCTCTGCGCAGCCATTCAATCTCGGTCTTGACCTGGTTGCGGAGGCTCTCCTGCTGCTTGCTCTGCGATTCGAGATACGCCTGCTTCTCTTCGAGGAAGCGGCTAAAGGTGCCTTTGACGCGGAAGAGGCCGTCGGCGAAGACACGGTTCAGCTCGACGATCTGACTGGAGGTGGACTCGAGAAAGTAACGGTCGTGGCTGACGGTGACAGAGGCGAACGAGGAAGCGCGCAGCAGCTCTTCAAGCCACTCGATGCCTGCCAGATCGAGGTGGTTGGTGGGTTCGTCGAGCAGCATGACTTCAGGCTCAATGACCATGGCTTCAGTGATGGCGAGGCGTTTGCGCCAACCGCCGGAAAGCGCGGCTGCTTCGGCATTGAGGTCAGCGAAGCCGGCACGGCCGGTGAGCTCGCGCAGGCGGCCTTCGCGTTCCTCCTCGTTAACATGGGCTGCGGCTAGCGCGTTCTCAAGTATCTGTCGGATGGTGAGGCCGGGAGCGAAACGCGAATCCTGAGGGACATAGGCGGCACGCGCCCGCTTGCGTACGGCGAGCTCGCCGGAGTCGGGTTCGACCTGGCCGGCGAGGAGGGCCAGCAGCGTGGACTTGCCCGCGCCGTTGGGACCGATGAGACCGATGCGGTCTCCGTCTTCGACGGTGAGGGAAACATTGAGAAAAAGCGGCTTGGCGCCGAATTGCTTGGTTACGGATTGTGCGTTTAAAATTGGAGGCATCTCCTCAAGACTACCGTGTTGCGGCTGAAGGCCGGTGAAAGCATGTTTGACGGAAGCATCAATTTGGATGTTTTCGATCCGAAATGAATGCTTCTTCAGTACGTCCATGTTATGCGCGACGATGGCACGGACTGGGATGGGGTCATCTCGGTGACCCTAAAGACGTATCGCGGAATTGAGGTGTGCAAGGCACTATCAAGGAGGGGGAAAAGCATTCTTGACGACGATAACGCTCTATAAACCGAATGGGGATCCGATAACGTACATGGAGCCCACAAACATGAATGTGGACAACGGTGTTGTCACTTTTTATTGGGTAAAAGAGATTTCCGGAAAGGCGCAGAAAATCATGACGAATCTGCCCTTCCTTATTCAGCATGATGTTATGGGTCATTAAGAGAGAGGAACATTGTTCCTCTCAAGTTTTTTACATGGCTGAACAGATTTGTTTGATTCGCGGCAAGACTATATAAGGCAAAATATGGCATACCTCCTCCAAGGCTCCTGCGGAAGATTCGATACGCGCATTTAAGTAGAAATGGGTGCGCGATCTTTTGTGGAATCCCAATTCAAAATTGAGAGGCATCGCTTCTGTCTGAGGGCAGTTTCAGCCGCATGGGTGACGGGGTAAGCTAGAGTCATGCTCGATTATGAGATATCCCCGCAGCAAGCCGCAGACCTGCTGGCCGGGGGCAAGGCCAAACTGATTGATGTTCGTGAGCCGTGGGAGATTGCCACGGCGCACATTGAGGGCAGCCTGGCGATGCCGATGGGCGACGTGCCTGCGCGCGCACATCAGGAACTGGATCCCGACGACAGATTGTTGGTGGTCTGCCATCATGGCGTTCGCTCAATGAACGTGGCGTTCTGGCTGCGCGGACAGGGGTTTGAGCTGGCGCAGAGCGTGCGCGGCGGGATCGACGCGTGGTCGGCTGAGGTGGATGCGAGCGTGGTGCGGTATTAAGAATAATTATCAATCCGGAGGGTTGCGCAGGCACCGACTTTCAATCACGGTCGCTGCTTTATTCCTTTGCGCATTTTTTGTAGCTCCTTCTTCGGCTATAGGTTATGTGAAAGTTGCGGAATTCTTGCCGTCGTTACGGCACCCGCGTATTGTGGTGCAGTTTGAGGGTAAGCCTATTGCGGATGCAAAAATCGAGGTTTACCGAGATCGTTCCGCTAAACGCAGGCTGCTGCATACGCTGAAGACCGGCACCGATGGGCTGACGGTTTTGCCCAGGTTGAGGCCGGGCAGATACTGGGTCCGAGGGGAAGCACCGAAACTCTGGGGGGAAGTTTTTCTAGAGGTCTCAGGCAACGCACCTGCTGAAGCTAACCAATTTACGATGGAAATGGAACCGTTGCCGTATCCAACGCAGGAAGATGTGTTGGCCGCTGCCGAGCGGGCACCTATCAAGGACGTATTGCAAACATTTAGCGGCGTGATCTGCGATACAACAGGCGCTCTTATTCCCCGAGCTTCGATAGATGTTCTGCGCAAAGGAACCGGGGGGAAAGTTCACGTCGCGCGAATTCGATCGGACGCGCAGGGAAGGTTCGCCGCGAGACTTGAAGATGGGGATTATGTGGTCTTCTTTCGCGCCTCGGGTTTTTCAGAACGCGTGCTGCCATTGACGATTTCAAGAGCAGATGGAAGCGGGGAACTGAAGGTCCGATTGGACATTGGGCCATCGTCATAGCGACCTGCAAGCAACAGGAGACCGTTTGATCCTGCGGGGCCGGCTGTCCCACCACGACACCTCGCGCTCAAAGAACAACTGCATCCAAATGGAAGGCCTATACTTTTGCTTTGAGTTGCGAATTCATTTAGGGGGAGCGACTGCATGTCATCTTCGGCCGTTGAGTATGCACACCAGAATCATCCTCGTTTTCTGCATGAATTGAAGGCGTTGCTGCGGATTCCCTCGGTATCCACGCTGCCGGAGCACAAAGGCGATTGCCATTTCGCGGCGGAGGTGCTGGCGGCGGAGTTATCGCGCATCGGCATGGAACATGTGCGGATTATTGAGACTGAGGGGCATCCGCTGGTGTATGCCGACTGGCTTCATGCGGAGGGGAAGCCGACCGCGCTGGCCTATGGACACTATGACGTACAGCCTCCCGATCCGCTGGACGAGTGGCTTTCACCACCTTTTGAGCCGACAGAGCGCGATGGCAACCTTTATGCGCGGGGCGCTGTGGATGACAAGGGCCAGATGTATATGCACATCAAGGCGCTGGAATCACTGCTGGCCACGACCGGGGCTCTGCCGCTGAATGTGCGGGTGCTGCTGGAGGGCGAAGAGGAAGTTGGCGGGGAAGGGATTGCGGCCTATGTGGCCACGAAGCCGGCTGAGTTGAAGGCGGATTTCGCGCTGGTGTCGGACACCGAACTGTTTGCGCCGGGACTGCCTACGCTTTGTGTTGGGCTGCGGGGGATGATCTATACCGAGCTTGAAGTGCGAGGAGCGAAGACTGACCTTCATTCCGGCATGTATGGAGGCGCGGCGCCGAATCCATTTGTGGCTGTTGCGCAGATTCTGGCGGGTCTGAAAGACGAGCAGGGGCACATTTTGATTCCCGGATTCTACGATGACGTGATTGCGCCGAGCGCGGAGGAACTGGCTGCGTGGCGCAGCCTGCCGTTTGACGAAGAGCAATACCGGCTCACGGAGGTGGGAGCACGGCAACTGACGGGAGAGCCCGGCTACAGCGTGCTGGAACGTACGTGGGCGCGGCCGACGCTGGATGTGCATGGGATTCCCGGCGGTTTTACAGGGGCTGGAGCGAAGACGGTGATTCCGGCGAAGGCTGTGGCCAAAGTATCTATGCGGCTGGTGCCGGATATGACGCCGGCGCGGGCCTTTGCGCTGTACAAGAGCTATGTGGAAGAGATTGCACCAGCGGGCGTGGACGTGGAGGTGCGGCTGATTCACTCCGGCGAACCGTGCCTGATCCCGGTGGACAATCCTTACATTCGAGCTGCGACGCGGGCTCTGCACGAGGTTTGGGGTAAGGAGACGGTGTTCATCCGGTCGGGCGGGTCGATTCCGATTGTGGGGGATTTTGCACGGCACCTGGGGCTGCCCAGCGTGATGATGGGCTTTGGATTGCCGGACGATAATTTGCATGCGCCTAACGAAAAATTCAACTTGAAGAATTTTGAGTTGGGGATCGAGTCCGTCATTCGATTTCTGGAGGAGTGCGGGAATTGAGGGTGAAGGCGGGCGACGGGCCGGCGGACAGCGTGGGGTTTGTGCTGGCGGGGGGCGAATCCCGGCGGATGGGCGAGGACAAGGCGCTGGTTCCGTTTGCCGGGCGGACGCTGGTGGAGCAGGCGGTCGAGATTCTACGGGACGCGGGGCTGGCGGTTTGGATTGCGGGAGCACGCGCGCCGCTTAAGGGGTTTGCGCCGGTGGTGAAGGACGACAAGCCCGGGTTAGGTCCGCTGGGTGGCATTTGCGCGGCGCTGGAGACGATGACGGCGCGGCTGGCGGTGTTTCTACCTGTTGATCAGCCGCTGACGCCGGCGTGCCTGATTGAATTGCTGGTACGTCATGCGGAGGTATCGGGGCGAGCTGTCACGGTGCCCTCGGTGAATGGATTTGCGCAGACGTTTCCATCGGTGGTGGACCGGAAAGCGTTGCCGCTGCTGCGCGCAGAACTGGATGCCGGACGCGGAGGTTGCTATGCAGGGTATCAGGCCGCGGCAACCAGCCTGGGAGAATGCGTCACGGTGATTCCGGTTGAACTGGCTGTTCAGGCAGGGCAACTGGAGCATCCGAGTGGGTTATCCGCAGGCCGATGGTTCCTCAATGCGAACTCGCGCGCCGAACTCGCGCGGGCGGAAGCGAGTTTGCTTCGGGTAATCTGATAACACCGCTATGGCCGATTCTCACGTCAATCCGGATGTGCCCGGGAAGGGAGTTCCCGAGCCCGAGGAGAAACAGCCTGAGGAGCTTGCCGACGCCTTGCTCACCGAGCTGACCGCGATACAGCCGGATTCCGAGGCCGAGAGGGAGTTCCCAGAGCCCGGTGTGGGCGAGACGATGATCTCGTTCAGCCACGTTTCCATGTCGTTTGGCGAACGGAAGGTTCTGGACGATGTGAGCTTCTCAGTGAATCGCGGACAGACGCTGTGCATTCTGGGCCGAAGCGGTGTAGGAAAGTCAGTGGCGTTGCGCATCCTGTTGGGATTTCTGAAGCCGCAAGTGGGTTCGATTAGGGTGGAGGGTGAGGAGATTAACGGCCTGAGCGAAGAGGGGATGCGCGCGATTCGGAAGCGGGTGACAATGGTCTTCCAGAATGGCGCGCTCTTCGATTCCATGAGCGTGCGCGAGAACGTTGCATTCCCATTGCGCGAACGCGGGGGGCTGGATGAGGAGCAGGTTCAGCAGATTGTGGACCGGTTGATTGGCCTGGTAGGGGCTGACGACGTCAAGGATGTGTTTCCGGCCAGCTTGTCCACGGGGAGAAAGCGGGCGGTGGCGATGGCGCGGGCGCTGGCAGCGCAGCCTGAGGTGGTGTTGTACGATGAGCCGACTACGATGGTAGATCCAATCATCGCGCGCCGGCTCGGAGACCTGATTGAGCGCCTGAAGCTGCAGCTTGGGTTCACCAGCATCGTGGTAACACACGACATGCGGTTTGCCGAACGGCTGGCCGACCTGGTGCTTTTCCTGGATCAGGGCCGGGCGCGATTCTTTGGGACGCTCAAGGATTTTCTGGCGTCGCCCGATCCACACTTGCAGCAGTTTCTGGCGCTGGATGCTTATGTATTACCTGCGGATTGAACCTGTTACCAAATGGTCACAAAAGTCAGGACGATTTTTCTTGCCATGAAGGCCCCTCACGCGCGATGCTTGAGTTGTGCTTTTTCCGGGAAACTTCGCAAGCCCCCCATTGTTTGAAGTGAACGGCAGCGTGGACAACCTGAATTTCAAGAAGTTTAGTAAACTGGCACCCAAGGGTAAGGTCCACACTGAAAACTGATCAACAAGCGCTTCAGTTTCAAGCAGCATTCATAAGCTCGACCCAATAACAGTTGTTCACCTGTTTTTCGTCGTATTCCATGACGACGCGCGCAAATCTTCAGTCGTGGCACGCGGCGGTACATCGCGAAGGAATTTCAAGCCTTTTTTCGTTATAGGAAACAAGGCTTATTTCAGACATGGAATCGGATGGCGCAAAGAGGCCAGCCGACTAGTTCACGGAGCATCACGTCAATTGCACGTTCTTTAATCTCTGACGCATTGAGCTTTCGATTGCTGCTCGGTTCTGAGATAGGAAGCCCCCCGACTTTCTACTAGCATTCGAACTTTGAGGTCTGCGGAACATATTATGGCGACATCGGAATTCTGGCAAAGGGTCTCGGCTTCCGTGTCCTCCGCCCCAGACTGGGCGGGAGTGACCGCTGTCGAGCCACCGCGCCCCATGCGGGGCACCGCGAAGTTGTGGATGACGCTTGATCTCGTAACGGTTGTTGGCTCAGCAGCCCTTGCAACGCTTTACGAGTACCACACCGGACCGGTGGCCGGGGCAAGAGGATTCTGGCACGGCACTCTCATTCAAGGGCGGTCGATGAATCTCTTGCTGGCCCTGCTATCGGGATTTGCAGTAGTGCTGATCATCACCAGCCGCCGAATGCAGTTGTACAACCCGACGCGGCTGACCAGCTTTCTTCATGAACAAAGGCTCAGCGTACAGGCCTGCTTGACGACTGGGCTGTTGCTGACCGGCACACTCTATCTGCTTCATGGAAACGATATTCCGCGCAGCATTGTTTTAATCACAGTTGGACTGGTGACCGTGATCCTGAGCCTGCGCCGGCTGGTCTATCGAGTGTTCATCTACCGGCTTTTCGAGCGCGGGGTAGGGACACGGAATGTTCTAATTGTGGGTACTGGACCGGAGGCGCACGCACTGCGCCACCACCTGGAAAGCATCCGGCATCTCGGCTATACATTTAAGGGGTTTATCGAATTGCCTGGTGCCAAGTCCGATTTCACCGCGACATCCGGGGACGTGGTCGGCACACTGGAAACGCTGTTTCAGCAGACCCGCAAACAGTTTGTGGATGAGGTGTTTTTTGCCGCGCCATGCGAGCGGGGAGTCATCCAGGATACTCTTGAACAGGCCCGTGTTCATGGGGTAGACTTGCGCGTGGTTCCGGACCTTTACGGCACGCTTGCCTGGGACAACCAGATTGAGTATGTGGGTCAATTCCCGACGATTCCCCTGCACCGCGGATACGTGCCCGAGGTGGCATTGGTGCTGAAGCGAGTGTTGGACATTCTGTTTTCGACCGTGGCACTGATTCTCCTTGCACCGGCGTTTTTGGCGATTGCGATTGCAGTGAAGCTGGATTCGCGAGGTCCGATCTTCTACTCCTCCGAGCGGATCGGAAAGAAGGGTCGTGTGTTCCGCTGCACCAAGTTCCGCACCATGGTGCGGGACGCTGAAAGGCGACGTGCGGATGTGATGCACATGAACGAGCGGGATGGGGTACTGTTCAAGATTTCGAACGATCCGCGCATCACCAAGGTGGGTAGATTTCTGCGCAAATATTCTCTGGACGAATTGCCGCAATTCTTCAATGTGTTGAAGGGCGACATGAGCGTTGTGGGGCCGCGTCCGCCGATTGCGAGCGAAGTGAAGGAATACAAGCTCAGCCATCTTCGCCGCCTGGATGTGACTCCGGGGGTTACAGGTCTATGGCAGGTTCAGGCGCGCCAGGATCCTTCGTTCGATAATTACATTTCGCTGGATGTGACCTATATCGAGAACTGGAGCATGTGGCTGGACATGAAGATCATTTTGCGCACCATTGTCGTGGTTTTCGCAGGCACCGGGACGTAGATTGATTTCACTGAAGTTTCCTGTGAAAACCGCGCAGGGATAAGTGCAAATCCCGCGGCTCACTGCCCCCAAACCCCACCCCAAGGAGCGATGACCACACTTTGGGGAGACAGTTCGCTGGGTGCATCGGCGATTTTGCATGAACGCAAGCCATATGGCCGGCGACTCCCGGGCCGGGCGGGTTCGCGGTCAAAGGCCACAAGAGCTTTGGCTGACTCCCATCGGAAAACAAATTCTCAGGCTCCAAGTTCTGCTTTCGAACGTGGAACACTGTCGCGAAATCTCTCGTGGGGCTCTGCCGTTTCGAGACGAATCAGCAATTGTGTGCAACTTTGACCACTCACGACCTAATTACGCGCCTAACATAGTCAGGGCCTGTTTGTTCGACGAGGCTTGCGTCTTTGTCGGGAACACGCCAATCATGGGGTTCGGAATATTCGGCGTCGGCCTGCTCATCGGTTGGCCACTCCGGTAGCTAAGAATGATGGATCGGACTCGAGCTGCGTCGCCGTCGCCACGCGCCAGGATGACTGGTGTCGTCTATTTGCTTTACTTTCTGACGGCAATTCTTGCCGAGATACTGGTTGGCCGTAAGCTTGTTGCCTACGGCAACGCCACAAATCTCATCGCGACCGGCTTTTATGTAGTTTTGACACTGCTCTTCTATGGCTTGTTCAAGCCGGTCAGCAGGCTCATCTCTTTAATCGGGGCGCTCTTCAGCCTGGCGGGATGCGTCGTCATGACGCTTGGTTTTTTTCCTCGCGTCTCCCTGCCCATCAGCCCCTTTCTGTTCTTTGGGCCCTATTGCCTGCTGATCGGCTACCTGGTTTTCAGGTCCAGGTTCCTGCCTCGCGCGCTGGGGGTGTTGATGGCATTGGCTGGTCTGGGTTGGCTGGCCTTTCTGTCCCCCACCGTCGATCACCATCTAACTATCTACATCGAGGTCCTCGGCGTCTTCGCTGAAGCATCGCTGATGCTATGGCTTATCGTGATGGGCGTCAACGTTCAACGGTGGAACGAGCGTGCCAGCGCGGCATGAAAGCTCCCTTCAATGGGCGCGCGGCTACGCCGCTATCGTGAACCAATCGATTCGCACTGGCCTCGATAACCCGCGCAAGGAAGGGATGAGCATGAGCAAAGTAGCCATGGTGGACCGGATCCGAGACGTGTCGCCGCGTTTAAAGGCAAGGATGGCCGGCGGGCTGTATTTCTTCACCTTGTTGGGGGCACAACTTCTCGAGACAGCCTTCCCCGGCAAGATGAATCTCGCAGCCGGCTGCATGGAGATCTTGGGAATGACTGTTGTGACGCTGATTCTATATGCGATCTTCAGGCCGGCGAATAGGGCCGTAGCGCTGCTAGCGGGGGCATTCAACCTTGCAGGGATTACCCTCGAGGCGATTCGATTGACTTCTCATGGTACGGACATTGCCATGGTCTTTCACGGAGTATTTTGCATACTCACTGGCTACCTGATTCACAAATCCTCATTTCTGCCTCGAGTTCTGGGTGCGCTTATTGCGTTTGGCGGATTGAGCTGGCTCACCTATCTTTCACCGTCGCTCGAAAGCTATCTGTCTCCTTACAATCTGGCCTGCGGCCTTATCGGGGAAGCGTCGGTGTTCCTGTGGCTCTTAGCGATGGGTGTGAACATGCGACGATGGAACGAACAGGCCGCGCCAGCGGGGGCAGACCTGCCCTGATGAAGGCCCTCATTCAAACGGGCTAAACAGATATATGGAGGACGCTAAAGGTGCCCTGAGGAACGAATCACAGCCGTTCTATCGTCACCGGGTGACCGGCACGCCAAAAGTAATTCTTCAACTTGCGCTGACAGGCCGAAGCACTCTTCCAAACGGAACGGATGTCAAACTGAGGTTTCCGGGTTGAGCGGCTCAGGAGGACAAGCGACTTCATGTTCTGGTTTTAAAAGACTGAACCTATGTCCGCGATCCACTGACGGTTTTCGGTCTCCCTTCCTGTCGGGATTAAACTGGAAGTGTGAAGATTGCATTGGCTCAAATCAATCCAACAGTTGGGGATTTCAGCGGAAATCTTGAAAAGATTGTTGAGGCAAGCCGGCGCGCGGCAGCGGCAGGAGCGCGGCTGACGGTCTTCTCCGAATTGGTCATCTGCGGCTATCCTCCGGCCGACTTTCTGGAAAAACCGAGCTTTCTGGCGCGTTGCCTCCGGGCCGTGGAGGAACTTGCCGCGGCGACGAGCGACCTGCCGACCGCTGTGCTGGCCGGAGTGGCCCTGGCTGCGAACGGTGACAGCGGCAAGCCCGCTGTGAATGCCGCGATTCTCATGGATGGCGGGCAAGTGCTGCTGGAACAGCACAAACGGCTGCTGCCGTTCTACGACGTCTTCGACGAGCAGCGCTATTTTGTTGCGGCATCGAAACCGCAGCAGGTCGTGGAACTGGATGGAGTGCGGCTGGCCATCACCATCTGCGAAGACGCGTGGAACGACAAAGGTTTCTGGCAGCGGCGTCTTTACAAGGTGGACCCGATGGAAGAGTTGATGCAGCAACGACCCGCGGTGCATATCAACTTGTCCTCGTCGCCCTTCTGGCACGGGAAACGTGCGATCCGTCGTGAGATGCTGGCGGCGATTGCCCGGCGGGATGGCATTCCGGTGCTGATCTCGAACCAGGTGGGCGGAAACGACAGCTTGATTTTTGACGGATCTTCATTCGCCCTAAATGCGCGCGGTGAGGTGATTGCGCAGGCTGCCTCGTTTGCGGAGGATCTGGTGGTAGCGGATCTTCTGAATGCGAATGCCGAAGCGCCGGTTTTAGCGCCAGCCGAAGAGGACGACACAGCAGCCGCCTATGAAGCATTGGTGCTGGGCACACGCGATTATGTGCGCAAGTGCGGGTTCAGCAAGGTGCTGGTGGCGCTTAGCGGGGGCATCGACTCGGCTTTGGTGGCGGCCATTGCCAAAGACGCGCTGGGCGCTGAAAACGTACTTGGAATCGGTATGCCCAGCCCTTATTCTTCCCAGGGCTCTATCGACGACAGCCGGCAGTTGGCGGCGAACCTTGGGATTCTCTACAAGGTGATCGGCATCGAGGGATTGTTCGAGGAGTATACACAGGCACTGGAGCCCATGTTCGCGGGGTTGAAGCCCGATACCACGGAGGAGAACATTCAATCGCGCATCCGCGGAGGCCTGTTGATGGCGCTCTCCAACAAGTTTCAGACGCTGGTGCTGACCACGGGCAACAAGTCGGAGATGGCGGTGGGCTATTGCACGCTCTACGGCGACATGGTGGGCGCGCTGGCGGTGATAGGCGACCTGGTGAAGACCCGCGTATATGCGGTGTGCCACTGGCTGAACCGCAATGGCGAGGTGATTCCGAGCGCGATCCTGGAGAAGCCGCCTTCCGCGGAACTGAGGCCCGACCAGAGGGATACCGACTCATTGCCGCCCTACGAAGTTCTCGATCCCATTCTTGAGGCATACGTTGAACGGTATGAAACGCCGGAGCACATTGCCAGGGCACACGGATTTCCGCTGGAACTCGTCCAACAAGTGGTACGGCTGGTGGAGCGGTCTGAGTACAAGCGCCAGCAGGCTGCTCCGGTGCTCAAAGTTACTTCGAAAAGCTTTGGGATGGGCCGCAGATTTCCCATCGCGGTCAAGGTGCAGGTGTAAGCTAAACTGCGGGAGCATTCCCGCATTACAAGGAGAATCAGCTTGATCCGTTTGTCCGTTCGTTTTGCCAGTGCAGTCGCGCTGGCCGCGTTATCGATTTCTGTCTTCGAGGCTGCTGCCCAGCAGAATGTGCCCCCGGCGCCCGCACAAACACCCGCTAATGCTACCCCATCGGCACCCACGCCCACTGCGCCGGTATTTCCCAAGCCCAGCCCGGAGAACTTTACCGCCGCATCCCCGAGCAAGGATACCATCAATGCTTTCCTCCAGACCAGCTGGGGATACGACGAAACGCGCATGTGGCAGGTGCAGGCAATTCTGAAGACGCCGGTTGAAGGCATCAGCAAAGTAGTGGTGCTGGTGGGCGACAAGAGCGGCAAGCAGAAGCCTTCGGCGATCCAGTTTTTCGCTCTCCCCGATGGCAAGCACATTATTGCGGGTGAGGAGATACTCCCCTTTGGCGAGCATCCGTACACTGAAGCTCGAGCCATGCTGCAGGAGAAGGCCGACGGTCCCTATCGCGGCGCGGCAACAAAGGACCTGGAGATTGTGGAGTTCGCCGACTTCCAGTGTCCGCACTGCAAAGATGCGCAGGCGAATATGGATAAGATTGCCGTGGACTTCCCCAAGGCCAGGATCGTGTTTGAGAACTATCCGCTGGAGAGGATTCATCCCCAGGCCAAGCTGGCCGCAGAATACTCGGTCTGCGTGGCCAAGGCGGGCGGCAGCGATGCATTTTTCCAGTTTGCATCGGCCGTTTTTGACGGGCAGGACGGTTTAGCCAGCGCGGATGGAGCCATCCTTACGCTGAACAGCGCGGCCACCAAGGCGGGGCAGGATCCGGCAAAGATTGCAGCTTGTGCAACGACCCCGCAGACTTCCGCCGCAGTGGAGTCCTCGGTCAAACTGGCGCAGGATCTGGATATTCAGCAGACTCCGACGCTGGTGGTGAACGGACGCCAGATCCCCGTCGGTGGCGCCCCTTATGACACCATCAAGCAGGTGATTGAATACCAGGAAAAGCTGGACGGCCTGACAAAGTAATAGCCAGAAGCTTGAGCATTGCGTTTCCCGCTCTCGCGATACAAACAAATTGGATCGCGAGGGTGGGGAGGGCAAAACTCTTGAGTCGAAATGTTCAAGAAATAGATTAGAGAGTTGATCTCCCAGCCGGAAAAAACAAGGACGCAGTATTAGCGCACTCTGGTCGTAGTCGCTGGCTCAACGCGCATCATGGCTGTGCGGCCTGCGGGTTGGGTTCCGCGCACGACGTGAGGCGTGATGACGATGACCAATGTCGAAGCGCTTTTCTGCGTGTTGTTGGCGGTGACGTTGTTGAGGCCCGGGATCTCGGTGAGTCCCGGCAGACCGCTGAGCGCGCGGGTCTCCTGCTTGTCGAGTTCGCTCATGAGGACTGCGCCTTCGCCCTCGCGGAGAGTGATGACACCGGAATAGGACCGATTGGCAAGGATGGGATTGCCATTGAGCGAGGACCCTGCTAGCGCATCGATTTTCAAATCGAGGGTGAGGGCTACGTCGTCGTTACGCAGGACCTTGGGTGTTGCCTTGAGGGTGAGGCCCAAATCCTGGTATTGCACCTGGGGAACGTTGGGGACGCTGCTCAACCCGGCAAGCAGAGAAGACAGAGCACTGGAGCTTCCGGGTGAAGTGAGTCCGGGAATGCTGGGAATGCTGGCGGAGAGACTCGAGAATGAGGATGTCTGAATCGGATACTTCGTACCCGTACGCACCGTGCCCGCCTCGCCGTCGCCGAGGCGCAACTGCATCTGTTCCAGTTCGCGCGAATCAGAGGAATTCAGATTGAGGTTGGTCGTGATGGGAGCGGGTGAAAACCCCGAGAGCGTGAGGCCGCCGCCAAACAGCGCAACACCATTGGAGAACAAGCTGCTTGAGACCTGGCCTGAAGCCAGAAGGATGCCGAGAATCGCAAGGGTATCGCCGGGGGCAGCCAGGCCCGAGGAGATGATCTGCTGGACCAGGGCCTGGTTGGCGTTGAGAATTGACTGCTCTTCGGCATAGACGTTGAACGCTGTGAGCTGCTGTGGCGGCTGGATGCCGGTGTCGCGGCCGCTGGTGTGCGCAAGCTGTATCAGGCGCACGTCGAGCATCACCTGATTGTGGCCGGCGATCAGATCTTGAACGGTGGCGTTGAACGCCGCGAGAGTCTCGTCCGGAGCGCGCACCGTAATAGTGCCTGCGGAAGGTTCGACGACGGCTTGCGTGGCCGTCAATTCGAATATGTTTTTGGCTATGTTCCCGACATCGGTGAGCTCCGTTGGCTGCAGGCCGGGCAGATAGATGGTTTCCAGGGATTGCCGCATGAATTGCAGCCGGTTCTCCGGGGTATTACGGGCCACGAGAGCGCGGTGCGCGTCGATCGGAATGTAGAACGAGTTGGTCATCAGGCCCAGCACGCGCGTGGCCTGATCGAAGTTGGCTTCTTCAAGGTCGAATCGCACCTGCGTAGGGCGAACACTATCGTCGATTGTGGCATCGATCCCGTAAGCTTTAAACACCTGCTCGATCGCCTGACGCTGGTCGCTATGGAGATGAAAGGCGCGTACGCCGGTGGCGGGCGCAAGCGAAACGGCTTCACCCAGTCCCGAAGCGGCCTGGTCATACAACGGCCGCGGCTCGGCGAGCGCGGCCTGGTCCGCGAGTTCATGCAGATGTTCGATCACCTGTTCATTCTTCGGATCGAGGGCCAGGGCATGAGCCAATGCCTCTCGCTCGGCTGAGGTGTCGCTGCGATTATGGTCTTTCACCGCGGATTGAAGCAGCGCCGTGACGGCATGACTGCGAGCCAGTTCGGCGGCGAGGGCGTAGTCGGGATTGGAAGGATCGAGCTTGGCCGCCCGGCGATAATCAACCAGCGCTTCTTCAAACTGCTCCTTCTCAAAGAGCTTGCTCGCCTGAAGAAATAGTTTTGCCGCGCGCCGGCGTTCCCCGCCAGTCGGCGGTTTCGAGGGATTCGCGCTCTTATCTTGTGCGACGGTTTCCGTTGCGGGTGAGGAAGGTTGTGCAGGCGGAGACGGCTGCTGCGCCGGCAAAAAGGTTGCAGGCAGCAGAATGAGCCCCGCAAAAGCCGCGTAAATGAACCAGTTCTTGGGCTTTACTAAAGCTCGAAGAGCGCGCAGCTGGAACAGGCGGAGTTGTTTCCCGGCTGGGTTGGGTACGAGTATCATCCTGGTTCGCTGACGATTCACTGCGATATCCGTGTAAGGGTAAGAAGATCGGCCAGCGACGTGGCGCAAACTTCCGGCTGGTACTCGAGCAACTCATCGAAACTGTACTTGCCGGTGGCTACGGCGATGACCGAGAGAAAATTGGCGCGCGCGGCTTCGATGTCACGGGGTGTGTCGCCCACCACGCAAATGCTGGCCCCGCGTCCAGCCAACTCTCTGGCCTTATCTGCCGCCTGGCCAATCAGCTCAGAGCGAACCGGGAAGTGATCGCTGAAGCCGCCGAAGCGGAACCATTGGCGCAGGCCGGCTTGTTCCACTTTGATCCAGCCGATCATCTCCAGGTTGCCGGTAGCCACACCCAGAAGGGCTCCGCGCCGCGCCAGGTAATCCAGGGTCTGTTCGACGCCCGGCATGCGAACCAGGTCGAGCTCATGGCGTCGCTCAGCGACTGTGTTCCGCATCGCTTCCAGAATGGCTTCCATCCGCTCCTCGAGGACCGCGCCCGGGATGCCGGCCTGACGCCACGCCTCGCGGAGAATTGCGGTATCGGTACTGCCGTGCAGCAGGATCCCGGCCAACGTGATTTCAAAGCCCGTTACCCGGTGGACGCTGGAGGCAAAGGAGTTAAAGTGGACACGGTCGCGGCTCCGCAGAAGCGTGCCATCGATGTCGAACAGATAGGCATCTTGCGCATCCCAGCTAAAGCCTGGCTCGATGGCGACGCGCATTCCAGTAGTCGATTGAGTTGTCAACATGTCCATGTTTTAATGGTCAGCCCTGGCGTAAGCTCTGCCGCACTGCGGCATATACAGGACGTTCGCTACGCGGCGGACGCTTGAGGCCGGCGCGCACCTCGGAGAGATCGAGCCCCAGTTCCGCCATGGCGCGGCTTAGGGTATTGCGATGCATCCCCAACTCCTCAGCCGCCTTGCACTGGTTACCCCGGTGTGCCACAAGCACTTCGCGCAGATACTGCTTTTTGAACTCGCGCACGGCATCGTCGTAGCGCATGCCGCTGGAATGCATTTGCGTCACCAGGCTATCCAGTTCTCTTCTCACATCCACCTCTTGCCATTCTTTTGAAACTGATCGATTGATTCTCTTGCGGACAGCGCCGTATTGCAATCAACTCTTCCTGGGATTGATTAACCCATTCGTATCATGCTCCAGCACCTTGAGTCCGTCGCGTACGCGGCGCGAAAGCTCCGCGGGGCCCGCGTGCGTGCTGAGATGACACACGCCGAAAAACATCTTGGGCAGTCTCGCCTCGGTCAGCCAATTCGTCTCAGGAAAGAATGCGACGATAGCGAGGATTCCCAAGGTTACCAGAATTATGCCCTGAAAGAATCCGAAAACTGCGCCGGCCAGACCATCGAGGCAGCCCAGGCCAATGAGCTTAAAGGCTTTCGCCAAAAGTGCGCCAATGATTGCGAAAATGGCCAGCACCAGTACGGCGATGAGTATAAAACCCACAGCGTCGGAAATGGCCTTGACGCGAAACAGCGGCATCAGCAGTGCCGATACGCGGCCGTAATTCCACGACGCAACCTCTAACCCGATGATGAGGCCGGCCAGGCCGCATGCGGAGCGAAAGAAGCCCTGAGCCAGTCCGCTGATCATGGACACAGCCATCACGATCACAATGACCCAATCGATCCAAACCATGTCCACTCCGTTCAAGTGCTACAGACTGAGATGCCGTCCGGTCAAGCGGCGAAAGGCTTCAAGATACTTGCTCTGCGTGCGCTCCGCCACATCATCCGGCAAAGCGGGCGCGGGCGCTTGCTTGTTCCATTGGATGTCTTCCAGGTAGTCGCGCACGAACTGCTTGTCAAACGAGGGCTGCGGGCCTCCGGGATGCCAGGCAGCAGCTTCCCAGAAGCGGGAGGAATCCGGAGTCAGAACCTCATCGGCAAGGATAATCCCTTCAGCGGTTCTACCAAACTCAAATTTCGTATCGGCAAGGATGAGGCCACGAGATTCCGCGTGTTCAGCGGCGCGGGCATAGAGTGCGAGTGTCAGGCGGCGAAGTTCGGCGGCGTCGTCCGCGCCGAGCACGTTCTCGGTAGCGGCAAAAGAGATGTTCTCGTCGTGTTCGCCATCCTGGCTCTTGGTTGCGGGGGTGAAGACCGGCTCGGGAAGGCGTGATCCATCCAGAAGCCCATCAGGCAGGGGAATGCCACAAACGGTTCCTCCGCTGCGATATTCCTTCCAGCCGGAACCGGCCAGATAGCCGCGTGCGACGCATTCAACGGGAAACATTGAAGCGCGCTTGACGAGCATCGAACGGCCTTCGAGCTGGTCCCTGTACGGCTGCAAGGTCTGTGGAAAGTTGTCCACGTTTGCAGTGATGAGATGGTTGGGGACAAGCTCTGCGAGCAGATCGAACCAGAAGAGAGAAATCTGTGTGAGGATCTTCCCTTTGCCGGGAATCCCGGTAGCCAGAACATGATCAAAGGCGGAGATGCGGTCAGTTGCAACGAGCAGCAGTGCATCGTCGATCGCATAGAGGTCCCGTACTTTGCCGCGCCCGAGCAGAGGTATTTCGCCCAGATTTGTAGTCAGAAGAGCTGTCACAGAGAGGCCTGCCTTGGCGGGTATTGAATCTTCGATTCTCAAGCGCGCGGCAGGGTTTGTCAATGTTTGCAGGTGGGCGCAAGCATGTTCAAAATTGATCAGCGCCGGCTGCTCGATTGACGGTTAAATCGGGCGACATAGTGCTGTGGAAAAAAACATACCCCTGTGACGACCGTCACGGTACGGCTTTACAGTATGGGAGACACTCCAGTTGTCAACATGGTTCGGAAGGCAAGCAAGAATAGCTTTCTTAGAGCCGGGCGACACGAAGCAGCCGTGGAAAGGGGAAGCCGCTGCTAGCTTCGTTTGTACAGGGATTACCAGTAGCCGCGTGCTACCGACCTCCAGCGCCGGCTACTGGTACCCGCTTTATCTTGTGAAAAAGCAAGCGCCTCCGAGGAGAAGAGATCCTTCGGAGGCGATTTTTTTGCTTTGAAAACGTTCGCAGCGATCACTCGCTAGAGGTTTGATATCGGGGAAAATCCAACCCGCTTCAAGCCGGCGTTGACGACCAACCGGCCATGAAAACCGGTCGATCGGCCAATTGTGGCAGTCGATTCTTGGCTCCTGGCGTCGTTTACCATGACGTAACTGTCGAGTTGTCGGCAATTCGCCAACAATCCAAGAATGTGAAGTGAGTTGACCGTCGCGGCATCCATCCGAAAGAGCTACGCTCTTAAAGCCGAAGGGCGGCTCGGTGTCACTTTTGGACTTTGGGCGCAAACCAATGCTCGGCCCTGCCCCGCTTGTCCTTATCTCTGCTCTTGAGCGAGTGCTCCAGAAGGTGACGTTTAAGATTCTCTGGCAACAAGGCGTTGTCCTGGGGGCGAGAATGGTTAAAGTCCCATCCCGCAAACAGGCGAGCAGCCCCTTCGGTCTCATCCTCATTGAGCGTTTCGCCGGTTACAGCGGCGAGCAACTCCGGAGTTGAGTATTCGAGGAGCATTTGCTCGGGAACGCTCTCGTATCCTGGATAGCCAGACCAGGGGCCTGTGCCATTACCGAACCAGGCAATAAGCTTGAGAATCCGTGTCCGCCCGTCGGTGAATTCCTTTGAGAGTGCGGAGTCCAGTGGCTCTATATCGTATTCGCCCATTGGGATGACCTTTGCAACTGGAGGCCACAGCGGCGTTAGGGAACTCGGCATGGCCTTGATCCACCGCTCTTCCGCTGCGCGATATATTCGGTCTTGGGCAACTCTCTGCTCAAACTCCTTCCTTGGAGTCTTGATTCCCCTCCGATCCAGCCACGCAAACCATTCCGTTTTGTTTGAGATTTCCGCGTCACTTGACCAGTTTGTGAATCGAACGGTGGTGCCATCGAAGATGTCGATTTCTCCGATTTCTTTGTTACTGCCGAAGAGACGGATGACAGTCGAAGGATCACAGGCGCAACGAAACCATTGTTGTGGGGATTCGATACTTATCGATGTCCTTAGAGCTTCGATATCCTTCGGGCTGGTTGAGACGTATATTTGTCGCTCGCCCTCGGTCTCGTTCACGCTGAACACAGCCACTCGATCAGCGTTCTCAACGACGCTGAGCAATGCTGCGACGTCTGTCTGAGTGATTGGGCGATCATTTTGTCCAATCGCGGACCGGCACAGCAGCCCCATTACGAGAATCCCTACAGAACGTAGTCTAGGCATGCGCAAATGATATCTCTTTGCGTCCGTTTAGAGGATTTCGAGAGAGTTGTCGCCAATTCGTCAGTTCCCGCTAAAGCAACAACCTGCTCAACCTTAATGTTGGAAGCCGGTAGTTCTTGCACTCCGTTAGCGGGCCTGTCGGAGATGTACAAGACGCTCGTCGGTTGCACGCGCACAATGAGCAGCGCAATCTGTGATCGGAATTCACGCCACATTTTTCTCACACAAATGCGCGTGAAACTCCCCTAGGCCGTAGCGCGTTGGCGTTCCTGGTTGTTCAGGCGCACGCTTATGACCTTGGAGACGCCGGGCTCCTGCATCGTGACGCCGTAGATCATGTCCGCAGCCTGCATCATGCGCTTCGAGTGCGTTACCAGCAGGAACTGCGTGTCCATGCTCATGGAGTGAAGCAGCTCGGCCAGGCGGCCAACGTTGGTCTCGTCGAGAGGTGCGTCCACTTCGTCGAGAACGCAGAAGGGGCTGGGCTGGTATTGGAAGATGCCGACGAGCAGGGATAAAGCAGTCAGGGCTTTTTCGCCGCCGGAAAGCAGCAACACGTTCTGCAGTTTCTTGCCCGGGGGCGAAGCAACGATTTCGAGCCCGCTCTCGGCCTGGTTCTCCTGGTCGGTGAGGCGCAGGAAGGCCTGGCCGCCCTGGAAGAGCCGCGAGAAGACCAGTGCGAAGTTCTCATTGATTCTGGCGAAGGCTTCGTCAAACTTGGTGCGCGAGATCTGGTCGATCTCCTTGATGGTCTCCTGCGTATTTTCGATGGACTCCATCAGATCTTTGCGCTGCGTTTCAAGGAAATTGTGGCGATCGGCAGTCTCCTTGTATTCATCGAGGGCCATCATGCTGACCGGTCCCATCTGCTCAATGCGCTGACGTAATGTGTGGCAGGTTTCTTCTTCCGCGGCAAGGGGCTCGCCGGCGAGTCGTTCAATCTGCTCGTCGGCGCGCAAAAGCTGGGCTTCGACATTTACTTCCGTGAGGCAGCTTGCTTCGAGATGCTCAAGATCGGAGCGCAGCTTGGCCACCTGGCTGGAACGGGCAGCGCGATCTTCTCGTAGCTGGTCGATTGCGGCGCGGCTTGTCTTCAGTTGCGCTTCGATGGAGGCGAGTTGCTGGCGCAGGGCCAAGGCCTGTTCGGCGAGCGTCTGCGCTGCGGCCAGAGCCTGGGTGCGCATCTCCGCAAGCTCCTTCTGCTTCGCGGCGAGGGAAGCACTTTCTTCAATGCGCTGCAGGCGCTCAGCGTTTGCAGCGGCCAACTGCTGCGAGATGCTCAAGACGCGGCGCTCAAGATCGGAGTGGAGGCGATCGATGCGCTGGAAGGCAGCTTCTGCGCCGCGCCTGCGCTCTTCAAGACCGGCAAGTTCAGCGGTGACAACCGCGGCCTCCTGCTGCAAGCCTTCGCGCTTCTGGCGCAGTTGGTCCAATTGGGCCTGGGACTGGTCAAGGGCGGCCTCGGCAGTGGCGCGCTCGCTTTCCAGACGCTGAGTCTCCTCACGCTTCTGGTCGATTGCGACTGTCTTGGCTTCGCGTGCATCCTTATTGCGCGCGGCCTGCGATGCCCAGTCCTGCAGCCTGCGTTCAATGCGCTGTGCTTCGGCTTCCATCTGTTTGAGCGCTGCACCTTGATTGGCCGCGTCCGTCTCCGCCTTGCGGCGCTCCGCACTTCGTGTTTCAAGCTGCGCCGCGAGTTCCTCGATGGTGCGCGTGTGGGCGGCGATTTCAGCTTCCGCATCAGCGAGGCTCTTTGCCAGCTTGGCAAGACGAGCTTCCGTCTCGCGCAGCTCCCGCTTGAGAGCGAGCGGACCTTCCTTGGCAGGGTTGCCGCCGGTAACCGTAGTGTTGTGAAAGCACTCGCCTCCGGGAGTGAGAAAGAAAGCGTGCGAATAGTGAGAGGCCAATCGCAGCGCTTCCGCAGGATCCTCGACGAGGTATCCATCGCCTAGCTTGGGAAGAATGGATTCAAGCGTACGGCCGAAGCCGTTGAGCACACGAATAGCGTCCTTGAGCGGGGTGAGGCCGGGGCCGCTGATCGATTCAACGGGCTCGTCCTCAAACAGGGCGCGCTGTTCAGGAGAGTGGACAAGGAACGTAGCCCGGCCGTCGGTGCCGGACTTGAGCAGGCGTACTCCCTCTTCGGCAGCCACCCAGCTTTCAACGACGATGTAATTCAGTTCCTCACGGAGGAACTCGTCGACCACAGCCTCATGTTCGTCGCTGACCTCCAGGAAGTCCGCCAGCGTGCCGATGGCCGACCTGCCGGCTCCCAGGGCGCCCGGCTTCAGCAGCTGCCGTACGGTGTCAGTGGAGTAGCCGTGATTGCGGATCAGCGCTTCAAGGGAACTGCGCCGCCCGACTGCTGCGGCTTGCTCACCGCGCAACTGGTTGGCGTATGCGCGCTGGGAATTCTCCTGAATGCGGCGCTCCTGGAGAGATTCGCGAGTGGAGGCAATCTCAGCTTCAAGGCGCTTGAGCGCGTCGACCGCGGTCTCAAATCGAAGGGTCGACTGACCCTTCTGAACGCCTAGATCTTCGAGCTCAATCCCGGCCTGGCGCATCTCCGCTTCGAGTCGTTCCGCCTCACGCTCCAGGGCGGCAAGACTCTCTTCCGCCTGGGCAGTGTGGTTGCGCGCGTTCCCGGCCAGCGTGAGCAAGTGCATGGCGTGACGCCTGCCCGCTTCCAATTGACGCTCCGAGGCGAAGACTTCTTCGGCTGCCGTGCGGGCTTCCTGCTGCTGGGCTTCAACCTTCTGGCGAAATGCTCTTGATTCGCCGGCTGCCGACTCAAGGAATGCGTGCTGTTGAGTCCGCTCCTCAGCGATGCCAGCCAACTGTGTGCGTGTTGCTTCCAATTCCGCGCCGGCGCCGGCAATCCGCGCTTCCAACTCGCTCACGCGTTCGGCATTACTGCGGCCCTGCGCCATGGCCCTTTCCAGTTCGATGGCGGTCTCATTGGCGCGGTTCTGGGCCTCATGGCCTTCACGGTCCAGTTCATATCCGCGTTCGGTTGTGGAGTGCTGGGTGGTCTCGAGAGTTGCAATTTCCTCGGCGGATCCATTGATCTGCTCGGTGAGTGCGGCAATCTGTTGATCGAGGGCGGCCTGCTCCGCATCCATGGCGGCCATGCGGCTGGCCAGGACGACCCGCAGGCGTGCGCGGAGTTCGTCACGCACGGCGGCGAACCGTTCGGCTTTGGCTGCCTGCCGCTTGAGGCTGTTCATCTGGCGCGTGATTTCTTCAAATATGTCGTCGACGCGAGCCAGGTTCTGCTTCGCACTTTCCAGTCGCAGTTCAGCAAGGCGCTTCTTGGTCTTGAAGCGGGTGATACCCGCGGCTTCTTCGATGATGGCGCGGCGATCATGTGGCTTGGAACTGAGCAACTGGCCAATGCGCTCCTGGCCGATGATGGCGTAGCTCTCCGGGCCAAGGCCGGTGCCCATGAAGATGTCCTGAATGTCGCGCAGGCGGCAGAGCTTGCCGTTGAGCAGGTACTCGCTTTCACCGGTGCGGAAGAGACGCCGGGTGATGACGATTTCACCCTTCTGCGGCGTGCGATGGAATTTGCGGCGACGAATCTTCAGTACGACGGCTTGCGGTCCTTCGGCGGATGCCTGCGGTGCGGCGGGCTCCTGAACCGAGTCCTCGTCAATGACCTGGCCGGGCTGTTCGGCGGCAATGATCTCTTCCGCTTCGCTGGCGCGCTCGCGGCGCATCTCGTCTTCGTCCCAGTCGGCCGGGCCTTCGGGTTCGACAAGTAGTTCTGGCTGAACCGGGATGGGGCCCTCGTAGGCCTCCGGGTCCACGAGGGTTAACGTGACTTCTGCCATGCCCAATGGCTTGCGATCACGCGTTCCTGCGAAGATGACATCCTGCATGTTGGAGCCGCGCAGGGATTTGGCGCTCTGCTCGCCGAGTACCCAACTAACCCCGTCAAGAATGTTGGACTTTCCACATCCATTAGGACCAACCACCACGGCGATGCCCGCGCCCGGCACGGTCAACTCCGTGCGGTCGCAAAAGCTCTTGAATCCCAGGATATGAATTTTTCTCAGCTTCAGCATGTGTACTCCAAATTGACGGACGCCGTACAACAACAGTCTCGGGGAAGCGGCGGCAGCTTCCGGAGACGCCGGTTCGGGAAATGTTGCTTCTCAATTACAAACTCTATGGACCCTGGCCGGTACGGTCAACGGAGGAACGAACGGTTTGTGTGGATAAGACAGGCCGGAATTGCTCCAAGGGAAGAATCCCGGGAAAGCTCGGAGAAATCGCGGCGATTCCAGGAATAATTACGCGGTTTTCCACAACCGTGATTGGCTGGGAATGGGCGCACTCTACGCAATCAAGATGTAGGTTCAAGGAGCAGGCGTAAACTGACGGCGGCGGAAGTTGTATTCCGTGAAGGTTTAATATCGAATTCCTGCCGCATATTGCGGGATGGACAACAGAATTGCAACACAAAGCCAAGGAGACTCACCCATGTCTGACAACCAGACACAGATGCCCGGACCCCCGATAGTCGACGATCAGAACATTAAGTCAGGCGATGCAAAATGCCCGTTTTTGAATGGCGCTCGCAAACACACTGTGGGCGGAGCGCAGGTGAACGCGAACTGGTGGCCCAATCAGCTCAATCTGAAGATTCTGCACCAGCATTCAGCGCTGTCCAATCCGATGGGCGAGGAATTCAACTACGCAGAGGAGTTCAAGACCCTCGACCTCAATGCCGTGATCAAGGATCTGCATGAGTTGATGACCAGTTCGCAGGACTGGTGGCCGGCGGACTATGGTCACTATGGGCCGTTCTTCATCCGCATGGCGTGGCATAGTGCAGGCACTTATCGCATTGCCGATGGACGCGGTGGCGCAGGCAACGGGACGCAGCGATTTGCTCCTCTCAACAGCTGGCCGGACAACGTCAGCCTGGACAAGGCACGCCGGTTGATTTGGCCCATCAAGCAGAAGTACGGGAAGAAAATCTCGTGGGCCGACCTGATCATTCTCACGGGCAACGTGGCGCTCGAATCGATGGGATTGAAGACCTTCGGTTTCGCCGGCGGACGCGTGGACGTGTGGGAGCCGGACGAAGACATCTACTGGGGGCCAGAGAGCAAGTGGTTGGGTGACGAGCGCTACAAGGGCGACCGCCAACTTGACAATCCTCTCGGCGCGGTTCAGATGGGCCTCATTTATGTGAACCCGGAGGGCCCCAATGGCAAACCCGATCCAGTGGCCGCGGCCCGGGATATCCGCGAGACATTCGCACGCATGGCGATGAATGACGAGGAGACGGTCGCTCTCATCGCTGGCGGACACACGTTCGGCAAGGCGCATGGCGCAGCCGACCCCATCAAGTATGTAGGCCGGGAGCCGGAAGGCGCCGGCATTGAGGAGCAGGGCTTTGGATGGAACAACACTTTTGGAAGCGGTAAAGGTGTAGACACCATCAGCAGCGGCCTGGAAGGCGCATGGACCAGCAACCCGGTGAAGTGGGATAACGACTATCTGGAAAATCTATTCGAGTACGAATGGGAACTCACCAAGAGTCCGGCCGGCGCCAATCAATGGATTCCCAAAAATGGAGCCGGAGCGGGTACTGTGCCGGACGCGCACGATCCCAAAAAGAAGCACGCGCCCATCATGTTCACTACTGACCTTGCTTTGCGCATTGACCCGAGCTATGAGAAGATCTCGCGGCGCTTCCTCGAGAACCCGGCGGAATTCGCTGATGCTTTTTCCAGGGCATGGTTTAAGCTGACCCACCGCGACATGGGACCTCTTTCGCGTTATCTCGGTCCGCTGGTTCCGAAAGAAGAACTCATCTGGCAGGATCCGCTTCCGGCAGTGGAACATGAACTCATCGATGCGCATGATATTGCTGCGTTGTCAGCAAAGATCCTCGCGTCCGGGCTTTCCACCTCACAACTGGTTTCCACAGCCTGGGCGTCGGCTTCAACGTTCCGCGGCAGCGACAAGCGCGGAGGGGCAAACGGGGCACGCATTCGCCTGGCGCCGCAGAAGGGTTGGGAGGTCAATCAACCGGCCGAACTGGCGCAGGTACTTGCGAAGCTTGAAGCAATCCAGAAGGAATTCAACAGCGCGCAAACCGGTGGGAAGAAGGTTTCGCTGGCTGACCTGATCGTTCTGGGTGGCTGCGCAGCCGTCGATGCTGCTGCAAAAAAGGCTGGTCACGAAGTCAAAGTAGGTTTCGCGCCGGGTCGTGCCGATGCCTCCCAGGAGCAGACGGATGTGTCCTCGTTTGCCGTGCTCGAACCGATTGCGGACGGTTTTCGCAACTACCTTCGCAAGGAACACGAAGAATCGCCAGCGGAATTGCTCATCGATCGTGCGAACCTGCTTACGCTGACAGCTCCGGAGATGACGGTGCTGATCGGCGGCCTGCGCGTGCTGGGTGCAAACTACGGCAAGTCGGATCTTGGGGTTTTCACCAGGAAGCCGGGGACGCTGACAAACGACTTCTTCGTGAATCTTCTCGACATGAGCACCAAGTGGCAGAAGTCCGCCACCTCTGGAGCTGTATTGGAGGGCCGCGATAGGAAGACCGGCGACCTGAAATGGAAAGGGACAGTCGTCGATCTGGTCTTCGGTTCAAACTCGCAACTACGGGCGCTCGCGGAAGTCTATGCGTCGAGCGACGGGCAAGCGGCATTTGTTGAGGAATTTGTGGCGGCCTGGACCAAGGTGATGAATCTCGACCGCTTCGACCTCAAGTAATTCAAGCAGAGAGAAGGCCATCTGCAACGGGTGTTTTAGACTTGCAGATGGCCTTCTTCTTTGAGTTAGGCTATCTAACTTGCCTTCTGAATCGAGTTACAAGTGAAGATACCGGTCCGCGCCGTAGACTAACAACAGAGTTACCAGGGCGATGAAGACCTCGCCGATAGCTCCGACGGCAAATGGGCGCCAGCCCTGCTTGCCCAGTTCGCGCAGGCTTGTGCGCAGCCCCACTCCCGCAAAGGTCAGCAGGAAAGCCCAACGCGATAGGTTTGCAAGGCTGGCCAGTTGCGGCTTCGCAAAGAAGCCAACCGTGGCCAGCAGAGAAATCAGAAGAAATCCCAGAACAAACTTGGGGAATTTGCGCCACAGGAATGCGGCCTTGTTGCCGATGGCCTGCGCCTGTCCGCGTGACGACCAATAAAGCGCATAGCCGAGCACTACAAATCCGATGAGTGCGTTGCGCGTGGTCTTGGCAAGCACGGCGACTTTGCCTGCGGCGTCGGAGTAAAGCGCGCCGGCAGCAGTAGCTTCGGCGGTGTTATCGACTGCCAGACCGGCCCACAGACCGTATGCCTTGTCGCTCAGGTGGAGCGAGTGGCCGATCAGGGGGAAGGTAAAGAGCGAGATGGCGCCGAGGGCAAGGATCGCAGCGATGGCGTAAGACGCATCTTCATCATCGGCATCGATTGCTGGCTTGGCGGCGATGATAGCCGAGACTCCGCAGATGGATGAGCCGATGGCCAGCAAGGAAGTGAGCTTGGGCTTCAGTTTGAAGACGCGGCCAATAAAGTGCATGAACGTGAATGACAGCGCAATGGCAAAGGCCACGAGCAGCAACGAGATGCCTCCGAGATGCAGAACATCGCCAAGCAGGAAGCGCGAACCCAGCAGGACGATGCCAGCCTTGAGCCAGAACTCATAGGTCGCCACGCCGGCTTGGAAGATGCGTGGAATGCCGATGGTGTTGGCGATGATGAGCCCAATGACAATCGCCCAGAGCACGTACTCAATGTTGGGAAAAGTGATGTGGTGGGACTTGGTGTAGGCGCCGATGGATTGCTCTATGAACTTGCCGGCGTAGCCAACAGCGGCCAGCAGAAGCAGGCCGGGGATAAGTTCTACGACGCGGCGCACCTGGTTCGCGGAAGGAGCAGAAACGGCGGAAGTGGCGGCAGTAGCCATGGAAATCTCCTTACGTAATTGAGAATCGGCGGACGTTACCACTTGATGGGAGGCAGCAGGTTGAAGCGCGCCAGCAATGCGAGTAGAAGCGCGAGGATAACTGCATAGACGTCGAGCGAGAGGCCGCGCCGGGGCGCAGCCGTGGTGGATTGAGGCATTTGATTCTCCGTGGAGTTGTTTTTGGATTTCAGGCTTTGACTGAAACGCCGGCGGCTGCGTCGTGGTGCTTTGCAGCTATATCCCGAACGGCCCAACCGGCGATGAGCAGGCTGGGCGCGGCGGTGGGTGCGGCGTGGCCGAGAGTGGCGAGGGTGGTACATCGAATCGCCTGGTTAGGCTGCGCGGCATGCGAGACGATGGCGCAAGGGAGGTCGGGGGGGAGGCCCTGCTGCAACCATTCCTCCGCGAGCAGTCGCAGATCGCGGCCCGGCATGTAAACAACGCGCGTTCCGTCTTCAATCTCGGGGAGTGGCGACTGGTTGTGCGAACTGGCGTGATGGCCTGTCGAGAAGATCACGTTGGAGGCGCTGTTGCGATCGGTAAGTGAGCAACCGACGGCCGCTGCCGCGGCGAAGGCGGCAGTGATGCCGGGGACGACTTCGTACGGAACATCGGCTGCGGCGAGGGCAGTCATCTCCTCCGCGGCGCGGCCAAAGATGAGCGGGTCGCCTGACTTGAGGCGGACAACTGCTTTCCCGCCGCGAGCGTGAACGATCATCAACGCATTGATCTCTTCCTGCGTAATGGTTTTTGTCCCGCAACGCTTGCCCACGTTAACAATCTCCGCACCGGGTGCGGCCAGATTGAGAATCGGACGCGGGACGAGGTCATCATGAAGGACGACCTGTGCGGATTGAATCAGGCGGAGCGCCTTGACGGTGAGCAGGTCGGGGTCGCCCGGGCCTGCGCCTACGAGGTAGACGGAGCCGGTGGACATGCCCGTGGATTGAACCGGTTCAGGCGATTGCGGCGCGAGCGCCATTTGGCGCGAAGGGCAGGATGCGGAGTCGCAGAGCTGGCGGTGAGCGAGTTGATGGAGCAGAAGCTTGCGGGACTCGGTGCGCGGATGCGTTTCCAGGATTTCACGGCGAAGTGCGCCTAGATTCTCAAGCCAGGGGCCAAGGTCTTCTGGGAGTTGTTCATCGATCTCGCGGCGGAGACGCTGGGCAACGGCGGGGCTTTCGCCGCCGGTGGAAATGGCGATTTGAAGGCTGCCTCGCGTTACGATAGAACCGAAAAAGAAATCGCAGTTGGGAATGTCATCGACGCTATTGGCGAGGATGCCGCGATCAACCGAGCCATGATAGACGGCTGCATTCACTTCGGGCACGTCCGTTGCGGCGATGACCAGCGTGTTGCCGTCCAGGTCGGAACGTTCAAACGCGCGCTGAATCAACTCAAGTTTGCCCTCACTGGCGAGCTCCGCAATTTCAGGGTGCGCGCCGGGCGCAATCACGCGGATCTGGAGGCCCGTTTTCAGCAGAGTGCCGAGTTTTTCGAGCGCGACGTTGCCAGCGCCTACGAGGAGGCAGCGGCGACCGTCGAGTTTCAGGAAAATCGGCAACATGCTCATGAGGAATCCTTAGTCTGCGACTGCGTGCGGCACGCGGCCCGTCGGTACGTCGCGCTCCACCGCCGCGAGGACTTCGCCCGCAAGATGGGCGCGAAGCTCTTCGTTGGAATAGCGGGCGAACCAGGCGCGCAGATTCTCGCTCGGCAAGCGATCATCCAGATACGCGCGCAACAGTCGTTCAATTGCATCGGGAACGAGGGGGGCGGGGCAGCGATAGCCGACGGGGCGGGCAATTGCAGCGTATTGGCCGACGGCGCCTCCGAGGCAGAAGTAGAAGGCGTCAGTGAGCTGGCCGTTGTGCTTGATCTTCTTGCCTTCGATGCCGATGTCGGCGACCCAGTGCTGGCCGCAACTGTTGGGGCAGCCGGTTACGTTGAGCTTGAGCTCCTGATCGAAGCCGGGGAGGCGCTCTTCGAGTTCGTCGACAAGCCAGCGGGTGAAGGCCTTGGTTTCAGAGATGGCCAGCTTGCAGAATTCAGTGCCAGTGCAGGCGATTGCGCCGCGCCAGAACATGGACCCTTCCACTCGCAGGCCGATGTTACCAAGCTCTTTGACGAGCTCGACGGCCTTGCTGTTGGGGATGTCGATGAATACAAGGTTCTGCGAGACGGTAGTGCGCAGGGAACCGCTGCCATAGCGCTTGGCCAGGTCGGCCGCTGCTTCCAACTGCTCTCCGGTCAAACGGCCACGCAGGACAGAGGCGCCGACGTAGCTGAACCCCGGCTGCTTTTGCGGATGGATGCCTACGTGGTCGCGAAACACGTCGACGGGGATCTCCTCCGGCACGCCCGGCAGAAGCGTGAAGTCGAGGCGGGACTGGAGTTCGGCGAGGAAGCGTTCGGCGGTCCAACCTTCCTTGAGGAAGAGATGCTTGAGGCGGGCGCGGTCGCGGCTTTCGCGCAATCCTTGCTGATCGCGAAAAAGTTCGACCACGGCGCGAACTACGCGGATCGCCTGATCTGGCAGAATGAAGGCGTCGAGTCGGACTGCGAGGTGGGGGTCGGCGGAGAGTCCTCCCCCCACCCGCAGCGTATAACCGACCTCGCCATTATGCTTCACGGCGGTGAGGCCGATTTCGTTGATCTCTGGGTTGCTGCACCACGATGGGCAGCCAGTAATGGAAATCTTGAACTTGCGTGGCAGGTTGAAGAATTCCGAATTACCGTTCAGTAGATGCGCCACTTCGAGGGCGAGCGGCGAAGCATCAATCAGCTCGTCGCCTGCAACTCCGGCGAGGGGGCAGCCGGTTACGTTGCGCACCACATCGCCGCAGGCTCCAGCCGGCGACAGCCCAACAGCGTTGAGTGCATCCACCACTTCGGGAAGCGATTCGATGGTGAGCCAGTGAAGCTGAATGGCCTGGCGGACGGTGATGTCGGCGAGATTGCGAGCGTATTTTCGTGTGAGATTGCCGATGACGCGAAGCTGTTTGGAGGAGAGGATGCCGTTGGGGACGGGGATGCGCATCATGAAATACTCTGAGGCCAGCCCTTCACCGCCTTTGCCGCCGGTGGCGCCCACGCCATCTCCCTGGGTGTAGATTCCCCACCACTTGAAGTAGTAGTTCGCCCATTCGGGGACGACGCTGGATCGGCCCTCGCGAGCGAAGGTGCGCACCTCGTCGAAGGCCTCCCATGGGTTCTTTTCGCGCTTGAGGCGTTCAGCCCGTTGGGCCTTTGTCTCTTTTTCCTGCACAGCTGGAGTCATTTTTCTCTTTCGCAGCAACAAAAATCCCGCGACAGCTAAGGCTGTATCGCGGGCGTTCAAGAAACCTTGGATTTCTATCGGAAGTTCAGACCCAGGTCACCCGCGCGCGCGAAGCAGCGTACAGAGGCGACAACAGGAGAAAACGACCATGGAAAGATGATAGCCCGGGGGCTCGTCAAAAAGCAAACGATGCTCGAACCGGGTATGCTTCTCCAGCCACAGCGGCCATGAGATCCGCGGCAGGATCATTGGCTCGAAGCTCGGTCAGGATGCTGTGGACGGCCACCTGGGCGGCTTCCACTCCTTGTTCGGAAAGGCTCATCCGGATGGGCTGTTTGGGATCGATGGTGATGGCGTAAAGAACGATTTCATGTTGGCCGCCCTGGATGTAAAACATGTCCAGCAGATCTTTCATGCCGATGTCGTGCGCGGTGAGCGTGGGCGGATAGTCGCGCGAGAAACGCGGCGTGGTGCGGGTAACGGTTCCCACAGGATTGCCGTCGGCTGCCGCGTCGATCAGGATGATGCGATCGGCGTCCTGCAGTGGCTCCAGTAGCGTAAAGCCACCGGTACCGCCATCAAGACACTCCACATCCGCAGGGAGCTTGTGCTGTTCCAGGGCCCGAACGGCGTAGACGCCGATACCTTCGTCGCCCATGAGAATGTTGCCGAGGCCCAGCACAAGCGTCTTCAACGGAATCTTCGATTTGCCGTTATTTGTCATCCTTCTCCCGCTCGAACTTCCAGCCGCCGATGATCGACGATACCGTGCCGCGTCCCTCGATGTAGTCGTGATAGAAGGCAAGATAGATGTGGATGATGATGAACGTTACAAAGAACCACAGGAACGTGTGGTGCCAGAAGCGTACACCGAATTCGCCGCCCATGAGCGGTACGATCCAGTTGAACATCTGTGGAAGCCATGAGTTGCTCATGCTGGAGTAGAGCGCGAAGCCGGTGATGGTCTGGAAGACGAACGCGAGAAAGGTGAAGAAATAGATGAAGCCTGCCAGCGCGTTGTGCCCCGTAGAGATGGGGCCGTGCAACTGGGTTTCAAGCACGTCGGCTTTGATGACTTCAATGATTTCCTGCCGCTGCGTGCGCTTTAGCGGAAAGAAAGCGCTCCACCTGGCGTACTTGTTGCCGACGAAGCCCCAGTACAGCCTGGCCAGAAAGTTGAATACATAGACAAACGCGGACAGGAAGTGGATGAAGCGCACCCAGCCGAACCAGTACTGCTGGTAGGCCTGCGCCGCGTAAAACGGGCTGGATGGGGCGCCGATCAGGTAGCCGGTAATGCAGAGGGCCACCAGAGCCACCGCGTTGATCCAATGGTAGACACGTACCGGAAGTTCCCAAACGTAGATCCGTCGATAGTCAGCCGGACGTGTAGCAACTGGCGGTGCCTTGCGACCTTTGACAGCAACTGTCGTACTCATGGGCATCACTCGAATGAAACCTGGTGAAGGTGCTTACCCTGCGGATCGTACAGATGCACGGCGCAGGCCAGGCACGGGTCAAAGGAATGAATGGTACGGAGGATCTCGACTGGTTCGTCGATCTTCGCCACAGGAGTGCCGATGAGAGCCTGTTCAAAAGACGAGCGTTGCTTTTTCGCGTCGCGCGGGGAACCGTTCCAGGTTGTTGGTACAACAAGCTGGTAGTTGTCGATGGCGCCGTTATGAATCTTGATAAAGTGCGCCAATGCGCCGCGTGGTGCCTCTGTGAGGCCAACGCCTTCAGCATCTTTGGGCCAGCTCTTGGGCTCCCAGAACTCGCCATTGAAGGTGGAGACTTCGTTGATTTTCACGCGCTCCATAAGCTCGCCGAAAAACTCCTTGAGCCAACCCATCGCGAGTGCCGCATCCAATCCACGAGCCGCGGTGCGACCGAGGGTCGAGAACAAGGCCGCAACAGGCACGTTAAGCTTGCCCAGTGTGTCTTTCACAAGGTCCTGTACGTCGGTACGGCCCGATGCGTAAGCTACGAGCAGCCTGGCCAGTGGACCCACCTCCATGGCCTGCTCTTTCCAGCGCGGAGTCTTCAGGAACGAGTATTTTTCGAAGCCCTCGAGCGATTCGAACGGCGGCTTGGGCCCGGTATAGTGCAGGTTCGTCTCGCCATCCCACGGATGAATGCCGACCGCGTCGCCTTCCTTGTAGCTGTACCAGGAACTGGCGATGTATTCCTTGATCTCCTGGGAGTCCGTCGCGTTGACCGGATGAACCTTGCTGAGGTCGCGATTAAGAACCACGCCGCGCGGGTACTTGAAAGATTCCGGCTGGCTGTATCCCTTGGTGGGAAACTCGCCATAGGAGAGGTAGTTGGTCAATCCGCCGCCCCAGCTTGCCCAGTCTTTGTAAAACGAGGCCACGGCAAGAAGATCGGGAATGTAGACTTCGTTCACGAATTCGTCGGCCTGGCTGATGAGCTTTGAGACCAGGTTCAGGCGCTCGGAGTTGATCGCCGCAACTTCATTCATGTTGATGGAGCAGGGAACGCCGCCCACCAGGTAGTTCGGATGTGGATTCTTGCCACCGAACACCGCATGAATCTTGACGATTTCCTTTTGCCACTGCAGTGCGTCAAGATAATGGGCCACAGCAATCAGATTCACTTCCGGCGGAAGCTTGTAAGCCGGATGACCCCAATAGCCGTTGGCGAATATGCCGAGGCCGCTTGCGGCGAACGTCTTGATCTTGTTCTGGACGTCGGTGAAATAGGCGGGTGTGTTCTTGTCCCACTTGGAGAACGACTGCGCCAGATCCGCTGCTTTCTTAGGATCGGCCTTCAGCGCATTGACGATGTCCACCCAGTCCAGTGCGTGCAAATGATAGAAGTGCACCACGTGATCCTGCACGTATTGCGTAGTCATCATGATGTTGCGAATGATTTCTGCGGTGGGAGGCACAGTGATGTTCAAGGCACTTTCAACGGCGCGCACGCTGGTTAGGGCGTGAACGGTTGTGCAGACGCCGCATACGCGCTCGGTAATGGCCCAGGCGTCGCGAGGATCTCGGCCAATGAGGATTTTTTCGAGGCCACGGACCATGGTGCCTGCCGAGAATGCGTCGGTGATGACGCCATTTTCGACCACGGCTTCAATGCGCAGGTGGCCTTCAATACGGGTGATTGGATCAACGACGATGCGTGTCATAATCCCTCAAAGCTCCTTCTGATCGTCTGCATGCACTTCTGCAATGACGGGACGTTTGCGGATGTTGGTGACGACGGCATGCGCGGCAACACCGGCCAGAGTGGCCACGCCGACAACCGTGCCAACCGTGTCTGCCGTGCTCTCAATGCCGAAGCCCGGGAACGAAGCCAGGTGCTGGTAGAACGGACCGTTATCCCAGAAGCCTTCTTCGCTGCAACCGATGCAGCCGTGTCCTGACTGGATGGGATAGCTGGTTCCCTCATTCCACTTGATGACCGAGCAGGCGTTGTAGGTGACCGGGCCGCGGCAGCCCATCTTATAGAGGCAATAGCCTTTGCGCGCGTTCTCATCGTCAAACGACTCGACGAAGAGGCCGGCATCGTAGTTTGGCCGGCGATAGCAGGTGTCGTGCACGCGGCGCCCGTAGAATTCCTTGGGACGGCCCTGGCTGTCGAGCGCGGGGGTTGCTCCAAGCACTAGCAGGTGGGTAACAACACCCATCATGACGTCGGCGATGGGCGGGCAGCCGGGAACATTGATCACCGGCTTGTCAATGAGTTTGTGGATGGGCGTTGCGCCGGTGGGATTGGGCTTGGCGGCCTGTACGCAGCCATTGGATGCGCAACTGCCCCAGGCGACAACCGCAGCAGCGTCCTTGGCGACGGTCTGCAGAATGGACTCGGCCGTCTTGCCGCCGATCATGCAATAGACGCCGTCGTTTCCGGTGGGCACGGCGCCTTCAATGAGGACAATGTATTTGCCCTTATTGTTGGCGATGGTGTCGTTGAGGCTTTTTTCAGCCTGGAAGCCGGAGGCGGCCATCAGCGTCTCAGAGTAGTTGAGATCGAGAACGTTCAGCAGTACATCCAGAACAATGGGGTGCGAAGCCCGTATGAACGACTCGCTGCAACAGGTGCACTCCTGAAAGTGCATCCAGATGACGGCTGGTTTGTCTTTCTTTTCAAAGGCCGAAACGACCTCAGCCACGCCTGATTGACCGAAACCGGCTACGGTTGCCGCTGCAGCACAGAAGGTTAAGAAGTCTCTGCGGCTGTAACCCTTCTGCTCCATCGAATTCCAAATAGACTGACCCATGCGTCCCTCGCTTGCTGAGGATTTCCCAACTGACGGATGCGAAGGTAGCTACTTGAAATAACGACTCGCTGTGCGCTGCGTCACAGGCGTTGTTAAGTCGGTGTGAGGTAAAGGGAATGAGGGGTGATTTGGGTCACTGGGGGAGGGACAGATTACAGATTACGGGTGACAAATGACAGCTCTCAGCTCAAAGCTTGCAGCGGACTTGGGGTCAGCGGCAGAACAGCCGCATCAACACAGCTCGCGCTTCCACCCGATCTTGCACCCCGGCCGAAATCTCTGTCTTTGGGAGAGCGTCAAGGCAAGCTTCATGTTCCTCAGTCGGCCTTGCACCGGATCGTTTATGGGCTCAGTTTTCCGCCGCAGCCCGTGGCACAGACTGCGGCGGAGACAAATTGGTTTGATTGGTTTACTCGTAGTCAGACGGAACGAACACAAATGTTCCGAAGAACTGGTCTGTAAAGACATCGAACTGCGTCGCCTCGCCGAAATACGGTGAACTCGGCGGATATGACGGGTTGCACGGGTCGCCGCTGCAGGCCGGGCCCGTGATGTTTGCCGTACCAATTGTTGTGTTGCTGGTAGTGGTTTGATCGTTAACTTCGTTGCTTGTCGTCAAGGTCTGCGATACGCCAACACTCGCCTTGAAGCCAGCGAGCCACGCGCTTCCCGTGAAGTTGTCTTCAACCCCATAAGTCTGCGCGTGCGTTGTCGTGCTCGATTCACCTTGCATATTTGAGTTTGTCGTGCTAACGGTATAGGTCGTTTGCGGGCCGCCCTGTTGATAAGGGACGTTTTCCTGGTCTGAGAGATAGAAGTGGGGAGGGAGAAGCGAAAAACCGGGTGTCGTATAAGTCGGGCAGGCGCTTGACCCGATTGGAGAGGTCGGAGTGCAATTTCCCCAAGGGTCTGCTGCCAGAATGTTGGCCAAGTCAGTAGCCGTGAGCCCAGGCCCCTGGCCGCTGGGCCAGTTCTCGTTGGCGGCCCAGGTGCGTGTGGCATCACCGAAGAACGGCGAACAAACGCTACTCGTTTGGGAAAGGGCACCGTTCAGGCAGCCCACCTTCACGTCGTCGATGTGGATCGGGGCCACCGGATCCAAGGCGCTGGAGCCGTATCCATTCCACACTACAGTGCCGCCCCCAACGGTGAAAAGCATTACAGGGTTAAGCCAGACCCGGATGGTGTCGCAATCATGATCCAGCCCAACAAAGTCGCTCGCAACCGCATCGCACTCGTCATTGGAGCCGGGTCCGTAGACCTGCAACACGCTTGTATTTGTGTCGCTCACAGTAACCGACTGAGTATCCTGACTCTGCTGAGTTAAAGTGTCTGAATAGCTGTCGGTTTGCGACCCGCTCAGAAAGCTGAAGAGCGAACCGGATTCGGTTATGGAGACGCTAACCTTTTCGCTTGTGCTGGCTGTATTGACCACATTTTGGGTATTACTGACCGTTGAGCTGTTCGAATAGCTTACATAACTCTTCGACCCCGGCGGGGCATAGATGACATCGACAACAACGTATTTGGGGTTGATGTAGCCAGAATAAAACGGGATACAGCTTGGGCCAGTTGCCGAAAATGAGCCTGGGCCTGGACTGGCTGTAATCGTGCAAGACTCAGTGGAGGTGGTGTAGGCAAGACTATCCGTCGCAGGGGAGCCAGCTAATTTACAGTTTGGTATGGCTTGCCAATAGGCGACCCCGGAAGGGGACAGTGGATAAGTTTGGCCATTAATTGTGTAAGTGAGGTCACCGAAAAGATAGTAGGGATAACTGAGAGTCTTCTCGCCGATGCTGTTGTAGCAGGTTCGAGTCGAAATTGTTTCGGTATACGTCAAGGTGCCTCCACCAACTGTCAAACCTGAACAATTTACACTTGCCAGGGAGAAAGCGACCACCACGAGGACAGTGAAGAAACGCGGTTTGATTGGTGAAATGCCGATCTTGTGCAGTTTCGCAAATAGTCTGATCATGCTCGAGTCTCCTTGTTTGGCGTGATTTACGGGTGATTCCCGTAACGGTTTACCGTACGCTGCAAATGAGCACACAAGCGCCTTTGGGAAAAAGGAACGCTTGAATTGTGATATGTTTTTTACCTGTCACAATGACGATTTGCGCAGATCTATCTATCCGCGAACCTTTCCCGCAACAGAAGCCTTAGTCGGGATATCGAACGCACGGATGTGGACGAGATAAACTTCGTCCATTGATCAGGGGGGACATCAGCTGAAGCATTGACTCAACGGCTCAACTGTCGTCAAAACTTATACACCAACTTTAACTATTTGTCGAGCCTGATTCTCCCGCCGCCGTGCTACACGCGTGGGGGGCTTTTCCGTAGTCGCTCGGATACATGTGCCCGACTTAACTGCAAAATCTGCCCGGGCATATTCCTTCTTCGATTCCTCCGTGAGGCTCTAAACAGATTCTGAGGGATTTTACTTTTACCCCAGTGGCGAAGACCTGCCCCTTCACCACAGCGACCCCCCGGCGGTATAATTCCGCCGCCGGGGGACAAGATGGAAATCCCGGTCAGATCCCGTCGTTCCCAGTCTTCGATCAGAAACTTACGGACTCTCGCCCTTCACGATCCAGGCGTGAACCCCGCACGTCACCCTCAATCAAAAAGGAGCTCCCCTATGCCCTTTCCATGCAGAATCCATCCGATTCTCGCCGCATTCCTCGTCCTTCTGGCTGCAAGCTTCCGGTTGCCGGCGCAGCAGACCGAACCGTACAACTTCCAGCCCGTCACCATCATCGCCGGAGGATACGTCCCCGGCCTCGTTGCGCATCCCACCGCCCCCGGTGTCATCTATGCTCGTACTGACATTGGAAGCGTTTACAAATGGAATGAGTGGGACAGGACCTGGACGCCACTTACCGATTTCCATTCGCCGAACCAGTACAACCTGAACGGACCGGAGAGCATTGCCCTGGATCCGAACGACCCCAACCGTCTCTACATCGCCGCGGGTATGTACGAGTATTCAAACTGTTGCGCATTCCTGGTCTCCGAGGACAGGGGCGCAACCTTCCAGACGTACAACGCTCCGTTTGAGATGTGCTCCAACTGCGATGGCCGCGCCGCGGGCGAACGCCTGGCTGTGAACCCATTCAAGCCAAACGAGCTATTTATGGGCACGCGCCTGAACGGTCTCTGGGCCAGCGAAGACCGCGCCCAGACCTGGACCCAGGTTGCGAGCTTCCCCATAACCTCCGACACCGACAATTACGGCGTACAGTGGGTGCTCTTTGATCCCAGACATCCCGGCACAGTCTACGTTGGGGCGTACACCACCTCGACCGTGTACGTGAGCACCAACGACGGCTCAACCTGGACCGCACTTCCGGGAGTGACCTGGCCGGCTAACGTTCCAGCATCACGCGCGCCGTCACCGGAACGCGCGCTGCTGAACCGCGATGGAAATCTCTACGTCACCTTCGACGACTCCCCAGGACCGTACTCAACGGCCTACGGGCTTGTGGAAAAATACAACCCCGAGAACCCGTCCGGAGGGTGGACGAACATTACTCCGCCTTTAGGGGATTTTCAATCGACGCCGAGGGGCGGGTTTACGGGAATTACGCAAAATCCCCAGGTTTCCGGCGAGGTTGCGGTTACGACGTTTAACCGGTATTACCCGATCGACGATGTCTACATTACGCAGAACGGGGGCGGTGTGTGGACAGATCTTGCCTACAATTGCTGTGAGTACGCAAACGGGAACGGCGAGGATGGTCCTGCATATGGGAATTACTATTACGAGTCCTCTGTCTACGGCATTTCGCCGTATTTGACTTTTGGCGACACGAATTACCAGGGGCCACCTACTGGCTATCCCGATCCCACTTCCAGGTTCGGCTGGTGGATGTCGGCAGTTCTCATCGATCCTACAAATCCGGACCGTCTTATGTATGGCACGGGGGCGACAATCTACGGGACGGATAACCTGTCGGCGATTGACTTTGCCGAGACCAATAGTCAAACAGGGGATAACGTGGGACCATCCCCGACCTGGCATGTCGAGGCACGGGGAATTGAAGAAACTGCCGTGCTGGCGCTGATCAGTCCCTCAGCGGGCGCTCACTTATTGAGCGGCGAGGGCGATGTCGGCGGTTTCCGTCACGACAACTTCGCAGTCTCTCCAGCGGGCGAGGTTGCTGGTGTGAAGTACGGGATGTTTACGAATCCGGTGGCCAACAACGTGGGGAGTCTTGACTGGGCGGGACAGAACCCGAGTTTCATTGTCCGCGTGCAATCTGCTGCGAATTATTCCACCAGTCCCTGCAATTTTGGCGCGTACTCCACAGACGACGGCGTGGATTGGACGCCGTTCCCCAACTGCGCATCCGGCGGTAATTACTCAAACAACGGTGGCATAATCGCTGTCGATCCCAGCGGAACGTCGATCATGTGGAGCACGTCGTACAACCCGGTGCAGTTCTCGCTGGATAACGGCAACACCTGGACCGCGACGGAAGGCATTCCCTACGGCGCCGTCGCGTATGCCGACAAGGTCGTGCCCCAGACATACTATGCCTACGCGAGCTACGGCTCAGGCGCCAACTTCTACAGCGGCACCGTGGACACTAACACTGATACCGCCATCTTCACCGAGGTGAATACCACCGCGCTTCCGCCTGTCTCCGGCTGTTACGGATCGGGCTGCGGCGTGGTGGTGGCCAACTTCGCCAAGGCGGGCGATCTGTGGCTGGGCCTGGGCAGCAACGGCCTGTGGCACTCCACCGATGGCGGCGTCATTTGGACGCAGATCACGAATGCGCCTTATGCCAACTCCGTCGCCGTGGGCGCGGCCGCACCCTGGAGCCATACGCAATCCGTATTCCTCTATGGAGAAGCCTCGCCAACCAATGCCATGGCGATCTATCGCTCCGACGACAACGGGCAATCCTGGGTGCGCGTGAACGACGATGCGCACCAGTATGGCGGTCCCACACTCATTCAGGCCGACCCGCAAGTCTATGGCCGGGTGTATCTCGGGATGAATGGCCGGGGCATCATCTACGGCGATCCGGTCTTCGACCGGCACCACAGGCCAGGTGATCGGCGCTGATCGACAACACGTGATCCCTCGCCGCCGCTGCTCCGCAACTTTGGGCAGCAGCGGCGGCCGGGGTTTCTGCTCGCGCAACAGGATCACGGGATCGACACCAGGGCGCGCTGCTCGGAGATCCGCGCTTAATCGAGCGGATTGCCTGAAGCGTATCAATGAGTGCGCCAGTGCGTTTGCCGGGACTTGGAAGGGGCACGATCCAAGTCCCGACATACGTGAACCGTCTTCGTCTATTGCGTCAGCGTAAGGGAGCCTGCATCGAGCGATACCGAGAAGAAGCCCGCGGAGTTCTCAGTGATAGGAGTTCCATTCTGCGACAGCGTGCTGCCGCCGAGCGCCGTTACTCGAAGGTATTTGCCGCCTGGGAAGTGAGCCGGCAATGTCCACTTCCATGTGGTGGTGTTACCAGAGGCGGTGCGGGTTGCCGATGCAAGAACCTTCAGTCCGATCCAGTAGGCCCCAACGTCAACAACCGAGTCGACCCAGGTGTCTCCCGCTGTTTTGGCGTGGGTCATGGCGCCGGTAACGTCCGTAACGGCGACAGGGTTGTACCAGATATTGGCGGTTGGCGTGATGGTGTGAATGAGGAAGATTTGCCACGCGCCGGCACTGCGCGCCGCATCCGTGACGGCATTAAACTGGGCAGCGGTCTCGCCTGTGGAAGCCAGGTGGCACGGCACATTGAATTGGTTGGTGCCATCGTTCGGCAGCATTGACCCGGCCTCGATTCCCCGATAGATAAAGAACCGTGAGGATGCGTCGGAATCGTAGCCCGTGTCCCCATAGGGAGAAGCGCCGGTCCAGACTGTCTTCTGCGAGAGATTCTGCTCAATGTAGCTGGTCGCATTGTCGATTTCGGTGGCCAGGTTTCCGGTGTCTGTATTCGTAATGCAATCGGTCAAGTTGGATTGGCAATGGTCCTCGGTGTGGTTTCCCAGCTCGTCGCCATCGCTGACGGCCTGGATCCAGGTGGAATTGTAGTTGGGCGAATCCGGTTCCGTTCCTGAGGTGATGTAATACGTAACCGGCACGCCGACGGCTTGAATGTCGGCGAAATGCTGGATCTGCGACGGTTGCGAATCATCGAAGGTCCACGATGTGGCGGCTTTGAAACCGGCCCAGTTGAGAATTGTGATGGGTCCGGCAGTGACACCCTGAAGCGCGACTCCAGCAGAAGGCAGTGGAATGCCGTCCTTGGGTGGTGTGCCTCCGCCGCCTGACGAGGTGACGGTAAGAGCGATGGTGGTGGATGCGCCCAATGAGCCTGAGGTGCCTGTGATGGTCACGGTGCTTGTTCCAGCGGCCGCCGTGCTGCTGGCTGCCAGTGTTAACGCGCTGCTGCCGGTGGCGGGGTTGGTACCGAAGGAGGCAGTGACTCCGCTGGGAAGACCGGATGCGGCAAGAGTTACCGAACCGTTAAACGGACTCACATCGGATACCGTGACGGTGTCAGTGCCGGAGGCCCCCTGAGCGAGGGACAGCGAGGAGGCCGAGGGTTTGAGCGAGAAGCTGCCCGAGCCTCCGCCCGATCCTGAGCCGTTGACGGAGCAGGCGGTTCCGCTGAGCGAAAACGCGGTGGGCACCGCATTGGTTGCGCCGTTCCATGTGCCGTTGAATCCGATGCCGGAGAGGCTGGCACCCGCAGCGATGCTGCCATTGTAGCTTTCATTGTTCACGGTGACGTTTGCGCCGCTTTGGGTTTCAGCGCCGTTCCAGAGAGAGGAGATGGTCTGGCCGTTGGCGAAGGCCCAAGTCAGCGACCAGCTTGTTATGGCGGTCGTTCCGGTGTTCTGGATGGTGATGGCTGCGCCGAATGCGCTGGTGTTCTGGGGTTGAATTGTGTAGAGGATGTTGCATGCGGTGGGGGCGGCGAAGGCGTTCGGCGCAAGGACGGTTATCAGCAGGGCAGCGAGTACTGTGAAGTACCCGCCCAGGCGGCGAGCGCTCGTACGCAAACCGCAGGGGGCGCGATGATGCGAATTCAGAAGCATGGTGTTCCTTTCGGGGCTCATCCAGATTTGGGCCTGCTGCAGTCGAGCAAGCGCATCGGGCCGACGTGGTTGCGTGGCAGGATGCGCTTTTGCCGCACGGCTGATTCGATTTAGTAAAACGTTTCCGTAAAGCGTTTTACTAGCGAATCGGAGCCTATGCCCCCTCCATGAAGTTCGTCAATTGGGAAATGTAGTGGCCAGCTACTCAAAAGGATGGAGACTTAAGTAACGCCCCAGATGGCTTACGGCTGACGGCCCGCCGACAAGAGTGACTGGTTTCTTGAATTGTTACGGGCGGATTTGTGCGGGGTCTGAAGTTTGGGACTATCAGATGAACTCTGCTTCCGTGGGAGTCCGGCTACCACGTGGAGGGACTTCGACGCGCGTTGGGGGTACGGTCTCCCTGGTCCTTCCGCAAGACTGTTTCCGGCGGGTGAGACCGCTGTCTCGCCGTCTCCGTTATACTTTTTCGCAACCCCATCATGAAGCGCCACGTCCTCATCTTCGGTGTTGTCGGCGGCATCCTCATCGCCATCCTCCAATACACCGAATATCGCTTCGTCATCATCGAGCACTCCGTCGAGCTCTACAGCGCGCTCGTCGCCATCCTCTTCGCGAGCTTCGGCATCTGGCTGGGGCTGCGGATTACGCGAAGCCGGGATACTGTGCGCGAAACGGTGGTGGTGAAGGAGGTGCTTGTGCGGGCGGAGGCACCGGCGCCATTCAGTCCGGATGCGGCTCGCCAGCAGGAACAACAGCAGGCGCAACAACAGGCGCAACAACAGGCTCTGGGCATCACGGCACGCGAGTTGGAAATCCTGACCCTGGTGGCGCGCGGGTTGAGCAATCGCGAGATCGCGACTGAGCTTTTCGTTTCAGAAAACACTGTGAAGACACATTGTGCTCGCGCTTTCGACAAGCTGGGGGCGGCGCGGCGGACACAGGCGGTTCAGCGCGGCAAAGAACTGGGCCTGTTGCCGTGATCTCGCCGGCACCGCGTCAGCTTGAATCGGCGGATCGAAGCGGGGTTGAGGGAACGGGTAAGTTTCGGAGTGGGCGAAGACACAGCCACCATCCATCGAACTGCAATAATATGAAAGGGAACAACGAGGTCCAGAGTGTTTCGCTCTCTCATGCGACAGATTTTCCCTTCGGAAGACAGAGCAGACGCGACGTCCGACGTTATCCGGCGACTCGCTTCTCCATGTCCTGCGTGCGGAAAGGGACATATCGAGCGAGGGGATGGTCATGAGTACGCACTCGTAGCAACTGAGGTTGCTCGGGAGCGGTCAGCCGAGTTGATCCAGTTTTTCAAACTCTACAAAGAGCATGAGTGGGTCGAGTTGAATCGAATCCAGCGATTTGAAGGAAACGCGAACGCCGCGGAGGTATTCGCCCTTCGATGTGGGGCTGGCATCACCGTGATTGCAGTCCGCTCGCCCGTTGAGCTTTATGATTCGGACTCGCTGCTAGACGTCGCCCAGCTTGACCGGGCTGAAGTCGCGGTGATCGAAAGCCTTCCGATTACGTTTCGATCTATTTGACCCGTCACGATTTCGGACAAGTTCTGGCGGAACGACTAAAGTCATGCCCTGTTACAGGGCCATCAGAACTGGAGGATCACCGCCAGCTTGGAAACCAAAGACTCAACCCTGCGGATTCAACCCGGCCCACTACCAATGCGTCATCCGAAAGCACGATTTTGGCTTCATGCCTCTAAAATCATTCGAAAGAATGACGACATTTGGGCCAGCTTCCCGGCATGGTCACTGCATCCTTACTGGATACTCACTCGAAACAGGAGCCTGACATGAAGAAAACTGTTCTCACCTTCGGCCTGATCGCCGGCGTGATCATCTCCGTCCTGATGGACGGGTCGCTGCTGCTGGCGAACAAGATGGGCTCCGGCCACAACAGCATGCTGCTCGGCTACACCATGATGGTGGCGTCGTTCCTGCTGGTGTACTTCGGCATCCGCAGCTACCGGGACAATAACCTGGGCGGGCAAATCTCCTTTGGCCGCGCCTTCACCTGCGGCATATTGATCACCCTCATTACCTGCGTCTTCTATGTCGCCACATGGGAGATCATCTACTTCAACTTCATGCCCCACTTCATGGACAGCTACTGGGCCGCGCAGATTCACAAGGCCCAGGCCTCCGGACTTGACCCCGCCACCGTGGCCGCGAAGGTTGCTGAGATCCAGCATTCTCAGCAGGCCTACCAAAATCCGTTGATCAACATGGCCTACACCTTCATGGAGCCCCTGCCTGTCGGCCTTATCATTACTCTCGTCTCAGCTGCCGTGCTGCGGCGCAAAGCTTCCAGGGAACCTGCCGCCGCTCCCGCAGTTATGCACCCATAAATCAGAAGGCCGGAGCGTAAGCCCCGACCTTCGATATTCTGAATTGTCAAACGATTCTCATTAGGAGGTTGCATGGCTTCAATCACAGGTTTTGGCGGTATATTTCTGCGATCGGACGATTCAAAAGCACTTTATCAGTGGTACGAAAAACATCTTGGCCTGGTGAATTCCGGCGGATTCTACGTGTTTCCCGCCCCGACACAACAAGCTCGAGTCATCTTTGCGCTTTTCAAACAAGACGATGCTTACTTCGCGCCGGCGCAGAAAGCGATGATCAATCTGCAGGTGGACGACCTGGATGGTGTGCTGGAGCGTTTGATCGCTGAAGGGGTTACCGTTGATCCAGAGCGTCAGAGCTATGACTTTGGAAAGTTCGGCTGGATTACCGATCCGGAAGGAAATCGTGTGGAGCTTTGGCAGCCTATCGGGGACTGATGCCGAAGGCAGGCTCTTTAAGGCCGCGATGAGTGGGCCACCTGCCACGAATGAAGTCGTGCCCGGGTTACAAGAATCTTCGCGCCAGAATTCGTCTGACACGGCCTACTCGTGGGGGATTTCTATCGCGTTGGTCAGGGAGCTTACCTTTTCAACATTGTGGCTGCGGCACCAGGACTCTAAGCCCTTGGCCAGGCGCTCGGTGGCGCGGGGGTCGGCGTAGCTGGCGGTTCCGACCTGGACGGCAGTAGCGCCGGCGAGGAGGAATTCGACGGCGTCTTCCGGCGTGACAATGCCGCCCATGCCGAGGATGGGAATGCGGACGGCGCGGGCGGTCTCATAGACCATGCGCAGGGCGATGGGCTTGATGGCGGGGCCGCTGAGGCCACCAGTGATGTTGGTGAGGCGGGGGCGACGGGTCTCCGTGTCAATGGACATGGCGAGGAAGGTGTTGGTCATGCTGAGGGCGTCTGCGCCGGCGTCGGCGGCGATTTTTGCCATGTGGGCGATAGATG
>JBEKUP010000032.1:0-57115 GCA_049514915.1 Occallatibacter sp. | reverse complement strand
CCGGGAGGGACAGGTTGAGCGGGAATAACGTGCCTGGGGGACTCGGTTGGACGCCAGCGGAGGATGGGTTTGCGTGCGGCCTGGACTTCGTCGAGCTTGGAGACGCGCGTGGAATGGGGGGCGGTTTTTACGAGCTCCGGCGTTTCGTCGACTTCCTTTGCGATGGCGCGCATGGCTTCGATGAAGAGGTCGAGCTCTTCAAGCGACTCGCTCTCGGTGGGCTCGATCATGAGAGCGCCGTGGACGATGAGGGGGAAGCTGACGGTGTAGGGGTGGAAGCCGTAGTCGATGAGGCGCTTGGCGATTTCGCCGGTTTTGACGCCCTTGGCGGCCTGGCGCTTGTCGCTGAAGACGACCTCGTGCATGGAGGCGGTTTTGTAGGGGAGATCGTAGAGGTCTTCAAGCTTGGCGCGGATGTAGTTGGCGTTGAGGACGGCGTCTTCAGTGGTTTGTCTTAGACCATCTGGCCCGTTGGCGAGGATGTAGGCCAGGGCGCGGATGAACATGCCGGTGTTGCCGTAGAAGGCGCGGACGCGGCCTACGGAGTGGGGACGGTCGTAGGACCAGTGCTTTGTTCGGTCTTCGTTCTTGATGAGGACAGGGGTGGGGAGGAAGGGCTCTAAGAAGGCTTTGCAGGCTACGGGGCCGGAGCCGGGGCCACCGCCGCCATGGGGGGTGGAGAAGGTTTTGTGCAGGTTGAGGTGCATGACGTCGACGCCGAAGTCGCCGGGGCGGACTTTGCCGACGAGGGCATTCATGTTGGCACCGTCCATGTAGAGCAAGGCACCCTTGGCATGGAGGATGTCGGCGATTTTGTGGATCTGGCTTTCGAAGACGCCGATGGTGGAGGGGTTGGTGAGCATGAGGGCGGCGGTTTCCGAGTCCACCTGGCGGGCCAGAGCGTCGAGGTCGATGCCTCCTTCGGCGTTGGACTTCAGGTTTTCGACCTGGTAGCCGCAGATGGCAGCGGTGGCGGGGTTGGTGCCGTGGGCGGAGTCGGGGATGAGGATTTTTTTGCGGGCGTTGCCCTGCGACTCGTGCCAGGCGCGGACGAGGAGGATGCCGGTGAACTCGCCATGCGCGCCGGCAGCGGGCTGGAGGGTGATGGTGTCCATGCCGGTAATGTCGATGAGGCAGCGCTGGAGGAGGTCGATGACGTCGAGGATGCCCTGGGAGAGCGCGTCGGGGCGGTAGGGATGGGCCTCGGCGAGGCCTTCAATGCGGGAGACGAACTCGTTGACGCGAGGGTTGTACTTCATGGTGCAGGAGCCCAGGGGGTACATGCCGAGATCGATGGCGTAGTTCCAGGTGGAGAGGCGCGTGAAGTGGCGGATGATCTCGATTTCGGAGAGCTCGGGGAGCAGGCCCGCAGTTTTGCGATGGGACGCGCCGAGGAGGGTGGCGGGATCGACGGCAGGGACGTCGAGGGGGGGGAGTTTGTAGGCGCGCTTGCCGGGCGAGGATTTCTCGAAGACGAGGGATTCGTTTTGGGTTTGGTGGGGGCGGACTTTGCCGGTGGTGCGGGGGGCGGTATTAGTTGTCATTTATTCCCTCGATTATCTCGAATGCGCCGACGCGGCCGACGCGGATTTATCTGCTTTCCGAGAGCGGGACTCGTTCCCGTTCCAGTCCACAGCGCCCACAATCAGAGAAACCAGAACGCATCCTGCGGCGTATAGCTGAGCAAAGAGTGGGTCGATTTGTGTATGTTCGACAAACCTGTTCCAACCGAGCTCAAACGCGAACAAGAACCCGCCCATGCCAACGGCCCAAAGCAAGAGGTAAGGCAACAGGCCCCGTGTGCGCGTCTTTTGCCAGGCACGGTGCCCACCTTCGTTCATTGGGCTGCGGGATTCGACGATCCACCCTGGGATCATTTGAAAGAACAAGTCAATCATCGGGTCTTCTGCTTTGTCACAGTGCGCAGACTTGGTCCAGCCCAATCCCATTTCGCCCATCCGGCGAAATAACACAGCCCGTACGCCGTCGCGAACGCAAACAATACACTGTTGAAAATACTCTCCTTCAGCATCACTGTATTAAGAAAAAAGTTGCCGACTCCGACCAGGTACGGAACCCAAATCGAGGACGGGAACTGTCGATATCTTCCTTCGGCCAGCGCCAGAACTACGAGTGCGAATAGGGATGCGCCGATCGGCCAACAAGTCAGGATATCTATGAGAGCCATCTGCGACCTGGATGGATGAACGTAATGCATTGCGAAGCATGCCGCCGGATAGATCGGCGCCAAAGTCAGCGCGGCTTTTCCAATCCCATCAAGCTTAAATAAGCTGACCATTCTCATCTCCGCTCAAGTTCACTCAACCATACAAAGTCAGTACCCAAAGCCTTACTCGCGCGTCAACGACGTCGCGTTAGGCCGGGTCGTGGTCGAGAGGGATGTTGTCTTCCGATCCTTCCATTCCGGCTTCTTGCGAATCTCTGTCCAATACTCTTCGCGTACATCCTCATCAATCTCAACCGGCCAATCGCTCTTGTAAAGCCGGTCCGTGCCGTCTTTTCTCGGTCCCGAAATCCAGTAATGCTCTCCCGCATCGTCGGAGTAGTTTGCCTTGAAACCGCTGCCACCCAAGCGCCCAAATGACTTGCCTTTGTAATAAAGGGTAGCTCCGGTCCGGCTAAATGTGACCCTCCCGATCCGCGCTGACCCATGCAATCCATCGCCTTTGTACTCGATGTACATGATTCGCGGCGGATAGGTCTGCTTGGTCATGGCCTTTTCCTTTGTTCCCGAAAAACATCCCTCAGGGGTTAAAGCCCACATTCATTTCCTTGCCTTCAATTGTCGGGGTTAAAACCCCGACCTACCAGTCGTGCCCTTTCAAAACCTCTTATGCCTCCACGAGACCTTCGGCTAATACTTTGGCGGCGGTGTCTATTGTTTCTCTGGTGATTAGTTCGGTGGCGCACCAGAGGGTGGCGTTGCCTAGCTCTGGGTACCAGCGGGTCAGGTCCAGGCCGCCTATGATTTTTTCCTCTAACAGCCGGGCGTTCCAGATGGCGGGGGCTTCGACGGTGCTGAGGACGAACTCGTGGAATTTTGGTGCGCCGGTGAACAACTGCTTTGCGCCTGATACCGCCGAAAGGGCGCTGGCGGCGTAGGCGGCTTTCGCGAGGTTGTGCTCGGCTAATTCGCGGATGCCTTCTTTGCCGTAGACCGTTAGGAAAACTGTGGCCATTAAGGCGACTAATGCCTGGTTGGTGCAGATGTTGGAGGTGGCCTTCTCGCGGCGGATGTGCTGCTCGCGCGTGGAGAGGGTGAGGACGAAGCCGCGGTAGCCGTTGGCGTCGACTGTTTGGCCGACGAGGCGGCCGGGCATCTGGCGGAGGAACTTTTCTTTGGCCGCGATGACGCCGCAGAAGGGGCCACCGTAGCTGAGGGCGACGCCGAAGGATTGGGCTTCCATGCTGACGATGTCGGCCTCGACGGGAGGTCGGACGACGCCGAGGGAGACTGCTTCCGCAATCGACACGATGAGCAGTGCGCCCTTCGCGTGGGCGATAGCGGCGATGGCGGGAATATCTTCAACGATGCCGAAGAAGTTGGGGCTCTGGACGAGGACGGCAGCGGTTTCGGTGGTGACTTCGGCCTCGAGGGCTTCCAGGTCGACGCGGCCGGTTTCAGGGTTGTATCCCACGAGCGTGCTGGGCAGGCCCTGGTGCTTGGCGTAGGTGGCCATGACTTCGCGGTACTCGGGATGGACGGTGCGGGCGACGACGGCTTTGTGTCGGCCGGTGACGCGGACCGCCATCATGACGGCCTCGGCTGCGCCGGTGGACCCGTCGTACATGCTGGCGTTGGCGACGTCCATGCCGGTGAGCTCGGCGATCATGGTCTGGAACTCGAAGATGGCCTGGAGGGTTCCCTGGGTGATTTCGGGCTGGTAGGGCGTGTAGCTGGTGAGGAATTCGCCACGCTGGACCAGGGTATCAATGATGACCGGGCGGTAATGGCTATAAGCGCCTGCGCCGAGGAAGCTGGCGAAGCCTGCGCCGTTTTTGTTGGCGGCGGCGCGGAAGTAGTCGATGATTTCGCTCTCGGCCTGCTGGCGAGGGACTTCAAGGTCGCGGGTGAGGCGATACTCCTCTGGGATGACTTCGAAGAGCGATTCGATGGAACTGGCGCCGATAGCGGCGAGCATCTGTTGGCGTTCGGCGGGCGACTTGGGAAGGTAGCGCATGGGTCCCTCCGGGACCAGTTGTCAGTTTTCAGTTGTCAGTTTCCGGTTACCGGCTTGTACGGACTGCATGGTTTCTTCCATGCGGTAATGCGAAGGCCGGACTTTGAAACGAAGACGCTCATGTAAGAAGGAACTGAACGCGGGCTTCTGACAACTGAGAACTGACCACTGACAACTCTTTTTTTACTGTTCTTCTGCGATGAAGGCTTCGTAGGCTGCGGCGTCGAGCAGGGATTCGAACTGGGACGGATCGGAGAGTTCGACCTTGATTATCCAGGCTTCGTGGGGCGTTTCATTGATCTTGTCGGGCGAGTTCTTGAGCTCGTCGTTGACTGCAGTGACGGTACCGGAGACGGGCGAATAGAGGTCGCTGACGGCCTTGACGCTTTCGACGGAGCCGAAGGTTTGGTGGGCGGTAACGGAGTCGCCGACCTTGGGCGCGTCGACGTAAACGATGTCGCCGAGGGAGTTCTGCGCGTAGTCGGTGATGCCAACGGTGCCGATGGTGCCCTCGAGGGATATCCATTCATGTTCTTTGGTGTATCGATATGTGGCTGGATAGGCCATGGGAGTCTTCTCCTTGAAGAAACAGTGTAATTCAGAGGGCGGGGCCAGATGACAGATTACAGATGACAGTGGGTTTGCGAGTGGCGACGTTGAAGTTTTAGCGGAATGAGGTTTTCAGCTGGTGAAGCCTGCGTAGGGTTCTAGGGGCACGAGGGCCTGGATCTCGAGCATTCCGGCCTGGTTGATGGGGAGGCTGGCGAGGGCGGCCTGGACTTCGGCTTCGCCGGGAGCTTCCCAGAGTATGACTGCGCCGGGCGTGTCGCCACGCTTCCAGACCTGGCGGAGGATGCCGGAGGCGTAGAGGGCTTTGACGCGCTGGCCTTCGCGGGCGACGAGTTCGGGGGTGAAGGCCTCTGGCGGGAATTCATCGGTGCGGCGGCGGGAGATGCTTAGGAATTGCATATGAGGTCTCAGTTGTCAGGGTCAATTGGGATCAGTTTAAGGCTTCAGCTGGCGATTAGGATTTCCGAGCACGGTCTAGCCCGCGGTTTCGGGGGCGTACTCGGCGGTGATTTTGCGGAAGTCGAATAGGAGCTTGGCGCGCCAGCGGACGATCATGCCGAAGGCGAGGATGAAGAAGAGGCCGGCGGACTGCTGGACGGTGATGAGGGTGTCAAAGTAGCCGCGGGCGAGGAAGCGGACGGCGGCCAGGATAAAGATGACGGCGAGGAAGGCGCCGGAGCGCTTCATCATGATGGTGTCACCCTGGCGGATGAGGCGGGTGGTGAGCAGCAGGGGGTAGGCAAGGGCGATGGCGCCGATGAGAAAGGCCGCGCCGGCCCAGGCCCAGGGGATGCGAAAGCCGGGGACGATGAACATGCAGAAGCCGGTGGCCATGCCGAGGGGTGGAATGATGATTTTGCGGAGGGAAACGGCGCTGCGCGCTTCGCGGAGACGCCATATGGTGACGGCGACAAGTCCGGCGAGGGAGACAACGATTGAGGTTCCCTGGGGAAGCTGCATACATCTCCATTTTACGGCACCTGCGATGCGACAGCCGCTCGCGGGAGGCTCGCACTGGCTTCATGCTTCCCGCCCTTGCCGCAGAAAAAAGCGGCAAGAACGGGGTACGGGGCCTCTTACTTCCCCTGCTCCCCAAGTGCGATGGATTCGCACCCGGACCCAGGACACTCAGAATGTGGCTGGCGGACGATTCGCCGATTTGGTGCATCTATGAAAGGGTGCGGACGTTGAGACGATTTGCTGGAATGGCACTTTTTTTGCTTGCCCTGGGGATGTCCTGGGTTGGGGAGGCTCATGCGTATTCACTGATGACGCACGAGCAATTGATTGACCTGACGTGGAAGGACTCGATTGTTCCGCTGCTGTTGAGCCGCTATCCAAACCTGACTTCGGCACAACTGGACGAGGCGCGGGCTTATGCGTACGGCGGGTGCGTGATTCAGGACATTGGCTATTATCCGTTTGGCGACTTGAACTATTCCGACCTCACTCACTATGTTCGTTCGGGCGATTTTGTGGTGAATCTCTTCCGCAATGCTACGAACGCCAATGAGCTTGCCTTTGCGGTGGGAGCGCTGTCGCACTATATCGGCGATTCGGTGGGGCACCCGCTGGCGACGAACGTGGCGGTCCCGGTGGAGTTTCCAGAGCTGGGTGCGAAATATGGGCCCACGGTGAACTACGCGGAAGGCAAGCACCAGCATGTGCAGACTGAGTTCGCGTTCGATATCAACGAGATTGCGCATCATCGGATGGCGCCGGTGCACTACCTGCGGCATATTGGGCTGGGAGTACCAGTGCAGCAGCTTGCGCTGGCGTTTTACCAGACTTATGGCATCCGGGAGGACTTTACGGGGAAGCGTGGGCGGAGGATCAATGTAAGCGCGTATCGATTTGCTGTACGCCAGTTCATTCCGCGGATTGCGTATGCGGTGACCCTGTTGCATCGCAGCCATGAACCCGCGGACCCGGACACGCCGGATGCACACGAGGTGGAGACAGAATCAGCCCTTGTTGCCACGGAGAATAACTGGCAGGCGTACCGGCGCAAGCCGGGGATTGGGACCTATACGCTGGCGGGGTTGCTTTTTATTTTGCCCAAGGTTGGACCGCTGAAGATGGTTGCGGTGAAGGGACCGACGGCGGAGACGGAAGCGGAGTACTTGCACAGTGTTGCCGTTTCGGCTGCCGCGTTGAGAAGGACGCTGGCGGGGTTTATGCCGCCTGCGGCACCGAAAAAGTCATCGATCGGGGGTGAGGCTCCGGGGCCGGAGGTGAAGAATGCGGAGTTGCCGGCACCGGCGGCGCGACCGGTGGCGGTGAGTTTGCGGCCCAAGTCGGATGGGCCACAGCAGACGCGGGACCCGAAGCACCCGCTGCCGAATCGCGACCTGGATACGGGGAAGGTGGTGCAGCCGGGCGGGTATTCGCTGACGGACTCGACCTTTGCGCATTTGTTGCATGAGTTGACGCGGGAACCAGCGACACCGATTCCGCCGGGGATTAAAGAGGAGATTCAGGCGTATTACGCGAATCTCGATTTGCCGATTACGACGAAGAAGGATCCGCAGAAATGGGCGCAGGTGCTGGCGGATCTGGATACGCTGAAGACGATGCCGACGAGTACAGCGCCGGAGCCGTTTCCGACTTATGGGGAAGAGGGGACGGGCGGGGAGTAGAAGGCTGCGGGTGAGCACCTGTGCGGTCGGGACGCCGGCGCTACATTATTTATCGAAGAATTCGCCGTGGCCGCTGTTGGCCCACGGATTGTAGTGGGCGGCGAAGGTGGCCCGGTATTGCATTGACGGATGGCTGGAGAGCCAGAAATCGATGTAGGGGTTGGGATTGGGGTCGTCAAGCCAGGCTTTGCCTAGGTCGTTGAATGCGGCTACGGCTGTTTTTTGCGGGTCGGGGACGAGGCCGTGGATGGCTTCCTGGCCGTAGATGTCGGCTTGGTGCTCGATGTAGCGGCTGACGGCGTTGCCGGCCGGTTCAAGCAGGAAGTTGGCGATGGAGGCGACGAAGAGGAGCGCGACGAAGCCGGCGCGGGTGGAAATGGATTCGATTCGCCAACGAGTGCCGAAGCGCCCAACCAACCCCGCTGCGAAACGCGCGCAGATCCAGAAGACGAAGAACAACGCTACCGTTGTGAGGGCAAGGCCTTTTGGGATGTGGTGGAGGACGTAATGGCCGCTCTCATGAGCGAAGGTGAACATGATTTCGTCGTTGGGGATGCGGTCGGCGGTGGTGTCCCACACGACGATGCGCTTGGTGGCGCCGAGGCCGGAGACGTAGGCGTTGATGCCGTTGGATTTTTCGCTGGCCTTCATAAGGTACATGCGGTCAGGGGGGATGTTGGTTCCGGTACGGGCAACCACTTTTTCAAGGTCGAGGACGAGAGCGGCATGGTTCTTGGCAAGCGGTTCGTATTGATTAAAGATGGGCTCGGCTAGAGGTTCGAGAAATGTGGAGATGACGATGAGGGGGACGGCGACCATCCAGCATGCGAGCCAGTAGCGGCGCGGCCAACGGCGAACGATAGAGTTGAAGAGCAGCAGGACGGGGACGCCAACGAGGAGCGTGAAGCCGAGGGATTTCGTCATGTCAATTAGCCATGCGCCCCAACCCTCGACACTGATGCCGTAGGAGAGGCTGACATGGTGGGCATAGAGGTCGAGGGGCAGATCGGCGAGGGTGAGGATGACGAGGAAGGCGGCGAAGAAGATGGCGCCTTGGAGCCACCTGCGGTGGGAGATGCGGACAGCCCAGGCCTCCAGGCCGGTGGCGGCGCGGGTGGCGAGCAGTAGCCATAGAACTGCCAGGTCCCAAAGCGAACCGACTATGCCGAGGATGTTGCGGATGCGGCCGAGGGCGGTGGCTTTGGCGAGCTTGTCGGGCGGGAGCTTGTAGGCTTGCGCACTGGGTTGGGAGCCGGATTGCGCAGTTGCCTGCCCGGGTGTCGGAGCGGGGGTAACGGATTGGGCCGCGCAACAGAATGAGGCCGGGAAGATGAGAAACAGAGCGGTGATTGGAAAGACGATGCGTAGGGCTGTAAGCCGTCCGCGCGTAAATGTCATTGAGCAATGCCCCCGCCCGTAGCTTACTCTGAGAGAATCAGAGATTGGAGATGATTCAGCCAAGCTGTTCCCGCCTATGACAAACCCTTCTTCTGCCGCCACGGGGCGGCCGGTTCCCGTTATCTGTTGCGAGCCTTCGATCCGGCTGGTTGCCGCCGTTTTCGCCTTGGTTGCTGCGATCCCCTTTAACGCCATTGCGCAGCAGGCCGCACCTGCTCATGAACCGGTGTTGCTTGACGCGATGACGACGGAGCTACATCGAGCGTTTGCTTCGCTGGGGAAGCAGGCTGCGGGGAAAGACGCGGACAAGCAGTTGCCGCCTTACTTTCTGAGCTACAGCGTGGCCGATGCGAGTACGGCGACGGTGCGGGCGCAGTATGGCGCGGTGGTGGACAGCTCTGAGAGCCGCGCGCGGGTGGCGGATGTGCAGGTGCGGCTGGGTGAGCCGAAGCTTGATAACACACACGGGACGCATCGGGGATCGGCGGTGAACAGCATGCAGTTGCCGCTGACGGACGACCGCGAGGCGCTGGCACGGAGCCTGTGGATGGCGACGAACACAGGCTATGGCACAGCGCTGGACAATTACCTGCGGGTGAAGACCGAGGCCGAGGTGCGAGCCAAGGAAGAGGACACTTCTCCGGACTTCAGCAAGGAAGAACCTCAGACGCATTTGGGGACGCCTGCTCCGCCGGTGGTGGTGGACCGGGCGGCGTGGGGTGAACGCGTGGCGGCGCTGTCGAAGATTTTTCGCGAGTATCCGGACGTGACGCAGAATATGGTGATGCTGACGGTGCAGAACGAGACGGATTATTTCGTCTCGTCCGAGGGATCGCGGGTGGTGACTCCACATCTGGCAGCACGGCTGGTGGTGTTTGCGGTGAGCCGAGCGGACGATGGGATGGATCTGTTTCGGGCGCAGACGTTTGAGGCGGAGACGGTGAAGGGGCTGCCGGCGCAGGCGGAGTTGGAAGGGGCGATCCACGAACTGGGCAAAAGCCTAGAGGCGCTGCGCAAAGCGCCTGTAACAGAGCCGTTCGATGGGCCGGTGATTTTGAGCGGGCGCGCTGCGGCGGTGTTCTTCCACGAGGTGCTGGGGCACAGGCTTGAAGGACAGAGGCAGCGCGGCGACGAAGAGGGACAGACGTTTACCAAGGAAGTGGGAAAGGATGTGCTGCCGACGTTTCTCTCGGTGGCGGACGACCCGACGGTTACAAAGTTTGGTAGTACATGGCTGAGCGGCAGCTATGAATACGACGATGAGGGACAGAAGGCGCGCCGCGTGGACTTGATTGACGATGGCGTACTGAAAACATTCCTGATGTCACGGCTGCCGATTGCGAACTTTGACGATTCGAACGGGCACGGACGAGCGCAGACGGGACGGATGCCTACGGGACGTCAGGGCAATCTGATTGTGACGTCGACCAAGACGGTGCCGGAAGCCGAACTGCGCAGGGAGCTGATTGAAGAAGCGAAGAAGCAGGGCAAGGCGTATGGGCTGTACTTCGAGGACATTTCTTCAGGGTTTGCGGTGACAACACGGAGTTCGCCACAGGCTTTCAGCGTGGTTCCGCTGGTGGTTTGGCGGGTGTATGTGGATGGGCGCCCGGATGAGCTGGTGCGGGGCGTAAGCATTGTGGGAACGCCGCTGGCGGCGATGAAGCGAATTGTGGCAACCGGCGACAAGAGCGAAGTGTTCAACGGCGAGTGCGGAGCGGAGTCGGGAACGATTCCGGTGAGCGCGGTGGCTCCCGCAATGCTGTTGAGCGAGATGGAGACTCAGAAGCAGGCGCAGGGGACGGCGAGGCCGCCGATATTGCCGATACCGCGGTAGAGCAGATGACAGGTTACAGGTTACAGATGACAGATGACAGTTATAGACCAGCGGCGGTGGCGGGCGGTTGGGTTTGGGCTGGCGACTGTCTTGTTGGGATTGAGTGTTCGGTTCTTGCGCTGGGGATTGCCGTGGGTTGTGGTGAAGTACGGCGGGTCGATGCTTTGGGCGGTGATGATCTTCTGGATCTTTTCTGCGCTGGCTCCGCAGTGGCCTTTGGCGCGAGTCGCTTTGCTGTCGGGAACTGTGGCGACGGCGGTTGAGGTTTTCAAGCTTTACCGGTCGCCGGGGATGGATGCGTTTCGACTTACGCTTGCAGGGAAGTTGATGCTGGGGCGTTTTTTTTCGGGATGGGACATTGCCGCTTATTGGGTTGCGATTGCGGGCGGAATGGCTTTGGAAGTTGGGATTCGCCGGGCGAGGACTCGAGCATGAGAATACCAAAGCCACCTCAAATCGTTGCTTGGACGTTTCTCCTCATTTCGGTCTTTTGTTTTTGGTACATGGTAGCGGCAGATTACGGATATGGGGCAGTTTCCGGGGTGTATCGATTCGAAAAAGGCGGAGAGGCTTCGACGCTCACACTGAACAAGGATAGGACCTTTCTCCAGGACAGAAGCAGTCAGGGGAAAACTGAAAAAGCTCAGGGCGTTTGGCACCGATCGGGCGAGGGTCGAATTGAATTCTCGAAGGAATTCTTGTCAATCGGCCAAGTGTCTTCCGACTCGGACGGTTTCACATACGGCGAAGTGCAGAAGAATTTTCTAAGTCTGATTCCTTCGATTGTCGTTGGACCCGACAGAGAGCATGGCCCAAGATTCCATAGAAGGTTTTTCAATTGAGAGACGCGGAGGCAGCATGAACTTGAGTGTTCCGATTTTGACGCTTGCGGGAGTCGCCGTTTTTTGCGCTGCTTCGCCTACGATTTCCGCGCAGCAGACGCGCACGGATGCGGAGAAGGATCCCCTGCTGAAGGCGATGCTTACAGAGATGGACCGGAGCATGAGCCAGTTGCAGCTGCCGGGATTCGCCAAGCCGTTCTTCATCCAGTACCGGATTGAGGACGTGGACGACTACCAGACGAAGGCTGAATTTGGCGCCAGCGAAGGTGGAAGCCGGAGCCATCAGCGCGTGGCGCGCGTTACGGTACGGGTGGGCGACTATAGGACTGACAGCTCAGGCGGGCGCGGCGATGGATCGCTGCAACTGGCACCGCTTGACGAGGATCCAGTTGCGATACGGTCCGCGCTGTGGGCGGCCACGGACACCGCTTACAAGTCTGCGCTTGCGGCTTTTGCGCAGAAGCAGGCCGCATTGAAGCAGGTGCAGACGCTGCCGCAGGCAGATGACTTCAGCCAGGAGAAGCCGGTGGTTTCGCTAGGAGAACCGGCAAAGTTGGAAGTGGACGATGCGGCATGGGTGGACCGGATTGCGAAGATGAGCGGCCTCTACCGGACCGACTCGACTGTTAGTGCGAGCCAGCACGAGGTTGAGTACTCGATGGCGGAGTTTCATGCGCGGGTGACGAATACCTGGTTGGTGACCAGCGAGGGAACGATCGTGCGCAAGACGGCGGCTGAGTACCAGGAGAGCTTTGCCGTGGGCACACAGGCGGCGGACGGAATGAGACTGGACCGGTCGTTTGCGTCGAGTGGCGCGTCGCTTAAAGACCTGGATTCGCAGGAGGCTTTTACGCATCATGCCGTGGAGGAGATTGCATCGCTGAGCGATTTGCGCAAGGCGCCGCTGGTGGAAGAGGAGTATCACGGGCCGCTGCTGCTGAGCGCGGACGCGGCGACGGATACGCTGCACGAGTTGCTGGGCGGTGGCGTGGTTGCGACGCGGCCCAAGCTGGGCACCGAGGCGCGCACGAACGGGCCGTTTGCGTCGAGCTATCATGCGCGGGTGCTGCCGGATTTTCTTGATGTGGTGGATGATCCTGGGTTGAAAACATACGCTGGCAAGGGTCTGGTTGGCGCGTACGCAGTGGATGACGAGGGTGTACCGGCGCGGGCGGTGACGCTGGTGACGGACGGAAAGCTGCAGAACTACCTGATTGGGCGAGAGCCGGTGCGCGATTTTCCGCAGTCGAACGGACATGGGCGCGCGGGGATTACGGGTGCGGCGAGGCCGTCACTCGGGGTGCTGGAGATTTCTGCGAAGGAAGGCGTAGCGGACCAGGAGCTGAATCAGAAGCTGATGGACCTGGCGAAGGACCGCGGGCTGAAGAGCGTTTATTTTGTGCAGACGCTGGGCGGGGAGATGACGCCACGGCTGCTCTATCGCGTGAACCCGGACGGGAAACGCGAACTGGTGCGCGGCGCCGAGTTGGACGACCTGGATCAGCGCGCGCTGCGCTCAAGCGTGGAGGCCGCGGGCAAGGATTTGTTTGTGGCCAACTATTTTGGCGACGTACCGGTAACGGTGCTTGCGCCGGCCTTGCTGGTGAGCGACGTGACGGTGCGCCGGGCCAATGAGAAGAACGAGAAGCTGCCGTTTTATCCGCCGCCGGATTAAAGCTTCTGAAACCGGGAACGCTGTTTCTTCTGCTGGCCGAACAGGAACCTGGCGATCATCCCGATCGGGAGAATGAAAAGGGCCGTGTTCCAAGTGGCATGGCTTCCGTTTCCAACGATTTATTTAGTGTTTCCAGGCGCCGACGATTGCGCCCATGGCGAGCATGCCGAGGAGCCAGAAGCCTGCGTTGATGCCGAGTTGGCTCATGGGGCGAAGCTCAAAAGAATATTCAGTGGCCCAGATGGTGAGCACAAACGCGAACCACAGGCAGGCCGCGGTCCCCATGCCACGCAGAGCGGTCTGCACGCCGGTGAGCTGAGTGACGAAGGAAACGCCGGTGGCAATGACGAGTTGTGAGACGAAGGCAATGCTGAACTGGAACACTGGATTGACATGCGCTTTAGGCGCATACCAGCCGGAACATTCGCCGAGCCCACTAAGCCACGGCCGCATGAAATAGCCAAACCAAATGATTTCCAAGATAAAACAGGCGACTGCAGCGCCCGCGATGGCTAGATAGTTGATAACGATTTCCGGTTCCCTGGCTTCCATTTCCCTGGCTGGCATTCTGTCCTCCCATTTGATTCCTGCTATACGAGCGATGCGCGAAGCCAACGCGCCGCGATAACGGCGATCGGGGAATGCCACGCAGGCGCCACCGCCCATAAGAAAAGCAATGTTATTGAGAATGTTATCGTACCGGAGCGGGTTCTTGTGTTGCGCGCCGATGAAGGGCTTGGATATTGTCCGATTGCTTCTATTTGCCGATGGCTACTTCTTCTTCCATGCGCCCACGATGGCGCCCATGAGCATCATGCCGATGAGCCAGAAACCGGCATTGATTCCCAGCAGGCTAATCGGTCGAACCTCAAAGACGTATTCAGTAGACCAGGCAGAAAGTTCGAAACCAAGCCAGAGCAGCGCACCGGCTTGGACGCCCCGCAGCGCCGTTTGTGCACCGGTAAGTTGCGTGACGCAGGAGATAGCGGTGGCCATAACGGCCGCGGCGAGGAGAGCCGTTCCGTATTGGATGGCAGGATTGAGGGCACCCGGCCCCATGAGCCACTCGCGTGTACGGCCAACGCCGGCAAGCCAAGCCTGCTGAAAATAGGAGTACCAGGCGGCCTCCAGCAGGAAGCAGGCGATGGCTGCAATCAGGATTGCCAAATAATTCTGACGGACTCTGGGTTGCTCGATTGTCATTTCGGTCTGCCTTTCGAAGATTCCAAGGAAGAGAGATGGGCGGAATTCTATCGCAAATCTTGGGGCTTTTGTTCGTTTGGAGGAATCGAATTGCAAACTACCTTTGCGGATTGCGGGGATGGGGCCTAGTCGAGGCGTGTAAGAAAGGCCTCGGCTTCGGATTCGCTGGGCCGGAGTTGGTGCGCAATGGATTCAGCTTCTGCGCGGTTGTCGCCCTGTGGGCGAATGCGCACCCAGTAACTGTCCTGGCCTGGGAATTCGATCACGTTTGAGTCAGGATACTTGCGGAGGAGTTGAGCCTTGAGCTTTTTGGCTTTGTGCTCGCTCTTGAAAGCGCCGATCTGCACGCACCAGCGACCCCCGGATTCGATGGGTTTTGGTGTGCGGTAGACGTCGAGGCGGACGCGGGCGGTTCCGGCCTGATAGATGCCTGTGGCCCTGGCCGATGCGACGGTGAGATCGAGGATTCTGCCGTCGACAAAAGGTCCGCGGTCGGTGATGCGCATGGCGCTGGACTGGCGAGTTTTGAGGTTGGTGACGACGATCAGAGAGCCCATGGGCAGAGTGCGGTGCGCGGCGGTGAGGGCGTGGTCGCTGAAGACTTCGCCGTTGGCGGCTTTGCGGCCCTTGTAGGGCGCTGTGTACCAGGTGGCAAGGCCCTCTTCACTCTCGATGGGCCTGTGGGTTTTAACGAATTCGAGATCCGCGGCATTGACTCCGCCGGCAGGCACGGGCGTGGGAGCTATGCGCGCGGGTGGCGTAGCCTGTGCTGATTGAGGCGTCGTCTGGGCGGCAGGCGGCGCGGTTTGAGACGCGGGCAACTGGCTTACATTGCTGCGATGTCCGCAGCCCACGGCAAAGAACAGCGCAAGCGCAGAGGCGGCGAGAGCGCCGGCACCTGGGGCGCGGCGGGATGCGTGAGACCAGACCATCAAGTGCGCGGCGCCTGCGGAGGCGGATTCTGATTGTCGAGTTTGTCGGCAAATTTACGCATGGCGTCCGCGGCGCTACGCAAGGCGGAGATGGACTCGGTACGCACCTGCGGAATGACGGAATCGTTGACGTACGCCGCGGCATGGCGAAGTTCCATCTCAATGAGTTCGATGGCCTCTTCAATGCGGCGCCCTACGCCGCCCATGCCCGGCCCTGGGGGATAACTGCTCATAAAACTGCCTCCGGCACGAAGCCTGAAGTTCGTCGACCTGCTATCAGTCTGCGGTGCCCCACGCGGCACGTCAACCGAGGAAGGTTGGAAGGTGCCGCAATGGTCAATACGCAGCGCGGCGTCTGGAGTTCAATGTTTCCTATTTGGGAGTTCGTGCGCCGACTCTCCTTTCTGGCGGCCTCCATTGTTTTGGGAGGTCAGGTGACCTTTTCCCGAAAAATTGCGTCAGAACCTCTTAGCGGCGTTCCAGGCGGTTCCGGGTCTGCGACGCGGGAGATGCGGGAAGATTTGTTAAACGGCAAGATCCACGGAAGTGCTAACAAACACGAGCGGTTGCGCCGGGCAGCTTACGATTGCGGCGCGATGCTTCTGTTGCTGTTGAGCCTTCCGGGTGTGGCCGCATGGGCGAGCGCAGCGCAAGAAGACCGGACTTTATTGCCTGAGGCGCCTGAGCCGCAGAACACAACGCAAACGCAGACAGCGAAGACAGTGCCCGATCCCTGCCGGGCGAGAAATGCGGGGCATCGGTTGGGGGTGCAGGCCGCGGAGGCGATCGCCTCGGCGGAGGGATTGCCGGCTCCGGTGGCCGAGAGGCATCCCGAGGTGAACACGGAGGAAGTGCCGTGTGCTTCGTATACGTCGCTGATGCATGAACTGCCGATCATCAAGAAAATAAACATGCCCTTGATCAACTGGTATGCACGATTCCTGGACGGGCCGCAGGTGAAGCCGATGACGCCGAAAGAGAAGGGGTGGTTGGCGGTGCGGAACGTGGGCGATCCATTTAATGGAATCACGATTCTGGGGAGTTCGGCTATTGCGGTGGGGTCGGATGCGCACTCGGCTTACGGGCCGGGGTTTCATGGATTTGAACGGTACGTCGGTGTGAGCGTGACGGAGGACATGACGGGGGAATTCTTTGGGACGTTTCTGATTCCGTCGGTCATGCACCAGGATCCGCACTATCACCGGATGCCGACGGCGAGCATGAAGAAGAGGATTGCGCATGCGTTTTACCAGGTGGTCTGGACGCAGGGCGACAATGGCAAGGGCATGCTGAACTATGCGGATTTAGCGGGGTTTGCGATCGATGACGAGATTGGGAACCTCTACATACCGGGGCGGGAGACCGATCTGCCGGCGAGCGCGGAGCGGTATGGAACTACGATGGCGACGGCGCCTATTGACAATTTTGTGACGGAGTTTCTGCCCGATGTGGCGCGGAAGATCCACGTCCGCGTGGTGTTGATCCAGCAGATTATTAACCAGGTGGCGAACGTTAAGGACAACGGGGGGAGTTGAAAAGCAGGGAACAGGGACCAGGGAACAGGGAATAGAAACGCCGTTTTCGCATCGGCGAAATGGCTGCTCGGAGGGTTGTTCTACATAGCTGAAAAGGCTGCTTAGGTGGTTACAAAACATACGAAAAGGCTGCTCAAGTGGTTGCCTTTCGCGTCGACATGAACCTTGCGGGCAGCCTTTTCGAGATGTTTCGGTTGCTGAGAATTGAACTAAATGAAGTAAAGGATTGCTTAGAATTGAACGCATTTTTGGGAAATGCGCTGATTTTGCACGAGATAGCGACTTAACTTATTGATAATGCATTCTTTATTTGGGTTTTGTTTGCGGTGCAATTGCGCGTGAGATTGGAGTCTCAGGGGCACGTTTCACGGCGGGAATTCCGTGGTCAGCGATGAGACGCAACGGGTAGACCGGTGGCGGTGGGGAGGATTGCGCGGTAGCTTTCGTCGAGGGCGGGACCGAGGAGGAGGATTGCGGCGATGCGGCGGACGACCTGGGCGAAGTAGGCTGCTTCTTCCGGTTTGAGGGGGCGGTGAAGGAGCGGCGAGGTTGGCTCGGTAGTGAATTCGCGATAGCTGAGCCATTTTTGAGGACCTGGTAGCCGCCGAGCGTATAGTTCCAGACGTTGATGGGAACGGCGGACCAGTGGGCGTCGCCGTTGAGGTAGACGTCGACGAGGTTTCGCCGAGGAGGGAAGGTGCGGATTGAAGGGATGCAATCCGGTCCCCAAAAGCGAGGGACCGGGGCCGCCAGCCGGTTGCACCTTGGAATGGGCGACGCCATAGGCTTGAATTGTGCGAGAATCTGAGAGCAGGAGGGCTCAAGCGATGATGATTGAAATTCAAAAGCCGGAACTTGAAGCCCTTATCCTGGACCGGATGCAAAAGGGCGGCTTCGCGAGCATCGAAGATGCTCTAATGCAAGCGTTGGAAGCGTCACCGATGGTTGCCGAGCATCCGGTAAAATCCCGCGATCAGCGGACGGGAGCCGATCTCATCGCGGCCTTGCAGGCTTCGCCATACCGGGAGCTGGATATTGAGCCATCACGCTTTCGATTATCCATGCCTGCGCGCGACGTGACCTTCTGATGGCATGGCTTCTTGACACCAACGTTCTTTCGGAAATTCGCAAACCAAGGCCAGAACCGAAGGTAGTGACCTTTGTCTCCGGTACCCCACTGGATGAACTTTACGTCAGTGCGGTGACGCTTGCGGAACTTCGCTTCGGGATTGACCTGTTGAGCCATGGCACCACACAGCGGGCCAATCTCTCCCAATGGCTTACGCATACAATCCGGCCCATGTTTAGCAACCGGGTTTTGCCTGTGACCGAAGACATCATGTTCCGATGGCGTGTTCTGATGGAAGACGGCCGCAAAAGCGGCCATACGTTTTCACAGCCGGACCTTATCATTGCCGCCACAGCGCTGCAACATGGCCTTACGGTTGTGACTCGCGACCGCAGCGACTTCGATAGGTCGGGGGTGCCGGTGGTGAATCCCTGGGATGAACAGATTGAGGTTCGTGGTGGTTCGCCCGAGCGGTAAAAAACGAAAAGGTGGTCACGGATTGGGTCGGCTGGCATCTTCAATTCGCATGTCCCAGAAACGAGACATGGGACGCGTAGAGCGGAGAATCGCATGTCAAGGCCTGTTCAGTGTGTTGGCACCGTGACGATTGTGTAGGTCGCCGTTGCGACTTCGCTTTTTTCATAGCCGCTTGCTATTGCGATCGCCCTGACCGTGGTGGTCTTCGCGATGGTGATCCCAGTGGCGTATTTAATGGACATGGTGGTTGGCGCGGTGCCGTCCAGAGTGTAAAAGATGGCGGAGTCCGGCGTGGGGTCCGCAATTCTTAGATATTGGGTCTTTGAATAGGTGCCACCCACTTGGCTAAAGGTCGGCGCCTCTGCACGCGGAGTCGCGGGCAGAAAGCGGTATTCCCAAAGGTCATTAAGATAGCCAGAATGGCCGACGGCATCGTAGCCCTGGCCTCCAAATAGCCAGAGGTTCCCGTCCCTATCAGTCCAACTACTCGCACCATCCCTTCCTCCCGGGGCATTTGTGGGGGAAGGCAAACCGAGCGTGCCATAACTGCCTCTTGGGTTGTTTACGGATATTCCTAGACTGCGGATGAAGCCGGGTCCAGTGATTGTGCTTCCATTCATCCAAATCCATTCTCTGGTCGATGAGGTGAATCTCCATAGATCATTGAGGGGGCCTGAATTTCCCTTCGCGTCGAACCCATTCCCACCAAAGAGCCAGAAGCCACCTTCCGCATCGGTCCAGCTCGCCGCAGAGGTTCGGCCTCCGGGCCAGTTCTTTGCGTCATGTTTGCCCAGCTTTCCATAAACGCCGGATAACCCGCACTGGTGGGATTCGTTGCAGTGGAGCGACTCGCCTCCGCCGATCCAGGCCCACGCACTGCTGGATTGGTCGAACTCCCAAAGGTCGTTCAGATTGCCTAGCTGATTGATGGAATCTCGACCCGTACCGCCGAAAAGCCATAGGTTTCCGCTCCGGTCCGTCCAGCCCGCTGCGTGGTCTCTTCCGCCTGGGGCATTTCTATCGTCAGGGTCACCTTGGGAATCGTAAATGCCAGGAATGCCTCGCTCCCCGTATTCGGTTTGCGTTTCGCCGTTTGCCCTCATACATGCCCATTCACCGGTCGACAGGTCGAATTTCCAAAGGTCGTTCTGATCGCCGGAGTTTGAGGATTTGCCGGTGGCTACGCTGACCACCATGCCCCATCCGCCAAAGAGCCAAAGATCTCCGTTGTTATCGATCCAACTCGCCGAGAATTCACGCATTCCAGGAGTGCTTGTTGAGTCGGGTGTGCCCAACGTTTCACATGTTCCGAAGCCGACTATTCTGCTTTCTCCACCTACCCAAGTCCATTCGAGAGTGGAGGGATTGAACATCCAGAGGTCGCTCAGGGTCCCGATATTCTTCGCGGAGTCATAGCCGCCTCCGCCGTACAGCCAGAAGTTGCCGTCTCTATCAGTCCAAGAGTTCGCAAATGCTCGGCTACCGGGGAGATTCTCGGATGAGGCGGTTGCGAGTGCGCCGTAGACTCCTGGTCGCCCACATGCTTTGCAGTCTGACGAATTGCTTCCTCCCATCCATGTCCATTGATGAGTCGATGGATTGAATCGCCAAAGATCATTGAAGATCCGTAACTGATTGTTCCCGTAAATGTCTTCGCTACCCCCGAAAAGCCAGAAGTTTCCGCTGCTGTCAGTCCAGGTAGCTGCATTTTTTCTAGCTCCTGGCATGTTTCCCGATGCGGGACTTCCAAGTGTGCCGTATATGCCGGGGAGTGCAACCGCGGAAACGTTGGTGGATTGGGTTTGTTCAGCGGCATAGCGGCTTCCGCCCATCCATACCCATTGGCCTGTTTGCGCGATCAACACAGGGCAAATGCACGCAAGGATGACCAAAACTACATAACGCTTGGTGCTGATATTTCTTACCAGGAGGTTTTCTTGCACACACACCTCAGCGGGCGCTCTTGGCCCCTACGAACCAAACGGTGCACTCGCCTCTATTATCGACGAGGAGGCAGTGAGATATGCTCACTTTCGTGGCAATTATTCGGCTTGTTGCAATTGACCTACCGTAGCTTCGCTAGCATCCTCCTTGGAATCTGATTCCGCTTCTACATCGCACCTACCGGCCATTGGATATCTCGAATGCCAAAGGACCGCTCCGTTCGGTGGGGCTTATTGACCGTTCAGGGTGGGATTCTGCCGTTCGCTGCAACTGGATTGGGTTGACTGGGTGGGGCGGTTAACCTGATATTGCGTTTTCAGGCTCGGGGTTTCTGTTGGAAACTCAACGATTTGAGCCGTATAAGAGATTCGACCAGCAGCTGGACCAGCAACTATTTTCTACTTGAGGAGAGAACAACTTATGGCAAAAGCGATTAAGTACGCTGAGAAGGCCGCAGTTTATGCCGCGAAGGGCGCGTGGGTGGTTTATGAGCGGTTGAACCGCATTAGCCCGAACGCTGGATTTACTCCCAAGTGGAGCGACAAGCCGCTGCAGAAGAGCTGGCAGAAGGAAAAGCCGCCGCTGGGATGGCCGCGGACCACGGACTCGCTTTGTCCCAAGTGCGTGCCGGAGATTCGCAAGCAGATTCTGGACGGCAAGCTGCCCCATGAAGTGCTGCTGAACGAAAAGGTTGGCGAGATCAAGGCGCAGATTATTGAGCGCGACGGCAAGATCCTGATGATTAAGGATTGCCCGAAGCATGGGCACTTTGAAGACGTGATGTCGATTGACACCAAGTTCTTCAAGCACCTGGAAGAGAGCTTCCCCGGACGCGACATGCGCGCGCACGGCAAGGGCGACAAAGAGCTGCACCATCACGGCACGTCGACTGTGACCCACGGGCGCGGCTCGGTGCTGACGATTGATTTGACCAACCGATGCAACATGATGTGCGACCCGTGCTTTATGGATGCGAACCAGGTTGGGTTCGTCCACGAACTGACGTGGGACGAGATCAAGACCATGCTGGACAACGCCATTACGATTAAGCCGAAGCGACAGATGAGCGTGCAGTTCAGCGGCGGCGAGCCGACGCTGAGCCCGTACTTCCTGGATGCCGTTGCCTACAGCCGCAAGGTTGGGTACAACAGCGTGCAGGCTGCGTCGAACGGGATTGAGTTTGCGAAGAGCAAGGAGCTTTGCCGCGCGGCTGCTGAGGCTGGTCTGCGGTATGTGTACTTGCAGTTTGACGGGATTGGCAATGCGGCCAACAGCCATCGCAAGGTGGGCAACCTGTTTGACGTAAAGCTGCAGGCGATCAACAACCTGCACGAAGCCGGCGTGGATATTGTGCCGGTGACGACGATCATCAACGGGATTAACAACGAGCAGGTGGGGCGCATTATCGAGTTTGCGCTGGACAATCCGAAGAAGATCAGCTTCCTCAGCTTCCAGCCGGTGAGCTTTACGGGTCGCGACGAGGACATTAGCGAGGAGCGGCGGTTGGCGCAGCGCTACACGCTGAGCCACATGGCGCACGACGTGAAGAACCAGGTGGGTCTGGGCGTGCCGGAGCGGGATTGGTTCCCGATCAGCTTTATGAGCACCTTTAGCGACTGGGCGGATTTGATTCACGGGCCGGGCGCGGAGTGGGGCCAGTTGAGTTGCGGATGCCACCCGAACTGCGGCATCGGCATGGCGCTGATGATCGATAAGGAAACGAAGGAAGCTGCGCCGGTAACGGCGTTTCTGGATATGGGCAAGGTTGCCAAGGACCTGGCGAAGGTGAATGACGCGGCCCGCGGCAAGTGGCTTTCCGTGATTGGATTTGGGCTGGCGCTGCTGCGGAATTACGATCCGTTCCAGGCGCCGACGCACTTCAAGATCACGGACATGATGAAGAAGATGGACAAGACGTTCAATGCGACCGGCAAGGATTACGGCAGCGTGAAGGGCGATCGTACGCTGGCGGATATTGAAAAGCGGCGCGCGGATCGGTGGAACTTCCTGTTCATCGCAGGCATGTGGTTCCAGGACTTGTTCAACTACGACTTCCGGCGCACGGAGCAGTGCATTATTCCGTATGCGACGCAGGAAGGCGAGATCAGCTTCTGCGCGTACAACACGGGCGTGGGCTGGCGGAACATTATTGAGAAGATGCACATGACGGCTACGCTGACCAAGTGGTATGAGGAGCATGGACGGCATGAGATCTTTGCCGGCGGCAAGAAGGTGGGCATGACGGAAGTGGGCCATGAACTGAAGCTGAACATGGCGCATGTGAACTCGGAAGCAAACCACACGCTGGATAACCTGGGTATTGCGAAGAACGCCCGCGAAGAGAAGCTGAGGGCACGCGCAGTGACCACGGCGGATAAGGTGAAGGCCGACGCGGAGAATGCGAAGATGGCCAAGCTTTATCGCGAGCATGTGTTGGGCGAGAAGCCGGTGGATGGTCTGGTGCGGTTGGATGCGATTCGGCCGGCATCGAACAATGCGGCTAGCCCGATCAATCGGCAAACGGAAACCGAGACGGTTGCGGGCGACTAAGTCTTTCACAACCTCAAAAGGATAAAGCGGGCCGCTCAAATGAGCGGCCCGCTTTATTTTGGCCACTTGCGCTCAACGTCTCTGCGATTCCGTTGCTTTGCGAATAGCCTCCGCATCAGCAAGATCCTGCGGTCTGCCTGCGGCCAACTTCGACGCGATGAGGTCGGGAGCAGAAATGAAATTGGCCTTGAGGTCAAGCTTCGGGTCGATCACGCCCTCGACACGCCGTTCCCAAGCGCTTTCAAAGTCTACGCCCGGGATGTCGGGGAGAATATCGAACCCGTGGGGATCGTGTCCAAAACGAAAGAAACTGCCGCGCTCAGCGAAGTCCTCCGGTCGAATGCCTTGGAGTGGCGCGCCGAATGCGGCAAGCGCGGCGTAGGTTGCCTGCGCGTTCGCCGGGTCCGCCTTGATGAAAAGGTCGATGTCCTTCGTGAATCGGGGCTGGGCGTGATAGATGACCGCGTATCCGCCCACAACGAGGTATCTAACGCCATGGGCATTGAAGGCGGACAAAAGGTCTTTGTAGTCTTGGTACATCCGGCTCGATCTCCCAACCCTTCATTGCATAGGCTTCCTGGATCATCTCCTCGACCGCGTCCATCCGCTCATGCACGGGCCGACTCTGCCAGTAACGGTATTCGTCGGCCTTCATCTCATCGAAGCTCGCATACTTACGCAGGATCGTCTCCATATCTCGATTGTATCGTCTTGCAATGGCAACCGGGTTTATGATTGGTGGGCACGGGACAAAGATGAATTCGTGGAGGATTTTTATGGGCGATGAGATGGGGATGAGCGGGCGGAAGTCGGGACGGCGTGAGTTTTTGAAGGCTGGCGGAGCGGTGACGGCGGCACTGCTGGCACCTTCGGCTTTGAAGGCCGATACACCCAAGACGATGCCGGGATTGCCCGAGAATCCGCGGACGATGAAGGCGATGCCGACGCGGAACCTGGGCAAGACGGGCTACAAGGTGGGTATCTTCTCCCTGGGCGGGCAGGCCTCGCTGGAGAAGGCCAATAACTTCGACGTGGCCGTGCCGATTATTGAGCGGGCGCTTGACCTGGGCGTGAACTACATTGATACTTCATCGATTTACGGCGGGCCGGACCGGTGGAGCGAGCAGTACGTGGGCAAGGTGATGGCGCACCGGCGGAACGAGGCTTTCCTGGCGACGAAGACCAAGGAGCGGACGCGCGACGGATCGATGCGGATGATTGAGAAGTCGCTGCAACTGCTGCAGACCGATCACGTGGACCTTTGGCAGATTCACGATATCGGCATCATGAGCAATGTGAACGATGTGTTTGCCAAGGGTGGCGCCATGGAAGCGCTGCTGGAGATGCAGCAGCAGAAGGTGGTGCGGTACCTGGGCGTGACCGGGCACTATCGGCCGGATTCATTGGTTGAGGCTATCAAGCGGCATCCGTTCGACACGATCCTGATGGCGATGAATGCGGCGGACCCGCACCACTACAGCTTTAACGAGGAGCTGCTGCCGCTGGCGGTAGAACGGCAGATGGGCATTATCGGGATGAAGATTCCGGGGCGCGGGCGCATTCTTTCAACGTGGACGCCGCCGCCGATTGATAAGCAGAAACATTCGTGGGAGGGCATGACGATCCAGACCACTTCGCCGGGGACGCTGTCGATGCGGGAGGCGATGTATTACACGCTGTCGCGGCCGGTGAGCACGGTGATTATTGGCTGCGACACGGTTGCGCAGCTTGAAGAGAATGTGCAACTGGCGCGGGAGTTTACGCCGCTGAACGACAAGCAGACGACGGAGTTGGTGGCGAGAGCGGAGCCTTGCGCGAAGCCGTCGCTGTTCTTCCGGTTCTACGAACACGAGTGAGACGGTTGGTGCTTTACTCGGCGGTGATGGTCATGGAGATGTCGGCGGCTTTGGCGGAGTGGGTGAGCGCGCCGACGCTGATGAAATCGACGCCGGTTTCGGCGTAGGCGCGGATGTTGGAGAGGACTATGCCGCCGGATGCTTCGGTGGGGATCCATTCGCTGGTCCGCTCCTGTGCGTGTGCTCCCTGGGTCTTCTCCTTGATGCGCTCTACCGATCGCTTGACCTGCTCGGGGGGCATGTTGTCGAGGAGGATGGCTTCGGCTCCAAAGGCGAGGGCTTGCTCAAGCTCTTGCGACGTGCGCACCTCGACTTGAATGCGCTGGCCTTTTCTGCGGTGCTCAAGGGCGCGGGTGAGGACGGTGGGCAGGCCGCCGCCGAGGGAGATGTGGTTGTTCTTGATGAGGATTCCGGAGGCGAGGTCGATGCGGTGGTTGGTGCCTCCGCCGCATTGGACGGCGTACTTCTCCAGGAGGCGCAGGCCGGGGACGGTTTTGCGGGTGTCGAGGACGCGGGCATGGGTGCCTTGAATGGCGTCGACGTATTGACGGGTTAGGGTGGCGATGCCGCTAAGGTGTTGCATGAGGTTGAGGATGACGCGCTCGCAACTGAGCAGGACGCGGGCGTTATGGCGGATGACGGCGAGGACCTGGCCACCGTGGACGCGGACGCCATCGAAGATTTCAGGATGGCTGATGACTTCAAAACGGGTTTGCGCGGGGGGGCGGGGGTCGAGACGGGCAAAGATTTCAAGGAAACGCGGGACTGCGCCGAGGCCGGAGACGACTAACTCCTGGCGGGCAAGGATGTGGGCCGTGGCGCGCAGGTCGGGGTCGATGGTGAGGTTGGTGGTGGCGTCGCTGGCGGCCTTGTCTTCAATCAGGGCTTGCTCCAGCAAGGCGTCGATGCGGTGGCTTTTCCAATCCATAGGGTCTAGTACGATGATTCAAAAACGGGATCCGACGATTCAAAAACGGGCTCGTGATTTCATTTGCAATAGAAAGCTATACATCACTTTCTTGACGCTGTCATCTACCTGGCTTCCGATGATGCAAAAGGATGTTCCGTCTCTGCGGTCAATCTGAAGCGCATACTTTTGCTCGATGCCGGAGATGCGCTCGACGATTCTTTGCCAGATACCAAGCTTACCCTGTTTACGCTGATCGACGAGGCTGATTTCGCCCAGGTGGGTGTACCAGAGGAGCGAGATGATCTGACGCGCATTGCGCAGCAGGATTCCATCCCTGGTGAAGAGGATGAACTGTTTGAAGGTTGGGGCCGTCGACCAGGCACCCGAGAGGTCGACGATGGCGACAGCGTTTTCCGGGTTGGGGAGATGGCGAGCAGCGATGCGTTCGGCAAGGTAGGAAAAATCAGGTGCGACGAAACAGCCGGGCGCGCCGCCAAAGGAGATGTGGGGAAAATCGGGGGCGGGCCTTCGTTTGGGAGATATCTCTTCTTCCGGGGGCAACTGAATCGGGTTTTCGTGGTGCTCCCAGAGTTCTCGATAGGCGACTTGAATCTGCTTGAAATGTTCTTCCGCCTCAAGGCGTTTGGGTTCGTCATTTTCGAAGCGATCGGGATGCCAGAGCTTGGCCTGGGCGCGAAATGCTTTGCGGATGGAGGCCTTTGAGATTTGCTTGTCGGCGAGGGCGAGGGTCCTGGCGTGGTGAAGACAGGTTGCGCAGGCACAGGGCATTTGCTAACTGGCTCCCGCTATCAACGCGACGCTTCGAGTACCGCGATCCGCTCTGGAATGCTCGCAAAGAACTCGTAGGCTGTCTGGAAGTCTTCGTGTTCGAGGTATGGGAACTCTGTGAGAATCTGGTCCTCGGTCATCCCCGAGGCCAGATAGGAGGCAAGGTCGTAGACCGTAAAGCGCAGGCCACGGATGCAGGGTTTTCCTCCCATCTTCCCCGATTCAACGGTGATGCGTGGATTCAGACCGGTCATCGATGCCTCCTCTTCCTCGCTTGTCCCCGATTCTATGGCATAAGGAGGAATCGTGGACGAGTCGGATTGTCAGGCCATTCGGTTTTCTCACTCCGGTGGCAACGCGTCGAGATCGCGGCGCGCCTGATCCAGGCGCCGCTGCGCTTCATCCCGTTGCTTCTTCAAGCCCTCGACGACATGCGGCGGAGCTTTGGAGAGGAAACCTTCGTTGCCTAGTTGGCGCTCGGCGTTGAGGATGATCTTTTCATTTTGCGCGATGTCTTTCTGCAAACGTGTGCGCTCGCCGGGGACGTCGATTTGCTTCTCGTAGATGATCGCAATATCGGTCCCCCCAACGCGGCGCCAGTTCAGGTGCGCATATTTATCGCCAAAACGGTCGACTGTTTCGGTGATTCTCGATGACGAAAGTCTTTCAAGCCACGCTCTGTTTTCTGCAATCAGGTCGGTCAAAGGTGTGTTCTCTTCGCTTCCGACACCAAGCACGTTCGCATCTACGATTGCGACACCGAGCAAAATCGCATCCACGATTTTCTTTTCTGGCACGCCTCGGTCTTTGCGGTTTTCGCGAATTCCGCTAACGATCAACTGCAGTTTGATCATCTGTCTCCTAGCGAGCCTGTCGATAACGCTATCGGTGGCTGGCCTAGGGTAAGCGGTGAGGGCGATGGACTTGGCGGGCGGGTTGCCGTCGTAGAGGGCTTGCCAGATTTCTTCGGTGATGAAGGGCATGAAGGGGGAGAGCAGGCGCAAGGACGCTTCAAAGACGGAGACGAAAGTGGTGAGGGCGGCCTTGGTCTTTGCTTTGTCCGCGGTCTCGGAGAAATCGAGACGGAGTTTTACGATTTCGAGATACCAATCGCAGAAGCTGCCCCAAAAGAACTGATAAATGATGTTGGCGGCGTCGTCGTACCGATATGCTTCGAGGGCCTCGTTGACTTTCGCGGCAGCTATTTGAAACTCGGCGACGATCCAGCGGGCTTCTAGTGGAGCGTCGGAAGCGAAGCCCGCAGGGGCTAAAGCCCATCCCGTTTTAGGCGCGGTTGCGGCACGACTAAAGTCGTGCCCTGTTACAGAGCCTTCTGGTTCCGCAGCATGGGAAAGCATGCCTTGATGTGCCGGAGGAACGGACTCCGGCTTATCGCCAGACGCGGCGGCTGTAGGCATACCGCCAAGTGCGGAGAGATCGACGGTGATGCCGAGTTCGGCGGCGCGGTCGACGTTCATGAAAAGGAAGCGGGCGGCGTTCCAGATTTTGTTGGCGAAGGCGCGGTAGCCTTCGGTTCTCGCTATGTTGAAGGCGATGTCGGTGCCGGGCGAGGCCATCGACGCAAGGGTGAAACGCACCGCGTCGGTGCCGTATTGCTTGACGATCTCGATGGGGTCGACGACGTTGCCTTTGGTCTTGGACATTTTCTCGCGGTTGGCGTCGCGGACCAGGGCGTGGATGTACACCTCGCGGAATGGGACGGAGTCGGCGAGGGAGCGCGGGGAGCCGTCGGGCATGGGGATTTCCTGGGCGAACCAGATGCCGAGCATGGCCATGCGGGCTACCCAGAAGAAGAGGATGTCGAAGCCGGTGACGAGGAGGCTGGTGGGGTAGAAGGCGTTGAAGTCCCGACGATCCTGGACTTCATCCCCGGTCCCCAAAGGCGAGGGACCGGGGGCACCCGGAGTTTTGCCGAAATTGGGCCAGCCGAAGACGGAGACGGGGAGCAGGCCGGAGGAGAACCAGGTGTCGAGGACGTCGGTTTCCTGGGTGATTTTTTCTGAGCCGCAGTGCGCGCAGGCTGTGGGATCGCCGGTGGTGTTGGGCTTGGGAACGGTGATTTTGTTGCAAACGGCGCAGTGCCAGGCGGGAATTCTGTGGCCCCACCAGAGCTGGCGGGAGATGCACCAGTCGTGGATGTTCTCCATCCAGTTGAGATAGGTCTTCTCGTACTGCTCGGGAGTGAATTGAATGGCCTTTTTGCCATTCGCATCTGGCTTGACGGCGGCTATGGCTTTTTCGGCGAGCGGCTGAATTTTGACGAACCATTGCTTGGAGAGACGCGGCTCGACGACGGTTTTGCAGCGGTCGCAGTGGCCAATGTTGTTGGTGTGATCTTTGACGCCGGCGAGGAGGCCTTGTTCTTCGAGGTCGGCGACGATGCGCTTGCGGGCTACGTAGCGATCGAGGCCCGCATAGACTCCGCCTTCAGAGTTGATGTGGGCGGTCTCGTCCATGATGTTGATGGAGGGGAGATTGTGGCGCTCGCCGAGCGCGAAGTCGTTTGGGTCGTGGGCGGGCGTGACTTTGACCGCGCCGGTACCGAAGTCGCGGCTGACCCATTCGTCGAGGACGATGGAGATTTCGCGATTCATTAGCGGCAGGCCGAGCTTTTTGCCGTGGAGATGAAGATAGCGCTCGTCTTCAGGATGAATGGCAACGGCGGTATCGCCGAGCATGGTTTCAGGGCGCGTGGTGGCAACGGTCAGATACTCGCCGGTTTCGCGGCCGTCATCGCCATGAACCGGATAGCGAATCTCCCACAGATGGCCTTTGTGCTCGTCGTAGACCACTTCGAGGTCACTGATGGCGGTTTGGCAGCGGGGACACCAGTTGACGATGTAGGCGCCGCGATAGATGAGGCCCTGCTCGTAGAGGCGGACGAAGGCTTCGCGGACGGCAACGGAGAGGTTGTCGTCCATGGTGAAGTATTCGCGCTGCCAGTCGACGGATGCGCCGAGGCGCTTCATCTGGCCGAGAATGGCTCCGCCGTAGTGGCGACGCCATTGCCAGACGCGTTCGACGAAGGCCTCGCGGCCTAGTTGCTGGCGTGTGGTGCCTTCGCTGACGACCTGGCGCTCGACGAGCATCTGCGTGGCGATGCCGGCGTGATCGGTGCCTGGGACCCAGAGAACCCTGTCGCCGCGCATGCGATGCCAGCGGATGAGGATGTCACTCTCCGTGTGCTCGAACATGTGGCCCATGTGCAGATTGCCGGTGACGTTGGGCGGGGGCAGGAGGATTACGAAGGCCTGGCCGAGCGGGTGGGCGCTCGCTTCGCTCGCGGAGGCCGGATCGGGCGTGGGCTGGGCGAACAGATTTTCGCGGACCCAGTATTCGGCCCAGTGATCTTCAATGGCTGTGGGGTCGTAGGCTTTGGGCAGGTCGTGAGGCATGAGGTCTTCAGAGAGCCCCCCGGAGTCTGCGCTGAACCCGAGATTCGAAGGGGCCTTATAGCGAGGGGACTAGCCCTCACTTTAACAGATTGGGAGCAGTGAAAAGGGCCGCCCAGGAGCGGCCCTCGATGGACTAGATGGATCGCTTGCCTAGAACGGGTTGATCTTGGCGAGGCCCTTCTTCTTTTTCTTTTTGCTGGAGGACTCGTCGTCGGAGTCGACCTTGGGCTTCTTGTTTTTGGCATTGGTGGCGGAAGGAACAGGCGTGGAGCCGGGCTTTACTTCGTTGACCTGGTCAGGGGCTTCGGCCGGTTTTTCAGCGGCGGGAATGACGGTGGTGCTGGGGCCGACGGGCTTGATGACGGCGTTTGGATCGGCCGCGGGAGCGGAGACAATTTCAGCGCCTACGCTGTTTCCGCCAGAGGGCGGCGCGAGCTGCAGCGGAGCGGTGGAGGGAGAATCGGTGCGCGGCGGTTCATTGGGCCCGGTGGGGGTGGCTGCAGCGGCGGGCGACGCGGGTTTGCCGGCATTGTAGGCGTCGGTATAGATGGCGATGTTCTGCTTGGTCATTTCCGGCGCGAGAGTGCGCTTGGGATCTTCGAGCGTGGGTTCGCCGACATGGACGGCTTCGACCACGGTGGGGCCGTGCTTGATGAGATCGAAGGTCTTGTCAGTAAAGTGCAGGGGCTGGCGGCTGCGTTCTTCGGCGTCGTTCTCGGCGACTGCTTCCTGGGTGGGCTCAGGCACCGGGCGGTTCATGGCCACGAGGCGATCACGCGCATCTTCAACGTGGGGGGCCATTGGATAGCGGGTGATCACTTTGGAGTAAGCGGCGGCGGCCTTGTCGAGATAAACGGCGCGCATGCGCTCCTTGATGGCGCCGGGCATCTTGGCCGCGTTCTGGATGGTACGGGCTTCACCGGCATAGGAATCGCCGATGCCCAGTAGAGCCTGGTCGCTCTTGGAATAGAGTGGGTAGGTATCGACGACGGTTTGCAGGCGGGCGATGGCGGCGTTGTAGTTTTCGCGGCTCTCGTAATAGAGGCCGATGTTGGCCTCACGCTCGGCCAGAACCTCCTGCACTTCACGCAGCTTCTGCTTGGCGCGGGGCACGAGGGTGGAGTCAGGGAACTGGTTGATCATGTTCCGGTACTCGATCTCAGCCTGCAGCACGTTCTTGAAGTCGCGGTCGGGTTTTTCCATCTGGCTGTAGTAGATGTCAGCGACCTTCATCTGTGCTTCCGCTGCTTCAGGAGCATTGGGGAAGAAGGTGATGAAGTCGTGGTATTCCGATTCGGCCTGGGTGAGGGCCGCGGAGCCGCCTTCCTTGAACCAGCTATCGCCTACGGCCAACTTGGCGCGCATGCGGTATTCCGATTCAGGGTAGGTGTTGAGCATGGTCTGCAGATCGAGGCGGGCGACGTCGAAACGGCCCTTCTTGATGGCCAGCATGGCCTTGTCGTAGAGCTCCTTGTCGGGCTGCTTGGAGTTGACACCGGCCAACGGGTTGGCGCCCAGGTCATATGCCTTTTTGTTTTTGGGTTTCTTCTCGGCATTGGCGGCAGCTCCGGCCAGAAGCAGAAGCCCGAGTGCCGAGGCGGCGATATTCGTTGACAACCGGTTCATAGTCCCTCATAGAGGCGGCTGCCGGCGCACGGCAGTCCACCCTTTCCCGCATATTCTAGAATCTTACCTTGTCACTCGCCCGCGGCCTTGCGGGCCGCAGTCAGCAGTGCGCGCGCATCCTGTTCCGGATGGCCGGCGCCGAAGACGGCATTGCCGGCAACGAGCAGTTCCGCTCCTGCTTGGACGACTTGAGCCACCGTGTCGTGAGCCACGCCGCCGTCCACTTCGATTTTAAATGCCAGGCCCAGCTCCTGGCGGATTTCCGCCAGGCGACGAATTTTATCGAGCGAAAAGGGGATGAATTCCTGTCCGCCGAAGCCGGGATTGACGCTCATGATGAGCACATGGTGCACCATGGGCAGGATGTCGATGATGAGGTCGACGCGGGTAGCGGGATTGAGAACCACACCGGCCTTCATGCCGTGCTGGGTGATGTGCTGAAGCGAGCGGTGCAGATGGCGGCAGGCTTCATAGTGCACGCTGACCCAGTTGGCGCCGGCATCGGCAAAGGCGGGGATGAAGTCGTCAGGGTTCTCGATCATGAGGTGGCAGTCGAGGGGCAGGCTGGTGGCCTTGCGCAGGCTTTTGACGACCGGGGGACCGAGGGTGATATTGGGGACGAAATGGCCGTCCATGACATCGACATGGATGACGGTGCCACCGCCGCGCTCGGCCGCGGCAACCTGATCGGCCAGGTGGGCGAAGTCAGCGGAGAGGATGGAGGGGAGCAGCTCGACCATAGGTGTGTTTCCCTGATGGCCCAAGTGTATCAGCGGGGATGGATGGGAGTCAGCGCACAGGGAATCTGGCTCTCACCGGAAAGTCCCGCCGCAAAACGGTCTGTATTGATCGGACACGCGAGTGCGCGCGAGGGACACTGGGACCCGGAGATACAAATCGCCGCATCCTCCGCGGCCCCAACAGATTGAAGGAGAAACTATGTCCTACGGTAAAGTTCTTGCTCTCGCGGCTCTTGGCGTTGCTCTGATCGGTGGCGCAACGCAGGGGCGCGCGCAGATTGGTGTCAGCATTGGCGTGGCACCTCAGTGCCCCTATGGGTACTTCGACTACGAACCCTATCAATGTGCTCCCTACGGCTACTACGGACCGGACTGGTTTACCGGTGGGGTCTTTCTTGGTGCGGGGCCGTGGTTCCACGGCCGTGAAGGGTTCTACGGCCATGTGGACAACCGCTTCGATCCGCATCATGGCTATAACGGGCCGGTGCCGGAACGCGGGGAGCGGCAGTTCAACCACTTCCACGGCAATGAAGCGCGGGATGGGCAGGGCCATACGGGGAACGCCGGCCACGATGCGGGCAATGAGCATGCGCTGCCTGGAGCGCGGGGCGGTGGTTCGCGTGGGGGCAGACACTAGGGTGCGGTTCCGATCGCTTATTCATTGAGAAAAGACGCCCATTCGGCGTCTTTTCTCATTGTTGGGCTGTCTTTATCTTGGGGCTGTCTATCGCGGTTTCTCCATCTGGGCGAGGAGAATGCGGCTGCGGGCGCGCATGGCGGGGGTTCCGCTGCGGCCGTGAATACGGAGCAGATCGAGAACGGCGGGAAGCTGGGTGGGGTCGTGGCGGGTGAGGTCGGCGAGTCCCTGGAGGGCGGCGGTTTTGACGATGGAGCTGGAGTCGTCTAGATAGGTTTGGTAAGCTGCTGCGGCGCGAAGGCAGTCGGGGATTGTAAGCGGGAGGCGGCCGAGGGTGAGGGCAAGATTCCAGCGGAGCTTTTTGAGTCTGGCTTCGGTGAGAAGGCCGAGGAGTGCGTCTTTGGAGCCGGCGAGAATGCGGGCGAGGGGCGGAGATGGGTTGTGAGATACCCGCGCCGAGAATCTTGCCGAGATTCGTTCCAGGACGTCGGCGGCGCGCTGGGCGACACCTGGGTCATTGTCCCAAAGGAGCGCGATGAGGCGGGTGGCGAGACGGGGCTGCGCTTCAATGAGGGCTACCGCATCCGGGACTCGGCCGACTGAGAGAGCGTGTCTGCCCTGGGCGAGAAGATCGCGGAGATTGATACGGGCGGACATGGGAGTGCAAAGGAAATCACGCGCGAACAAGATCTTCGGCGAGCGCTGCCTGATGGCGCGGACGCAATGGCGCGGACCAACGGCAAGCTTCGATGCCGGGGATGCATCGAATGACGCAAAGGACTTAGATCACGACAGTTCCATCGATGAACAGAGCGTCCGGGGCACCGTTCGCTGCCGTGGCAGTGATGCGAACCTGATCGCCTTTTTCGGGTTGAAACTTCAGTCCTCCAATGACTCCGACGCTGGTTTCCGCGATCATGTCCGGGCTGATGTTGAAGGACTGCACCTGACCCGATTTGCTGCGAATAACAATGGATCGCTCTTCAGACTTGACGACGGTCCCGATTTCGTCAATGAAGGGCCCCGGTCCGAGATTCCGCAAGCCAACCGCAACGCGATCGATGCCGCTAGTGAAGTAGTAGACGATGACGTGGGTCCCTCTCTCTGTCACGGAATTCACCGAGACCACGCCGCCTCGCAGCTTCTTGTTGAGTAAGGCGGAGGATTTCGCGTCCGCGGTGTCTTTGAATATTGCCGGGTAACCGTCTTCGTCGTTGACTGTGATGGTCCGATTGGCTGCATCGACTGTGTTCACGGTACCGGCATAGGCATGAATTACTTCTTGCGCCGCCGTTCCGGAAATCGCAAAAACGAACCATCCGGCAAGCGCGCCGGTTTTGAACATTTTTCTGAGCATACTTCCCCCCCAATCAGCGTTGTGGTAGAAACCGTTTGAGAACCGGCAGGGGGGATCTGCGCAAGTGCCCAAGTATAGTCCCGCGTGAGGACGCCAGTAAAAGAAAATTTTCGCGGAGAGAAATAGACGCACGGGGGGCATCTGTTTGTTTCCACTGTTGCAAGTGAGGGTTTTTTGCAAACGAGTATTAGTTTAACGATTGAGTGGAGGTGGGAGTGCTCGTGCAGCGACCCGGCCGATGCCTCGGAGGATGGACTTCATGGGCCAGCGGTTTTCGGCGTCCGGGAAACAGATTTCGCCGGAGCGGCGGACTTCTGGACGGTAGTACCAGCGCTTGAGGAGGGCGAGATGGCCTTGGCGGACGGTTGATGAGGGCGGACTGCTGGGTGGGGCAAGGGCCGTGAGGACGGATTCGAGGCGCGATTCGAGGAGACTGCGGGGGACTTTTGCGGGAGTGACTGCAGCGGGGTCGGGTACGGTTTCAGGCACTTGCACTTCGGGGATGGGTTCGATTGCCATGGGGTGAGCGAAGAGCGATGTGGAGCCGGATGCCTCGTTTTGTATGCGCATGCCAAGGGTGGAATAGGCGGCGGGGCCATTGAGACGGCCATTTTCGAACAGGAAGACGGAGACTTCGTCGAGGTTGGCAGAGGGTTGCAGGATGACGGCGCGAAGCTGGCTCAATGGCCGAACTAGCTCAGAAGCAAGGGCACGGATGGATTCAACACGCTGGACCTGGGCGTGGAGTTGGGCTGCTGTTTCGAATTCGAGGTCGACAGAGGCTTGGTCGCGCTGGGTGCGGAGGGGGACGAGGCGGCTTTCGCCGCGGGTGGCGAGGAAGCTCTGGACGGCGTGGGATTCTTCGGCGTAGCGCTCGTCGGTGCAGCCCTTGTAGCAAGGCGCCAGGCACATTTTCATCTCGGAATAGACACAGCCGGGGTGGGAGGGATTGGGATCGAGATCGTCCGTGCATCGGCGAAGCAGGAAGAGCTTGAGGGCTTCGTCGGCGAAGCGTTCGGCGGAGGCGCGGGATTGGAAGGGGCCGTAGGCCCAGTCGGCTTCGCGCTGGCTGGGGCGGTTGGTAACGGTGATGCGGGGGTAGGGGTTGGAGCCGAGGTAGCGGATGAAGGTGGGTGCGCCGAGGTGCATGCGTTCTAAAGATTTTGGGCCGTAGATGGCTTCGAGCAATTCGAATTGGAGAAGGAGGGATTCGAAGTCGGAGCCGGTGAGGCGGTATTCGATGCGGCGGACGCGGCTGGCTAACTGGAGGCGGCGGGGGTGCTTGGGGGACGGTTGGAGAAGGCGTTCGAGACGGGCGCGGAGGTTGGGGGTGCGGCCTATGTAGGGTTCGGCGTGGAATTCGGCTCCATAGAGGGCGAAGACGGAGGCCGTCCGCGGCAGCTTCTTGAGCGCCTCGGCTGGATTCGCGGGATCAAACCCAATCTGCTCCATCATCTGATTTCAATCGCGCCCGAGCTAGTACTCCGACCCAAACCGGTGCCGAGCCTCCTCCGCAATTCTCTCAAGATCGTCTAGAAGTGCCCTGCAAAGCTCGCAGTTTCGGGCGTGAGGATGGTCGTAAAGACCTCCTCCCGTTTGCATCAGCGTCGGCAGCTGTTGTTGGAATTTCTCACATGCTGCAAACCCTTGTTCAGAATTGTCTGTCATTTCCTGCACTCATTCCCCTGCGACTGTCATGCCGTCAATGCGGAGGGTGGGTGATGCTACAGAGCCGCGGAAGACGAGGTCGTTGCCGATGGCGGTGATGTTCATGAGCATGTCGGCGAGGTTGCCGGCGATGGTGACTTCTTCTACAGCGTGGGTGAGCTGGCCGTTTTCGATCCAGAGGCCGGTTGCGCCGCGGGAGTAGTCACCGGTGACGATGTTGGTGCCGAAGCCCATGAGGCTGGTGACGAAGAGGCCGGTGTGGGCCTGGGCGATGATCTCTTCCTGCGAGAGCTGGCCCGGTTCCAGGTAGAGGTTGCCGCAGCCGATGCCGGGGGTTCCGGCGAGGCCACGGCTGGCGTTGTGGGTGGACTTGAGGCCGAGCTTGCGGGCGGAGTAGGTGTTGAGCAGGTAGGTCGCAAGTACACCATTTTGGAGCACGACGGTGCGGCGGGAGGGGAGACCTTCACCGTCGAATGGGGAGCTGCCGAAGGCGCCGGCGCCGGTGGGGAGGAGCATGAAGTTGTCGTCGATGACGGTGAGGGTGGGGGCGGCGATTTGTGCCCCAAGTTTATCGGCGAGGAAGGAGGCGTGACGCCAGATGGAGTCGCCGGAAGCGGCTTCAAAAAGGGAGCCGATAAGGGAGCGGGCCACCTCTGGCGCGAAGACGATGGGGACGCGCTGGGTGGGAACTTTGCGAGCGCCGAGGCGGCGGAGGGTGCGGCGGGCTGCTTCTTTTCCGATGGACTCGGGGGACTCGAGATCGGCGAGACGACGGGCCGAGGACCACCAGCCGTCGCGCTGCATGTGGCCGTTGGCATCCATGGCTAACGGGGCGGCGGAGACGCCGGCGTAGCTGGTGCGATAACTGCCAAGGAAGCCGCGGGAATTGGCCATGATTTTGCGGCCGGTGGCGGCGTCGAAGCTGCCTCCATCGGAGTTGGTAATGCGGGGATCGGCGGCGAGAGCAGCGGCTTCGCAGCGGCGGGCCCAGTCGATGCGCTCGGGGCCGGATAGGGAGTAGACGTCGTCGTAGTAGAGGTGGAGGTCGTTGGGGAGGGAGCCGAATTCAGATGCTTCGGGGAGACCGGTGAAGGGGTCTTCCTCAGTGAACCGGGCGAGTGCGATGGCGCCGTCGACTAGCTGGCGGATGCCGTCGGGGGTTAGATCGCTGGTTGAAGAGGAGGCGGATTTTGTGCCGAGGAAGACGCGGAGACCGAGGCCGCGAGACCCTGATTCCTTCAGGGTTTCAACCTGGCCCATGCGGACGTTGACGCTGAATTCGTCGCCTTCGCGGATGACCGCTTCGGCGTCGGATGCGCCGGCTTTGAGGGCCAGGGCGACGACGTCGGCGGTTAGGGATTCGAGGTCGAGAGTGTCGGGGCTGGCGGAGGGGGCGAGTTGGGGCATAGGTCAACAGTAACAAAAGCAGGGGTCAGGGATCAGGGATCAGGGATCAGAAAGCCGCATCCCGCAGTAGCGAAAGGTTCAATCGGAAGGTTCGGTTTCTTGCCGAAAAGGCTGCTTGAGTGGTTACGAAACATGCGAAAAGGTTGCATAAGTGGTTGCGATTCGTGGCGACAGATGCATTGGTTATCGTGATTTTGTTCGCAGCGCAATCGCGCTCGAAGAGCTTTCCCAAAGTGGCTGAAGCCCGGGCACTTTCCGAATCTATGGCACGAATGAATTCGTGCCCCTTGGCACCTGTCTGGGGTTTATTCTCCTTCGGGGAAATCGGCGCCTATGGTTACGGGTTCCCAGGCAGCGATTTCTTTTTGCCACAGGGCTAGCTTGTCGCGGAAGCGGGTGAGAGCGATTTTGCCGAGGATGAGGTGCGAGGGCGGGTTGGGCGAATCTGCGACGGCGATGATGGCTTCGACGGCTTTTTGCGGATCGCCGGGCTGCTTGCCGGCCTGGGTGCGGAGATAGTCGCGGGCTTTGCCGGCGGTGTCGGTGTATCCGGGCAGCTCCTTTGCGGCGAGTTTGCCGGAGCGGCCGAGGAAGTCAGTGCGGAAGGGGCCGGGCTCGATGACGGTGACGTGGACACCGAGGGGTTTCATTTCGGCGGCGAGCGCTTCGCTGAATCCCTCGACCGCGAACTTGGTGGTGTTGTAGAAGCCCCAGCCAGCGCCGCCGATGAGACCGCCGATGGATGAGAGATTGAAGATGTGTCCGGTGCGGCGCTGGCGGAAGTGGGGCAGGAAGGCGCGGGTGGTGCGGATAAGGCCGTAGATGTTGGTCTGGAGCATGGGCTCGAACTCGTCTTCCGTGGCTTCTTCAATGGCTCCGTTGACGCCGTAGCCGGCGTTGTTGACGAGGATGTCGACGTGGCCGAAGGCGGTGATGGCGATGCGGGCGACGGACTCGATTTCGGCGGGCTTGGTGACGTCGAGCTTGAGGGTGCGCGCGGTGTCGGGATAGAGCGTGAGGAGGTCGTCGAGCCTGGAGGCGTCGCGGGCGGTGGCGATGACGCGGTCGCCGCGGCGGAGCAGCTCGTGGGCGAGCAGCAGGCCGAAGCCGGAAGAACAACCGGTGATGAACCAGACGCGGGATGGAGACGACTCGGGCATTGTGCTCTCCTGTGTGCCGGGTGATTGGTTTCGCCGGCGATTGGGATATAGATGCGGGAATGGTGCGGGGCGACGCATTGGATCGATCGTGCAAATGCAGTTCCACAAAATGCCGAAGGTAGCAGTCGCGGATTTCGGGAGGTGCGTTCCAATGTTCTAATGATCGAATGGCAACGCTCGAGAACTTCCGTCTTGTGGTCTTTCGGGCGGTGGCGGAGCAACTGAGCTTTCGCAAGGCCGCCGAAGAGCTGTATCTGACGCAGCCCGCTGTGAGCCTGCAGATCAAGGCACTGGAAGAGGATGTTGGCGTTCAGCTGTTTGACCGCACGACTACGCACATCAAGCTGACGGCCGCGGGAAAGCTTCTGCTTGACTACTGCCTTGAGGTTAAGGCACTGCTGGCCCAGACCGAGCGGGCGATTGCGGCGCTGAGCGGAGAACACTCCGGGCAACTGGCGCTGGGCGCCTCCACAACCATCGCGCAGTATGTGTTGCCTCGGCTGCTGGGGGAGTTTCGGCTGGAGCATCCGCGTGTGCATCCCACTTTGATCAGCGGCAATACCGAACACATTGTGGAGGCACTGGGAAAGCAGAAGATCGCATTGGGTTTTATTGAAGGTCCGGCGCGAAGCCGGGATGTGAAGACGGAGCCATTTCTTGAAGATGAACTTGTGCTGATTGCGCCATCCGCTCATGAGTGGGCGGAGCGCGCATCGGTTTGCAGTTCTGAGATTGCCTCAATCCCACTGCTGATGCGGGAGCGTGGATCAGGCACGCGGCACGTGATTGAAATGGCGTTGGAGCGGTTGGGTGTCAAGCGGAATTCGTTACAGATCGTGATGGAACTCGATTCGACGGAAGCCATCAAGTCCGCTGTTGAAGCGGGGCTGGGGATCGGCTTCGTATCGCGCTGGGCGATTGCGAAAGACCTGAGACTCGGTAACAGCTTCAAGATTGTGGAGGTGGAAGGACTGAGAATCAAGCGCGAGTTTCTTGTGGCGTACGCATCCGGTCCCGAGCCGCAGGGGCTGGCGATTGAGTTTCACAGATTTGTAAGCGCGCGTGCGGGCCTGCAAAGAATTTCAGCCAGCGCGGGGCGATTACTGCCTTCCGGAAGCCATAAGAAACGCAAATAGGGCATGATTACTTCTGCTTGGACGGCGATGTGTTCTTCGGGAACACTGGATCTGTGTCCAAGAATCTATTTTTCATCGGTATGATTATTGCCGCCAGTGGGCTGGTGTCACCCCCAATTGCATTGGCCGGCGGTCTCATCTACGGATTTTCGTTCCTTCATCCATTCCATGTTGAGTCAAAAAAGCTATCCTCGCTTCTGCTTCAGGCATCTGTTGTTGGCCTTGGATTCGGCATGAATCTGGAGCAGGTTATGCAAGCGGGCCGTTCCGGCTTCATCTATACGGCGGGGAGCATCAGCATCGCGTTGCTGCTTGGTTGGGGGCTTGGAAGGCTGTTGCGGGTGCGACAAAAAATCTCCTATCTAATCTCAGCGGGTACGGCAATCTGTGGCGGCAGCGCCATTGCCGCGGTTGCCCCTATCACCAATGCGAGCCAAGGGGAGATTGCTGTTTCGCTGGGAACAGTTTTTGTTCTGAATTCGGTGGCTTTACTCGTCTTCCCGTTCATAGGAACGGCGCTGCGCATGACGCAGACTCAGTTTGGACTTTGGTCGGCGCTGTCGATCCATGACATAAGTTCCGTCGTTGGCGCGACGGCAAAGTACGGAGGGGTAGCTCTTGCCGTGGGCACAACGGTGAAGTTAGCCCGCGCTTTGTGGATTGTGCCGCTTTCAATTGGAACTGCGATGGCCAACAAGAGCAAGGCGCGCATTCAATGGCCCTGGTTCATTCTTCTCTTCTGTCTCGCGGCGGTCGCCAACACGTACGTTTCCATTTTGCAGCCCGCGTATCCGGTGCTGAAACATCTTGGAGTTATTGGGCTCACGGTGACGCTCTATCTGATTGGAACAGGGCTTTCCATGAGGACTCTTCGCGAAGTGGGCGTTCGACCGTTTCTTCAGGGAGTGCTTCTGTGGCTATTTATCGCCGGGGGATCACTCTTTCTGATTCGCGGGGGCTGGATTCACCTTTAGCCTGCTGCCGATGGTCTCGATTAGAATGCCGCCGGCCCGCGGAAGCGGCTTCTCACTTAGATTCAATCCGTGCTATCGTTTTTCGCAGTAAGAGCATCCAACAAATTGTCTGCAGGTGAGTTTCGGGATGCCGGCCAAGCGATCATTTCGGGAAGCTATAAGCAATGCGGTCGTTCTGCACGTGCTTTGTTTGGGCGTCTTACTATTTGCGTTCCAGGCCAAACTTACTATCTATAGGGCTTCCGCCGATCCGAGTGTCAGGGGTTCCAAGCTCTCCATTCAAAAGAACACCACGACAGAATATTCTGCAATTGGCGACGGTGAGCCGATAAAAGCCAAGCATGAGTTTCGGCTCTACAGTATAGAGATTCGGAGCACGTATAGATCCCCCTTGCATATGCCGTCCGATCGCACTGCCCGGATCGCGCTCGTGGCGTTTTCCAGGCTAAATGACGAGATGGGCTCCCATTTCCATCGCCCTCCACCCACCCTCCTTTAGAAGCTGTTTCGTAGCGTCCGTTGCCTGGGGCGCAGCTTAGGCACTCGTCCGATTTCGGACGACGCACCGATTCGACGCTCGAGATGCGCGGGTCCTGGAGGATTGTATGTCGAGAGAGAAGAACACTCATAATGAGTGCGTCGGAGGCACCCGATGCTGATGAATTATTTCAAGACATCCGGAATTGAGGAACGGGTGCCTCTGGAACTGGCATCGATCCTGCTCGTAGAAGCGGACCCGGAACTTCGATCTTCGCGCCGGCTGCTTTTTGGCTCCCTTCAACATCCGGTGCTCGCAGTGTCAGGGTACCGAGAGGTTTGCTGTCTGCCGGCCGATAGCAACTGCCGCCTTGTGGTTATAGGCCTCCGGCCGAGCGAACGGGAGGCGCAACGGATCGCAAATCGCGTTCGCAGGAGTTGGCCTGCGGCCAAGATCTTGCTCCTTGGTGTACCTTCACCGAGCTTTGACGATCCCCTATACGACGATTCGGTGGAGACAGGTTGGAACCCCTGGGTTGTGATCAAAAAAGCGATACAACTTATCGGAGAAACTCAACCCCCATTAACCTGCAGTGATGGGAGGAAACTCGATGACGATACCCCGAAGGACATCGACGGTTCGCAATCGTAGTTCGCCGCACGCGCTTCTTGCGACGGGAATCTTTATCGTGGTTTTTGCGATCTTACTGTATCTGCTCGGGGCAAGCATGGTGAGCCATCATTTCTTCTCGGGTGGCCATTAGCGAGCGGGGCGAGGTTGAAGTGAATTCGATGACTTCCGTGACCGCGATTTCGGGGTCGCTGCAGTACTCGAATTTGCTCACGCTTTATGTGAACTGACGCGTGAAGGCGGATGTGTGGGGCAGCCGGACTCAGAGGGTATGCCGGTGAGCTTGCCGTACACTTGGGTGGGGAACGCCTATCCATGATTCGACAGATTGCGCCGGTGTTATTCGCTACCGATTTGCCTGGCACACTTGCTTACTACAAGGACAGGCTTGGGTTTGAGTGTGCGGGGACGTATGGTGATCCGCCGTTTTATGCCATTGTGGCTCGGGATGAGCATGCGATTCACTTTCGCAGCGTGGATGCGCCTGCGGTTCATGCGGAGAAGTATGCGGAGGAGCTGCTGGATGCTTATCTATTGGTCGATGATGCGGATGCGCTTTACGCCGAGTTTACAGCCAATGGCGTGGAGTTTGCGCGGGGGCTCGGCGACATGCCTTGGGGGTTGCGGGAGTTTGTAGTTAAGGATTGCGACGGCCGGCTGCTGGCGTTTGGGGCGAATTTGTAGTGCTGTTTGATCGACTCAGATCGAAAAGCAACCGCAGGTGTTTCTACTGCGCTCCGCTCAGCATGACAGTGTTTTTGTGGGGTGTTCGGTGATGCGTACTCCCTGGAGGAGAACCGCAGCGACAAAGACCTCTCGCGGGGACCCCGGAACTGCGGGACCGGGCAATGGTTTGTGAATTTATGGTGTGGTTCGCTGTTTTGTTCGAGGGATTGCGTTGCGATTGCTTGCGGGTCCTGCTTAAATTATGTCTGGCAGGGCAGGAACGAATATCCTTCTTCAGCCGTGATTGAAGGGAAATGATCGGTTCCCGACGTTTCCCGCCCTGGAAACGATTCCTCGTTGGTTTTTATTGTTCAATCTGGAAGTGGCTTGATACAGCGCGTCTCGCATTGCGCGTTGTATCAGGTTGAACCTTTCAGGTTTGCATTCCTCATTCCAAAGATCCTGCATTGTTCAATCTGAAATTCGACATGGAGGTTCATGAAGATGCCAGCAGCAGATCTTTCGACTTTTACGCAGGAAAGAATAGACCCCTGGTTAACTCTCACACTCGCAGCAATGTCGTTGTCAGCATACGACGACTACGATCGGGAGATCATTGTGCCACCGCCGGGCTATCGGATGGCAGCCCGCTGGACCGGCTGGGATGAGGTGATCTTTGGCCTTGGTTCAGAAGAGCGTTTCGGCGTGCTCTTTCAGGCGACGGCGCCTGCGGAGTTGGGTACGTACATTTTTGCCTTCCGCGGCACCTACACCTATTTGGACCTCTTAGAGGGTCCGTGGGTTAACACCGTGCCCTTCGTGCCCTACCAAGGGCAAGTCTCCCCTGTGCCATCGGTGGCATCCGGGTTTTACAGCATCTATAACGACCGTGGCGGCTCGATGACTCAATCGATGCGCGAGCAGCTATTCTCGCTTATCGACCGTTTCCAGCCGAAGAAGGTATACCTCACCGGTCACAGCCTGGGCGGAGCACTGGCACAACTTTTCGCCCTGGACCTTGCAGTGAGCCGACCTCAAGTCTGGGCGGCAAATCTCGACTTTGCCACTCCTATGGTTGGTCTCAGCAATTGGCGGCAAGCGTACGAGTCCCAACCGGCTCAGAGAGATCCAGAGCGAAAGACGGTTCGAGTTTACAACTACTGGGATGAGGTACCGTCGTTGCCGTCTTCCTGGTTGGGCTATGTGGACGTGGGGCGAGGTTTCAGGACCTCATTCTATGTGGACAGAATCGATTGGCCTATATACGAGTCGGAGATGCACTCGATGCTGAATTTGCAGGCGGTGCTGCAACGTGCCGTGTGGCTTAATCCGCAGATATGGGTCGGTACATTCCAAGACGCACTTGACCCGAGGTTGGAGATGAAGAGCGATGTGCCGCCAAGCGGTCCGGACGTTGACTGGGCAGCCAAGATGCGCGAGCTGCGACAGTTTCAACAAGCCATTCTGGAAAGCAACGCGGTACCGGAGGCTTTTGCTCGTGGGTAGAGCGATGGTCCGAGTTAGTAACTGCTAACACTGCCTCAGACTATGGCGACGGTCTATTGTCTGGATTGGCGGCGGGTGTGTTTGCGCCTACGCACGCTCTGTGCGGCAAGCGCGGCAGATCGCGTTTCTCGGCTAAGCCGGAGGGGTACCAGGTCCGAGAAGCCGGACCTGGGCCTCCCGGCACGTCACTTACGGAGGAGTTTCCGGTAGTAGTTGCGGTAGTATTCGTCTTCTGAGTCGGGTGGGCAGCTGTGGTAGCACTGTGCGCCGTCGCGGCCCCAGGTGTAGGTGTTGTTCCGAGGACATTCGAGAAAGTGCGGAAGAAGCAAATTCTCGTAGTCGGCGCAGGTTTTGACGGCGTGATTCTGTTTGCGGCGGACGCCGCGGTGGGCAAGCTGCTTGTCGCTTTTTGCGCTAGCAAGCCCAGTGATCGCCGCGAAAGGGCGGCGGTAGGAACGGCTCATGACGAACTCCAGTACGCAGTTGCGTAACTAGGTCCTACGGGACGCCTTTTAAGGGAACTGGCCGTGTAGACGAGTAACTTCCGAATTGGCAACCATCCAACCGGAACTCTTTCGATGGCTGCACTAACTCGGTACAGGCAATTTAGCGTTTCAAGACCAGAGTCGAGCGCTGCCACGGCGCTGTCGTCCCATCCTCCTGTCCGATGTCTTCCCAATCCATTGTGTCAACGCCATTGCCGAACGCTACTAGGTAGGAATGAGGGCCGCAGCTTGCGTGAGCTCCGGTGCTGGCAACCTGTCGTGCGCAGCCCAAGAACCGGCCCGCGAAGCTTGCCCATTGCGTTCGACGAGGGAAGTGCGCCTCGCCCCTGTTGTCGGATAAGCGATCCTCTTCGTGCGAAGAGTCTTCGAGACTATACTGCTGCCATTCCTCCCGGACGGTGATGCCCTGAAGGGGTCTGTGGGCGTTGTCCAGGGTCATGACCGTCCAGTCGGGAGCGACGACCTGCGGCACGGGAAAGAAGGCAACTATCAGCACCGTCGCTGTAGTGACCCATAGAATCTTGGTGCGAGTTAGTCGTATCACGCTTCAGATTCTAATCGGAGCTGTCTCGGTTGATGAAAAATCGACCATGCGTTTTCAGCTCTGCAAAGATATGCGCCAATCACTTCGCACCCAATCCCGGGCTTATGATCGTCTGTTCGGAAGCTTGGAAAGGCAACCGCAGATCCCTAACTGCGTTCGGGATGACACAGTGTTTTTTGGGCTTGATTAGAGCGAGTGACCGGCTAACCCGAAGCTAGTTCGGACTCGATGCGAAAAACAATTGGAAACCCGATGGGTTTCCAATTGGTCTGCACGGTTCCGATCAAGTGGTTGTACTTGCTATCTTCCTGTGCCGCCGACGGTCATTTTGTCTAGCTTGATTGTGGGCATGCCTACGCCTACGGGGACGCTTTGGCCGTCTTTGCCGCAGGTGCCTATGCCTTCGTCGAGCTTCAGGTCGTGGCCTACCATGCTTACGTATTTGAGGGCTTCGGGGCCGTTGCCGATTAACGTGGCGTCGCGGACGGGGGCGGTAATTTTGCCGTCTTCGATAAGGTAGGCCTCGGAGGCGGAGAAGACGAATTTGCCGTTGGTGATGTCGACCTGGCCGCCGCCGAAGTTTACGGCGTAGAGGCCGCGCTTGACGGAACGGAGGATGTCTTCAGGGGCGTCGTCGCCGGCGAGCATGTAGGTGTTGGTCATGCGGGGCATGGGGATGGATTGGTAGCTCTCGCGACGGCCGGAACCGGTGTTGGCGGTGCCCATTAGACGCGAGGAAAGCTTGTCAGACAAGTAGCCCTTGAGGATGCCGCCTTCGATGAGGGTGGTTTCCTGGGTGGCGGTGCCTTCGTCGTCGACGTTGAGGGAGCCGCGTCTTCCCGCCATTGTCCCGTTGTCGACTACGGTGACTTTGGAGCTGGCGACGGATTGGCCGATGAGGCCGGTGAAGGCGGAGGTTCCCTTGCGGTTGAAGTCGGCTTCGAGGCCGTGGCCTACGGCTTCATGAAGCAGGATGCCGGGCCAGCCGGGACCGAGGACGACCTGCATTTCTCCGGCGGGGGCGGGGACTGCGCCGAGCTGGAGGATGGCGCCGCGGGCTGCTTCACGGGCGAGGTTTTCAGGGCTCTTGGAGCCTGTGAACTGATCGAGGCCAGCGCGGCCTCCGCAGCCTGAGGAGCCCTTGGTGGTGATGGCTCCCTGCTTGGCGATGACGAAGACGTTGAGGCGGCTGAGGGGCTGGGTGTCGGACGCGAATGCGCCGTCGGATGCGGCGATTAAGATGCGGCGGAGTTCTTCGCTGTAGCTGGCGCGGACTTGCACGATGTGGGGCGAGTAGGCGCGGGCGGCGCGATCGGCTCGGAGGATGAGCTCGAGGCGGGCGGCGAGGTCGAGATCGAAGCCGCCGAGGGGGACGGGATAGAGGTCAGCGGCGGGGGCTTCGGTGAATCCCTGAACGGTTTGGGTAGCGGGGCCGGAGGCGATGAGGGCGGCGGTGCGGGCGGCGTGGAGCAGGCGGTCGGGGCTGAGATTGTCAGTGTAGGCGTAGCCGGTGCGCTCGCCGGAGAGGACGCGGATGCCGCAGCCGGCGCTGGTTCCCTGGGAGGCGGACTTGACGATCTGCTCGTCGACGCCGAGGGAGGTGGCGGTGACGGATTCGAAGTAGAGGTCGGCGTAGTCGCCGCCGGCGGCTAAGGCTTCTCCCAGGCAGCGCTCGAGCAGGCGCTCGGTGATGCCGAATTTATCGAAGAAATAACGTTTGTGGCTGGGGGCTGGGGTGGGACGCGGGGAAGCGGTTTGAGTGGCCATGGTTTAGTTTACTTCGAATGGCACCTACGGTGGGGCGGGTGCTCGCGGGAGGGTCGCACTGGCGAACTGCTTCCCGCCTTTGCGACAGAAAAAGTCGCAAAAACGGGGCACGGGGCTTCATCGCGCCGATCCCACTCATCGCGCGATGGAACTGCGCGATGAATGGGCACAGCTTCTTTGAGGAGTAGGGCATATTCCTTTGATGAGTAGGACATAGTTTCCATTCTTGGTGCGCGGGGAACGAGGGTCTATCCTTTGCGCGGAGAAAGTGCTACATTCCTCTCATGAAAAAGATTCTCCTCGCTGCCCTGCTTTTGACGGTGTTTGCGACTTCGGCGTTCGCTGCCGGACACCGCCATCACCATCATCACCACCACCACCCCGGTGCACACCCGCACGCATAAGACGGATTCGGCCCGTGGCAGAACTTGCGCCGGGGCCGAACCGTGCGGCTCATCTGCTTCTGATTTTTCGACAGGCTCCGGTCTGAGAGATCTGGCGGGGTTCGTGTCATGACTGATTTGCTCGGCCTGCAGTATCCGATTGGCCGCTTCATCCCGCCCACAAGCTATACGGCCGAGAGCCGTTCCCTACACATACAAACATTGCGTTTGCTGCCGGGACACCTGCGCGCGGCGGTGAGCCGGCTGAGCGACGCGCAACTCGACACGCCGTATCGACCGGGAGGCTGGACGGTGCGGCAGGTGGTGCACCACGTGGCGGACAGCCACACGAACTCCTATATTCGATTCAAACTGGCGCTGACTGAGGAGTGGCCGACGATCAAGGCGTACGACGAGGCGGCGTGGGCGAAGCTGGCGGACAGTGGGCTGCCGGTGGAGGTTTCACTCCAGTGGATTGACGCGCTGCACGAACGGTGGGTTGTGCTGCTGGAATCGATGAGCGAAGAGGAATTTCAGAAGGGCTTTGTCCATCCGGAGCGGGGACGGCAGAAACTGGAAACGACTCTGGCGCTGTACGATTGGCACTCCCGGCACCACACGGCGCACATCACCGGCCTTCGCGGACGGATGGGCTGGTAGTGGCGGCGATGGAAGACGCCGCTTCCGCGGCGAAGCTGGCGCAATTGATTGAAACTTACCTGGCGGATCATCCAGCGGCGGCAGCACTGGAGGATGGGCGCGTACTGTTCGATATGCGGAGCGCGCACTACTCGGTGACGGAATCGCATGGGCGGTGCCTGCTGCAGTTGTGGAGTGAGGAACGCAACATGATGCGCACGGTGGTGGCCGCGGTGGAGCGCGCGCAATGCCTGCGGGTGACGACTCGGCGCATGGGCGCGGCAAAACCGCAGACACTGGAGCTAACTCCGACGAGCGACCGGCGGACACCGACGGCACGGGACGCGGCGCGAAAGAGCTATCAGCGGGTGCTGGAGCGGGCGCTGACGCGGCACTTTATTGGATGGAAAGTGGATGGGCTGCGGTCGGCGATGGACCTGGAGCACAGCTTTGGTCCAGCGTATGTGCGGGGGCGGCTGCTGAAGGGGACGGCGGCGGAGGCGGTGATTGGAGTGGGGGAGGCGGAGTCTGGGGCGGTGGCGGATGGGGTGCTGACGCTGGGGATTCTTTGGCTGGATCATTGCCGGCAAAAGGGGGATGGGCGGAGGCATTTTGGCGGGCTGAAGGTGGTGGTGCCGGCAGGGGCGTGGCGGACCACGGCGGAGCGGATGGCTTGGCTGAACCACAAAGCTGGAGATTTTCAGCTTTACACGCTGGATGAGCGCAGCGAAGAGCTGACGGCGGTGGATTATCGCGACACGGGGAACCTGGATGCGCGGCTGGTGCATGCGTTCAATGCGGATGCGGCGGTGGAGCGATGCGGGGAGGGCATCGACCGGCTGATGGAGTTGATTCCGGAAACGGCTCGGGAGCGGGTGGAGGTGCGAGCAAGTTCGGCCAGCGAGGTGGGATTAAGGCTGCATGGGTTGGAGTTTGCGCGGGTGCGGCAAGGGTTCAAGGCGAATAGCTTTGCGAAGGAGGACGAGATCAGTTTTGGCGCGGGCGCGAACGAGACGCCGCTGACCGAGGCGACGGAGCCGCTGTGCCGCGAGTTGCTGAGAAGGCTGTTTGCGGGACGGCATCGGGACGGGACGCATGCCGATCCACTGTACCGGCTGCAGCCGGAGCGATGGCTGGAGGCGGAACTGCGTGCGGGGATTGCGGAGCTGCTGCCGGGGCTGCGGCATGACATGGTGTACACGCAGGTTCCGGCGCTTTCGACGGGCGACCGGGGGTTGCTTGACCTGCTGACGCTGGACCGGAGCGGGCGACTGACGGTGATTGAGCTGAAGGCGGACGAGGATTTGCATTTGCCGCTGCAGGCGCTGGACTACTGGATACGGGTGCGGGCGCTGAACGCGGACCGGCAGCCGGTGGCAGGTTTGAAGGGCGGCATGGCTCTTTCGGCGTTCGAGCGGCAGGGTTACTTTGAGGGTGCGGAGGTTTCTCCGCTACCGCCGCGACTGTTGCTGGCGGGGCCGGCGCTGCGGATTCATCCGGCGAACGAGCCGGTGCTGCGATACTTTGCGCCCGAGGTGGAGTGGGAGCTGATTGCGGTAGGCGAGCACTGGCGGCGGGAGTTGAAGGTGGTTTTTCGGAAGCGGAGCGGGGATGCGAAGGTTTAAGGCAGCATTGTCGGCTAGCCTGCATCCAAACCTTGAGGCGCATGACAAGGCTGCCCCGCATGCCGCAGGAGGGGGAGTGAGCGCTGACCGGGCAAACCAGACCCTGCGGCATCCTACAAAGTTGATTGCGCTTTGCGATGGCGAGGCGCATGGCCGCGGCGGCCTAGCTGGCTGACACTCGAACCTCAATACATTCCAGAGGAGAGCACATTTCCCATGATGCCCTTACGCAGAAGTTCTATCCGTTTATCTCTTCCGTTTGGTTTTTCCACTGGCCGCCGCATTTTGGTGAGTGCCACCGCGATTCTGGGTGGCTTTGTGGCAGCCGCGGCCGGGCAGACACCTGCCGCTGCGACGACTCCAAAAGCGCCGCCGGACGTGATTGTGTTTACCAATGGCGATCAGCTTTCCGGCAAGTTTCTGCGGTCGGTGAACGGCAGTGCGGTCTTCCATAGCGACATCGCCGGAGACATCACTGTGAGCTGGGACAAGGTGAAGGAGATTCACTCGTCGTCAAAGTTTGTGGTGTTGCAGAAGGGCTTTGAGTCGAAGCGAAATGCATTACCCGCGCACATGCCGGAGGGAAGCCTGACGGTGGAGAACAAGGAGATTGTGCTGACGCCGACGGAGGGCGGAAAGGTTGAGCCGGTTCCGCTGGCGGAGGTGGCGTACGTGATTGACGAGCCGACATTCGAGAAGGAACTCAGCCACAAGGCGGGATTTTTCTCTGCGTGGACGGGGAGTGCGACGAGCGGGGCGACAATTGTGGAAGCGACAACGAACAATTACACCTTCAATGGGGGCGTTGCGTTGGTGCGCGCGATACCGCCGGTGGGTTGGTTGAATCCGCGGAACCGCACGCTGCTGGGCTTTCAGGGATCCTACGGAAAGATTATTGAGCCGGGATTCCCGACAGAGAAATCGGCGATCTACCGTGCTTACGGCGAATATGACGAATACTTCTCACCAAGGGTTTATGCGCTGGGGCAGGTGGCTTTCGATCACAATTTCGCACAGAGCCTGGATCTGCAGCAGATCTACGGCGGCGGTTTGGGCTGGACGGTGGTAAAGCAACCGCAGCAGACGCTGGACTTGAAAGGCACGGTGCAGTATGAGAGGCAGAGCTTCCTGATCCAGGTGCAGACGACTCCACCAACTCCACCGAGCCCGGACCAGAGCATTATTGGATCCACCTTTGCGGCGAACTACATGCGGAAGCTACCGAAGGGAATGGTTTTCAATCAGCAACTCGCCTACTTGCCGGCGTGGAATGATCCGCACGACTATTCGGCGGCGGAAACGAATGCGCTGGTGCTACCGGTTTACAAGCGGCTTGGTTTATCGGTCGGGACGATCGATACGTACCTGAACGATCCGCCGGTGACTACGCCCCCGACCAAAGCGAACTCATTCCAGTTTACGTTTGGAGCGACTTATACGTTGCCGACGCCGAAGTAGGGGCTGGCTTCATTATGTAGTGGGCGGAGATTCGTACTCTCCAGATCGGAAAGTCGGAACCTGGCCATCAGCAGCGAATTGGGGACTCGTCGCTGGCGAGACCCTGCAACAGCAGTTCGAGAGCTTGAATAGGCACCGGCCTGCTGAACAGATAGCCCTGGAATGCGTGGCAGCCGAGTTTCTCGAGGCACACCCGCTGCTCTTCGGTTTCAACGCCCTCGGCGATGACCGGCAAGCCCATTGCCTTGCTCAGGGAGATGATTGTCTGCGCAATGGCTCCGCTGCTTTCGTCAACGAGGATGTCGCGGACGAATGACCGGTCGATCTTCAGTCGGTCAAGCGGTAACCGCTTTAAGTAAGTCAAGGAAGAGTAGCCGGTACCAAAATCATCCAGGGAGAATTGCAACCCGTGCGACTTGAGAGCGATCATTTTGGCAATCACCTGCTCAATGTCGTCCACCAACATGCTTTCGGTAAGTTCCAACTCGAGGCGACGCGGATCGGCGCCGGTGCGTTCCAGAGTTGCCAGCACCTGGTGGACAAACTCCGGCTGGCGGAGCTGACGTGCGCTTATATTGATTGAGACGGCCAGTTCCGCTGTTTCGCTGCGTTTTGCCCACGACGCGATTTGCGCACAGGCAGTTTCCAGAACCCAATTCCCGACGGGCACAATGAGCCCGGTTGCTTCGGCTGCAGGAATAAACCCATCGGGGAGGATCAGGCCTCCCCTGGGATGGTTCCAACGAATCAGAGCCTCCGCGCCGGTCCATTGCCGGCAATCCACTTGTGGTTGAAAGTGGAGGACGAACTGGTTGTGCTTAATCGCATTGTGCAGGTCCTCCGCCATGGCAACGCGGGCATTCACGGCAGCCTGCAACGCAGGCGCGAAGAAGCGCATGGTGTTGCCGCCTGCCGCCTTGGCCTGGTCCATGGCCATGTCAGCCTGCTGCAATCTGTCATTGGTTCTTTCCGATTGCGATCCAAAGACGGTAATTCCAATGCTGGCCGTGCAAGTGCACTCACGTTGCGCGAACTTGTGAGGCTGAGCAATTGTCGCCAGAATCTTCTCTCCGGTGGCTTCCGTCTGAGCCGCGGCTTCCTCTGGATTCTCGGACAGGCCTTCCAGCATGACCACGAACTCATCGCCAGCCAACCGCGCCACCATATTGGGTTCGCGAATGCAGGTAACGAGGCGACGGGCCACTTCCTGAAGTATTAGATCGCCGGTCGGATGGCCGAGTGTCTCGTTTAACGATTTGAAGCCGTCGAGATTGACAATCAGCAGCGCCCGCCTTTTCCCCGTGGGAGTGTCGGTTGCCAAGGCCTGACGCGAGCGCTCCAGCAGGAGGCGGCGGTTGGGAAGACGCGTCAATGGATCGTAGAAAGCGAGATCCCTTATCTGCTTCTCGGCCGCTTTGGCTTCGGTGATATCCCGCGTGACCGAGAGGATGCACGGAACTCCTTCAATTTCGATGATCGAGGCGGACATCAGCCCGATGAGTATCGTTCCATCTTTCTTTCGAAACTCGGTTTCCAGGTTGCGGCAGGTCGAACGCAGGCTCATCTCTTCGGTCATTCGCACCCGATCGCGCGGGTCCACCCAGATGCCCAGTTCCAGCGATGTGTGCCCTACAAGCTCTTCCTGCGAATAGCCTGAAATGTCAATGAATGCCTGGTTGACTTCAATATACTTTCCATCACTCAGGTTGTTGATTGCAATGGCATCGATGCTGGTTTGGAATGCAGTGCGGTAGCGCTCCTCACTCAAGCGCAGGGCCCCCTGCGCCGAGGCCAGTTGCAGTTCGGCGGCTTTAGCCGCATTGATATCTTCGACCACGGTGATAAAGTGCAGGGCGTGCCCTTCGCCATCGCGACGGGTAGAGACTGTCAACCTTACCCAGGTCAAAGTGCCATCCTTGCGGACGTAGCGCTTCTCCCAACTGGGCGTAATCGTGGCCTCGTCCAACATCTGCTTCAGCACACCCACACTGTGACCGAGATCTTCGCGCGGGGTAATTTGCTGGAAGGTCAGGTTACAGGCTTCTTCGGGGGAATAGCCGATGATCTGGGCGAAGCGCTCGTTGCATCTGAGGATGCGGCCATCGAGTGAGGTGTGCAATATCCCAACGGCCGCCTGTTCAAAGGTCTCGCGGTAGCGCTCCTCGTTATCGCGGAGCTGCGTTTCAGCCTTTTTGCGGTCAGTGATATCTTTGATAACCCCACGCATCATCGCGGGCTGTCCCTGGGCATCGAACTCAAGTTTGCCCATTCCATGTACCCAGCGCTCCACTCTGTCCGCCTGGCGAACGACGCGGTATTCCTTGTCAAAGGACTTCTTCTGGCCGATTACTTCATCCGCGAAATAGTCGGCCATCATGGCGCGATCGTCTGGATGGATCAGATTCACCCACCCAGCCACAGTGCGCTCATATTGGTCATCGATTCCAGCTAATTCGTCCAATACGGGCGAACTTGACCACATCCCAGCAGGGATGTCCAGAACGTAGACGCCAAGGGCCCCAATTCTCTGCGCTTCTGTGAGAAAGTCGCGGCTCTCTCGCAGCTCCTGTTCCGCGACGTAACGTTCGGTGATATCTTCGACGAAGCCCTCGTGGCAAAGCACTGTCCCGTCCTCATTGCGTACGATCCTGCCGCTGAGTGAGGCCCAGATATGCGTTCCGTCTTTGCGCTTGAGGCGGAAATCGAACCCCAGAACGATACCGGCCCCATGGCCTTTGAGCTTGACTAAATATCTTGAGCGTTCATCCGAGTCAGCCCAGACATCATGGCCTAGATCTTTGACTGAAGCTATAAGTTCATCGGGGGACGCGTAGCCGAGCATGGTGGCAAGCGCGGGGTTGGCTGTCAATAGACGTCCGTCCATGGTGGACTGAAACATTCCTTCGAGTGCCCCTTCAAAAATGTCCCGGTACTTTCTTTCGGCTTCATGGAGTGCCCGCTCTGCCGCCTTCTGTTTGGTAGAGTCCTTGCCGAATACTGAAATTCCAGTCGTCATTCCCTCGACGATAATGGGATTCAAGGACATCTCGTAAACATCCCCGTTGTGAAGGGTATATGCGGTCCTGAAAGGGCCTTCTGTTTTGGCCCGCTCAAAGAATGAGGACCAAAGGGCGGCCTTTTCCGCAGGGAAGAAATCCTCCGGCCGCATCCCCACGACAATCTGGATATCGAATTGCTGCTTGAGATGGCGCTGAAAAGCCCGGTTAAAGAGAATTACGCGATCGTCCAGACCCACGGACCAAATATGGTCTTCAGTGCTTTCGATCAAGGCCGAGAGTCTTGCTTCAGCTTGATTGCGCATTTTGACCCTTCTCGATTTGGTCAATCTCCAATTTAACAGAGCGGACATCTGCGGTTTGAGCGCGTTCATCATGGCGGAAAACCTGTAGATGGCTGCTCGGAAACACCCAGTACCAGGTTTCCGCTGAAGACCTTCTTCCCCATCTATCGGAAAAACCGGAATTTTCTTCAACTCAGGAAGGGTGATCGACCGGTTCATCGTGGGGGGGATGAGGGAAGTACGCCGATACGTTGAAGTTGATCGGTTCTTCATGCAGGGGTGAAGTGTTCAACCCAGCAGGGCGTGCCCGATTCTTTTTCCCGACGACTGCCACCTGCGCACGATCTCGTAAACGATCACCGTTGCGTAGGTCACGGCGATCCAGACGCAGACTTCTTCGATGGGCAGGCGGTTCCATGCCGTGATGCGCAGGCCGATCATGGCGCTGTCCTGGAAGCCCCACCAACCATAGGGTAGGGCCAGCGTGACTTCCCAAAGCAGGCTGATGAGCAGAAGGACGAATACGGTTAGACTAAGTGCGCGCCAATTGATGACCGGCATGGCTGCGGGAAGCAGCGCCGCCGATGGGCTGAGAGCACCGAGGACCAGGAAGGTGAAATATCCCGGGAAGCCGGGGTCCGGCACGAAGAGCTTGCGGTAAGCGACGGCCGCGGCAATGAGGACTGCAGCCCACATCAGCGAAGCAGCGTGGAAGCGCAGCAGGCGGTCGAACTGCGCTCTCTCTGCGGCATCCGCGCGGACGCCGTAGGCTGCGAGCCAATACTCATCGAGCCAGATGTAGAGGAGCAGGACCGCAACAAATCCCGTGAGGTAAAAGACATACTCTTCGAGTGGGACACCGCCGCCGAGCGCGGGAGCGGTGATTCTTAATGTGGCGCCGGGATTGGGAAAGGTGAAGAAGGACCGTGCGAAGAAGAAGTCAAGACCTGCGCCGAGGGGAAAAAGGATGGCGACGGTGAGAATGAATGCGCGTTTGGATATTTTTACGGCTTCCGACGGCACAAACCACAGACCAATAACGAGGATAGGCACGATGAACAGAAGCAGACTGACGGTGTATCCATAAGGAGACGCGTTGGCTGCGAAGGCGTTGAGTGGTGGCGCAGTTCGTACTGTACGAAGGGTCAGCGCGGCGGGAAGAGCGACCATTCCGAGCATGGCCAGGACCAGGCGAAAGCTGGTGCGCGGCGTGGGGGGACGCGGGGGATCGTCTTTTAAGGCTGTCATCGAAGTCTCGCTTTGACGTTTCATTCCGGGATGGCGGATTCTTTGAGGTCGTGGAGGAGTGCATCGACGCGGGCGAGGTCGGTGTCCCAGGCGAACATGATGCGGGCTGCGCCTCCGATGAAGGTGTAGAACTTCCAGCCGCGAGCGCGGAGTCCCTCAAGAGTGGCGTCAGAGGCTTGAAGGAAGACGGTGTTGGCGTCGACGGGCGAAACGATTTTGATGTTGGGGATCGACGCGACGCCCTGGGCAAAGTAACGGGCGCATTGGTTGGCGTGCTGGGCGTTGGTGAGCCATGCGCCGCTCTCAAGCATGCCGACCCAAGGCGCGGCAAGGAAACGCATTTTTGAGGCGAGTTGGCCGGCCTGCTTGCAGCGGTAATCGAAGTCGGCGGCGAGGGCGCGGTCGAAGAAGAGGACGGCTTCGCCGACGGCCATGCCGTTTTTTGTTCCGCCGAAGCAGAGGACGTCGATGCCGCTTCTCCAGGTGAGCTCGGCAGGGGTGCGATTGAGACTGGCGCAAGCATTTGCGAAGCGGGCTCCATCCATGTGCAGGGAGAGGCCGAGCGGCTTGCAGGCGGAGGAGATTGCCTGGATCTCGTCGACGGTGTAAACGCGGCCGGTTTCAGTGGACTGGGTGATGGTGACGACGCGCGGTTTGGGGAAGTGAATGTCGGTGCGGCGGGTGGCGAGCTCGTGAATTGCGCCGGGGGTGAGTTTGCCGTCCTCCGAACGGGCGACGAGGAGCTTGGATCCGTTGGAGAAGAACTCAGGCGCGCCGCACTCATCGGTTTCAACGTGGGCCTGGTCGCCGCAGATGACGGCCTGATAGGACTGGCAGAGGGAGGCGAGGGCAAGAGAGTTGGCTGCGGTGCCGTTGAAGACGAAGAACAGCTCGAGATTGGTTTCGAAGAGATCGCGAAAGGCTTTGGAGGCGCGGGTGGTCCACGGGTCGTCGCCGTAGGCTACGACGTGGCCGCTATTCGCGCTCTCCATGGCAGCCCAGGCCTCGGGACAGATTCCCGCGTAGTTATCGCTGGCAAACTGCTGAGCGAGTTCGCCGGTGTGGTTCTGGGTCACAAAGTCATCTCCTGGTTAGAGAACGCGGGGGAAGTTGTGGCGTGTTCCGAGGGACTGAGCGAGCTGCGAGAGCCTTTCAGGACTAAAGGTTGAATGAGCTGTTAAGGCCGTTAAAGATGGCGTCGAATTTTCCGGCTTCGGCGGCGTAGCGCATTCCCTTGACGCGCTCGACACAGATTTCGGCGGGAGTGGGTTGGGTTTGGAAGATTTGCATGACTTCAGCAATGAAGTCCGTGAGGGGCATTGCGCGGGGATCTTCAGCGCCTTGCATGAGATCGGTCTGGACGTAGGGCGGAATGAGTTCGATGACTTCAGTGTTGGTGGTGCGAAGTTGGTAACGGAGCGAAAGCGTGTAGGAGTGGAGGGCGGCCTTGGTGGCGCAGTAGGTGGGGGTGAAGGACAGGGGCAGAAAGGCCAGACCGGAGGAAACGTTGACGATGGCGGAGAGCGGCTGCGCCTGCAGATGAGGCAGGAGCGCGGCGGTGAGGCGGATGGGGCCGAGGAGGTTAGTGGTGACGACGGCTTCGGCGTCGGAGAGATCGGGCTGCTGGGCGAGAAGCTTCTCAGGACGCATGATGCCGGCGTTGTTGATGAGGACGTTGAGCGAGGGGAATTGAGCAGTAGCCTGGGCGGCGAAGGCGCGGATGGCGGCGGGGTCTTCAATGTCGAGAGTGAGGGACTGCATGCCGGGGTTGGCGGCAACGGTTTCTTCGAGGACATGCTTACGGCGGCCGGCGAT
>JBEKUP010000031.1:0-59714 GCA_049514915.1 Occallatibacter sp. | reverse complement strand
ACAGTTCCGTGATCGTATCCCGATGCCTCCACCTGCCCGTTCCGGTTGGATCGAGCGATCGGTTGATCACTTCGATGCACAGGAAGTTTGGCAAACCGGTTTTGTAGCCCACCGCGCGTTCCCGGGCGTCTGCAATCAACGCATCCGCTTCTTCCCGGGTTGGCGCCGGAACCGAGTTGGTGGAAGCGGTAATGGCCAGTTTGCCGCCCAGGTCAGGCGTGATATCGAGGTTCGGCGTGCTCTCATCCGGGGCGGCGGTAGCCCCAGCCTTTCCCGATGCGTCCGCAACCGCATTTTCGCCGGGTTGGTTTCCTTCCACCGTGAACGCGATCTCCTGAAACGCTGAATCGCCACCCTGGTTCATAATTGCTTTCACCTTGTAGTCGCCCGGCGCCAGCGATTTGGTCTGGAACGTTGCAAGGTAGGGAATCATCGTGTCCTTGGCCCCGGCGGTCCGAAGAGGCAGCGGAGTCAGGCGGCCTGCCTTGCCGTTCCGAATCACTTGCATTTCGAGTGTCGGAGCATCCGTGGCATGTGGGTCAGGATGCAGGATAAGGAACAGGGAAAGGGATTTGGATTCATGCGGCACCGTTCCCGAGAGATTGGGTATCACCTTGCCGCCCTCATAGTGCAATGGCTCCAGCGGGTCGGCATCCTCGTTGAACGTATCCATCTTTCGCACCAGTACTAGGTCGCTCATCGCCGGGCCGCTGGGCTGAGCCGGTATCTCGAAGGGGATCCGTTGTGCACTTATTTTTTCGTTGTTCTCATCCTTCACGGCAACTTCCAGCACATACTTGCCGGGAATCTCCATGAAATGCCTTTGCAGCGTCACCGCCAGGTTCTTGTCTCGGTCCATCGACTCCAGGGCGCCGCGCCGCGCAATGTCTTCACCGAAGTGTTCGATGATTGTGCCGGCGCTGTCCTTGATTTGGGCAACAATCGCCACCCGCGTGGAGTAAAGGTTGGTGTGGGTGTCCTCCTTGATGTCCAGCCCGGAGAACGGGACCTCCACTGCCAGCGCATTCATGTTGCCGTCCGGCAAATTGCCAAAACGAAGGATGGATGCGTTGAACTTGAAGTCAGCGGGCAGTTGCGTCTCGGCCAAGCTCTTGAGTAAGGATGCCTCAAAGGGTCGAATCCCACTCGCGGATCCAGGTGGCAAGGAAAAGTAACCCGTTTTCGCCTGAATCTTAAGTCCCACACGCAGTGGTTTTACGTCGATGCTCCGGAACTTCCCGTCATACTCCTGTGCAGGCGGAATATACGAGGCTTCGTAGTAGGTCGACAGGTCTTCCACCATCTGCTGCAGCGGGCCTTTCACGCTGACCTGTGCATCGATATAGACGCCGCCCGTGTCCTTCGACAAATCCGCGATGGGGTTCTTGATTTCCTGAGCCCTGTTCGGATCCTCGTTATTTCCGCGCGAGAAAGAGGTTGCCTGGGCGATGTCCTGAGCTGGGCCCCATTGTGGCCCTGTAGCTGAAGGCGTGCCCGCAATCGGTGCGCCCCCCTCTTGCTGCGACTGTACCGCGGTCTGGCCATACGCGTTGACTACAATCGGAGTTGGGTTGTATTGGGCTTGTCCATTCGCCAAGGCGTTCTCCATGGAACGCTGCCCCGCAATGTTCATTGAGTCCAGATCGACCGTATAGATGGTAACGCCAGCTTTGGTGGCCGCCCCGGAGATTGTCTTCAGCATCTCTTTTGAGCCGGAATCCAGGGTCTCGTTCAGAGTGAAATAGATGATGGCTTTCCGCTCCGCGAGTTGTTGCTGCGACCGGACCAGGGCAAGGATAGCGGCCAGCGATCGATTTGCATGCTGGTCCTGCACTATCAACTGCGCATCTTCAAGAGCCTTTAGAGTCGTCTGTGCCTTGGCTCGTTGCTTTACGTCCACGTGTCGGCCAGATGTGTCCACACCGGTACGTGCTATGGCGACGAGGTTCTTTTCCGCCGCTTCGGCAGCTGTCACTCTTTCCGGTTCTGCCTTGTCCTGGGCGATATTCACGCCCTGGCTGAGAGTTGACACCATCCTCGTGACATTGCTGTCGGTTGCAAATGTAATGGCCTGCTCAATTGACGCACGATCTTCGGTGTAGCCCTGCAGCAGGCGCAGGCGTCCCCCAATATCCAAAACAGAAAAAGAGTAGCCCGTAGTGGGCAGAGCCTTGAGGATCTTCTCCGCCATAATTCTCGCGCTCTTCGCCAGCGGCCCTTCAAATCGGTCAAAGACCAGTGTGATCACGTGTCCAGATCCCGTTTCGCCCCGCACCAGACGGAATGCGCTGAGTTTAACTGGCGTTCCATCGTCCGTGATGGCGATGTCCTCCGGCTTTAAATCAAGGACCGGCTTATGCTTTTTGTCGTGAACCACCAGATCAAGGGAGACTTCGTCAACGTTGGTGGTGAAGTGCGGGGTCCCCTCAGCGGGTTCCTGAGCGGGTGGATTGGCCTGTTGATTTGCGGGAGCCGTTTGGCCATAGACCAGGGAAGAGAAGAGAACGAAGGACAGAGCGGTACACCAACGCCGTGCGTATTCCGGCCAAGGTAAGCGCATTTCAATGGGTTTCATCTGAAAGCCCGATTTCTCTTGAGACGTAGTTGAAACAAATCTTCGCATCTTGTTTTCGCCGTAAGCGTTTTCAATTCCCGCAGCATAGAACGGTATCACTTAACCTTTTCTTGTTGTGTGGAATTGTATCTGGATTGAGTGGTTCCGTTCATCAAGATTCTTCATCGATGCGGTTTTCCTGTCAACGCGGTTTTGTGCCGCTAACAATCCTGCATTCGCGGACCAAAAAGACGCTTCGAGCGTATGGAATTGCCCCGGCCTGCCGGCATTCCCCGGCATTTTGGAAGAACAAGACTCAAAGAAACTCAACACGGGATAATCGGTGGCTTTGTGACCAACTGGCAGGAAGCGGTGGGAACATTTAGGCGGCGATTTTTCTCCTATTTTGGTACTATGGAAACAGTTGATTTTTGGGTTCCGGACGTCTCTTGACCTTCTCCTCAAGGTAAGTTCCGGAAATGGCTTCAGTGCGTGAAGCCAAAGCGACCACTGGGGAGAATCAATGACACCGAAAATCGCTGCCGCCACGGCTATTCTGTTTGCAACGGGCGCCTGCCTCACAGGCACGGTAATGGCCGGAGGTTCCGGCAACAATGCTGCGTCTGTAACTCCGGCGAGCGCCGAAGAGGTTCCAGCCTATCTCAAGCCCATTTCAATGGACTTACCGGCATCCGGAGATCCTTCTGCCCAACCCTCTCTCACAATCGATATCCCCGTAAATGGAACCATCTATCCGCCTGACATCATTCCTCCCCAGTTTGCCTGGCGCGACGACAATCCCGCCGCCAGCGTCTGGCAAATCGAGATTGCTTTTGGCGAACGCCGGCGTCCCGTCAAAGTCTGGTCAAATGGCGAGAAGATGCAGCTTGCTCCGCTTGATGCAAGCCTGGTGGGTTATGTGCCGCCGACTTTGACGCCGGAACAGGCTGCGGCGCATACCTGGAGGCCGGACGCAAAGACCTGGGAGGAGATCAAGCAGCATTCCGTGGAAATGCCCGCCACCGTAACCGTCACTGGTTATGCGAGCCAGAAAGATCACGCGCCGCTCTCTCATGCGGAAGCAACGTTTCAGACCTCAAAGGACCCCGTCGGAGCGCCGATCTTCTATCGGGACGTGCCTTTGATCCCGCCCGACCTCTCCACCACGCAGCGCGGCGTCATTAAGCCCCTTCCCGACTCGGTCCTTCCCAAAATCAAGTGGGAACTGCGCTACATCAACGAGCTCCAAAGCAAGGTCGTAATGACGGGCCTGCCCACCTGCGGCAATTGCCACTCCTTCTCGCGCGATGGAAAGACGCTGGGTATCGACGTTGACGGCCCGGCCAACGACAAAGGGCTCTACGCGCTGATTCCGGTAAAGAAGATCAGCACCATCAGCAACGATTACCTGATTCACTGGAGCGCGTTTTCTGAGGAGCACGCACAAAAACGATTCGGGTTCATGAGTCAGCTATCGCCCGACGGAAAGTTCGTGGTCAATTCCATCGACGTGCCATACGCGCATGGGGTCAGGGTACTTGACCGGCTGTACAACGGCTTCTATCCGGACTACGGATTTGGGCAGGTCTTTTATCCCACACGTGGTGTACTCGCTTGGTACAGCAAGGAGACCGGGAAACTGAACCCACTGCCGGGCGCTGACGATCCCAACTTCGTCCAGACCTCCGCCTTTTGGAGTCCGGACGGGAGGTGGCTTGTCTTCTCCCGCGCGGCCGCGAGGGATCCCTATCCGGCGGGCTATAAGCGATCGCTGTACGCCAACGATCCCAATGAAACCCAGATTCAGTACGACCTTTACCGTATTCCGTTCAACGACGGCAAGGGCGGAACGCCGGAGAGAATCGTCGGCGCCTCGGAAAACGGAATGAGTAACAACTTCCCCAAAGTGTCGCCAGACGGCAAGTGGATCGTCTTTGTCCAATGCAAGAACGGGCTGCTTATGCGCCCAGACAGCAAGTTATTCATTGTTCCTTTCAAGGGCGGTGTTGCGAGGCCATTGCAATCGAACTTGGCTGTGATGAACTCCTGGCACACTTTCTCACCGAACGGTCATTGGCTGGCGTTCTCGTCGAAAACTCCATCCCTTTACACCCACCTCTATCTCACCCACATCGACGACCAGGGAAACGCTAGTCCGCCGGTCATCGTGGAAAATACAACGGCTTCCAATCGCGCCGTCAACATTCCGGAATTCGTCGCTCTTGGTCCCGAGGGTCTGGATCACATCGATACTCCGGCAATCGACTTCTACCGCGAATTCGACGCAGCGCAGCAACTGCAGGACATGCACAAGTATTCTGAGGCCGTTCCGGCTTGGAAGGTGGCCGCCGCCAAGGATCCCACGGACGCCCGTCCCTATAACAACCTTGGTGTTGCGCTGGCCGCGACCGGCAAGACCAGCGATGCGATCGAGGAATACAAGAGGTCGCTCGCCTTGAATAACGATAGCTCGCAAACCCACAATAATCTCGGCAGTGCGCTTGCAGAAGCTGGGCAACTCGACGAAGCAATGGTGCAGATTCAAAAAGCTATCGAGCTGAACCCGGATAACGGCTCGGCACACGTCAATATGGGTCATATTCTTGAGGTCATGGGCGGTCATCGGCAGGACGCAATCGATGAATTGACCAAGGGAATCGAGCTCGCTCCCAAGTCCTCTGACGGGCATAACATCTATGGCGTCATCCTCGCTCGCATGGGCAAACTGGATGAGGCCGTTGCTGAATTGCAGAAGGCTGTGGATCTGGCTCCGCAGGCGGCGGAATGCCATTTCAACCTGGGCCGAGCTCTGGCGGCAAGCAACAAATTCGCCGCGGCATTACCGGAGTTTGAATCCGCCGCTACTCTTACCGCAGGGCAGGAGCCTGCGATTCTGCAAATGCTTGCGGCCATGTACTCCGAGACAGGCCAGTATCAGAAGGCGGTTGAAACGGCGCAGCATGCTCTTGACCAGGCTGTCCGGCAACAGAACAACGATCTGGCAGCGGCCCTGCGGGGAAATATTGCGCGCTACCAATCCCAGGCTCAGCACCAGCCATAGAGGTCCTGTGCCCGGTTTTCGCAACTTACCGGGATCCCTGCGAACAGGTCTTGATCTGTGGGGGTGGGCGCGAGGGCGGGAAGCAGCGAGCCTCCCGCGAGCATCCGCCCCACCGCAGGTGGCTTAGTTCACTACGTGCGATTGCGCTGTCAGCATCTCGCTCTTCAGCGGAAGCTGAACTTCGTATGTCCCCGTTCGATTATTCAGTTTGTCCCGAACAGCCAGCCTGATCGATTTCGCTTCAGGCGGCACCTGGAGTTCCTGCTCCGCGTGGAATAGTGCCCCGTTTTTTCCGTCTGCATCCACTTCGTTGGAGGCCAGCCCTTCATTCAAAATGCTGTTAAGCAGACGGCCGTCAGCATCGTACGCAGCTGCTGCAAATTCCAGCTTGGCCGGTTTACCTCCCTCACCTGCCAGAGCCTTCAACTGTGGATCAAAGACCCCAAAATCGATCAGGTGCTTTTGTAGCCTTACCGGCGCCAGCGGCTTCAATGGGCGGTCTTTGCGGCGCGTGCGAAAAAAGGCCGGCGAGTCCTCTAATTGCGACATCTGTTCCGGCGTTGCCAGTACCGGAGGTCCGGCCAAAGACAAGTGGGCGCTGAACAGCAGGTCGTGCAGCATCGGCGCGCCGTGTTCGATATTCGCATGGAGTGTGTCTTCGGCTTTGGCGGCCACGAAGCGAGCTTGGGCTGTTGCGCCCTTTTCTGGTGCCTGTTCCGCGTCGTCGGCCATGGCGTAGTAGAGGTTTCGATAGCTGAGTTTGTAATCGCCTTTCTTAGCGAGAGTGATTTCAATGTACCGATCAGAGCCGTCGAAGTTCGAGTTTGTCGGCGAATAGCTGAGCGTGTAATAGCTCAAGCCTGATTCCACTGCATTTTGCAAAGTTTCACTTATGTTGTTCTTGCTGTAGTAGGCCTGTCCACCAGTTGCCCTCGCAATGTACTCCTCTCGAAACTGATCGACGGAAGTAACCGAATGCCCCGACAGGCAAGTGTCTGGCCTGCAACAGCCGCCATACCACCCGTCGCTATGTTTTGTCCGGCGCCTGCTGTGCCGACTCCTCCGAACCACCTACTCCGCCTCCACCCGTTGCCCCCAGCTTCGGACTGGCATATGCGCCCCACGGCGACGGGTTTTGATCGGCATCCCCTGCGGGCGACTGACTGTTTTCTGCGTACACAACCGCGCCTTTCAAATCGACGGGATAAACCGCAGCCTGGCTGCGCATCATGGCAGCAAAGGCGTCTCGCACCACGAACGCCTCCTTGTTCATGATTTCGTTGTCAGAGATTGCCAAGAAAACAGGACCCTGTGCCACCGGGAACTTATCCGCCAGCCAGACCAGATTCTCGCGCCCTGCGATTCCACCCGGTACTCCGCAAGGAATTGAAGATTTGAGATCGCGGCGCCCATGTCCTGTCTGCCAAAGTTGTCTCCCTGCAGAAACAACTGGGGCATGTGCGGACCGGGCCCCTTTGCGACGATGGCCGCGCGAAGCAGGGCATGGTCGCTGGTAAATCCCCGCACCATATGCAGCCCGTCTGCATTCACAAAAATTGAAATGCGGGTCCCGGGCCGCGCCTTGTCTACAAAGTCAAGCAGCTCTCTGTGGAAGTTCCCTTGATCTTCCGGATAGGTGTTCACCATGTCGTAATACAGCACATAGAGTAGTCCCTGTTCCGGCTCGCCAGGCAGGTTCACGAAAGTGTTCGGAGGCAGCTCCGGAAGCTTCTTTGGGACATAGCTCGGCGCAGAGCCGTCGAAGTAATCGAACGAAAGAAGGTTCTGTACAGTCTTGTCTTCCTTCAGCACAAAGTCGTCTTTGGTCAGGCCACGCACGGGGTTTCCGTGACTGTCCGTGACAACAACGTTCACGGGAACCCGGCGCACTTGCACCTGGAGCACAGAACCCTGCTGCCTGTGATCGTGAAATCGTCTCCGTCCTGTTGTGTTTGGGGTGGGGGCGCTTCCGCCGGCGGATTCTGAGCCTGCAGACTATGAGCTATCGATGCAAACGGCAAAGCCAACAGCATTGCCGCAAGAGCCACATGTGACCTCTCCATGTTGCCTCCTTGCCATGCCCTTCAAACACATTCACCTCGGGACCCCTGAGCCAATCCGCTCGCGCGGCTTTTGTCCGTCCCAGGGAATGTCTTCCCGCCGGGTGTCATATATCAGAGCGGAAGTTCTATGAGTCAACGAATGCAATCAATTAAGGAATCCCGTTTCGAGGTCAGGCTGCGGCCCAACGTCTGCCGCAGATGAATCAGCAATCCTGCTCCTTCGATTGCATTCGAATGTCCATGGGCAAAGCCTCTTCAGGCTCTGATTGGCTCGAATTGTAGCAGTCCGATTCAGTGTTCGGCGAATTGATTCACTCCTGATTGCGGATGTTTTTCAGCACACAAACAGGCCGTTCACTGTTTTCGATACTTGGAAACTTGAGCCGGTTGCCCGCATGCGGTTTCAGTTTTGCTGACGCGATTCAGGGCGTCCGGGCCAACAGTACAAAAGAGCCGGGGACATCCTCGCCCTTTGTCCCTGTCCGGTCGAATCGTGCACTAGGGACAACCGATTGTGACGAGGGCACGCAAGGCTCTAAGATGACTTACATCCTTGCTTTTTCCGGAGTTCTCCACACCATGAGATCCCACCGTTTGATTTGCCGCTCCAATGCTTCTCTTGCATTCTCAATCGCGCTGCTGGCGTCGTTCTCTATTTCGCCCGCACCGCTGCTCGCCCAGGAGTCCCAGACTAAGCCGCTGCCAGACATGCATTGGCGCATGATTGGGCCGTTTCGCGGAGGCCGCACCCGCGCCGCGACAGGTGTACCGGGGCAGCCGAATGTGTTCTACGTCGGCCAGGGGGATGGGGGCGTGTGGAAGAGCAACGACTATGGACGGACCTGGAACCCGATCTTCGACGGCCAGCCCTCGCAGTCAATAGGGGCCATCGCCGTTGCGCCGTCCGACGCAAATGTTCTGTATGTGGCCAGTGGAGAAGGCCTCCATCGTCCGGACCTTTCGGTGGGCAATGGAATTCATAAATCCATCGATGCCGGCAAGACCTGGCAGCACCTCGGCCTGCATGATGGTGAGCAGTTCCCGTCGCTTGCCGTCGATCCGCGCGACCCGAACAAGGTATTCGCGGCCGTATTGGGTCATCCCTATGGTCCCAGCGAGGAGCGGGGAATCTATCGCTCTACCGACGGCGGGGCAACATGGACCAAGGTGCTTTTCAAAGACGCAAACACAGGCGGATCGCAGGTCGTGATCGATCCCACGAATCCTGACGTCGTGTATGCGTCGCTTTGGGAGGCGACACTGGGACCTTGGGAGGATGGCAACAGCTACGAGGGCACCAAGGGCGGTCTATATAAATCCACCGATGGCGGTACAACTTGGAAGCAACTCACCAAGGGATTGCCGGACAATGTGGTGCATATCCAGGTGGCGCTTTCCGCCAGCGACGAGAACCGCCTTTACGTCACGCTGGCCACGACCCGCGAGAGCGGGTATGCCTCGGGAGCGGGCGTGGGTGTGTATCGCTCCGATGACGCGGGTGCGAGCTGGTACAAGGCCACCGACGATCCGCGGCCGGCGATGAAGATCGGCGGCGGCGATCTTCCCGTCCCGGTGGTCGACCCGAAAAATCCCGATGTGGTCTACAGCGCCAGCATTGTCACGGAGCGGTCCGAGGACGGTGGCAAAACGTGGATGAGCCTGCGTGGCGCGCCCGGCGGCGATGACTATCAGAACCTGTGGATCAACCCCGACAACCCAAACATCATTCTGCTGGTCAGCGACCAGGGCGCAATTGTCAGCGTGAACCGCGGCGAGACGTGGAGTTCGTGGTACAACCAGCCCACGGCGCAACTTTACCATGTGGCAGCAACCAATTCGTTTCCTTATCAGGTTTGTGCCGGCCAGCAGGAAAGCGGATCGGTATGCATCTCCACACGCGGCAACGATGGCGAAATCACATTCCGCGAATGGCATCCTGTGGGTGTAATTGAATACGGATACGTTGCGCCCGATCCTTTACATCCCGAGATTGTCTTCGGCGCGGGCCGCTCTGAAGTGTCGAGGTACGACATGGCGACAGGCCAAGTGCAAAATGTGACGCCGATCCCCGTGCGCGATCCCGCCTATCGTTCAGACCGGACAGAGCCCATCCTTTTCTCCCCGCTAGACGCGCACGATCTTTACTATGCTGCAAACGTGCTGTTCGAGACGAAGGATTACGGTAGGACTTGGACGAAGATCAGCCCGGATCTGAGCCGCGAACACTCAGGCCAGCCCGCCTCGCTCAAGCCGCTTCCTGATAAGGATCAGGCACGCCGTCGTGGTGTGATCTACGCGTTTGCGGCATCGTTCAAATCTCCCGACACACTGTGGGCAGGCACCGACGATGGCCTCGTGTGGACAACGCGTGATCATGGCAAGAACTGGAAGAACATCACGCCGCCTTCACTCACGCCATGGAGCAAGATAACGCAGATCAGCGCGTCGCACTTCGACGACAATACGGCGTATGTGTCCGTAAGCCGCATGCGCATCGACGACATGACTCCCTACATCTTCCGTACCCGCAACGCCGGGGCAACATGGGAGTTAATCTCGGCGGGCTTGCCCACCGATTCACCTGTCGACACTGTGCGCGAAGATCCGATCCGTAAAGGCCTGCTGTTCGCCGGAACAGAGACGGCAGTGTGGGTGTCGTTCGATGACGGTGACCACTGGCGGCCGCTTCAGTTCAACCTTCCGCATACTTCGATGCGCGACGTGCTGATCAAAGACAATGACCTGATTGTAGCCACGCATGGCCGCTCGTTCTGGGTTCTCGATGACATATCCCCGCTGCGGCAGCTTGCCGAGTTGAAGGCGGACTCTACGCCGTTTCTATTCAAGCCCGGGAATGCTTATCGTGTCCGCCGCAGCACCAATCCCGATACGCCACTTCCAATCGATGAACCCGCGGGCGAGAATCCTCCCGACGGCGCAGTGATCGACTACGCCCTGCCGCAGGGATTTGCAGGGCCAGTCACGCTGGAAATACTTGATGGCGCTGGCAAGGTCGCGCGCAAGTACGCAAGTACCGATACACCTGAAGCCACCATGGAAAAGCTTTCGAAGCAGTTGATCCCGCTCTATTGGCTGCGCATGCCCACTACGCTTCCCGCCACACCGGGCATGCATCGCTGGGTCTGGGATCTGCACTACACCACGCCGACGGCGACCAGTTATGAGTACCCAATCTCAGCCGTGCCTCATGAGACGCCACGCACTCCCCAAGGGCCGCTGGCGCAGCCGGGCACGTTTACAGTAAGGCTCACTGCGGGCGGCAAAGTGTTGTCGTCTCCATTAACCATCAAGATCGATCCTCGTGTCCATGCCACCGCGGCCGACCTGGAAAGCATGTTTGCGCAGCAATCCAGGCTGGCCGCGATGGTCTCAAAAAGCGCCGCCGCATCGATGCAGATTCATTCAGCGCAGGAGCAACTGAGCGCTCTTTCTAAGAAGGTCGACTCGCCCCTCAAGGATGCGGTAGAGAAGCTAGACAAGGAACTTGATGATCTGTTGAACGGTGAAAAGAAGCCCGGAGGCGGCGAGCAGGCACCTGGCATCGATGATATTGCTGGCGAATCGGCCGATCTTTATGAGCAGGTTGGAATGGCGGATGCCGCGCCAACCGCCGCGCAGGTGAAGGCGGCAGACCATGCAAGCGAGGAACTGACCGATGTCCTCAAGCTTTGGCAGCATGCAAAAGACTCTTCGATTCCGGATTTGAATCTTCAGCTTGAGGCCGCTCACCTTCCCCCGCTGAACCTTGAACAAAAGCCGCAGACCATGCCCGAAGGCGGCGACGAAGACTAACAGCCATTTCGGCTTGTAACTGATTTTTTTAACTTGAACTAACTCGCAATAGCGCATTCGTTTTGTGGAGAATGAATGGATAAGAATCGTGTCACTCGAATTCAAACAGTCTGCGCAGCGCTCCTCTTTGCCCTTCCCGTGGTCGCGCAGAATGTTCCTTCCCAACTCTTCAGCGACTTGCAATGGAGATTGATCGGGCCGTTTCGCGCCGGCCGCGTAGTCGCCGTCAGTGGTGTTCCAGCCGATGGCGCGACATTCTACTTTGGAGCTGTCGATGGAGGCGTATGGAAGACCACCGATGCGGGAACCGTATGGAGACCCATCTTTGACGATCAACCGGTCGCCTCCATCGGTGCGCTTGCAGTGGCGCTTTCAAACCCCAACGTGATCTTCGCTGGAACGGGTGAAACCGACATACGTTCGGATCTCGCGTCGGGCGCGGGCGTCTACAAGTCAATCGATGGCGGCACCACGTGGACATACGTCGGATTGAAAGACACGCGGCAGATTGCGAAGATCGCCATCGATCCTGCGAATCCAGATGTTGTGTATGTTGCTGCGCTCGGGCATGCGTATGGGCCCAACGCGGATCGCGGCATATACAAGTCCACAGACGGCGGAGCCACGTGGAAACACACACTCGACAAAGGGGTCGATGTCGGCGCGGCTGATCTCGCCATCGCCATCAATAAGCCAAACGTTCTTTTCGCATCCATGTGGAATGCGCATCGTCCTCCATGGAGCACCTATGCGCCACTTGCAGGTCCCGGGAGCGGCATCTACCGTTCGACAGACAGCGGGGAAACATGGCAACTATGCATCGCGAATGGGTTGCCGGAAGGGCCATGGGGCCGCTCCGGCGTTGCTGTAAGCGCCGATGGGCAACGCGTCTACGCATTGATTGAAGCAAAGCAATCGGGTCTCTATGTGTCCAATGACGGCGGCCAAAACTGGGTGCTTACCAACCCCGATCCGCGTCTTACCAGCCGGGCCTGGTACTTCAATCGCGTCACAGTCGATCCCAGCGATGCCAATGTAATCTATATACCAAACGTTGCACTGATGTTTTCAGTCGACGGGGGCAAGACCGTTTCCGTCTTGCGCGGCGCGCCCGGAGGTGATGACTACCATGAACTGTGGGTCGATCCGAAAAACGGAGCGCATCTCGTACTTGGCACCGATCAGGGAACCACAGTCAGCCTCAACCACGGCAAAACTTGGTCAACGTGGTACAACCAGCCAACCGCGCAGATGTACCACGTAACCACCGACGACGAGTTTCCATACACCGTCTATGGCGCTCAGCAGGACAGCGGTGCCGCAGCCGGGTTGAGCCAGACGAACCACGGGCAAATCACGCCGCGCGATTGGTTCCCCGCAAGCGCCAGCGAAAGCGGCTACATGGCCGTCGATCCCAAGGACTCCAATCTCATCTATGCAAGCGGCAGCTACGGCACCGTTTCGCGATGGGACAAGGCCCGCTCGCTCTCGCAGGATGTTTCGCCGTGGCCGGTCCCGATCTTCGGTACAGAGATTCAAAAACGAAAGTATCGCGATCCATGGACGCCGCCACTCGTCTTCTCTCTCGCAGATAAGACCTCGCTCTATCTCGGAACGCAATATGTGTTGAAGACATCGGACGGCGGTTTGCACTGGACACAAATCAGCCCCGATCTCACCGGATCAAAGGTTTCTCCTGCAACCGCGGCGACTGTTGCACCCAGCGGCAATCCATCCACGCGCGCCACCATTGGCGACACCTCAGTTCACGATGGACCAACCACTGACAATGCAATCGAACGCGGCTACGGCACACTGGCTACGGTTGCGCCTTCCTACATCGACAAGAATGTGCTCTGGACAGGCAGCGATACCGGAGTCATCTCGATGACAAGGGACGGAGGAAAGACGTGGACCAATGTAACTCCTCCTGACATGAAACTCTGGGGCAGAGTATCGCAGATCGATCCTTCCCATTTCGATGCAGCCGTCGCCTACGTGTCTGTCGAGCGCCATCGGGTGGACGATCGCAGCCCTTACATATATCGCACCACGGATTATGGAGAAACATGGAAGCTCATTACCAATGGCCTCGTAGATCCGGTTTTCGTCAATGCGGTGCGCGAAGATCCGAAGCGAAGAGGATTACTGTACGCGGGCACAGAGTTCGGCATGGATTTCTCAGCCGACAATGGAGATCATTGGCAGCCGTTGCAATTAAACCTCCCCGCGACTTCGGTACGTGATCTCGTGGTGCATGGAGACGACCTCGTGATTGCGACTCACGGGCGCTCATTTTGGATCCTCGATAACATAACTCCACTACGGCAATTGGCCGAGCGGGCCGCAAGCGCAACGCCGTTTCTCTACACGCCACAATCAGCGGTGCGCATCGATAGCGACAAATGGTCGGGAACACCGCTGCCTCCCGAAGAGCCGACCGCGGAGAACCCGCCGAGTGGCGCGATTCTTGACTACTATCTCCCCGGCCCTGCGCAGAAAGTGGATATCCGAATCTACAACGCGCATAATGAACTGGTGCGGAAATTCGTGTCCGCTTCCGCGTCCGAGCACCAGGGAAGCCACGCATCGCTGCCCATCGCCGAGCGCTGGTTTCCCAAGCCGCAGCAGCTCACAACCTCGCCAGGCATGCATCGACTGGTATGGAACCTTGCCTGGGGAAGCACGGGCGTGGCTGAAAGCGACGAGCCGGACGATGGTGAGGGCGACATTCCGCGCGGTCCGCGCGTTACACCCGGAACCTACACGGTCGAACTTGAGGCAGATGGGAAAAAGACTCCCGCCGAGACACTCGTAATCGTGAAAGACCCGCGTTCTCCTGCAGGTCAAAATGACTTCGATGAACAGTTCAAAACCAGCTACTCCATATTCCTCGATTCGCTCAACACCCGACGCGCTCTCGCGGAAATCGGATCGGTAAAGGAGCAATTGGCCAAGCTCATTGCGAGCCAAGGCAATAGTGAATCCGCCGATGAATGCAGGCGATTCACCACCACGATCGACGCGCTGGTGCAGGGAACCGACGGCGGATCGCTGGGACTAGATGCAGCCAACCAGGAACTGACGGCAGCGCTCGGTGTCGCCGAAAGTGCCGATCGCGCAACGCCCTCGCAAGCTCTGCAGGTTTACGCGGAGGCAAAGACAGCGTCTGGCCAGCGAATCGGCCAGTGGGCTGCGTTAAAGAAAGGACCGCTGGACGACTTGAATAGAAAGCTACGAGCTGAGGGTCTTCCGCCTGTTGCGATTGCCGAGATTGAGCGAGAGGTGTATTTCCTCATGACCCGGTGATTTTTGCTGTCGTGCTTCCTCTTTCAAGATGCTAAACTACGCCATATTTGAGAATCGTAGTTAGGTATTCTCAAAAAAACATGCCAGCCAAATCTGTTCCATCGGCGTTCCGCGCTGTACAGGAATCAACCAACACGATGCGATTGTGAGGAGGCAGATTTGTTTTCTTCTAAGCATCATGGACAAAGGCGTCGAAAGGCGTTAGCGCGGTCGACGGCGATCTCTCTTACGGCATTTTTTCTGGCGTTTGTTTCCATACAACTGCACGCCCAGAATTCCAACGGCACGCTTCGCGGTGAGGTCCAGGACGTGAGTGCGGCGCGCGTGGCGGGAGCGCGAATTGTAGTGCAGGCCGCCGGTTCTTCCGTCAGCCGCACAGCGACCGCAAACGGTCAGGGGGAATTCCGTGTGGAAGGGCTGCTCCCCGGCCCTTATCGTGTTCTAGTCACGGCCACAGGTTTTGCCCAGGCCACGGCCAATGTCGATATCGTCGTCAGCGTCGTGCGCGAAATCGACGTCACGCTTAAACCGGAAGCCGGACACGAGACAGTGAACGTGAAGGGGATACCTTCCTCCATCACCAGCGAGGCCATTGACACTTCAAGCGCCGTGCACGGCGGCGTAGTTGGCAGCCAGGACCTCGAGTCTCTTCCGCTCCCCGCACGCAGCTTCGCCAACATAGCTTATCTTGTGCCAGGTACTGAGCCTGTGGAGCCTTCCGATCCCACCAAGGCGCGTATTACCGCTGTCTCCACCGGCGGGAGCTCGGGATTGAACAACGAGTTGTCAGTGGACGGCGCTGACAATTCGGATGACTGGATCGGCGGCTTCCTGCAGAATTTCTCCCCCGACGGCATTCAGGAATTTGCCGTGCGCACATCGAATGAGGATGCAGACACGGGCTGGACCACTGCCGGATCTGTCGTGATTACTACTAAACACGGGACCAACGACTGGCACGGAGACGGTGCCTTCTACGAGCGTGCAGCCGCGCTCAACGCTCGTTTCCCCATTGAGAATCCAGCGGAAACTTGCACGGACGGCACCTGCGTTTCCAACCCCAAGCAGCCGTTTTCACGCCAGAATTATGTCGGTACACTAGGCGGGCCCATCGCAAGAGATAGGGTGTGGTTCTTTACATCATTCGAGAATGTCCACGAAGATGCCAGCATCGCCTACAGCCCCGCCAGCATGCGGCAATTCGATGCGCTCAGCGCAATCGCATCTCAGGACTTAATCCCGGGAGTAACTTCCATCGCCACCCCCGCCACGGTGCCCATTCCATTTCGCGACTATCTCGGCACGGTGCGCTTCGATTGGGCACAGTCTCAAAAGTCGCAGTGGTTTCTGCGTACTTCGGAAGACAGTTATCTCACGCACAACGCGCTAGTCGAGCAAGGCACGCTGCCTTCCACCGGACTCATCACGCACAACAATTACTCGAACACAGTCGTAAGCAATGCATACACTTTCAGTCCCACATGGCTTGGCAATCTGGTTCTCGCGTCGAGCCTGTTGCACCTGACCCAAATGCGTAACTCAGATCTCGGCTTCGCGTTGGCTTTTCCTTTCAGCTCGACAGCGCTCACAATCTCCGGATTTGAGACCTTCGGTGATAACCAGTTCGCTACACCCATCACGCTGTTCCCCGATCTGCGCAACCAGGAAAAATACCAGCTTCGCTATGACCTGACCCACATCATGGGCAGCCACGCTCTCAAATTCGGTGTCGACTTCATCCACGAGCCGGTGCTCGGCGGCGCATTCGCATCCACGGCAGAGCAATTCATCCAGTACCCATCGAACCCGGATTGCTACATCGGCACGCCCGGAGCAGACTGTGGTGGTATCACGAGCCCATTGCCGTTCTACGATGTTCCGCCCGCATCGCAGTGCAATCCCGAGCCCAGCGTCGACTCCGGCATTACCTGCACCTTTACGCCTGCGGGCGACGGCAGCTTTTCTCAGAATGTACAGCGGCTCGCCTTCTACGCTGAGGACGCGTGGCGCGTTTCACACCACCTCACAGTCAACTACGGCCTGCGCTATCAAACAACCTACGGCTTGTTTGAAGGTTCGGGCCGAAGTCAGCTTGAGAACAGCGCCTACATTACCTTGCAGGCCTTGCAGATTCCCATCGCTGCCAGCCTGCCGGATGACTACCGCAAGCAAATTGCGCCACGCCTTGGGCTTGCCTACTCGCCCGGTGGCAGCGAGAAGACCGTGTTTCGCGCCGGCTTCGGTACGTTCTATGAAGATCTCGCTCAGAACGGATGGGCAACGGCATTCGAGGGGATAAATAATACGAATGCAACCACCGGCACGTGCGAGCTGGCCGGTGGTCCCGGTAACTACACACTAACCGGCGCGGGATGCCTGCAGGGCGGCAATGGCAGCATTCCATGCCGCATATGCGTAGGAGCGCCAAGCACCGGCAACCTTGTGGGTTCCAACTACAAGACGCCTTACGCCATTCACATCACGGGCGGCGTGCAGCATGCCTTCAACGACCATTGGCTGGCCTCTGCCGACTACACGCATGAGCAGGGGAATCATGGCTACCGCGCTTTCCCGTACAGTGGCGGCACCAACCTGCTCACTCCGCTGATCTCATCGTCGGATCCAAACTATGCCACCGATCAGGCAAGTGTAGTACCGAACGTCAATGTATTCGAGTCTGACAACCGATCCGGTTACAACGCCCTCATGCTTCACCTGCAGGGAAACATGCGCCGATTCAATCTCGTCGCCAATTACCAATTCTCGAAAGCGCAGACTTGGGGATGTCTGCTCGGCGAACTCTTCGACTATGTGGATGGCGTCTGCACTCTGCAGAGCGGACCGCAGGCGGGCCAGCTTGATGCCTTCGGCCCCGGCGATTACGGCCCCTCTGGCGAAGACGTGCGCCATCGCTTTGTGCTTGCCGGTACGGTGCACATCCCTGGCGGATTCGAACTGAGTGGCGTCTCACAGCTTGAGAGCGCCCGCCCCATCACCATCACCAACGCGGACAATACAGGGCGAATCTGGGTCAACGGGGCATACACGAGCCTCGATGAATTCCGCGGCACTCCTTACATGCAGATCGACCTGCGCGTCAGCCGCCTATTCAAGATTGGCGAAGACTGGCAGGTCAACCCATTCGCCGAGTTCTTCAACATATTTGACCGCAACAACCCAGGCGCAAACTACGCCGTCAACGTGACCCAGCTTCCGGTTCCTGCGGCGCAGATGCAGCCAAACCCCAACGGCATCACGAATGTCACTTCGATCTGCACAATTGCCGATTGCTCTCAAACCGCACCCGTCACAAGCCTGAAGCAGCTCGAGATTCCAGAGGGGGCTCTGGGAGATTTCTTCGGTCCTGGCACTACGGTGGGTATTCCATTTGCGGCGCAACTGGGTGTTCGCGTAACCTTCTGAATCAGATAGCCGCAATCTTATCCCGGGGCAAACCAGAACGATTCGCAGGCAAAATGCACCGTGTGCGGCCCAGGGGAATCATGACTAAATTCCGCACTGTTTTATTCGCGTCTTGTTGGCTTGCCGCAACAGCATGCTTCGCGCAGGACCTCGACACCGCCAGTCTCGACGCCTTACATTGGCGCATGATCGGCTCATTTCGTGCCGGCCGCGTCACGTCCGTCGCCGGCGTACCAGACAATCCGAATGTCTACTATTTCGGCACACCGGGCGGCGGCATCTGGAAGACCACCGATGCAGGCCACGTGTGGTCACCCATCTTCGATAAGCAGCACATTGCTTCCATTGGCGCGCTCGCCGTCGCGCCTTCGAACACCAGGATCATCTATGCCGGCACAGGCGAGCAAACGCCCGGCAATGGTATCTACAAGTCGGTGGATGAGGGCAACACGTGGACTCACGTGGGGCTCGATGACACGCGCTTCATCCAGGCAGTCTATGTTGATCCGCGTAACCCGGACGTACTTGTTGCAGGCGCCAACTCCATCGGAGTGTATGTATTTTCGCGCCCCTCGCCGACGCACACATTTACCACACCCCGAGGAGTCTTCAAATCGGAAGACGCCGGAAAGACCTGGCGGCAGACGCTCAAGAATGATGACACTGCTGGTGTGTTCGATCTCACCGTCGACCCCGATAACTGGCGTGTCCAGTATGCGTCGCTTTACATTCCTGCTTCCGGGCCACCACCCGCTTCTGGCAAGCCGGGCGGCAAAGAGGCAAATTCACTCATCTATAAGTCCGTTGACGCCGGTTCCACGTGGCAGCTTCTTCAATCCAGGGGACTGCCGGAGAAAGCTCGCGGCCGTTTAGGAATCGTTGTCGCTGGCGGTACCAGGGGACGCCGGATTTACGCCGTCATGGAGCAAGGCTTCTTTCGCTCCGATGACGCAGGCGCAACCTGGACCCAGTCGACCGAGGACCCGCGCATCCTCGGCAGCGCTTACTTCAGCCGAATATTCGTCGACACCAAGAATCCTGACATACTCTACGTCGCCCAGACCTCGCTCTATCGCTCCGTAGATGGTGGCCGCACCTTCGAGGCATACGTGGGGGCTCCCTCGGGCGACGATTTCCACGTCCTCTGGATCGATCCAAACAATCCCAATCGCCTGTTGCTCGGTGTGGATCAGGGAGCCATCATCAGTGTCGATGCCGGTAAAACATGGAGCTCCTGGTATAACCAGCCGACCGGCCAGTTTTACCACGTCATCACCGATCAGGCTTTTCCCTACCGCACCTACGCCGCGCAGCAGGACAGCGGAACCCAATCCGTCCCGAGCCGAAGCGACAATGGCGAAATCACTTTATCCGACAACATTTCCGTCGGCGGCTTCGAGTTTTGCTTCATCGCACCAGATCCCCTCCATCCCGACTGGATTTATTCCGGCGGCTGGTATGGCACTGTTGTTCGCTACGACCGCAAGACCGGCCAGACAGCGACCGTGTTTGAAAAGGGAGACAAGTACCGCGTTGCGCAAATGCCGCCCTTGTTCTTTGGTCCTCACGATCCGCGTACCCTCTATTTAGGCACACAGTACGTATTGAAGACCACCGACGAGGGAGAGAGCTGGCAGCCCATCAGTCCGGATCTGACTGAAGAGGGTAAGAAAGTTCCCCAGGAAAACCTGCCTGCAGTGGCAGGGAAGAATGACAAGGCCGATGATGACAAAACGGCGGATAAGGAAAAAAAGGTCGACAAGGAGAAGGCTGAAGCCGATGAAGAGAATCCTGACCGCCCACGCCCAGCATCAATCAATGCTCTGTCAGCTTCCACCCTCGATTCCGGCGTAATGTGGGCAGCCACCACCAATCGCATCGTGCAACTCACGCGTGATGGCGGTGCGCACTGGCAGAAGGTCACCCCGCCGGGAATTGCCGCACCCACCGAGATCTTCTACGTTGAGCCTTCGCATCACGATGCCGCTACAGCCTACGTCTCCGTTGGTTCAAGCCGCCAGGCCGTTCCTCCGCAAATCTTCCGCACCCACAACTTCGGCGCTACATGGCAATCCATCATTACCGGCCTGCCTGCCAATGAAGGCGTGCGCGTGGTTCGCGAGGACCCAGTGCGCAGGGGACTTCTTTATGCCGGAACCGATTCCACTGTCTTTCTTTCCTATGACGATGGAGACCACTGGCATCCGCTCACGCTTGATCTGCCCGCCACCCCTGTAACTGACATGGAAGTCCATGGCGACGATCTGGTGATCTCAACTTATGGCCGCGGGCTTTGGATTCTTGACAACATCACTCCCATCCGCCAGCTCAGCCCCGATGTCCTCACTTCCGCCGTTCACCTCTTCGTGCCTGCGCCCGCGCTTCGTGTTCGCTGGGATACAAACCAGGACACGCCGCTTCCCATTGAAACTCCCAGTGGAAAGAACCCTCCCGATGGAACTGCCATAGATTATTCTCTTAAGTCGGCAGCAACCGATGGCGTCGCGATTACGATCCGGGATGCCGCGGGCAATGTGGTGCGCAAGTTCACTGGAACTCCACACGAACCCAAACTGCCGCCGGCAAACGTCCCGGAGTATTGGTTCTCCACGCCTCAGCCGGTAGACGGAGCAAGCGGCCTGCACCGCTTCATCTGGAATCTGCGCTACGAGGCGCCCAGGGTTCTCCCAGCGGGCTATTACGGACCCATTCTCCAGTACACCGAGTACACTCTGGCCGATCATGCCATTCCTCACGAGACACCCCGCCAGCAGCCGGAAGGCCCTCTGGTTGTTCCCGGCACGTACACTATCGAGCTCACTGCTGCAGGACAAACCCTTCAGCAGCAGGTCACGGTTCAGCTTGACCCACGCGTGCATGCCACGCAGGCAGACCTTGAAGCCCAACTCGCGCTGGCTCGCCGCATTCTCAGTGGCATCAAAATCTCCTACGACGAATACCAGGATCAGGCAGTATTGGCTTCTGCACTGGAGGAGGCCAGGAAGGGCAAGACCATTGACACTGCGGAGCTTGAAAAGAAGATCAAGGCGGTAACGGAAGGCAGCAGGACCGCGCCAGGTCTTGGCCCAGTCAATCGTGATCTTACGCGTCTCCTTGACAGCGTGGAGGCTGCCGATCAGCGTCCCACCGAGCCACAGATCCAGGCGGTCAATCAGATCTGCGATGCTCTTGTCAAAGTCACCGGTCTCTGGAAAGCACTCAACGAAGAACTTCAAAAGCAGAATCCTCTCACGCTCCCGATTGCGGCGGCGTCGCCGATGTCGGGCTGCACGCAATAGCTCATCGGAGCCTCAAATCCGTGCCTGCGGCGCAGATCATCCCGCTGGTACGGCGGATGAGCCATGCCGGAATCACAGCTGTGTCTTCTTGAGCGTCTGGAACATTTCCAAAGCCCGGTTCTCCAGAACCGCATAGCGTCTTGCTCAGAAATCGATGAGGGGTTTGAATTTAGGTTGAATTCCGCGTGAATATCCGACAAAATAAAACTCATTTCATCTTGTGCGCTTCCCCCAAAGGCGCCTTGTCAAGACTTTGATTCACTGCGCAATACCGTTTTTCCAGGCGAGATTTTTTGAAGCCTGGTGGAACGAAGCTATTCCGGGGAATACATAGTCCATTGCGGGCCTCACATGGTCCGCAACTCGAGAACACAGTGATCGCGACACTGAAAGTCAAACAAAAGCGCAAGTAAACAATTTTTTTGAGGAGCAGCCATGAAAACGTTTCACGCGGGATGGATGCTTTGGTGCATCCTATCCATCGCCACTCTTGCATTCGGTCAGTCAGCTACCACTTCACTCGGCCGTGCTGTCAAGGACTCAAGCGGAGCGCTTGTTCAGGGCGCGACCATTACCCTCGCAGATCAGGCCACCGACAACAAGTATCATGCTGTTTCCAATGGCTCCAGCTTTTATGTCTTCCCCATCATCGAGCCAGCTCGCTATCTCATTACCATCACATCCAAGGGCTTTGCCACGGAGACCCGCACCGCGGAACTGCTCGTCGACCAACCGGCAACCCTCGATTTCACACTGAGCGTAAAGTCGGATGCGGTCACGGTCGACCTGAGTTCGGCAGCGGAGACGCTCGACTTTACTGATGCCACCATGGGCAACTCAGTCGTCAACACTACCATCGAAGCGCTCCCCATGGATGGACGTAACCCGATTAACCTGCTGAGCCTGCAGCCCGGCGTTCTCTACATGGGCAGTGAGGTCGTAGACAGCCGCCAGGGTGCAGTCTCGGGCAGGCGTTCCGATCAGGGAAACATCACCCTCGATGGACTCGACGATAACGACCAGATATTTGGCACCGCATTCACCGGCATTCTCCGCTCCACGCTCGATTCCACCGAGGAGTTTCGCGTCACCACTTCCAATGGCACAGCAGCCTCGGGCCGTTCCTCGGGCGCGCAAATCAACCTGGTCACCAGGAGCGGAACCAATCATTACCACGGCGCGCTCTACGAGTACTATCGCCCAGACAACGTCGTCGCCAATCAATACTTTCTCAAGTACAACGAAGTATCCACCCCCAACACGCCAAACGTTCCTCCGTTTTATCTGGTGAACACGTTCGGCGGCGCGCTTGGCGCCCCCATCATGAAAGACAAGCTCTTCTACTTTTTCAACTACGAGGGCCAGCGCATCGCCACGCGCGATGTAGCCACAGCCACAGTGCCCACACCCGCATTCATGGGCGGCGGGCTGAACTACGTCGACGCGTCCACCGGGAATACGGATACGCTGACGCCCGCACAGGTCGCCGCAACGGATCACCCCTGCACCGCCAACACCTTCAATGGGTCTCCGGTCTGCCCCAATGGTCCGGGTGCCAATGCCGCCGTTCTCAAATACCTGGTAGCCGAGCCCACCACGCTCAGCACCATCGGCGGCGACGGCGGCCTCAACAGCGGTGAGATCGTCTTCTCCTCTCCAGCTCCTGCCACTCTCAACACCAGCATTCTCAAGATCGACTATACAATGAACAGCAAGAACCACTTCTTCGCTCGCGGAAATCTCCAGAAAGACACCACTGCGGGAGACGAGAACTTTCCTGGACAGCCCGCCGCTATTTTCTACGATGACAACACCAAGGGCATGAGCTTCGGTCACACCTGGATTCCGACTGCGCACATCGTGAACGACGCGCGCTATGGCTATGTCAGGCAGGGCTGGCAGAATGGTGGTATCGCCCCCCGGCACATGGGTTGATATTTTTGGCCTCACCCAGCCAACAGCGCAGACTGGAACCACTCAGCTCCACGTTCCGGTCAACAACATCACCGACACCCTTACGTGGAACAAGGGCACGCACACCTTCGCCTTTGGCGGAAACTGGCGCAGCGTCACCAAACACCACAGCAGCAATACCGGCTCTTTCGACGGCGCACAAACCAACTACCAGTACGCAAACACCGGCGATCTGCCGGTGCCCGCAAACATGGCTTCGGGCTTTACCAACCAGTGGAGTCTGGCTTGGGCAGATCTAATGGGCGTCATCCCTGAGCTCACCAACGTTTACAACTACACCATCACAGGCCCCACCACGGGTACTGCGCTTCCCGCCGGTGCACCGGTTACCAAGAATTTCCACGCCAATGAGTGGGAGGGCTACGTGCAGGACACCTGGCACGCCCGCCCCGACGTCAATTTCACTTTCGGTGTGCGCTACACGCTGCTCCAGACTCCCCATGAGACCAACGGCCAGCAGATTGCGCCCACCATCAATACCGATACCTGGTATAAGGAGCGTGAATCCGCTGCACAGCAGGGCCAAATCTACGAGCCCATCATTTCACTCGCTCCTGCTGGCAAAGCCAACCACGCACCGGGATATTGGCCCGAACAGAAAAACAATTTTGCCCCGCGCATCGGTGTGGTTTGGTCGCCTGATGCCAAGACTTCCATCCGCGCCAGCGCCGGCATCTACTACGACCACTACGGCGAAGCCCTGGTCAACACATTTGACACCACTGGCTCTTACGGTCTCGCTGCCCCCCTCTCCAACTCGCCGGATGTGCTGGGGTTCGAGAATTCTCCGCGCTTCACCGCCCCCACAACCTTCCCGATATACCTTTGCCGCCTGCGTCACCCACGCAAACCTTCCCGTTCACCCCGCCGATAAACGGCTTCGACATCGACTGGGGCATGGATAACCACATCAAAACTCCCTACGCTGAATCCTTCAACTTCTCCTTCCAGCATCAGTTGCCGGCCGGGTTCACGTTTGAAGAAGCATACGTAGGCAGGCTTGGCCATCACCTGCTCCAGGGAGTCGATCTGGCCGAGCCCACCGATTTCGTTGATCCCAGTGGAGGCGGCGACTAATTCGCAGCGGCCAAAATCCTTTCGCAGGCGTTTGATGCTGCTCCATTTGGCACCGAACAGTCCACATTTCGGAGCAACCAGTTCTCCTCGGTCTACTCCATGGACTCGGTCGGCAACAGTTCCTACAACGCGCTGCAATTCACCCTGCGCCATCGGCCTCGCATGGGCTCACGGTCGACGTCAGTTACACTTTCTCCAAATCTCTTGACTATGGCTCGGAAACGGAGCGCTCCAACATCTTCACCGACGTAGATGACGCGTACACAAACTTCGCCATCCAGAACACGTGAAACCCCAAGCTCAACAAGGGCGTTTCGGATTTCGACACGAACAGCCTGGTCACCGCGGACTGGGTCTACGCACTCCCGGTCGGTCGCGGCAAAACCTGGCTCGGCAATTCGAATCATGTGGTTGACGCCGTTCTTGGAGGATGGCAATGGGCGGTCTTGGTCGCTGGACCAGTGGTCTTCCCTTCAATCTCGAGTCCCCAGCCTATCTAACCAACTACGACAACCCCGCAATGAGCTTCAACGTTGGCCACGTCATTACTCACAGAAACATCACAAACGGAGTTCCCCACGTCTTCACCGCCGCAACTGCCTCCGCCATCAACAACGGCATTTGTTTCGGCAATCCCGTTCGCCTGCCCTACGCGGGAGAAGCTGGCCAACGCAACATCTTCCGTGGCGACGGCTACTTCGATATTCGACTCTTCGCTCACCAAGAGTTGGAACCTCGGCCACTGGGCCAAGCTGAAGGTCGCTGCGGAGGCCTATAACATTTCCAACTCCATCCGTTTCGATCCCAGCCTCAATGGCCTCGTTGGCGGTGCCGGCAACACCACGGTCGGAACCTATAGCGTGGCACTCTCCACTTATCGCCGCATGCAGTTCGGGGTAAGGGTGGACTTCTAAATCGCAGCATCTTTTCGGCGGAATGGTCATGGGTTTGCGGGACCATGCTTGACCATGGAAAGGCGCGATGAGAAACTGAGCCTCGATCAACATTTAATCGAGGCTCAGTTTTTTGATTGAACCCGGAGGCCGCCTTCATGCAAAGGGAACGAACGCAGATCGATACTGCATCTCAACTCGCCATGGCTGGAATCATGGTCGCCGCGGCTCTGCTGGCCTGCACGTTGCCGGCGTCAGGGCAGGGAAGTGGATTCACCATCGAGCAGGCTCTTAGCGCCCCGTTCACCTCCGATCTGATTGCAGCTCCCGCCAAGGGCCGTCTGGCCTGGGAGGCAAACATAAATGGCCGCCGCAACCTTTGGGTCGCCGCACCCGCGCCCGACGGCAACGGCTACGTCTCCCGCCAGGTCACTCATTACGCGGATGACGATGGTATAGAAATCAACACCGCTGTATGGACGCCGGATGCCTCGTCTCTCATATACGTTCACGGCAGCGGTGCCCAGGGCGAAAGCCATCCAGTCCCCAACCCCGCATGGTTCCCAAAGGGTGCGCAGCAGCAGATATGGATCGTAAGTGCTAACGGCGGTGAACCGCGCCTCCTATGCGATGGTCATGCGCCCGCAGTTTCTCCCGACGGTAAGCAACTGGCGTTCGTCCTTAAAGGCCAGGTGTGGTCCATTCGTCTTGACGATGCAACCGCAAAACCGCAGCAATTGCTGCAGACACGTGGCTCCGCCCAGAATTTACGTTGGTCCCCCGATGGCTTGTACCTCGCCTTCGTCAGCAATCGCGATGACCATAGCTTCATCGCCCTCTACGCCGTTGCGTCTGGATCAGTGAATTATCTTGATCCCTCTACGGATCTCGACAGTAACCCCACGTGGTCGCCCGACTCTAGGCACATTGCTTTTCTTCGCATTCCGCCTGACAAGAATGCGCTGCTCTTCGTCGCCCATCGCACGGCGCTGCCCTGGTCGATTCGCATAGCCGATGTCGCCAGCGGCAAGGGTCATGAACTCTGGCTCGCTGCCGAAGGACAAGGCAGCGCCTTTCGCGAAACAGACTCGCAAGACCAGCTCCATTGGACGCAGGGCGACCGCATCGTCTTCCCCTGGGAGCGCGATGGATGGCTTCATCTCTACGCAATGCCTATCTCAGGCGGAGAAGCCGAGCCACTCACCCCGGGCGCCTTCGAAGTCGAGCACGCATCCCTTAGCGCCGATCACAAGACGCTGGTTTTTGATTCAAATCAGAACGACGTCGATCGACGTCACGTAAGTCTCGTTCGCTTTGAAAGCAATGGCTCTCACGGCAACGCGACAGCCGTCACCTCAGGCGACGGAATTGAAACCCAGCCCGTCGTCTCGAGCGACGGCGTCGTTGCCGTCCTGCATTCCGATTCGCGACTCCCCATCCGTGCCGCGGTGGTTGCGAGAGATCACCTCATCGACCTCGCTCCGCAAGCTATCCCTGCGGATTTCCCCGCAGCCAGATTCATAACTCCGATGCAAGTCATCTTCACGGCCGCGGACGGGCTTGCAATTCACGGCCAGTTATTCTTGCCCGCAGGCATTGCGCCCGGCGAACTTCGGCCGGCAATGGTCTTCTTCCACGGCGGCAGCCAACGACAGATGCTCCTCGGCTGGCATTACATGGAGTATTACTCCAATGCCTACGCGATGAATCAATACCTCGCCAGCCTCGGCTATATCGTGCTTAGCGTCAACTACCGTAGTGGAATCGGCTATGGGCTTAACTTCCGCGAAGCCCTTAACTATGGAGCTTCCGGCGCAAGTGAATTCAATGATGTAATGGGCGCAGGCCTCTATCTCAAGAACCGTCCTGACGTGGATGGAGCGCGCATTGGCTCCTGGGGCGGAAGTTATGGCGGCTATCTTACCGCTCTCGCTCTCGCCCGCGCCTCAAGTCTCTTTGCGGCCGGTGTTGACATGCATGGTGTTCACGATTGGAACACGGAGCTGCCCACCTTCTCGCCAAACTACGACCCGCGCGAACACGCCGAAATTGCTCGCGTCGCCTTCGAGTCATCGCCCATAGCGTCGGTCTCTACGTGGCGCTCGCCTGTTCTGCTCATCCATGGCGACGATGACCGCAACGTTCCCTTTGCGGAGACGGAGTTACTGGTGGATGCATTGCGCCGACAGAAAGTCGATTTCGAGGAGTTGATCTTTCCCGACGAAATCCACGATTTCCTGTTGCGGCGCGATTGGGTGCAGGCGTACACCGCCAGCGCAGAGTTTCTCAACAGGAAACTCATCGTAACGCCGAATCCAAAAATCTGAGATCCGCAAAGGTAAACAGGAAGCGGCTTCGCCTCGTCCACTCAGTGTCCCGACCCAGTTGGTTTCAGCGTCTCCGGAGTCAGCCCCTCGGGCACCCACGACTGCACAATCACCTTAGCTAGCTTTGCGATAGTTAACTCCGCTTCATCATCTGTTTGCCAACGTTGGTCAGCGTTGTCGTAAGTAAAGACGGAGAGAACCACAAGTCCCCGCTTGGTTCCAATCAATGCCACGTCATTGCGCACCGCGTTCAACGCACCAGTCTTGTTGGCAACGGCTGTCCCTGACTCGCTGCTGTCGATTGTCTCCAGGTAACGCGGAATGTCATTCAGATAGAACTGGTGCTGCAGCATCTGCACTGCCGTTGAGCAAAGCGCAAGATCCGCGGTCGTTGGCGGGTCTTGAGAAAGCTGGCACTTTGCAAAACGAGTGATCAGCAATGCCATCTCATGAGCCGTCGTCTTGCCTAGGCCGAACTTCGGCTGGTCTGCCGGCATCGGTGCCGTGGCTGGCTTCGAAACCTTCTTGTAGAGATAGGTGTTCGTCAGCCCAATCGATGCCATTCGCGCATCCACCCTCGCTGTCCCAAAGCGGTCGATCATCAGGTTGGTCGCGGTGTTATCGCTCATGTCAATCATCAGCGTCAGCACATCCCGCAAGGTGAGCGTGAGCGGCGCATCCATAGACTGCAGAATGCCTGAACCAGAAATCGCGTCATCCTTCTTCAGCACAATCGGCTCATCCCACCGAGCCTTGCCCTCGCGAATCTCTTCAAGCGCTTCATACAGGATGCCGAGCTTGATTACAGATGCGGTCTTTACCGGAACATCGGCATCGATTGCAATAATTCTGTGCGAGGCCAGGTCTTCCGCATAAAGAGCCACCTTGCCTTTGTGGGCCGCTACAATTCCATTCGCTTGGGCGATCAGGGTGTCAGGAGCCTGCTGCGCGACCCCATGCGTTGTCGCAACGCTAAGAAGAACCGCACACGCCCCTAAGGGAAGTCGACAAAAGCACGATCGAGAATTGAATGCCACCTTTATTCGCCTCCAGGTTCGTCACCGCCGGTAAATGAGTTTAAAACCTAAAGGAGCACCAAGCTAAATACGTCTCCGTAACTGCAATAGGGAGCAATCCGCGCTGTGCCCCATTCAGCGCGCAGCGCGGGCCCCGAGAGATAGGTCTTCGTCTGTGGGGTGATTGAGCGATGAGTGGGATCGAGACAAGCTGGACTTCCGCGAGAAAACGAAAGAATATGGATGAATGCCAAGGTCCTCCAAGCCTTTTCTGGTTCTCTCGTTTTGCATAATTGCTGCCTTGCCGGCCTGCGCTGCCAGCCTGTCTTCGCGTCCGCCGCTCATTCCGCAACCACGCGAATTCGAGCGCCGGGCGGACCTTCCCCTTGCAACCGGTGTCCACATTCTTGTCCCGGGCGGAAACGCCGAGGACCGTTTTGCCGCAGCAGGCCTCGCCGATGAATTCAAACTGCGCGGTATCCCTTTGCGTGGAACCGCATCAGCCGTCCACGTGGTTCTCCTTCGCGATTCGAGCCCTCTTGCGCAACACGCGCTGGCACGCCATTACCTCGCGTTCGACGAGGCCATGCACGCGGAAGGATACATCCTGCTGGCGGAAAGTCACGAAGCGCTTGTCATCGGGCACACCGCCGAGGGCATCTTCTATGGCGCCCAGACACTGAAACAACTCATCAAGACGAGTGAAGCAGCTCCACTACTCGTGGGGTGCACGATTCGCGACTGGCCGGCCATGCGTTACCGCGGCGTTGACGACGACCTGTCGCGTGGCCCCGTGCCCACGCTCGAATTCCAAAAGAAGCAAATCCGCACCTTCGCCGCCTACAAGATCAATATCTACTCGCCCTACTTCGAAAACACGATGCAGTATCCGTCCAACCCACTACCGGCGCTTCCCGGCGGATCCATCTCGGTCGACGATGCAAAAGCTCTGATTGCCTATGCGCGTGATTATCACATAACCATCATTCCAGAGCAGGAAGCTTTCGGCCATCTGCACAAAGTCCTTACGTGGCAACAATACGCATCGTTGGCGGAGATTCCTGGTGGCGACGTTCTAGCCCCCGGGCAGCCTGGCTCCATCAAGCTCATCACCCAGTGGTTCGGCGATCTCGCTACAGTCTATCCAGGCCCGTTTCTTCACGTCGGCGCCGACGAGACCGCCCAGTTGGGACAAGGCCAAACGCAAGATGAAGTGAAGCAACGCGGGTTGGGCGCGGTCTACATCGACTTCCTCGCGCGGATCCATCAGGCCTTGACGCCGCTCCATCGAAGGCTGCTTTTCTGGGGCGATATCGCCATGAACAATCCTGAACTTGTTCCGCGCCTTCCCCGTGACATGATCGCGGTTGCCTGGCACTACGAGCCCGAGCCGCAAGGCTTTGACAAATGGCTCGATCCCTACACGCATGCCGGCATGGAGACTTGGGTCTCTCCCGGCGTGAACAACTGGAACCGCGTCTACCCGGACTTCGATCTTGGACTCGCCAATATCCAGGGCTTTACGGCAGCGGGGCAGCGTGCCGGTAGCACCGGCCTTCTGAATACGGTCTGGAATGACGATGGAGAAGGTCTGTTCCTTGAAGACTGGTATGGCATTCTCTTTGGCGCAGCAGCCGGATGGCAAACGGGCACCAGCGATATCGCGCAGTTCCAGAGCAATTACGGTGCGGTCTTCCACGGCGACGCAAGCGGAAATATAGATGAAGCGCAACGCTCCCTCATGGCAGCGCACCAGGTGCTCATCCAGGCTGGCCTTGACGATGCCCGCGACGCCTATTTCTGGGTCGATCCGTGGACTCCGGAGGGCCAACAGACCGCAGGCAAGATCCGTCCGGTAGCCGCAGAAGTCCGACTCGATGCGGAACGCGCTCTGACGCTACTGGCGCAGGCACGGTCTGCCGGCAATCTGCGCGAGCCGGAAGCGATTGAAGCCATCGAACTCGGCGCGCGCCGCACCGACTTTCTCGCCTTCAAGTTTCAAATCGCAGACCAGATCGCTACCGCATACCGCCGCCTCTACGACGGGCAACGGGACCCGGAGACAAGCCGCCACATTACGCGCGATCTTTATGCACTCTCAGGAGTCAATGGGCAATGCGAAGACTTGCGCGACGGATACAGCTACCTACGTTCCCGCTTCAGTGCGGTTTGGCTCATGGAGAACCGCCCTTACTGGCTCGAAAATGTCACTGCTCGCTACGATGCCGCGATGCAGTTATGGATGGCGCGCAGCAGTAGGATCACGGCGGCCCGCCAGCAGTGGACTCGCAATCACACGCTTCCCCCGCCGGAAGAAATCGGCATTCCAGCATCTACGAATTGAGATTGATCGATGAATCTTCTCCCGGATCGCGCTCGGCGAATTCTTATGCAGCTTGTTTGTACGCACGCGCGCCATTTGATTGTGCTGGCGCTGCGCAAGATCGCTTTCCCAGCGGCGATGCTGCTCCTTCTTCGCGTAGCCGCAGCACAGAATGTCGTTGAAAGCCGAGTCCGGAACAGCTTCCTCCAGGAAGACAGCATCCTTAACACTGCCCTCCGGGACCATCAAATTCCCGGAGCGGTTCTCATCGTAGGTCACCACGGCAAGGTCGTCTATCGCGCCTGCTACGGATCGCGTTCACTTGAGCCCGTGCAGGAGCGCATGACCATCGATACCGTGTTCGACATGGCTTCGCTCACCAAGCCATTGATAACGGCGACCGCAGTCATGCAACTCTACGAACAGGGAAAGCTATCTCCCAACGATCTGGTCTCTAGATACCTGCCCGACTTTGCCGTCAACGACAAACAGGACGTTACCATCCGGCAACTGCTCACCCACTACAGCGGACTTCCTCCCGACCTCTCGCTCACCGATCCATGGGAAGGCAAGCGGGAAGCGTATACGCGCGCATTCTCCGTCAAGCCCATTCATCCGGCTGGTGTGCAATTCGTCTACAGCGACATCAACTTCATTGTCCTCGGCGCGCTGGTCGAAAAAATCTCCGGCCTATCGCTCGATGAATACGCGCAGCGCTTCATCATTGCGCCCCTCCACCTCACTCACACGCGCTATTTGCCACCCGTCGCGTGGAAGCCGTCCATCGCGCCTACGCAATACGACCACGGAGGCATGATCCGCGGTGTCGTGCACGATCCTACCTCACGCCGCATGGGTGGAGTCGCAGGCCATGCGGGCCTCTTCAGCACCGGCGACGATATGGCCGTCTACGCACAAAATCTCCTCGATCGTCTCGCCGGACGTCCCAGTAAATTCCCGCTCTCGCGCATCGTTCTCCAGAAAATGGTTGCGCCCGAACAACCCGCCACAGGTACAGCGCTGCGTGGTTTCGGTTGGGATATTGACTCGCCTTACTCCGGCAACCGCGGCTCTCTGTTCCCAGTCGGTTCGTTCGGCCACACCGGCTTCACTGGAACTTCGTTGTGGATCGATCCCACCAGCGGTTCCTACGTCGTGCTCCTCACCAACTCCGTCCATCCCAACGGCCCCAAAAGCATCACTGAGCTTCGCGGCAAAGTTGCGGATGCCGCCGCCGTTGCTCTAGGCATCCACGTGGACGGCGGCGCATTGGCCGCAAGCATCACCGGATACAACGAATCGCTAACGGGCATGCGCAGATCATCCGCGCGCAATGACGATGTCAAAACCGGAATCGATGTACTGGAAGCCGATCACTTCAAGGAACTGGCAGAGTTGGCCAGTACCCACGGCGGCAAACTTCGCCTCGGCCTGCTCACCAACCAGACTGGCGTCGATGCGCATGGGAGCCGAACCATCGATGTACTCGCTCACAACGCGTCCGAAGCTGTTCCCGGCCTCGCGCTCACAACCCTCTTCAGCCCGGAGCACGGCATAACAGGTTCCTTCGATCAACCCGGCGTACCCAGCACCGTCGACGCTGCCACTGGCCTTCCCGTCATCAGCCTCTATGGTGCAACCGATGCCCAGCGTCGACCACCCCTCTATACTCTGCGCGTGCTCGATGCAGTCGTCATCGACCTGCAGGACGCGGGCGTCCGCTTTTACACCTATGAAACCTTACTTGGGTGTTTCCTTGAAGCCGCGGCGCAAACCGGCACGGAGATCATTGTCCTAGACCGTCCCAATCCCATTACCGGCTCCTTCGTGCAAGGTCCGCTCTCAGATCCCGGCAAGGGAAGCTACGTGGACTACATGCCCATTCCGGTTCGCCATGGCATGACAATCGGAGAACTAGCGCGCTTCTTCAATCAGCAGCGCCATCTCAACGCGCCGCTCACCGTTATCGCCCTGCAAGGCTGGCAGCGCGGTGACTGGTTCGATTCAACCGGACTCACCTGGATCAATCCTTCGCCAAACCTCCGTGATCTCGAAGAAGCCACGCTCTATCCAGCTCTTGGACTCATTGAGTCAACCAACATTTCCGTCGGCCGCGGCATCGACACCCCATTTGAAATCTTAGGCGCACCATGGATCAACGGTCGCACGCTTGCCCAGTTTCTGAATCACCGCTTTCTGCCCGGGGTCCGCTTCTTCTCGATCGATTTCACGCCGCAGAAGCCCTACCCCTATGCGGGGGAGCTTTGCCACGGCATCCACGTGCTGGTTACGGATCGCAATACGCTCGACGCTCCCGAACTTGGCCTGGAGATCGCATCTGCGCTTTACCACCTATATCCCGAAGAATTTCAAATGGAGAAAATGAAAACCAATCTTGCGAATCAATCCGTCATCGACGACCTGGCAGCTGGACATGATCCGCAGCGCATCGCCGAGGGTTGGCTATCCGCATTGGATGCGTTCGAACAGGATCGCCAGAAAGCGCTGCTTTATCCAGCCAAGTAACGGCCCTCCACGAGTTTTTGCCGCGGCGCAAGGAATGAAACTGTGCCCCATCCATCGGACGTCTTTGTTTTTGTCCGATAGATGAGAGTCCATGGAACTCCATGTCCACTTTTCGTTTTATTGAACTTACATTCTTGTTTTCTATGAAAATGCAGTTCGAACTATCGGAAGCGGCGAATCCGAAGCGTGTGGCGGCCTGAACGGTAAAGGCCCGTCACATAAACCGTTGCTCGGCCTTTGTTTGAGAAGATAAGTTGGCGGATGCGGAGCAGCGGGCTACCGCTCGGTATATTCAGGAGACGGGCAATCCGATGATCGGCATGGGTCGCGTCGATCTCCTCATCCGCATACGCCAGTTCAATGCCGCACTCGCGCTCCAACGCTCCAAACAGCGATGTTCGCTCAAGTGGAACCTCCATCACCGCCTGATACTCCTCGGCCGAGAGATAGCAAATCTCCAGGGCAACAGGTTCATCGCCGGCCGAGCGCACACGTTCAATTCGTATCAATCGGCATGTTGACGACAAGCCAAGTCGTGCTGCGATTTCGTGCTCCCGCGCCACAATGCTCGAGGACACAATCCGAGAATGCGTCGTTAAACCCAGGCTCGCCATCTGCTCGGTGTAGCTCAGCAGTTTGTTGAAATGGATCTGCGGCGGCGCGACAAAAGTCCCGGCGCCATGACGGCGCTCCACAATGCCTTCCTGCGCCAGATCTGCGAGCGCATGGCGCGCCGTCATCAGGCTCACGCCGTGAGTTCTTGCCAATTCTCTTTCGGAGTCGACAACGTCACCCGGCTTCAGTTCGCCGGAATCGATCCGCTGACGAATCTCACTTTGGATCCTTTTGTACGCAGGCTCGTCCTTCTGCGTGCGCACCATCGTCACTACTGTGCTCATAACCGAATCGCTGCCGCTTTCTAATTCGCGCAAATTGATCTGCAACCAAGATACCTGAATCGCACGGATTGTCGAGTAAAAACTAGCTATAGAGCAGTCAGCGCATATCTTTACCCCCGGGAAACTACTGAATCTTCGGTATTTAATGCGCTTGGCGGCGCCAGTCCCTTCGTACCTGCACTTCGGTCGCTGGTGAAATTCTCTCAATTTCCCGCGATTCATGGGGTTCTGCGCTATTCGTTACAAAAGGAGGGCGCCTTTTCCAGAGCCCCCAACCTCGATCCTGGGTTTCTAAGTTTTTCTGCTTGACTCAGAAATTAATGACTGCTATATATCACTTTACTGCCTTGCTATAGCTGTGCATTAGGGCTACCTGTTCAACCTGAACCTGTATTTCTAAGGAGGATCTCAGTGAAGCGGATCTATTTGATGTTGCTGATTGTGGTTGGCGCTTGTACCGTCATCGGGAGTTCGGGGACATCGTCAACTCTGTGGGCCCAGCAGGCTGCTGGCTCAATCACCGGCACGGTGGTGGATCCCGCCGGGTCTGCCATCGCCAATGCAACCGTCACCATTCAGGATGTTGACCGCGGCACCACCTGGACCACGCGCACAAGCGAATCCGGCCTCTACGAGTTTCCCCAAATCCCCGTGGGCAACATTGTCGTCAAGGTGCAGGCATCCGGTTTTCCCACCGAAGCGCGCAGCCCGTTCAGCCTCATCCTCAATCAGGTTGCCCGCGTCGATTTCCAATTGAAGCTCGGCAAGGTGAATGAGACAGTAACCGTAGACTCCGCGCCACCGCTTCTGCAGACCGAATCCACTGAGGTGGGCACGGTGCTTGACACTAACGCAGTTAATAACCTTCCCTTGGCCACCCGCGATATTAACCAATTGACGCTATTGGCTCCCGGCGTTGTCAGCCCCAATATTTTCGCATTCGAATCCTCTCAGAACACATTCGGCACAGGTCGCCCGTACGTCAACGGCGCACGCGAGCAGGACAATAACGCCTCTCTTGACGGCATGGACATCAACCAGCCGGATAACAACGACGTTGCGTACGTAGCCAGTCCCGATGCGATTCAGGAATTCAACATCATTACCAGCAACGCTCCCGCGGATTTCGGAAACTATATCGGCGGCGTGGTCGTAGAGACGCTCAAATCTGGGACAAATCATTTCCACGGCGACGTGTTCGAATACATCCGCAATACAGACCTTGACGCGAACACTTGGCAGGACAAGGCAAACGCCTCGCTGGAGATTCCGTCAACAAGCAATCCGAACAACTATGTTGCGACAGGGCTGACCATACCGCGGCCAGTGCTCCAGTGGAACAATTTCGGTGGTACAGTCGGCGGTCCCATCCTCAGAGACAAGCTGTTCTTCTTCGCTGACGAGCAGTCCGAACTTAATAACACACCGCGGACGGGCCAAACCAACACCCTTATTCCGGCACCCTTTCTGACCGGTAACCTTGGGCAGGTCTGCACCAGCCTTGGCGCGAGTTTCGTCAACGGTGTCTGCTCCAATCCCGCTGGACAGCTTTACAGCCCTGTCTATCTCAGCGGACCCAACGCCGGGCAGCCCGCTCCCGTCGGTAGCCGTCAACCGTTCGCGAACAATCAGATTCCGTTGAACAGCGCTGTGGCGGCGGCTATGGTCGCTTCTCCCTTGTTCACTCAGCAGTTTGAACAGCAGAACTACTTCACAAGCGGCTACGTCCACAGCTACCAGGGCGATGTCAAAATCGACTGGGAGGCATCGCAGAACGATCACCTTTCGGGCCGCTACACCCAGATGCATACGCTCAATGTCAGCAGCAATGGAACGAACGTACTGACTCCCAACCTGACCAGGGAATACCCGCTGAAGAACTTTGTCGTGGACTATGTCCGCACGATTACTCCTACGCTCGTCAATGATGCCCGCTTTGGCGGTCAGTTTTTCCCCGCGAACGATCAGGTTTATAGCAACGCGACAAACGTGAATCTACCCCAGGAATTTGGTCTCCCTGGAGTTCAGGAATCAATTCTTCCCTCAATGAGCTTCGGTTATGGGGCAGTTGGTAGTTCTGACGGCGTAGAGATCTTCCACGACACCACATATGAGGCCGAAGATTCACTCACTTGGACGCACGGCAAGCAAACCATTCACACAGGATTCGAACTCTACCACTACATCATGAACGATGTGTATGCAGGCAACCAGGGCGCTGCCGGGTCCTTCTCGTTCAACGGTCAATACACCACGCTGGGTGCGGGCGCAGGAGGCGCGCCAAACCAATTCGCAGACTTCTTGCTCGGCCTGCCGCAAAACGTGCAGCAGGGTGTGCCCTTCAACTTCAACTTGGTGAATAGCCTGGTGGCGGGGTACGTGCAGGACAACATGCATGTAACGCATAACTTCAGTCTGAACCTGGGAATGCGCTATGAATTGACGACACCTCGCGGCGACAAAAATCAGAACAATAACGTCAACTTCAATCTCCTTACGGGGACCCCGGAGATTGGCACAAACTACAACACCTACAAGGGATGGGATGACTTCCAGCCTCGTATCGGCTTCGCATACAGCCCCGATTGGGCTCCGGGAACTGTGATCCGCGGCGCCTACGACATCTCTAGTTACATGGAGGGCAACGGAGTAAACAACATGGCCGTTGTAAACCCACCCTATGTGGAACTGCACAATGAGGTGAACAACACAGCCGCTACGCTGATGTATCCGACTACCACGCTCGATCAGGGATATACGCCTTTCTCTGCCGCCTGTACCCCTGCTCAACTCATGGCGTTTGCCTCCAACTGTTTCGCAAGCGGCCAGGCACACGCAACCAATCCTAACCTTCAGCCTGCGGTCGATCAGCAGTTCAGTCTGTTTGTTCAGCACCAGTTCAAGGCCAATACGACGGCGACCATCGGATTTGTTGGCAACAAGGACGACCACATGTCCGACATCTATCTTTACAACCAAAAACAACTCACCACAGCGGACACCGTGGTTCCGGGGCCCTATATGCAGCCGATCGTGACCGCTGGTGCTCAAGCTCGCTACAACGCCTCCGACGGAATCTCTCGCTACAGCGCGCTGGAAGCAACTCTGTTGCAGAGAAACTATCACGGCCTTACCTTCCAGGCCAGTTACACATGGTCTAAGTGCCTTGCCAACTCGCTCGGTTACTTCGGCTCCTATGGTGACGAAGAAGGTGCGGGAGAATCGCAGACACAGGCTACGCAGAACTTCTTCCAGAATGAGTACAACCCGATGGGCGATTATGGGCGATGCACCATCGACACCAAGCAGGAACTCGGCGCCTATGGCGTGTACAGTCTCCCTTTCGGGAGGGGAAAGCTGTTCGCCAACAACGTCAATCACGTAGTCGATGAGGTGATCGGGGGCTGGGAAACCGCGGTCAACACCACATTCCGGTCTGGTTTTGGGATTACCCCTTTTGCCGGTGCCTACATGGGTGATGACAATGCACTCTCCGCATCCACGCTAACCGGTTCGTATGAACCCCGCCCCGATTGCGTAGCCGGCCAATCAACCACGGAAAGCATGCAGACAGTTCAAATCGGTGGGAGCATCGGGCGGACGAATCTCAATCCGGGCTCCGTGGCCGAGGTCGCGAACTATTCCTACGGCAACTGCCAGACGGGCGCGTTGCGGGGGCCTGCCCTCAAGACCGCCGATCTAAACCTGACTAAAAGATTTCCGGTCACGGAGAAGTTCAACATGGCGCTCGCCGCCGAGTTCATCAACCTGACCAACACTCCGGTCTTCAGCGTGCCGGCCAGTTGGTGGGGGCAGTATAGTTCGTGCCAGGCTTGCAATGGCGTTCGCGCAACAGGCCCGGCGGTCAATGTGGGGACCGGAAACGTAGGGCAGTTCGGTCTACTGGATGGGTCAAACCCTGGTCGCGAAGTCGAACTTTCACTCAAGCTCAACTTCTAACTTGGCAATATCAACCAAGCTCAGGCGTCGTTTTCCACGGCGCCTGGGCGGCTCCATAAGTTAAACGATGCCTCCCCGAGACAGCCCCTGCTCTGTGGGCTTACACTGGTGCATTCCAAATTCATCGCGGATTGCGGTGTTCTAATCCTCGAACGCAGAGAACACGTGTGTGTTTCCAAGCAGGATTGAGGGCTATCGGCATGCTCCGTTGCTGCGTGGAGGATTTCGCTTGGCTGCATCAAACCTTCGATGCAGGCACAATCAAAGTTAGACCCGGCCAGATGTTGCCTTCTTGAATTGGCTGAACAATGGCGGTGAGTGTTTTTGAGATCATATGGAGTTTGATTCAGGATTTTATGAAGAACTATCTTTTTGAGCTGTGTGCCGAGAGTGTACGGGCCGCGCAGGCGGCCGAACACGGCGGTGCCGACCGAATCGAACTTTGCTCCCAGTTGTCTGTTGGTGGACTCACCCCCAGTGAAGACCTCATTTCAGCAGTCATCCGATCGGTTGCCATTCCCGTTCACGTCTTGATTCGTCCGCGAGGTGGGGACTTCGTTTACTCCCCTGAGGAATTCGATCAGATGCGGCGGCAGATCGAGCACGTAAAGCAGGCGGGAGCCGCGGGAATTGCCATCGGCCTCTTGCTGCCCGATGGAAGCGTGGACGTGGAGCGCAGCCGCGAGCTCGTCCGCCTGGCTCGGCCCCTTAGCGTCACCTTCCACCGCGCATTCGATGAGTCAGCAAACTTGAGCGATGCAATGGAATCCGTGATTCAAACCGGCGCTGATTGCCTCCTGACTTCGGGCGGCGCGCCCGATGTGCTCTCAGGCGCCGATTCGATCGCTCGCTTGCGCAGGCAAGCCGCCGGGCGATTGGAGATCATGGCCGGCGGTGGACTCAGGCTCGCCAACCTCGCAGAAGTGGTGCGACGCACAGGCATTTCCTATCTGCACGGGTCATTGACGCGCAGAAACGCAACCTCGTTGCAGTCTGAAATCGGCGAAGCGAACGGAAAGCAAGTGGGTAACGGGCATTCCGCGGTCGACACTCAGGCAATGCTTGAGTCTGATGTCCGCGAGTCAATCCGCCTCCTTCGCCAGGAAGTCGCTGCAAGAGAGTCCGCGGCTCAAGCCGCTCGCTGAGACACCGGTGCACCTCCGTGGTGGCGGCTTTCTTCAAACCAGAATGACACGCGTTCCCTGTTGTTCAAACTCCGCCACGTTCTCCATCGCCGCGCCAGTGTCCGTAATTAGAATGTGAATCGCACTGGCCGGGCAAACGAAAGCGGGGCTTACCTTCCCCAACTTGCTTGAGTCGGTGGCAACAATCACCTGCTTTGCCTGCTTCACCATCTTTCGGTAAACCAGGGCCTCGTCCGCCTCAAGGGTGGTCGCGCCCTTTTCTGCACTCAGCCCGGTCACACTCAGAAACACCTTGTCCATGTAGACATCGTCGAGAAACGTCAGCGCCGCATTTCCCGTAAGCGAGAACGACCATGCCCACGGCACCACGCCGCCGGTGAGATAGGTGCGGATGCCGGGCTGATTGCAAAGTTCCATTCCGATATTGATGGCGTTCGTCACCACCTGGATCTTGTCGCGATGTCGCAGGCTGCGCCCGATATGGGTTGTCGTGGTGCCCGCGGTCAGCCCCACCGTCTCATTGCCCAGCACCAGTTCCGCCGCTGCCAGGCCAATGCGGCGCTTCTCCTCGGCAAACCGTTGTTCGCGCGCCAGAAAAGTGCTGTCATAGCGGAAAGGTTCGTAAAGAAGCGGCTCAACCAGGGTCGCGCCACCGTGTGTCCGACGGATCAGGCCACGCTGTTCCAGTTTCGCCAGGTCGCGCCGAATGCTGGGTGCAGAGGAGCCGGCCACCGACAGAATCTCTTCTATCGTCGCGCTTCCCACGCGCAGAAGCAGTTTGATAATCTGCTCGGAACGCGGATTCAGTGAGTCTGTCATCGCAACGATTCTATCCTTTCCCGTTACAGAATAATCAGGTTCACGCAGAAACCGTTCCCACATTTTGCAATTTTGTTCACATAGATGATCATATTATCGATGTATGATCATAGCTGGCGCAGGTCATCTTCAAACAGATTGTAGCCGGAATGGAAACATGCAGAACTTTGCCCATGAAATGCTGCGCGAGATTTACGAACAGCCAGAAGCGATTCGGCGCACCTTAGACCTTTATCTTGCGCACGATTTCCTGAAGCCGGATGTGGCCAAACTACTTGCCACCTGGTCCATCCCCGAAGGCGAAGTTCTGATTGCCGCCTCAGGCTCAAGCAGGCACAGCGGCCTCGCGGCCGAGATCCTGCTCGAGGACCTGTGCGGGTTGGCGGTGGATGTCGAATATGCCAGCGAATACAGTTGCCGCGGCAACGACGACAAGCAGGGAATCCGCCATCCCAGCGTCCTCGTCCTCTCCCAATCCGGCGAAACATCGGATACCCTTGCCGCTCTGCGCGAAGCGGAACAGCGCGGCCAACGAACCCTCGCCATCACCAACGCCGCTGGTTCTTCCATGGAGCGCGAAGCCGATGTTTCCATGCCTCTCGCCGCCGGCCGCGAGCGCGCAATTCCAGCCACAAAGAGCTTTACAGGCCAATTGACGGTCCTCTATCTTCTCGCGCTGTATGAAGGCGCGCGTCTCGGCCGCCTCAATGCGGACGAACTTACGCGCCACATTGAAGCCATCCGCGCTTTGCCTGCCTCGATCGAAGCGCAACTCGATGGCTGGCGCGAGCAAATGGCCTCCCTCGCGCACAAGTACAACTCTGCGTCCACCTTCCTTTACCTCGGCCGCGGCATTCATTACGCCATCGCCCGCGAAGGCGCATTGAAGCTGAAGGAAGCCTCGTATGTCCACGCCGAAGGCTATCCCACCGGCGAACTGAAACATGGCCCCAACGCGCTCGTCAGTGATCGCGTACCGCTGGTCGTCCTTGCCACCGTCGATCCCAGCCTGAGCGGCTCCGTGCTGCGCTATCAAAAGACGCTGCAGCTCCTCCGCGACATGAAAGCGCAGGGAGCGAAAATCATCGCCATCGCCAATACAGGCGAGGAAGAAGTTCCCGCCCTTGTAAGTGACTGCGTATTCGTCCAGCCTGCAGCCGAATACCTGCTGCCCATCGCAGAGGTAGTTCCGCTGCAGCTCTTCGCTTACTTCATGGCTCTGGAGCGCGGCGTAGACGTTGACCGCCCCAGAAATCTTTCCAAGGCGGTAGTGGAGCAAGGCGCGGCAATCTGAAGTCCTACAACAGCGCGACTCCGCCCTGCCATCCCTCAAGCCGCATCCTCACTTGATCTCGACCTCATCAATCTCAAACTGGAATTTTCCCGGCTCCATCACATGCACAAACCCCAACCCACTTAGATCGCTGCCGTCCGTTTCAAAGGTAGAAAACGGGAACGTGTATTGCTTCCACTCTGGCCCCGCGACAAAGGTTGTGGTCGCCGGCATGCTTCCGTTGCCGTTGCGTTCTTCGGTCAACACAATCAGGGTGTATGTCTTCCCATCGCCCTTGGCCCAAAAGCTGATCTCCTTCTTGGTCGAAAGGTTTGCAGGCTGCATCGGCGCCGCCCCGGGCGAATACAGCGCTCCTGCGAATTTGAACGGTGCGGGCGAGTCGGCCACAATTTCTCCATTCACCTGCAAAGCTCCTTTCGTTCCATTCGCGCCCGGTTCCACAACGTTGATGGTTGCGCTCGATTTTCCGCCGCTCATCGTGTCCCCAGCAGGGATCCACATTCCAAAATTCGCCGCAACCTTCCCATCGTCAAAGGTGCTCACAACGCCGGACTCGGACCCCGCTGGCGCTGGCGGCAGTGGTGGCCTGCCAGTTTCGCCTGTCGCTCCGGTCACAGTCAGCCGTACCATGCTTGTTTTGTCGGAACTCGGACCCACCATCATCTCAAATACGCCAGGTTCTACCACGCGATGCATATCGATGTTCAGCATCGAAAGCGTCTCCGGCGTAACGTTAAACTCCACCGTCTTCTTCTCATTCGGCTTCAGCGTGATCCGGTTAAAGCCCTTCAACTGCATCACCGGCTGCGTCACATCAGCAATCTTCTGGTGAATGTAGAACTCCGCCACTTCATCGCCTGTACGCTGGCCTGTATTTGTAACATCTACGCTAACCTTCGCAGTCCCTCCCGGCAGAATCTGCTTCGGCTCCACGCGCAGATTGTCAAAGCTGAATGTTGTGTAGCTCAGCCCATATCCGAAAGGAAACAGCGGCTTCCGCGTGCTGAACTCGTAGCTCCGATTGTCAGATGGTTTGTGGTTGTAGAAGTCCGGCAGGTCGCCCACATTGTGCGGAAAGGTGATCGGCAATTTGCCGCCTGGGTTCACATCACCGAACAGCACCTGTGCCGCCGCCACCCCGCCTTCTTCCCCAAGATAGAACCCCTCAAGAATCGCGGGCACGTTCTCCGCAATGTAATTGATTGAGAGCGGACGCCCGTTGATCAGAAACACAACGGTCGGCGTTCCCGTCTCAACCACCGCCTTCACCAAGTCGTTCTGTGCACCCAGCAGGTCCAGGGAGTCCCGATCGCCGCGATGCTCTTCCGCCCATGCCTCGCGATTGGTGCTCTCGTTTTCACCCACCACCAAAATGGCTACATCCGACTTCCGCGCCGCGGCCACTGCTTCTTGAATCGAAGCGGTCTGCGTCTTCGCATCCAGCAGTTCCACACCGTTGGCCCACCAGCCGCGATATCCTTGCGGCGCAGTCGTGATCTTGCAGCCTTCCGCATAGATCACGTTGGCCTTACCGCTCACGCGCGCCTTGATGCCGTCCAGAATGCTTACGCCCTGCCCGGGATCGCGGCTGTATCCGCCCAAATGCACATCGGCTGCATTGGGACCAATCACCGCAATGTTCTTCAGCTTCCCCAGGTCCAGCGGAAGCAGGTTTTTCTCGTTCTTAAGCAGCACAATCACCTTGCTTGCCGCTTCAACAGCCAGCTTGCGATGTTCCTCGCTGTTTGTTGTCTTCTCCGCGTAGTCAGGGTCTACGTAAGGATTGTCGAAAAGCCCCAGGCGAAACTTCGCCGTTAATACCTTCGTCACCGCGCGGTCCACATCGCTCTCAGGCACAATGCCCGCCTTCACCTGCGCAGTCAGCGTGCTGAACGCACTGCCTTCTGATAGGTCGTAGTCAATCCCTGCCGCAATCCCTTGCCGCGCCGCATCCGCATTGTTGTACGCCACGTGATGCGTCGCCACCAGCATCTGCAGCCCATCGCCATCGGACGTGATATACCCCGTAAATCCCCACTCCTGCCGCAGCACCTTGTCCAGCAGCCAGTGATTGATGTGTGAAGGCACGCCGTCAATCTCGTTGTACGATGCCATGATGCTGCCCACGTGCGCTTCCTCAACGGCTGCCTGAAAAGGAACGAAGAAGTTTTCGCGGATGATGCGCTCGGAGTAATTGCCGGGAGCCGTGTTGGTGCCCCCTTCCGGTTCCGAATGCACGGCGTAATGCTTCGCCGTAGCCAGCACATGATGCCTGTCGATCATGAAGCTGTCGCCTTGCAGTCCTTCAATGGCGGCAACACCCATGCGCGACACCAGGTAAGGATCCTCGCCAAGGGTCTCCTCGGTACGTCCCCAGCGCGGATCGCGCGCCAATCCCAGCACCGGCGAAAACAACTGGCCCGCGCCGCGCGACCCAGCTTCATCCCCAACCGCGGTAAACACCCGCTTCACCACCGCCGGGTCCCAGGTCGCGGCCAATCCCAGCGCCTGCGGAAAGCTGGTGCTGCCGTATTCCATAAACCCATGCAGCCCCTCGCCCAGAAACATTGCTGGAATGCCCAGCCGTGTCTTTTCCCGCTGATACCGCTGCACCCCATTGCGAAGTATCGCGGACTCGCGCGGCGTAAATTTCTGGTCCGCGCCCCACGTATTCGCAACCACCTGGCGAGCCTTCTCGCTGGTATACGTCCCCGTCGGGTCAATTACCTGCAGGCGCGTTTCCCAGCCGCCCGTGATCTGCTCCACCTTCTCTTCCAGCGTCATGCGGGGCAGCAAATCCGCCACGCGATCCTCAATGGGCAAGCTGGCATCTTTGTAGCGAGGCTGATCGCCCGGTGCAGCGGCCTGTGCCGATGCACCAGCCTTTGCCTGGCCGGAGACGCTGGCCGTGTACAGCGTCAAACTCATCAGAAGAGCGGAGAGCAGGCAGTAGTGGATAGTTCGCGTCGAGTTCGTCATTTTCCAGATCAAGGCCTCAGTTTCTTTCCATTTTTTGCCGGGAATCATTCTACTCGGACTACGCAATCCCTGCGAAAACAGTTCAATCAAAATAGAGCACATCACAGACTGCTGTGTTGAACCTGCACCACGGCAGGAGCAAGTCCCGGTGCCGGACCAGCTGCAAAGGCCTCGTGTCCCGTTCTTGCGCCTTTTTTCTGGCGAAAGGAGGAGAGAGCACAACCCTCAATAAGCTCGTTCATCCCGAGCGAAGCGTAGCGGAGTCGAAGGACTTGCTTCCTGTGACGTCTGTCGTAAGGGCGAGAGAGATCAACTCTCAAGGGCTGCCTTGTTGTGTTCAACTTGTATCTCTGTTTCCTGTCAGAGGTATTCGCGAATAGTTGCCTGCAGACTCTAAGCGCACAAGGACGATTCGATTCCCGCCATCGCGGAGATAGGATGGCCTGAAATAGCCGCGTCTGCGCATTTATGCGCACCCCGAGTTTTGCAAAGGCCTCTTTTGAAGCTTCATGAACCGTTTTTTTGCAACTCTCTATAGTTAAAAAACGCGAGATTTCGTGCAATTCGCGAACTATTTCGCACGTTTTCACGCGCACCCAGGGGCACGCTGCGCACCCTCCGCAAGCGCCTTTGTAGACAGGCTCAACCGCAACGACATGCGAAGATAAGAGTCAGGTCCTCCAGGTCCAAATCATTCATGCGTCGTGCAGCGCTCATCTACAATCCGGCTTCCGGTCAGCAATCCACTCGACGCGCTGCAATCATCGCAAATGCTTTGGCCATCTTGCGCAGCGCGGGCGTCGAAGCTCATTCAATGGAAACCAGCGCACCCGGAGGCGCCGGCGTTTTAGCGCAGCAAGCCGTTCTCCAGGGCTGCGACACAATTCTTGCTTGCGGCGGGGATGGCACGGCCAACGAAATCCTGCAGCATCTCGTCGGAACACCGGTTGCACTCGGCGTTGTTCCCTTGGGCACGGCCAATGCACTTGCTGCGAACCTGGGTCTCGGTTGGTCCCCGCTTAAGGCAATCCGGAAATTGATTTCAGCTGAGCCAGTTGAAATCCCTGTCGGCCGCATCTCGTATCTGGATCAAGAAGGCGCGCAGCAATCGCGCTACTTCACCGTGGCCGCCGGTGTGGGTGCGGATGCTCTCTGCATTTCCAGGCTCGATGCCGGCTTGAAGCGCCGTTTCGGCTATGCGCTTTATATGCTGGAGATGTTCCGTGTCTGGGCAACGCACACATTTCCCCTTTTCGACGCGGCCTATGTGCCCTCCGACTCCACTGCGCCCCGCGTCACCGCAGTCTCAGAACTTTTGGCAATACGGATTCGCGATTTTGGGGGCTTGTTGCACCACCTCGCTCCCGGAGCCAGTCTGCACAAACCAACTCTCCGCCTACTCGCCTTCAAAACCCGCAGCCGCTTTCAGTACATGCGCTTTGTGTTGGCATCCTTGTTTCAGCGCCAGACGTTCTTCCATCAAGTCGAATTGCTCGACGCGCTTGCGGTCGAGTGCCGCAGCCGCAACGGATCGCCAGAAGGGGTTTTCGTCGAGGCAGATGGCGAACTGCTGGGCGGGTTGCCGGTGACCATCGAGATCGCTCCCGAAAAACTCACTCTGTTGATTCCACCGGGCGTCCAGCCCTGAGCGCGGATTCTCGCCTTCGCGCCCTGGCCCGGTTTGCAGTTGTCGCCCCCAGCCTGCAATCATCGGAGCGAAGTTTTTGAGCGGAGTGTCACTGACAATGAACAAATCTGCACTGCTTGTTCTTGCCGCTGCTGTCGGCATCTGTCCGGGGCTCTTAGCCCAGCAGTCCGGTTGGCCGCCTGCGTCCGCCATCTCACCCTGCCGGTCTGGCCTGGCATTGCACCCGGCGCTCCAGCAAACCCGTTGCCTGAAGCAGACACAACCACCGCCAAAGATAATCTCATCGCCGGCAAGCCTCTTGTCCGGCTGGGCAATGTGTCCGTGCCTACTCTCACTCTCTACAAGGCAACCAGCCACAACACCGGCGCGGCCGTCGTGGTCTTTCCCGGCGGGGGATACAACATCCTGGCTATCGACCTCGAAGGCACCGAAGTCTGCGACTGGCTCACCGCAGCTGGCGTCAACTGCGTCATCCTCAAGTACCGGGTGCCCGGCACCGGTCCCTACCCCAAATCCCCCGCGGCTTTGCAGGATGCGCAGCGCTCTCTCGGCCTCGTTCGCGAGCATGCAACGGAATGGGGCATCGATCCCAAGCGCGTCGGCGTGCTGGGTTTCTCCGCGGGTGCACACTTGGCAGCCGCACTCAGTACTCACTTCGATGAGCGCCTCTACGCCCCGATCGATTCCGCAGACCAGCTAAGCTGCCGTCCCGATTTCGCCGTCGTCGTCTATCCCGGCTACCTGGCCCTGTCTGAAAAGAATCTCGCCCCCAACGCAGACATAAATCCCACAGCGGCAACGCCGCCAACATTCATAGTCCAGGCTGAAGACGATCCGGTCCACGTAGAGAATGCGGTGGTCTATTTCATGGCACTCAAGAACGCCAAAGTCCCCGCCGAACTGCACATCTATGCGCAGGGCGGCCACGGCTACGGGCTGCGCAAGAACGGTCTTCCGGTGACCTATTGGCCGGGCTTAGTTGAGAAATGGTTGGAAACTATTAAGATGTCGCCAGGCCTGCCCGAGTAGGTTCTAAAATCACAATCATGATATTCGGAGTTCTAACCATCTCCGATCGCTGTTCTCAGGGCCTGCTCCAGGATACTGCGGGCCCAGCCGTGGTTGCGCAGCTTCGCCAACAATGGCCCGACGCAGAAATCCGGACCACCCTGCTCCCGGACGATCAGCCCGCCATTGCAGCCATGCTGACGAAACTCAGCGAAGACGGGGCCCACTTACTGCTCACTGTCGGAGGCACCGGCCTTAGCCCGCGTGACCGCACACCGGAAGCCACGCGCAGTGTGATAGACCGTGAGGTTCCAGGCCTGGCTGAGGCGATGCGATCCATCGGTGCACAAAGTAATCCCTTCGCATGGCTGTCGCGAGGTCTAGCAGGCCTCAAAGGCACCACACTCATCGTCAATCTACCCGGCAGCCTCCGCGGTGCAACTGAAAGCCTCGCATCAATTATTGAGCTAATCAAGCACGGAATGGAAGTTGCCGCCGGCGGCCAGAGGCATCCCTGATGCCCGCCGAATTCGGCCGTCGTCTCAGAAAACAACTGATCGGACCAGAGGAAACGCTTTCCGGAAGGCCTACCAACGCTCTCTCTTGCCTGCGGTTCGGACTGCTAACCCGCAGGAAGAAAATACCGCAAACCGCTGTTTCCAAAATGCTTTCCCTAGCAGCCCACACAATCGCTCTGGCTGAGAAACACAAGAAACGCGTACAATCCCTTCATCAGTGACTATCCAGAGGAAAAGCTCATCTGACCACAAACGCCCCGGCGCCATCAGCATCCGCGATGTAGCCCGTCGGGCGGGCGTTTCCATCGCCACCGTTTCCCGTGCGGTCAATCGCATTCCCACCGTAGATCCTGAGCTGGCAAAGCGCGTCTGGAAAGCCATCGACGAAGTAGGCTATTTCCCCAACACCCAGGCCCGCGCACTTGTCTCCGGACGCAGTCACATGCTCGGCCTCATCGTTTCCGAGATCACCAACCCTTTTTTCCCGGAGCTCGTGCAGGAGTTTGAAAATTTGGCCGTCGCGCAAGGCTACGAAGTTCTCATCGGTTCCACTAATTACGAGCCCGCCCGCACCGAGTCACTCATTCGCCGCATGCTGCAGCGCAGCGTCGATGGCGTGGCCGTTATGACCTTTGGCATTGAAGAAGAGTTGGTGCAGAAGCTGGTGGAACGCGAGTTTCCCCTGGTCTTTGTGGACGCCGGACCCGACCTTCCCAACATCCGCGTCCTCAAAGTCAACTACGGCGAAGGAATCCGTCAGGCCGTCCAGCACCTCGCCGCTCTCGGCCATCGCCGCATCGCCTTCATCACCGGTCCGCTACGCCTCCGTTCCGCCATCGCGCGTCGCGCAGCATTTCTCAAATCCACGTCGGAACTCGGCCTCACCATTCCAGCCGCTCACATTGTCGAAGGCACCCACACAATGGAAGGCGGCATCCTTGCAATGGAGCAGCTAGCCTCCCACGGCGAATTGCCAACCGCCGTCATGTGCTCCAACGACATGACAGCCATCGGCGCTCTTCACGCGCTCTTTCGCACCAGCCGCAACGTCCCTCGTGAAATCTCCGTTGTCGGCTTCGACGACATTCACCTTGCGCAGTTCATGCTGCCGCCGCTCACCACCATCCAGATGTCGTGCAAAGACCTTGCCGCAGCCGCCGTCGAGGCTTTGCGCGCAGGTATTGAGCAGGACCACCCCATGGCTGCAAAAAAAGAGTGGCAAATTCCCACCCGCCTTGTCGTGCGCCAGTCCACCGACTTTCCCTCAGGAAGCCTGCCTGCCCTCAAAGCGCACAAGGCCCCCAGGCCGAGCAAGTCCACAAAGTAGCGCATCCCACTGCAGACGCGAAGCCGCGCTCTACCGATTTACACCAAACCGCCACGAGATGGACCCGCTCACAAACGAGACCATGCGCACGCCAACGGGCCACTCATGTGTCCCGCAATCAAAGTCATTCTGTGCACCGCTCGGTCCCGATCCCGCCGTGCAACCCGGAATCCCATCCCCCACCTGCCACGCCACTCCCGAAGCCAGCGGCGCAATAGTCTCGGTGGTCTGCCCGGTATAACCCCGCGCTACCATTCCGTTCGCGCCCACTTCCACCCGCCCGTCCCTAAGGCTGCGCACCACCGCCAACCGCGTCTCTCCTACGGGAATCGCTTCGAGTTGTTTCCAGCCGTCCTCGCTGTTGCCTGCATCCAGAATCTTGTGCCCCACATACTCGTACTCGCCGCGCGCATGCAATCGCAGAGGCAGCTTGTCCAGTGTTATCAGCCCATCAAAGATCGTCCGCGGACACTCCACCGCAGGGTTCCATCCTGAGTTCACCGTCCATCCAGGATCGGAACCAAACTCGTTCAACACCCGCGCATCCGCCTTCGAGAAAACCGCTTGCACACTTCCGTAGCCCTTGAATTGTCGGTGCACACTCGCGGTCAGAAACTTCAGCTTCCCCGGTCCCAAATCAAACGGCGTTCCGTTGTCGGGATCAATCTTGCCCAGCGTTTCCGTTGTCGTCGTTCGCCCCATTGTCACCCGCACATCGGTGGACGAGAACTCATTTTCCACTACGAACTGCATGGAGTGCGACCGCTCGAACGGCGAAGCCAAAGCCGCCGCCCCCATAGCCCCCGTCAGCGTACCCTGCACAGAGATGCGCGGGTCCTGCGTAAAGAACGCCTGCCCAATGCTGAACGAAGCCGAAGGCAGCCAGCGCGCAACTCCGTCTCCTGGCGTCCACGCCAGCGTGGCCTTGGGAGCAAGAAACGTACTCCATAAATCGAACGAATCGGCGGCCACCATCTTGTTGTCGTTCTTCAACTCGATCGTGTCCGGCCTCACCCCGCCGTAGAAGCGCACATGCTTTCCCAGGTCGCCGTTCACCGCCGCGTACGGCGTCAAGTCGCGAATCGTGATGTTACTCGACAGCACCTTGACGAAAGAGCCATACAGCTTCGCATCCGCCAGCGGATAGTGATCCAGATCGTCGTTGCGAATATCGTCCTCGTGATAGTCCAGACCCATCATGCCCTGCAGCCACGACGCATACCTATGCGTTTCTCGTGCCTGTGCGCCCTCAACCGTGCGGAACTCACTCTGCCGAATCAACCCCTCGCCGAAGTTCGAAAACAGCGCCAGATCGTAGGTGCGCATAAATCCTGACAAAGCCACATCGTCCCTGTTTCCCAGCTTCCAATGGTCATCGGCTGCCAGCAGAGCCGTGTGCGTCTGGTCCTTCTGACGCGGGTCAATCGTGTCGTCCAACTCCTCGCCAAATCCCATCGGAACCAGGTTCCCCTCATGCGAAACGCCGTAATACGCAATGCCGAACAAACTCAATTCATGCCGGCCAACATCCAGCACGCGCAGCGCATTTACCTTGTACATCTGCCGGTGCTCCATGTCCTTCAGCAGGCCGTTGCCGTAGTTGGCCTCCAGTGCCATCCATTCGCGCGTTGCTGCATTCTTAGGCGCAAATCCGGCCGTCATATCAAGGTTGCGATCATCGCCCGTGAGGGTCACAAAGTTCGTCATCCGCTCCCGTGGCATGTAGGTCGCCGCCAGGTTCAGAGCATGATTGCCTTCCAACACGTTGAACGCTCCGCCGTCGGTCGTCACTCCAGCCAACGCACCTGAAACGTAAACATTGGGATCGGAGTAGCCGTTGCCATGCGCGTTGGCGGAGAGGTTGTTGGTCACCAGGTAGCCGCCCACCGCAATGTATTGCGCAATCGGCTCACCGTGATCAGCCATTACGCCAGGCGCAAAATACTGCGGCGCCTTGATGCCACCGGCCGCAGTTTCAATAGGCAGTCCGGGAATCGAGATCGGCGCGCCCGGCCGTCCTGGATTGGCATCCAGCAACTGCTCGCGCACCAGAACCCTCTGCGATGGATCGGGAGCTTCGAGCGCAATCTCGCTCACGTCGCCATTAACGATCACCACTTCGGCAGCGGCAGCCACCTGCTGCAGCGGTAGCGTCAGCGTTGCAGACAGGGCCGAAGGTATTCGGCTCAATTCCAGCTTTCGCGTGACGACGGCAAACCCGGGAGCTTCCACACGCACCGTGTATGCGCCCCATGCGGGCAGCGCAATCGTGAAATTTCCGTCGGCGGTGGTCGTTGCGCTCACGTGCGCGCCGAAGCTGGAATCGAACTCGACGCGAGCGTTCGGTACGGGACGAGAGGATGGGTCTAGCACCGCGCCACTCACCCTCGCCGACACTATCTGGCCAAACGCCGGATTCATCGCTATGGCCAGCAGCACCAGTGCTACGCTTCTATATTCCGTGCTGCCAGCTCGCATGGGAGCTCCCGCATCGGACTCTCCAGGGAAGAATCAGAGTAACACATACTCTAGAATCGTGCTACTAGCGCTGCAGGTTCCACTTGAAAAATGGGCTACCCCCCTCCCCGAGCATTTGCTATGAATGGGAGTCTTGATCCACTGGGTACCCCACCCTCGCCGCGTCTTTGTTTTTGCGGATAGGGTGGGGTGGCAAGCCGGGCGCAACCCGGTTCTTGCTAATTCAAAAACATCGTCCGATAAAGCGTATCCCGCTGCACCGGCTTGAACCCCGCGTCGCGAATAATCCGCCGCAGTTCTTCTTCCGTGGTGCAATTCGATGTGCCTGCGGCTCTTACCACGTTCTCTTCCAGCATCACCGAGCCCACGTCGTTCCCCCCGAAGTGCAGGCCCAACTCCAGCACCTTCAGCCCCTGGGTCACCCAACTCGCTTGCACATTTTCAATGTTGTCGAGATAGAGCCGCGCAATCGCCAACACCTTTAGGTATTCAACGGAAGTCGCTTCTTCCCATCCGCGACCGCCCAGTGCCGTATTCCCCGGCTGAAAGCTCCACGGGATGAATGCTGTAAACCCGCCGGTCTCTTCCTGCAACCGCCGCACTACCTCGAAGTGGTTGATGCGCTGGTCAAATGTCTCTCCCACGCCGAACATCATGGTCGCCGTGGTCCTCATGCCCAGTTGGTGCGCGGTCCGGTGCACACTCACCCAGTCTTCGGTATTGCATTTCAGGCGCGCAATGCGATGCCGCACTTCATCATCCAGAATCTCCGCGCCCCCGCCGGGGATAGAATCCAATCCCGCGTCGCGCAGCCGCGCAATCGTGTCGCGCAAACTCAACTCCGAGTATTCCGCAATTGACAGCACTTCTGATGCCGACAAACAATGCAGCCAGATCTTTGGGAAACGCTGCTTAATCCCGCTGAATAGCCGCTCGAACCAGTCAATCTTCAAATCGGGATGAATACCGCCCTGCATCAGCACGCCCGTGCCGCCCATTTCAATCGTCTCGGCAATCTTTTCGTAAATCTTTTCGGATTCGAGAATGTAGCCCTCGTTCGTGCGCGGCCCTTTCAACGGCCGATAGAACGCGCAGAATGTGCAGTACTCTGTGCAGAAATTTGTGTAATTGATGTTGCGGTCAATGATGTAGGTAACCACGCCCTCGGGGTGCAGGCGCCTGCGCACAGCATCCGCCTCAAACCCAAGACCGATAAGGTCAGAAGAGTGGAAATGGTCGAGGGCCTGTTGGCGCGTCAGTGACATACTCTCGATTCTACCAATTCAGTGGTTCTTCGACGAATCACTGTTGACCGGAAGTGAACTCGAGTGCTTCTTCCCCACCCGCCGAATCAAAAACAATCCGCGCTGCCGAAGCGGGCGTCCCTGCGTCCGTTCCAGGTTCGAAGCAGTCGAAATGCCGCTGAACAGGACAAAAAAATCCCAGAACGCCCTGAAGAATCTCTTTTTGTTTTCGGTTGTCATGGGGAAGAACCTCGTCATTCGTTATGGGCTGGCCGCGGTTACTGCGGCCCTATTCTTCGGGGCGCGCCTTTGCAGGTGGTTTGGCGACCGGCCTGGGCTTTTTCGCGGGACTCGATACGCCCATGCTCATCAGCAGAAACCCAAGCCCCTTGCGGATCGAATCGAGAACGCTCATGAACGTACCTTCTCCCTTGTTGCTTCAATCTGCCAGTCGTTGCTTCAATCGATATCGTTTGCTCGCTCGCGAAACTCAAACACGCGGCTGCTGATCGTCAACGCTGTTTGGGGTCGGCTGTGATGAATCCCGGTTGCGGCGGGGGCTCGCCACGTAGAATCTGCAATGCGACCGGAGGCAGCGGTTTGTCCGCATTGGCCAGAAGCTGGCTCACCTGCCACATCTGAGTTTCCGTCAGCACTTGCTTGTACGATGGCATGCCGGTCAATCTAATCCCATTCGCCACCTTCCAGTAGGTTTCGCCCGGCTCATCGTCGCTTACGCCCACCACGTCATTGTTGTGGTGTTTCTCCCACAACGGCGGCGCACTCGGAAACATGTGAGCGCCGAAAGAAGACGATTTGCCGTGGAAGCCATGGCATGCAGCACACTGGTCGCGGTAGATTTGCGCGCCGGCAACGAAGGTCTCCTCATTCGCTTGCACCGGCGACGTCTTGATCAACTCACGGTCGATGCGGGCATTCAGCGGAACTTGCGTGATCAGCCGCTCCTCGGGCAGTGGCGGGTCGGCCACGGCCACTGGCACGGTTCCGAAGTGGAACCACGTCAGAATCACGAGCGGCACCAGCAGCGCTCCTACGACAATTCCAAGCAGAAACCGTCCCATGAATTCCGTGGACTCCTTTGCCTTTTAATCCTACGGCATTTTGATTTGAGCTGTTTGCTTTATCTAACCACCGATGTCACCGGCCCCCGGCGAATGAACCCCGGCCCAACGCATCGAGCGCTTTTGTTTTTGTCCAATGGGTGGGAGTCCGTAGAACTCCATAGGAGATTCAGCAAGCAAATCGCTGCGGCGCGCGTCCAAACAGGTACCGGTTCACCCACAAGGCTCCGGCAGGTGGTTTAATACCTAAGGGGGAAGCACTGCCTAAGTGGGCTTCCGTACTCCCGTGGAGGTAACCCGAAACCGATGTATTCTTTTCGCCGTCTTGCCATTTTGCTGGCGCTGATTTTGCCGGCCTTGAACGTTATTGATGCTCAAAGTTCGAGCAGCAATCCCGAACCCGCACCATCAAGTGCATCGTCAAGTCAAGACCAGACCGCGCCGCCGCCGCTCACCCAGCAGCAGTTGAGCGTGCAGGCGCGCATCAAGGCTCGCCGCGAGCAGCGCAGGGTTGCCGCAATCCACGAGGTCTACGACCATCTCTATGACATTTACGTCGGCGCGGGCTATCTGCGCTTTACGCCGGGCTCAAGCCTGCAGCGCGTGAACGAGTACAACTGGAACGTTGGATTCACCCGCTACTTCAGTGAGAGGTTCGGTGTGGCGCTGGATGGGCGCGGTTATTATGGCACGCCATTTATTCCGCCGCTGCAGAGTCCTAGCGGCGAAACGAAGCCGGCCATCAGTCAATACGCGGGGCTTGCCGGACCCACTTACAGGTTCTATTTGCAGCCCAAATTCTCTATCTCCGGACGGGTGCTGGGCGGGTACACTTACGGCAACTTCTCGGGAGATATCAACGGGTTCAATCCGACTACGTTTGGGCTCTGGGCGGATGGGTCAACATTCGCTGCAAGTGGCGCCATCATTGGGGAATACAACGTGGCACCGAACCTCGGCATACGGCTCGCGCCGGAGTATTATGCCACTGGATTCGGCTCGACCGTCCAGGGCGGCGCGGGCTTTACAGGCGGCATTGTTTACCGCTTCGGCAAGCAGTAAACGAGGGATCAGGGGTCACGGATCAGGGTCAGTTGCCGCGTCGACCAAGAACGTCGATGCGGACCGCATTGGTCAGTTCCGAGTTGTCAAATGGCTGCTCGGAGGGTTGTGCTACATAGCTGGAAAGGCTGCTCAAGTGGTTATAAAACATGCGAAAAGGCTGCTCAAGTGGTTGCCTTTCGCGTCGACATGAACCTTGCGGGCAGCCTTTTCGATGTGTTTCGATTGCAGAGAATTGAACTAAATGAAGTAAAGGATTGCTTAGAATTGAACGCTTTTTTGCAATTTGCGCTGATTTCGCACGACTTAACGGCTTAACTTATTGATAATGCGCTGTTTACTTCGATCTTGTATTCTGTGCAATTGCACTCTCTTTCGACAGCCCAGTGAGACGCCGGGGCACTCGTCTGTTGGGCGCCCCGGCGGGCTTACTGAAGAATCGGGATGCGGGCGATGCGCTGCTGCCACTCGGCGGGGCCGGTCTGGTGGATGCTGGTACCCTTCGAGTCCACCGCGACGGTGACCGGCATATCGCGCACATCGAACTCGTAGATCGCTTCCATGCTTAGATCTTCAAAGGCGAGCAGGCGTGAGCCGTGGATGGCTTTTGAGACCAGGTAAGCTGCGCCGCCTACGGCCATGAGGTAGACCGCGCCAAACTCGCGGATGGCATCGATGGCGACGGGGCCGCGCTCGGCTTTGCCCACCATGCCGAGCAAGCCGGTTTCGGCGAGCATCTGACGGGTGAACTTGTCCATGCGGGTGGCGGTTGTGGGTCCGGCAGGGCCAACCACTTCCTCGCGTACCGGGTCCACCGGGCCAACGTAGTAGATGAAGCGGTCGTTGAAATCCACGGGGAGCTTCTCGCCGCGGTTGAGCATGTCTGTCATGCGCTTGTGGGCAGCGTCGCGGCCGGTGAGCAGCTTGCCGGTGAGGAGCAGGACTTCGCCTGGTTTCCACGTGGCGGCTTCAGCGCGGGTGACGGTGTCGAGATTGACGGGGCGCGCGCCGCTGGGGTCATAGGTGAGCCTGGGCCAGTCTTCCAGGTTCGGCGGATCGAGATACACGGGGCCGGAGCCATCGAGCACGATGTGCGCGTGGCGGGTTGCGGCGCAGTTGGGAATCATGGCGACGGGCAGGTTGGCCGCGTGGGCGGGAGTGTCCAGAACCTTGACGTCCAAAACTGTAGTCAGGCCGCCGAGGCCCTGCGCGCCGATACCGAGGCGGTTTACTTTGTCGTAAAGCTCCACGCGCAACTTCTCCGCGGTGCTTTGCGGACCGCGGGCGATGAGGTCCTGAATGTCGATGGGGTCCATCAGGGACTGCTTGGCCAGCAGCATGGCCTTCTCTGCCGTGCCGCCGATGCCGATGCCCAACATGCCGGGAGGACACCAGCCTGCGCCCATGGTGGGCACGGTTTTGAGCACCCATTCGACGACGGAGTCGGACGGGTTGAGCATGGCGAATTTGCTTTTAGCTTCAGAGCCTCCGCCCTTGGCCGCGACCGTGACTTCGACGGTGGACCCACGCACCAGTTCCACGTTGACGACGGCGGGCGTGTTGTCTTTGGTGTTGACGCGCTTGCCCGCGGGGTCGGCCTGGAGGGAGGCGCGGAGTTTGTTGTCGGGGTCGAGATAGGCGCGCCGCACGCCGGCGTCGACCATCTCCTGCAGGTCCATCGGCTTTTCGCCGGGGGCAGCTTCAAAGTGCACGTCCATGCCGAGTTTGACGAAGGCGTTCACGATGCCCGTGTCCTGGCAGATGGGGCGATGGCCCTCAAAGCACATGCGGCTGTTGATGAGGATCTGCGCCATGGCGTCTTTGGCGGCGGGGGATTGTTCGCGGTCGTAGGCTTTCGCGAGGCTGGTGATGTAGTCCACCGGATGGTAGTAGCTGATGTATTGCAACGCGCCGGCGACGCTGGCGATAAAGTCTTCCTGCTTGATGACGGTCATGGGTGCACCCCTCGGACACTCTCTAGGGTAATGGACGGAGTGCATGCGCGTCTTTCCGACTGCGGCGAGCGGGTAAGATTTGATGATTCAGGTCGTAATCTCCTTTACACTAGGTATATCCACCACAATAATTAGCCATGCGAAAATCGTGGAGTTGGAAGGCAGCTGCCGGTTCGCTCTGGACCCGTCCGGTGCGGCGGAGGGACTGGTTTTATCTTGTCTGTCAGCTTGCTGCTGTGTGTTGCGCCCTTTGGTGGATGCCGGACTCTCACGTTCCCCTGCCCGGCTTTGCCGTTGCCGTTGTTGCGGGAATTGCGGCTCTTATGAGCGTGCATCCCGATCTTCGGCCATGGCAGAAGTTCATTTATCTTCTGCTGATCGGCGCATTCATAGTGATCGAATTCCGCGCGATTCGTTCCGATCGGTTGGCGAATGATACTGCACAAGCGGGCATAAGGGACTTGGAGAACGCAAAATTCGATTCGATCGCCAAAAGTCTGCAGGATTCGATTGATCTCGGCAAGGGCCAGTATGCCTCTACTATAGGCCACGTCGATTCGGTGTTGCAGAAAACAAACGCAGTCGCATCGATAGCTCAGGCCAACCTTAACGACGTGTCAGGGGAGGGATCCCATCCATGCGTCAGGCCAGATGGTCTGGCGATGACAGGTAATTTGGTTCCGTTCGAAGTTTCGAATCAAGGAAAGAACATTCTGACAGGCGTGGAAGTTTCGATACACACGATGCGCCAGTATCAGGCAGCGAGGTTGACGGGCGGGGAGCATCGGATTTACGTCGGAACGATTCCAAACGAGTGGCCAAAATTCCTGCCTGCAATAGTGCCTGAAATCGAAAGCGATGGGATGGCCCACTATTTCGTCGAGATCTGGGCTCAAAACGGGTACTATTCCGGGGTTATTAACTTTCGCAGGGCGAAAGGCGGGCAGTCTGACTGGGCCTATCAGTATTGGGAAGGAAAACAGGAATGGTTTAAGGGGCCAACCAAGGAGTTTCCAATGATGAAGCATGGAGGGGGGGTGACTCGCCCCATGAAGGATTGTCAGCAGTTTACGTGGTCAGATGGGAGTAAAGATTAGGCAGCCGATGTTCTCGCGGGCTTGGGCGTTGCCGAAGCGGTCGCCTAGGTTCGCTGTCGCTCGTGTAAGGGTCTGTCTATACCGTTTCAACTCTGAGCCCCGATGCGGGCTGGGTTGGATCGAGCCGCGTGGAAGCGATCAATGGGCATCGGCGGGAGCGTGATCGGCTTTGGAAGGCTTGTGATGTAGTCCACCGGATGGTACTAGCGGATGTACTGCAATGCGCGGGCGACGCTGGCGATTAAGTCTTCATGGCGGATGACGGTCATGGGGGTTCCTTCTGCAAGTTTAAAGAGAAACTCTGAGGAACGGGTAGAATGCGCAGATTTTTCGAAGAAATTGCCGTCTTTCTGCGTCTGGACCGAATTCTTCGCGACGTCTCATGTACGCCGGAATGGCGCAGAGGAGTTGCCAACTTTGAGATTCAGTCCAATTGACTTAAGGAAGCTCTGTGCTACTGACAAACCATGCTCGTCGCTACCAGGGCCGAGTAAGACGTCACTCAGATCAATTTGCATATCCTCGCCGCTGCCAAGGGGATACGCAATATAGGGAACGAGAGAGGTATCTCCGGCGCGAAAACGTAAGGGGTGCTGCGGGTTCCCAGCGCCCGCGCTGGACCAAATCACGAGTCTCCATTCGTTTTCTTCTTTAAATGCGACGTTTTTCAGTAGTGGGGCAATGTTTAGAAGGTCTCCAATTGTCTGCAGGAGTGCGTCCCTAAATCGCTCGATGCTCGGCGAGAACTTGGCTCCCACAAGAAATTGCGAGGCTTCAACGAGGAAGCGTCCGCCTGGTTTTGAGTCGTTGAACATCGCTCTGACTTCGGGCAACTCAGAGAAGATTTCCTTGAATGCTGCGAGAACTCGGCTTAGAGCTTGTCGAAGCAGTTCCTTCTTTTTGGAATGATCATAGACGCAGGGAGCAAAGCATGCTGGATACCCCTTCTTCTGTGTCTCGTGAAGCCAATTCACGTCGAACTCCAGGATCTGCTGGCGGGGACGATTCATCTTAAAGCCGAGGCAGGCACCGCTCGAACCTTTGGAGTAGCCTCGCCATTGACTCAGGCTGTCAGCTGCGGTGGAGAACGAGGAGACATAAGACAGCAGGCTGTTCGGGCTAAACATTCCAGTGGGGCTGAAGATATCGCTTATCACAAGGTTTGCGAGCCTTCTACGCCCGGGCTGCTCCGGGTCCGCCTCGGGATATTCTTCTATCAAATCCTTTGCAATGGTGCGCGCATGGACGATCTCCTCGCGGTCATTGAGAAATCGAGAGTCCGTTGCGTAAATCTCCCTGCTCGTCGTGATCCCTTGAAAGCCTCCAATTGAGGTGTAATGCCATAGAGTCTCCGGAATCGGTGAGTTTAACCATGCATGAATAGGGTCCGTGTCTTTCATCGCTTTTCCTCAAGTGCGGAACCTTTCGAGTCGAGCCGCGTGGAGGCGCTCAAGGAGCCGGAGCAGGAGCGGGAGCAGGAGGAGCAGCCGGAGCCGGATCAGCAGCGGGAGCGTCGTCTTCCGACTCGCTGAGGATTCTGA
>JBEKUP010000030.1:0-59717 GCA_049514915.1 Occallatibacter sp. | reverse complement strand
GCCCGACTCCGCTTCACCGGCCGAGCCCAGAATCGACCAGAACATGGCTCTCGGCATAACCAAAAACAGCAAACGGCAAATGCGCCGATTTTGAACTGTCTCAACTTAGGGGGTCACCCCAGAACGCTTTTTTAGAAAATGCGCTGATTTTGCACGAGATATTGGCTTAACCTATTGATAATGAGTTGTTTATTTTGATTTTGTTTGCTGTGCAAGTGCGCACTGAAGTGGGTGTCTATATGACAGGTGCGAATGGCCCGGCTTGCGGAGGCGCCGCACGTTCGAAACTGGACACGGATTTGCATTTGCGGGCATCCCGTCTATACGCCGCGTTGGGCCCGACGCCGGTAATCCTTTGCTGAGGCGGCACTTGGCGAGCTGGTGCGGCGCCGAATCTTTGGCAGGCGAATTGCCTTCAGTGTAGCTATCAGAAACTGCCGCGGAGGCTCACCATGGCGTACTTTGAACGTGTTCGCGACGTAATTTCAGGCCCTTTCAGCTCCGACATCATTCAGCAGCGTACCGCGACCGGATGGCAGATGGTGTCCATCGAATGGCGGCGGGAGCTGCCGGACGCCGAGGCTCCGACGGAGGGCGCCTTCAACGAAGAGATCCCTTATGGCCTGCGGATTGCCGAGGACTGCAGCCGGCTTGAAGTCCATCCCAGGGAGCACCAGGTGCTGATGCTGATGATGGAATTGCTGGTGCAGGACTTCTCCTATTCCAGCATTGTGAGCGACCTGAACGAGAAGGGCTACCGGATGAGGAACGGCAAGCCGTGGAGCCGCGTGGCCGTCTTCAACATGGTTCCGCGGCTGATTGAGGTGGGTCCGCGGTTCTTCAACTCGGAAGAGTGGGAGATGCGGCGCAGGAAGTTTGCGCGGGTGAGAGCGCCGGAAGGGGCATAGGGCGAGGCGTATCGCGAATCGGGCCTGAAGGCTGCGCCCTTTGGGCCTGTTTCAGGGGTTGAGACCCACATAAGCGCTGAGCCAGGGGAAAGGCCCTTCGGGTTTGCCCGGTACAAGCCGGGAACTTGCAAGATCGGGTTCTGCGATGTTCCCAGAGAGTTCGCTAAGTGCGTTGGCTATTTTTGCATCATTCTTGGGGTACTCCGCCACCCTACGGCGTTTTCCAGGACCGATCATTCCGGACCAGCCTCGAAACGCGCATTAGGCTGTTCGCGTCAGTTGAAATCAGCCGAAATCCGCAGCAGGCACTCCGGTAAAGAACCAAGGCTCCCCGTACCAGCTACTTCCGTTGGGCGCGATAGAGCACGCTCACCGTGGACGCCTGGCCGGCGTCGAGGCCCTTCGTGCGAAGGCCGCACCTCCGGGCCGCTTGGAATTGTCCTCGGGAATTTGCTCAAGCAGGACTGCATTCAACAGTGACCTGTGAACCTTTATGCGCCCGTTGTATTCGATAAATCCGAGTTCGCGAAATCGATTCATGAAGAAGCTCACGCGGGAGCGGGTGGTGCCGACCATCTCGGCCAAGGTCTCCTGCGAGATCTTAGGAATGTATTGTTCCGGGTCGCCCGGCTTGCCGAACTCCGCCATTAACAGGAGTATCCGCGCAAGGCGCTTTTCGCTGGAGTTGAAAAGCTGGTCGACCAGGTTGGCCTGAATGCGCATGCTTCGTTCCAGTATTGCCTTCAAAAAGAGGTCTGAGAAGTCATGCTCCACATGCATCACGCGGATCATCTCTTCCCGGCTGATTCTAAGAGTGGTGCAGGGGGTGATGGCAGTTGCGGTGGCCAAACGCGAGCCAAGCATTGTCGCGAGCGACTCTTCGCCTAGAAAGTCGCCTGCGGAGAGAAGCGCGATAGTGGCTTCCTTACCGGCTTGGGAAACCACAGAGATCTTGGCGCGACCCTTCTGAAGATAAAAAACCGAGTCCGCGAGATCTCCCTGCGTAAAGAAGGCTTCCTTCGGCGCGAATTTGACAATTCTTCTTCCCAGGTGCGTACTAGCAAAGAAAGCGGCTATATCGAATCGGGGCTTTTCAAGTTCAAGCATTGGATGGCCTACTTACTCTTGCGGCCCCCCTCGAGGCGGTCGCTGGGGAGTGCGCGACCGCATCACCGTCAATTTGGCAACGTGGTTGCGAAATGGCAACGTGGTTGCGAAATGGCAACGTGGTTGCGAAATGGCAACGTGGTTGCGAAATGGCAACGTGGTTGCATAATGATTTTATCAAAATTGTTGCGTAAAGAGTAAACAATCTTCTGCTCCAGTCATGGAGCAGAGATGCCGGATCCTTTCAGTTCCACTAAGCATCCGTTGCACCCTGTCCGGTTGCACCCTTCAATCAATCTTCTCTATGAGATTCCTTCGGCGGCAGGACAATCCGTGCAACTTTGCTCATCTTTCCAAAGAAGCTTCAATTACTTTTAGATCGCATGATCTCAAGATTGAGTATGATGAACCCCGTCGGGAACCTCATTGCACAAGCGATCGCCATGGAGCGTCGTAGCGCGACGTGCATCGCGATTAAGGCAGAGGCGCAGAGTGTAAGGAAAGAGCGGGACCGATGCTTCCTCTAAAAAAGACGCGTGAATTAGCCCGCAGCCTCGTTGCCAGGGAGGCAGACGCAAGTACGACCTCTCTGCTGCCTGAAGCTGCGACTGTGCGCGTCTACAACCGGCTGCGCCGACAATTGGGCGCGCCCGTGGGAACTGAGGGGTTTCAAGCTCTCGCTTCCCGCGCCCTGTCATTGGCCAAGTCGGAATCTCCGCGGCTCAGCGCTGTTCAGGTGACGGCGAATGGAAGTTTGCGGGGTCTGACCGAGGTTGAATCTCGAGCGAACAACGATGAGAACGGCGAGGCAGGAATCGATCTGATTGCGAACCTCCTGGGGCTGTTTCTTACTTTTCTGGGTGAGGCAACAACGCTGCGTTTGATAGAGGATTTGCGCCTGCAGGCTGACATCGGGAAAGAGTCCGCCACGACCCCAGCGGACACTGCAGACTGGGCGACCGATGGGCTGGTCATGGCCGCGACTTTCGAGGACCTTCTGCTGGAAATTGACCGGCTGCGGAAGGTGAGCGAACGTATTGAAACTTTGGCGGACAAACATCCCGGCATGGCAGATGGACTGGTGAGTGTTGCGGGAAACATTCGCAGTATTGCCACGGTTCTGGACGTTTTTACTCTCATCCGAAGCAAGGCTGGCGGTTCGCAGGAAGACGGACCTGACCCTGAGACGAATCGCTACATGAATTGAGTTTCGGCATCGCTTTCCCGAGAGCCGTTGGTTACCCACCGGATGGGAAACACCCCAATTCCGATTGCGATTCCGAAAGAACGGTATTGCGCCCTTGTTTTCCTGCGAATCGTGCAACGTCATCGAAATTTGCGACGAAGAGTTGAACATGACGGCTACCCGAGAAATGCGAAATCTGGCTCATCGCCTTCTGATTTATGAAGCCGGAGCTGGCAAGACATCCGAATCGATGGGGTCGCCGATCATGCGTGTCTATCAAAAGCTTCACCAGTGTCTCAGCGAGTTTGTGGGAACTCCTGGATTTCAATCGCTGGCCTATCGTGCGCTGACGCTGGCCAGAGAGGATGCACCTTTTCTTCGCAAAGCGCGGATTACCGCGGATGGTTCTTTACAGGGCATGGACGACATTGAGGCTCAGTTTGACATGGATAAGGATCCGGAAGGCGATGGAGGGATCATTTTCATCGCCCGCCTGCTTGGACTACTTCGTCTCTTCCTGGGCGAAGCTCTAACACAAAGCCTTCTGCGCAATGCGTGGCCAGGCGAAGTCTTTGACGATCACAATTCGACATACGGGAGAACTGCATGAGCACCCAAGATAAGGTCAAGATAAATAAACTGCCGACTGGAGTTCCGGGCCTGGACGAAATTGTGGGCGGCGGCCTTCCGGAATTCTCATTCAACATTATTGCGGGCGCACCCGGAAGCGGCAAGACGACGCTGGCGCACCAGTTTGTGTTTGCCAATGCAAGCCCGGAACGTCCTGCTCTCTATTTCACCGTTCTCGGCGAATCCGCCATCAAAATGCTGCGATACCAGCAGCAGTACACGTTCTTCGAGCCTGCCAAACTGCCGGACTCAATCCGCTTTATCAACCTCAGCCAGGTTGTCCTGGAGAAAAACCTGGGCGCGGTTTTACAGGAGATTACAAGGGAAGTTGAAAAGGCCAACCCTGCCGTCGTGGTTGTGGACTCCTTCCGCACCATGGTGCGGAAGCCGGACAGCGACATGGACCTGCAATCCTTCATTCAGCGGTTAGCCCTGTTTCTGGCCAGTTGGCAAGCTACAACTTTCCTGATCGGCGAATATGCGGAGGAGGAATTACGCGACAATCCCGTCTTTACCGTCGCCGATGGCCTGCTCTGGCTGCGCCAAACGGCGGAGCGAAATTCCATTGTGCGGAAACTGCAGATCATCAAACTGCGCGGCCAGGATTCGGTTCCGGGGCTGCACACGTTTCGCATCACCAATGCCGGAGTGCAAGCCTTCTCGCGCACGTTTGGGTTGTCCTCGCGCAAGAGAAATCCGCCTGGCAATCGGCGGCTCTGCTTCGGTATTCCGGAGTTGGACAAGATGCTGGATGGCGGCGTGCGCGAAGGCGATAGCGTGCTCGTGGCCGGGTCTTCAGGAACTGGAAAATCCGTCCTCGCGACACAATTCATTGCTGAAGGGATAAGCCATGGGGAACCGGGAATCGTTGCGGTTTTTGAAGAACGCCCCGAAGCGTATGCGGAGCGGGCCACGAGTTTAGGCATGGACCTGGAAACGCCGCAGAAAGACGGGAAGCTCACAATCCTCTATCTCCGTCCCCTAGACCTCTCTGTCGATGAAACCATGCAGTCGATTCTGGACGCTGTGCAGAAGATCGGCGCCAAGCGCCTGGTGATCGATTCTCTGGCCGGGTTTGAAATGGCTCTCTCCCCCGGATTCCGCGCCGACTTTCGCGAATCGCTCTACCGAATGATCTTCGCTCTGACGGGAATCGGGGTGACGATTCTCAGCACGGTTGAGGTGGATGAGTCGTTCACCGAGTTTCCGTTCAGTACTTACTCCATTTCATTCCTTTGCGATGACATCCTCCGGCTGCGGTATGTGTCCATCGATGGCGAGCTTCGCAAGATCATGGTGGTGATCAAAATGCGGGGTGGAAATCATGCCAAAGATATTCGTGAATATGAAATCACGTCGAATGGCGTGGTTATCCTGGGCAAGCGCCTCACCGAATATCAGAGCCTTATCAGCGGAATCCCCACTCACCACGACCGAGCCGGATCGACGGAAGATCGCTCGCGGGATAGGGGAAACGAACATAAAACTTAAGCAACGAAATGTCGGCTTATCTTTACTGATCGCTGATGCAGCAAGGCCCAACTGACGCGAACAGGCCCAGGCACTCATCCAAACGGAACGGATGTCAGACTGGGGTTTCCAGTCGAGCGATTCGGATGTGAAGGCCGCCGGCCGAAATATTGGGCTCCGCTCTCCAATCGCGAACGCTGCTTTCCGGGCCTGAAGGCCGCGCAGTTTTGGCCCTGTATCAGGGGGTTGAACAGGTTGCGGAAAAACTCCTTGTATAGGCCCGGAATTGCTGGGCGAACCGTAGCAGGGGCTGAAGCCCGACTCATTTGATTGGCTTTTATCGGCCCGGCTAAAGCCGTGCCCTTGTTACAAAGCTGTGGTTGGGCGCACAAGCCGCCTTTGGCCGCAGCGCCCGCCTCGTTACTTGAGAATCGGGCCGAGGGAGCCGGCGTTGTCGCCTAATTGCGGGTCTACGCGGAAATCCCAGACTGACTGGTTGATGTCGGATGCGGAGATGATTTCGACCAGGGCGTACTCGCCGATGGTGAGCGATTGACTCGGCTGGATGCGCATCCAGTGCTTGCCGGGCAGCACTTCTACCTTGGCGGGAATTACATCTTCATCCTGCGTGACGGTGCCGTTGGGGCTCATGTGAATGGCGCCGACGATGCGCAGGGCGCGCCGCTCGTCCACGCGGACAATTGCGAAGCCTGAAGTAGCCGAATGTGCGCCGTGCTTGTGGCTGTCCACTTCCTTTACGCCATCCGTATTCACGGTCATGGAATGGGAAAGGACCTGCTCCGCGTGGCCAGTGGTCTCAAGCGATAGATAAATGGCCGGGTCGTTCACATGCAGATGAATCTTGGCGTGCGCGCCGTCGAGCTCGAGGCTGGCCTTTTGCCCGGCGAGCGGATTGAACGTGCTGAGGCCGTGCCTGGACTTTGTGTTCGCGTTCAGCTCCGTAGGCAGCAACTCCACAAGCTCGGGTGTCCCCTGATAGGTGTCGAGGACAAAGACGCCATCCTCGTTGGGAAGTTCGAGGCCCTTGGCCACCTCGGGCATGCGCGCCTTCTCCTCGTCGCGCTCGGCAGCCGCTTCCTTGTCGATTGACTCAGCTTCCTTCATGGCGGGCGAAGCGGCTCCAGCGGCGGCGTCATCGGTGGGGACGGTGTGGTCCCGCTCCCATTTGCGAGTGGCCTCCCAATCGATCAGGTTCAGAGGCAGTTCTTCCCATTCGCCGCCGCGCTCGACAGAAATGTAGCGCACACGATCGCCGACGACTTCGTACTTCCTGACGAGCTGGTAGGTGCCGTCTTTCAGAATGAGTCGATGGTTGGCGCCGGTGTTGGGCAGGTCAGGTTTGAGGGGAAGCGGCGTTTGCGTCTGTTGCGCCACTGCGCTGCCCGCCAGCAGCATAGCCGCCAGCGCACACGCCAAAAGGGCACGAGAATAAGTGAGACGGATCATCGGAATCAAGTCTAGAACATGGTTTAGACGAACGCGGGCCGCTCACGTTTGCCGTGCTGCCGGGTCCAATTTAATGCGGGACGCGTAATCCCTTCTTTCTCGCCCGCATCCAAATATTGTGTATTCTTACGACAGGGGTTGTTGATTGGCAGGATTTCGTCCAAATTTCCGCGGGAGACGCCTCGCAAAGCCGTTTGCTTTGCCGGCTATTACCGTGGTGTGCCTTATCCTGCTGGCGCTGCTGACCGTTGTCCAGGTGGCGCACGTGCATGCGGTAGACACCGATGCCGACCACTGCCCGCTTTGTATCCTGCTTCATACGGCTGCCCCGGTTGCGGTTGCCGCGGCCGTGGTTGTCCTGGTTCAGATTGAGACCTGCGCCCCGGTTTTTGAGGCGCGTCCGGTCACCCGCTATTGGCATCCCCAGCTTTTTACCCGTCCTCCGCCCGCCGGCTGCTAGAGCGTCTCTTCCGAAGTTCATTCAAGCAACAGCCTGGTCTTCTTTGTGCATCTCCCTCTCTCGTGGGTGAGCCGATGGTGGATCCATCCAGGACGACTTGCTGAATCGGAAAAAGGACGCAATGCACATGAGGATGCCGCGCGATTTCCCACGCGGCCGATCTCCCGCATTCAGCCAATTATTGGAGGCTTCCTATGCCGTTCATTCGCGGCACAATTCTTCGCATTCTTCCCGTCCTCGCCTTATTCTTCGCGACACTAACCGCGTCCGGCCAAAGCGGCAACGCCGGCACTGTCCGCGGCACAGTCACGGACCCATCCGGCGCCGTCATTCCCAATGCGACAGTCCATTTGACAAATGACGTCAGCGGACTCGATCAGTCCGGAGTTACCGATGCGCTCGGTCAATTCGTTTTCACCAACGTCCCGTTTAACCCTTACAAGGTCACGGCGTCAGCAAAGGGCTTTTCCACGGCGAGCCAAAACTTTGAGCTTCGCTCGGTAGTGGGAACCACCCTCAAACTGGTTCTGCAGATCGCCACTTCGGCCACCACCGTTACAGTGCAATCCAGCGGCGACCTCCTCGAGACCGATCCCACCTTCCACACCGACGTGGACCGTGATTTGTTCGTCAAAGTGCCGCTGGAGAGCGCATCTTCCGGGCTAAGCTCCCTGGTTACGCTCACCACTCCTGGTGTCGCGGCAGACTCAAACGGCCTTTTCCATGGACTCGGCGATCACGCCTCGAACTCATTTTCCGTGGACGGCCAATCCATCACCGACCAGCAGAGCAAAGTCTTCTCCAACCAGCTCCCCTCCAACTCCATTCAGTCCATCGAGGTTATCTCCGGCGCGCCGCCTGCTGAGTACGGCGGCAAGACCAGCCTGGTCATCGTGGCCACCACCCGTTCCGGCCAGGGTGTCACCAAGCCTACCGGCAGCATCAGCAGTTCTTATGGAACATTTGGCTCCGCAACGATCGGCGGCGATCTGTCGTACGGCGGTAAGAAGTGGGGCAACTTCCTGGAAGCAGACGGGCTCAACACCGGACGCTTTCTTGATCCGCCGGAGTTCACTGTCTTCCACGACAAGGGCAACGAGCAGAACGTCTTCGATCGCGTGGACTATACGCTCTCCTCAGCCGACTCGATTCACCTCGACCTCAACTACAGCCGGTCGTGGTTTCAGACGCCCAACGACTACGACAACCTGAGCGTCCAGAACGTAGTCAGCGGCGGCACAAGCGCAAGCCCCACCTTTGGAACTGTCGGTGACGCCGATCAGCGCTCCAAAATAGGGACCATCAACTTCTCCCCGACTTATACGCGCGTCATCGGGACCGACTCAGTTTTCAACTTCGGTGGTTTCATCCGCAGGGATGCCTATAACTACTATCCCAGCGGTAATCCCCTCGCCGATCTGGGAGCCTCCAACCTGCAAACGGCGTCCATCTCGCAGTTCCGCACCCTCACCAATACCGGAGTTCACTCTGATTTCTCTTACGTCAAGGGAATTCAAAACCTCAAGATCGGTGCTCAATACGGGCAGACCTTCCTGAACGAAAATGACAACCTCGGCGTAGTTGAAGCGACCTATGACTCGCCCTGCGTTGATGCGGTTACGGGGATTTCCCTGCCGGGATACTCCTCCACTACGGACTGCAGCGGTGTCGATTCGAGCGGCAACGCAGTGATTGCGAACGCTAACTACCTTCCCGTCCTTGCGCCCTACGACCTCAGCCGCGGCGGCAGTTTATACACCTTCACCGGCCACACCGACATTAAGGAACTGGCCATGTTTATCGAAGATCAGATCAAGGTTGGCGACTGGCTCTTCAATCTGGGTCTCCGCGAGGATATTTATAACGGATTGGCCGATGCCAACCAGACCCAACCGCGCTTGGGCGTCGCCTACAACGTCAAGCCTTCCGCCACTGTGCTTCGCATCTCCTACGCTCGCACGCTGGAAACACCCTTCAACGAAAACCTGATCCTGTCCAGTGAGGGTTGCGCCAACCCCGTGCTTGCTCCGCTCCTGAACTGCGCCTCGGGTGTTGCCGGAGTTGTATCGAAAAACCTCGAGCCCGGTTTCCGCAACGAGTTCCATGCCGGATTTCAGCAGGCTGTCGGCAAGTGGGCGGTCGTCAGCGGCGAATACATCTGGAAATACACTCATAACGCCTTTGACTTCAGCGTCCTTGGCAACACCCCCATCACTTTCCCCATTGACTGGCACAGTTCAAAGATCCCTGGCTACGCCGCGAATATCGAGATTCCCAAGTACCACGGCTTCAGCGCCTATCTCGTAACCTCGTCCGTTGCGGCGCGGTTCGCTCCGCCGCAGGTGGCGGGAGCCGGCGCCACAGGCGGGGTTACCCCAGGGCAGGCTTATTATCCTTTCCGCATCGACCACGACGAAAAGTTTAACGAGACTACTCATCTCCAGTACCAGATTCCCGGAACCAAGTTTGTGAGTGGCATCTGGGGTGGATTCAATTGGCGCTTTGACAGCGGTCTGGTCGCGGGTTCCACGCCTTGCTACGACATTACCGATCCAAACACTGCCTGCCCCAACACTTCCATTACACTGCCGGGCGGCGTGCCGGGAGTTGCGATGGTCGACAACAACATTCCCCCTACCACCAACCCCGTCACTGGCGCCAGCGTCGCTCTCCCCTTGACTTTGGATGAGGAGTTTCAGGGAGGGTTCGCATGCAACGGTGTTACCGCCAACATTAACAACCCCGCCACCTACTTTGCCACCTGCCCGGCCAACGAGCTCACCTCTAAGCTGATCGATATTCCCGCGCCGGGTGCCGGTGACAACGACCATGATCCGCCGCGCATCCAGCACCGCAGCCTCTTCGACGTCTCCATCGGCAAAGACAACATCTTCCACGCCGAGCATTTCAAGACCAACCTGGATCTGACTGCCGTCAACGTGACAGACAAGTATGCTCTGTATAACTTCCTGTCTACCTTCAGCGGCACGCACTATGTAACTCCGCGTGCCATGACGGCAAAGGTTACATTGAACTTTTAAGTTGCCCCATACGTAATATGAATTACTTTTAACGAGCCGCGGAGATTGACCTTTCCGCGGCTCGTTCGTCAGAATTAACGCGGGGGTGTGCACAGCCCTGCGGACCACCCTCACATTGGAGGATCTATGAAAGCAGGATCCATGAAAACTTCCAGCCATTGTTCGCAATTTGTCTTCGTAATTTCGGCAATCCTCTTTGTAGTCAGCTCGATCGCTGGTCAAGCCCAAGCACCTGCTACCGACCCAACCGCACCGACAAGCGCCGCCGCGGCTCAAAAAGGCACAACATTACAAGGACCAGCACCGGCTCAAATGGGAGCACCGGTGCTGGCGGCGAAACTCTCAGGGAGTTTGAGTACCAAAACGGCGAAAGTCGGTGATCCTGTCACGGCCAAGACAATTGCCACTTTGAAGCTGAGCGATGGGGTTGAAATCCCCAAGGGATCGAGGATTGTGGGCAGCGTGGTTGCAGTTAAATCCGCGCAGGATGGGGGCGGGACGTCTGCGCTGGCCCTCAAGATTGACCAGGTTGAGATGAAGAACGGCAAGTTCATGCGCATTGCCGGGCTGATTACCGCCATTGGGCCGTTTCCGGATGCGGTGGGCCTGGGCTACGACTCGGTTCTGGGGCGCGGCGGAGTGGGTTCGACCGCTGGGCTTGACCCCGCCATTGGCGCCGGTCCAGCCGTGAATCGCGGGGACCCGGATATTCCCAAGGGAAGCACCCTGGATGGCGTCAAACTCGGAGCGAAGTTCGACGCGGAACGAGCGACGGAGCTTCGGGGCGTGAAGCGGGACATCCGGCTGGATTCGAGCGTCATGATCAAGGTGGCGTTGTACCGGACAACCGCTGGATAGGGACGGCAAGTCCCAATTTGCGTTTGACTTTCCCTTACCCTTCTGCTGAGAATTGCAGACGGGCTGTTCGCATGGATGCGAAGCAGCTGAAAACCGTCGCGAAGCAAAGGAATGAGGGCCCATGACTGTTCTGCGTAGACGCGCCACTGCCATTTTGGCAACTGCGGCACTGTTGCCGGTTTTTAACCAGGCGTTCGGCCAGGCTCCCGCGGCGCAGCCTGAAGGCCTGGTGATGGTGGCCAAGATCGACGGCAAACTGAGCACCAAGAATGCCAAGGTGGGGGATGTCATCTCGGCCAAGATCCTGAAGTCGTGGAAGTTGACGGACGGAACCGAGATTCCCAAGGGATCGAAGATTACCGGCAAGGTGTCGATCATCAAGTCAAAGAAGGATGGCAATGGGAACTCGATGATGAGTTTCCGGCTAGACGAGATTGACGTGAAGGGCGGTGCGGCGGTTCCGGTTCATGGGATGGTGGTGGCGATTGGTCCCTCGCTGGCGCCGAAGGATGGGCTGGGACCGAATTCCGTATTGGGTCGTAGCCAAGGCGTCAACAGCGATACGTCAAACACTGGCCGTGGGGTGGGTTCCTCGAATGGATTGGATCCCAATGCGGGGCTGGGCGGGCCTAACGTCAGGGACGAGGACAATATCCCGCTGGGAAGCACGATGCCGGGGGTGAGCCTCGGGCGCCATCTGGACGCCGACTGGACGACGATTCTGCAAGGGGTCAAGGAAGACATTGATCTGGATTCAGATGTGTTGATCAAGGTGCAGTTGAAATAGCGGGCGTTCGCAGACGATGAGGCGGGGTTTTCCTGCCCCATTGCCACACTTGATTCGATTCATCGCGGCGCTCATCGCTTTTCTGCTTTGGCGGCTTCTGCCAGATAGGCTTGGTAAACGGCGTTATCAAAGCAGGCGAAGGTTACCTTCTCAATCGCAGGATTTTCGTTCAGTTCGGCCAGAGTTTCTCGCATCGCGATTTCGACGGCGAGCTTGAGAGGGAAACGATAGGCCCCACAGCTGATGGCGGGAAATGCGAGGGTACGAAGGTTGTGCTCCCTGGCGAGGTGGAAGCATGATCTATAGCAACTTGTGAGCAGTTCGGGCTCTTTATGGTTTCCGCCGTTCCATACTGGCCCAACGGTGTGAATGACATGCTTGGCGGGGAGTTGGTAGCCCCTGGTCAGTTTCGCGTGACCGGTCTCGCAGCCGCCCAGTTGGCGGCATTCCTCCAAGAGTCCTTGGCCCGCGGCGTCGTGGATTGCGCCGTCCACTCCCCCTCCGCCTAACAGGGAGCTGTTGGCGGCGTTCACGATGGCATCGACGGCCAGTGTAGTGATGTCCGTTCTGACAATCGAAATTCGTTCCATTCGTTGCGTCATTCGCTCAGTCTACTTCTCGCTATCGAGATTCTTCATCTGCACGGGGTCGTAGCGGGTGCCGGCAACTTTTTCGGCCGGGATCGCCGCTTCAATTTCAGCAATCTCGTTGGCCGTCAGGTTAACGTCCAACGCGCCCAGGCTTTCAGAGACCTGCGCTCGCGTCCGGGCTCCGATTACGGGGACGATCCAGCTTTGCTTGGCGAGCACCCAGGCGATTGCGAGTTGTACGGGCGTAATCCCACGGTCACCTGCAATTTCCGCGAGGCGGGCGGCGAGCCTTTGATTCTGCGCCAGGTTGTCGCCCGAGAATCGTGGCAGGTGGGCGCGGTAGTCGCCCTTGCCGGTCAGCGGTGAGCCTGAGAGCAAGCCCCGCGAGAGAGTTCCATACGTTGTCGCGGCAATGCCAAGTTCTTCGAGTGCCGGGAAAATCTTCGCTTCGGGGCTTCTGCTGATGAGCGCGTACTCGATCTGCAAATCGGAGATCGGATGCACGGACGCCGCGCGACGGATGGTGTCGGCACCCATTTCCGACAGGCCGATGTGGCGCACATAGCCTTCCTTCACCATGTCGGCGATGGCTCCAATGGTGTCCTCTATGGGCACATTGGGGTCCAGCCGGGCTGGCCGGTAAATGTCGATGTAGTCGACGCCCAGGCGTCTGAGCGAGTAGGCCAGGGAGGTCTTGACCGCTGCAGGGCGGCCGTCAAATCCCATCCATGCACCGCTGGGTGATCTCTGCGCCCCAAACTTTACGGAAAGCAGCACCTCATCGCGTCCAATACGGAGCGCGCGGCCAACCAGCATTTCGTTGTGGCCCATCCCGTAGAAATCTCCGGTGTCGAGAAGGTTGACGCCCGCATCGATCGCTGCATGGATGGTGGCAACGGACTCACCATCGTCGGTTGCACCGTAGATTCCGCTCATTCCCATGCAGCCGAGTGCCAGGGGAAAAACCGAGGGCCCGAACTGGCCCAGCCTGCGTGCTGGTTTTGTCGCTGTCGTCATTGGTGGGCTCTCCTTCAGGCTGCATCCTAGCTCCGGCGCATCCGCTCCGCAAGCCCCGCATTGACCAGCTCAAATCTCAGCTTTCCTTACAGCGATACTACGAGCCAATCTGCTCGAGTTACCAACGGGATTCTCTTTTGCAAACGATTGAAAGTAGAATTGTTAATGGCAGATTTAGGCGTGTTTTCATCAGCCTGCGGGGTTTTCCGCTTTCTTTCAATCCGCATCTCTGACATACTTGACTGTGCCCACCAGGTACGTCCAATCCCAACATTCCAATCAAGAGGTTGCATCGATGTCGGCAAAGTATGTCTTTGTGACGGGCGGAGTCGTGTCCAGTTTAGGAAAAGGCCTTGCGGCCGCTTCCATCGGGTGTTTGCTTGAGAGCCGTGGCCTTCGCGTTAACCTGATGAAGTTCGATCCCTACCTGAATGTGGATCCGGGCACCATGTCGCCGTTTCAGCATGGCGAGGTGTTTGTGACGGACGACGGGGCGGAGACGGATCTTGACCTGGGGCATTACGAGCGCTTTACCCACGCGCCGCTCTCCCGCGACAACAACCTCACGACAGGGCGCATCTACGAACAGATCATTCTGAAAGAGCGGCGGGGCGACTATCTTGGCAAGACCGTGCAGGTCATTCCGCACGTGACCAACGAGATCAAGAACGCGATGCGCAAGGTCTCCGCGAACGGGGCGGACGTGACGATTGTGGAGATCGGCGGGACGGTCGGCGACATTGAGTCGCTGCCGTTTCTTGAAGCCATCCGCCAGATGCGCCAGGAACTGGGGCGCGAGAACACGGTCTTCGTTCACCTGACGCTGGTTCCGTGGATCATCGCCGCGCAGGAACTCAAAACTAAGCCCACGCAGCACTCCGTGAAGGAACTGCTCTCCATCGGCATCCAGGCGGACATTCTTTTGTGCCGATCAGACCGCAACCTGAGCCGGGAAATAAAACAGAAAATCGCCGCCTTCTGCAACGTGGAGGAGCGCGCGGTTATCGGAGCGACGACAGTCCCCTCCATCTATGAAGTGCCGCTGCGTTTTGCTGACGAAGGCCTAGATGCGCTTATCCTCAAATATCTCCACAAGGATGCGCCCGAAGCGGATCTCTCGCGCTGGAAAGACCTGGTGGACCGGTGCTATCACCCGAAGGACGACGTGAATATCGCCATCGTCGGAAAGTATGTGGAGTACGAAGACAGTTATAAGTCGCTGAAGGAAGCACTTACTCATGGAGCCGTCTCGCAGAACCTCAAGCTCAACGTAACCTGGATCGAGGCCGAGGGTTTGGAATCGAAAACTCCGGACGATAAGAGTTATGAAGATCAGTTAGCCGGATTCGACGGTATCTTAGTGCCCGGCGGCTTTGGCAAGCGCGGCATTGAGGGCATGTTGAATGCCATCCGCTACGCCCGCGAGCACCAGGTGCCGTACTTCGGCATCTGCCTCGGCATGCAGACTGCCTGCATTGAGTTTGCGCGCAACGTGTGCGGATTGAAGGACGCCAACTCAAGCGAATTTGACCCGGCGAGTCAGCACCGCATTATCTACAAGCTCCGCGAGCTGCTAGGCGTTGAAGAGATGGGCGGGACCATGCGATTAGGCGCGTGGACCTGCATTTTGCAGGAGGATTCGCTGGCGGCTAAAGCTTACGGGGGAGCAACGGAGATTAGCGAGCGGCATCGCCATCGCTATGAGTTCAATCGGGAATATGAAGCGCTGCTAAGTGGCGGCGGATTGCGACTTAGCGGCACGACTCCGGATCAGACCTATGTGGAGATTGTGGAGTTACCGGGGCATCCGTATTTCCTTGGGTGCCAGTTTCATCCGGAGTTCAAGTCGAAGCCGCTGGAGCCGCATCCGCTGTTCCGGGAGTTTATTATTGCGAGTTATAAGAGCCGGGTGGGACGGTCGGGGACAGAAGTGGCAACTGGGGAAGGCAGCATGGAACTCACTCGCAAGTAGCCTGGTTTTGACGATTTGTGCTTTGCTATGAAATGAGGGAGCAAGTCATGGATCAACGCCCATTCCGATTTAAGCGGGAGCTCGTCAGTGTTGGCGTCGTGGTCGCATTCCTTGCGATCTATCTGCCATTCATGGATGAGCGGTGGTCGCTCTATGTGGCTCTTTGCGCCGGTTACACGATGCTCGTGTTCGGAATGCTCTGGAGCGACAGGAAATGGAAGAAATACATTGAGATCAATAAGCGCACGGCACTGGAACTGGTTCAGGGCCATGCGATGTTTCTTATTGTGGTAGTTTTCTGGATATGGGTCTGCAAGATCTCGAAACCGTGGCTACCCGATTGGATGTTTGAGGATCACTATCGAGGCATCACACCGCACCTTGTTCTTGGCGGACTTGGACTGGTCGCAATCTGGTGGATTGAGCAAAGCTGGCTGGCAAAGCCGGCAAAACGAGATGGGAATGTTGAAGCTTCAACCCAATAGAATCGATCCATTGGTTTTGCCGGCCAGCGCCCGGTCAAAGGTGACGAGCGTTATGCCGGCCGCCTCAGCAAATGCTGCGATATAGCCATCCGCCCACTGCTTCGTCGATGCTTCGGCCCGGTCAGTGTGTCGCCGAAACACTGGATCGATTCCACGAGGTTCGTCGATGATTTGGTTGCCAGGATTTGCCATGAATGCGTCGAAGGCCTCCCACGCCTGGGATTGAGTCAGGACATCATCCCCCATCGCACTTTGATTGGTTAGCAGGCGCAGCAGTCCGAGCTGCGTGAACCGGCAGAAGTAGACCACCGAGTTACCGTCGAGCGATTCGCCCCATGCTTTCGCCGCATGATGGTGTGGGTGGATTCCGTGAGACAGCGCCAGCCAGACATTCACATCAGGGAAAAGGAATGTATTCGTAAACACCTTCCTCACCAAGACTTAGGGAACCTGGATTCCGGGAAGGGATTGCCGGGAACCTCGGCCCGCTCTCTTGCTTTGGCACCGTGCTTCTGTCCCGGAGTCTTATCGCTACTCCGTCGAGGATGATCTCCCGGATGGTCGTCCCCTCGCTGGCGGCGCGTATTTTGATCTCGCGGTAGATGTGATCTGGGATGTCAAGGCTCGTACGCATGAATACATGTTAGCATAACTATGTTTTTATGCAGATAATCTGATCCTTTTTACGTCGTTACTGCATTTTGGAACTTCTCGAGCGTCCTATTCAAAGGGCGTGAGCCGCCATTCGAAAAATGGCACTTCTCTCCCCATACGGAATTAAGATCCCTGCAACATCATCAAGTCGGCGATGGGCCATTGCAGGTGGATAAGTTGCATCTTATTTCGCGATGGGTGAAGTGCAATTGTTTGCTAATTAATAACTCCAGTTCATACGGCGCATCAAATTATATGTTCAGCCATCTGCATGTAAGGACCTTCTGTATATAGGGACCTTTACAGACGCCGGTGTAACTAGCGCCCCCGGTTCGCCGATGGAGTTTGAAAACCCGATCTCGACGGTGGTGGATGGCCCTGGGATGGCGGTACTGGCTTTAACAGCACAGACACAATAGGAGTCTTTGGAGATGCTATATATGCTGACTCCCGGGCGAATTTCGTCTATCCAGGAGGCGGTAATTGGGCCGTCGTTTGCCCAAAACCGGATAGTGTCTTATGTGGCATTGACAAAGCCATTTACCCGGCCTATTGTTTGGTCGTTTGAAAGGAAAACTGGACGTCATGGCGTACTTTGAGTTGCAACCCGCGGAAGCGGACCTTCAGCAGTTAGCTGAGCAGTATTGGGAGAAAATTGGCGAAAAAGAGCAGGAGCTGGAGCAAGCTGCCTTTGAAGCCGGGGAAGCGATCCGAAACGGGGAATATACACTTGCAAACCTTGAGACGATTGTTCGCTGGAAATCGGAACGGGTGGTGCACTACTTGATTGCCAACAGCGAAGCGCAGATCAAGAAGATTCTGGCGGTTGCTGCTTCGCCGGAAACCTCGACGCGCGGAGCCATCAACGCTCTTACCGAATTGCGCGGTGTGGACCTGCCGATTGCTTCGGCAATTCTGACCTGCATTGACCCGGAGCGATACACGGTGCTGGATTTTCGTGCTTTGGAAGCGCTTGGGCATGCGCGCCACGATGTGGACTTCTATGTGGAATATGTGGCGTTTTGCAAGCACCTGGCCGACTGCAGGGTGATTAAGCCGCAGACCGATTTGCCGGGGCCGACGTGCATGCATGCGTTGGAGCGCGCGCTGTGGGAGTGGTCGCGAAGCCGCACCGAGCAGGAGGAGTTTCCTGAGTCGGTGTTCGCCGCTCACCTGGCAGCACGATAGAATTGCGTTCGTGAGCAACACATTTGAAATAGGGCCGGTCCATGTTGGCGCGGGCCGGCTCTTCCTGATCGCCGGCCCGTGTGTTATTGAGTCCGAGGCGCATGTCCGGACTATGGCTGCGGCCATCCAGCGCATCACTTCAGACCTGGGAATCCCTTACATTTTCAAAGCCAGCTACGACAAGGCCAACCGCACCAGCGTGAAGAGCTTTCGCGGCCCGGGATTGGTGGAGGGTACGCGGATTCTGGGCGCATTGGCGAAGGACACGGGGCTGCCGGTGCTGACCGATGTCCATGAGCCCGGCCACTGTGAAGTGGCTGCGCGGGCAGTGGACGTGCTGCAGATTCCGGCTTTCCTTTGCCGGCAGACCGACCTGCTGGTGGCGGCCGGGAAAACCGGGCGCGCGGTGAACATCAAGAAGGGGCAGTTCGTAGCGCCCTGGGACATGAATCATCCGGTGGAGAAGGTGCGTTCGACGGGGAATGACCGGGTGTTTCTGACTGAGCGTGGCGCGAGCTTCGGCTACAACACGCTGGTCGTGGACTACCGCTCGCTGCCGGTAATGCGGCGGCTGGCGCCGGTGGTGTTTGATGGGACGCATTCTGTGCAGCAGCCTTCGGCTGCCCATGGTGTGAGCGGCGGACAGCCGGAGTTTATCCCGCTGCTGGCGCGCGCAGCGGTGGCTGCGGGCGTGGATGGGCTGTTTTTGGAAGTGCATGACGACCCGGCGAACGCAAAGTCCGACGGCGCGAATGCACTCGACCTGAAGCTGCTGAAGCCGCTGCTGGAGACGCTGCTGGCGATACATGAGGCGGCGGGCAATTGATTCCTGGAGGGGTCTCCGCCAATTGTGGCCTGATAGCATTTGGCTATGGTTTTTCCCTGTTGCCGTAACCCCTTCCAAGTCCTTGTCGTAAGCTGCGCGGCTTTTGCCTTGAGCGCAACGTTGAGCCTTCCTGGCGCTGTGGGCCAAAGAGCCACACCGTCGAAGGACGGTGGCAGCAACGAAGAAGCGCTTAAAGGCGCCAGCCGTGCTCATACCTTGGGCCAAGTCGCGGTGTCGCCGGACGGCAAGCGCCTGGCGTGGATCCAGATGGCTAAAGATGGAGCGGAGATTCGCGTTGCCCCCTACGCGGATTTGGGAAAGAGTGAGCGCGTTACGGCTGCCGCCAAGGCCGAGCAGCACTGCCACGAAGGGGAGATTGCGTGGGCGCCGGATTCGAGGGAGTTGGCCTTTTTTTCCGATTGCGCCCGGTTTGGCGAACAGACCGACCTCTACCTCTGGCAACAGAATGGCAAGGCGGCAAAGCGGCTGACGGATTTGAAGGGCTATGTCGCGGCGCCGGCGTTTTCTCCGGATGGGAACTCTGTCGGGTTCCTCTATGTGGAGGGCGCAACTCGCGCGTCAGGAGCGCTGGCCGCCATGAAGCCAGCCTCCGGGGTGATTGGCGAAGACGGGGTGGAGATTCAGCGCGTTGCGGTGGCGCAGATCGATGCTTCGAAGCCTGTACCGCCGGTACAGGTGACACCGCCCAATTTGCACGTATATGAGTTCCACTGGTCGCCCGATTCGAAGTCGCTGGCGTACGTCGCCGCCGATCCGCCCGGAGAAAACAATTGGTGGGTTGCGAAACTGTATACGCAGGCGATTGGTGGGGGACCGAGCGCGATTCTCGCCCCCTCCGAGGTTGCCGGGCCGCTGCACGGGCTTCAGATTGCCGTTCCGCGGTGGTCGCCTGACGGCAAGTGGATTGCCTTTATCGGCGGACTGATGAGCGACCAGGGCGCCACTGGCGGCGATGTGTGGGTGGTTTCGTCGGCGGGAGGGCAGCCAACCAACCTGACACCGAATCGGCCCACTACGCCGGCGTGGATTGAATGGGGAAGCGCGGACCAACTGTTTGTGAGCGAGTTGGCGGGCGGGAACTCACAACTGATTCGCATGCACGTGAGAAGGGACGCGGGCAGCGACGGCATCACTTCCAGTTTCGGCGCCCCGATCTTCAGCATCCCTGGAAGCGTGGGCGATGGACGCCTGGAGATGAGCCTTTCGTCCACGGCCGATCGCTCGCTTTTCGTGTTCCGCGCCAGCACATTTGATCGCCCAGTGGAGATTTATGCGGCCAAACCGAGCACCGTGATGAGCAGTGGTTTCGAGGGGCTCATTCAGTTGACGCACATGAATGACGGGGTGGAGCCGACATGGGGTAAGTCCGTTTCGCTTACATGGGCCAGCGGCAAGTTTCACGTTCAGGGCTGGCTGATGCTGCCGAAAGATTACGATCCGGCGAAGAAGTACCCGTTGATTGTCGAAGTGCACGGTGGACCGGCATCTGCAGTGGTGGCGCGCTGGACGGGGCGTGGAAGCCTGAGCCCGTCGGAGTTTTCGGCGCTGGGATACTTTGTCTTGCAGCCTAACCCGCGAGGCAGTTACGGGCAGGGCGAGGAGTTTACGCAGGCCAACCGCAAGGATTTCGGTTATGGGGACCTTCAGGATATTCTTGCTGGTCTGGACGCGGCAGAGGCCAAGTACTCCATCGACAACAATCGCGTGGGCCTGACCGGCTGGAGTTATGGAGGGTTCATGACCATGTTTGCGGTGACGCAGACGCAGCGATTCAAAGCCGCGGTGGCTGGTGCGGGGATCTCGGACTGGAAGAGCTATTACGGCGAGAACTCAATTGATCAGTGGATGATTCCGTACTTCGGCGCTTCGGTTTACGACGATCCCGCGGTGTATGCGAAGAGCTCGGCCATCGACTTTATCAAGCAGGCCCATACGCCAACGCTGGTGGTTGTGGGGGATCGCGATGGTGAGTGTCCGGCGCCGCAGTCGTATGAGTTCTGGCATGCTCTACGCGATGAGAATGTGCCCACAAAACTGGTGGTGTATGCGAACGAAGGCCACGGATTTGTGGATCCGGCGCATCGGCGGGATGTGATGGATAGGGCGGTGAGCTGGTTTGCTAAGTACATGCCGCCGGGGAACTAGTTTCCCGACTCGGGACCGCTTTTCGGGACTTATCCTGTTGTTATTGGATGATGTGCTCGACGTGTGGCCTGATTCCTGGCACTCATTGAGAATCGTGCCCATAGCGAGCTCTGACAATTGGGGAATGAGCCCATGCTGATGCGGAGAACATTTATCGAATCCGCCAGATTTTAGCAACGAGGTGAGCAATGGCGTTCGACAAGATTGAGCATGTCTTTGTCTTGATGCTTGAAAATCGCTCATTTGACCACATGCTTGGATTTTCGGGTATCTTGGGTATTGACGCCGCCACCGGCCTCCAAACAACCTTAAATGGATTGTCAGGGACAGAAGGGAATCTGTACCAGGGAGTGACCTCGACGGTTTCCCAACCTGCTGATTACGCAATGGTGGTCGATCCAGGGCATGAATTCCCAGATGTTCTTTGCCAGTTATGCGGTCCCGCCGCCGAGTACGTCTCTGGAGGAACCTATCCTGCAATCGATGGTTCCGGCTACGTCGCATCGTATGCGGAGGCATGTCTGAAAGCAAACCAGACCAGGCCAGCCGGAGAGATATTGAGATGTTACTCTGCTGCGCAGCTCACTGTTCTGAACGCTCTCGCACGAGAGTTTGCGGTTTGCGACAACTGGCACGCTTCAATGCCCGGCCCCACCTGGCCAAACAGGATGTTCGTGCATGCGGCATCGTCCGGCGGACTCGATCACAGCCCGACCAATGGAGAAATAGCGTTGTGGGAAACCGTTGCGCCATTTACATTCCCGAACGGGGATATCTTTGACCGTCTCAGTGCCAAGGGGTTGCAATGGCGTTTATATGCGGGCGATTTCTTCCCGATGATGGCTGCGCTGAACGGCATTGGCCTCGCCGACATCCGTCAGTATGACAACTTTGCGTCGGACCTGCAGTCCCCGTTCCCCTACAGCTACGTGTTCATTGAGCCCAGCTACTGTCTCTTAACCGACTATAAGGGCAGCACGTCGCAACATCCGCTGGACGACGTGAGGCTCGGTGAAGGTCTGATCAAATCAACCTATGAAGCCATCCGCAATTCGGCTGTCTGGGATAGCAGCGTTCTGATCATCACATGGGACGAGCATGGAGGCTTTTTCGATCATGCAATCCCTCCAGCGGCTGTTGCGCCAGGAGATACGACGCCAACAGACCGTCATAACCAATATGGATTTACTTTTGAGCAGTATGGTCCGAGGATTCCCGCGGTTGTGATCTCTCCGTGGATCGAGAAAAACTCGATCGACCATCGCCTTTACGATCATTCTTCAATCCCTGCGACCGTGGAAGCGCTGTTTGGATTGGCGCCGCTGACCAAGCGCGACGCGGCGGCCAATAACTTGCTTCCGCTGCTTTCGCGTAGTGGACCGCGAAGTGATGCTCCGGCGACCTTGCCCTCTCCAATGATTCCGCAAGCAACCGCGTTGCCTGAGGCTGTGTCCCTGACAGCTGCAAGCAACACCCAATCGACTGCAACCAGGCCACGTGACTCTGTGAATGATGGCAGCCTTCCGGTGGTCATTGGCGCTGCCATGCGGCAGGATATCGAATTTTCTCCAGCAGAAGATCGTGACCGGATTATTGCGAAAGTAGCGGCTCTGAAGACCCGCGCAGATGCAGCGGCATACCTTACGGAAGTATCGGCCAAACGGAGTGCAGCGCCGGATCGTCTCAATTGAACTAACCAGCGTCTGAACTACGAATGCGCGCCACGCGATCCATACAATGGGGCACGGCACCGCACAGCCTTGAGTGCGTCAGTCAGTTTTCCGTTGGCTTCGTGATGTGGTCGACCACGATGTTGGGCACGGACTCGTGCACCGCTTCGAGCTTCAGCCCAAGCTGTTCCTGCACAGCGGTGAAAATCGAAGGCCAGCTTTCCGGATCGCCTGCGGACCATTCGCGGCCAAACTGAAGCGTGTAGTTGTAGGTGCCGCTGAGACCGGTCTTGTCAACGACGGGCGCCTGTACCATCGAACTCAGGGCGCCGGTGATCACCCGCATTGGGGCATTCGATCCGACGAACTCGAGACCATGTTGCGAACCATGGGCATCGAGGTTGGCGGGAGGCGGCGGAGGCGGAGCCTCACCATTGGCGGGTGGCGGAGGCGCGGGCGCAGCCTGCATCTTGACACCGCCTTTGGCCAGAACCAGGTAGTAGATGGAGCTATTGCGAGTTTCAAAGTGCGTCTTCAGGCCCAGGCGCTCGGCCAGCAACACACGAATCGCATTCCTCTTTTCGAGCCGGACCTCGTTATTGGTGAGCTTGGCGAGCCTGGCGTCGGCGGCTTCGTCGGAGCGAGCCTGGATGTCGTATAACGTGCTGGTAGCCCAATCTGGCGCGTCGACAACCGGAGCATCGAAGCCGTACGCAACCTGGAGAAGGGCCTTGATTGGAAGGTTCGTGGCTTCAAAACGGCTGGAGTGTGGCGGGCTGGAGATGGATAGGTGGAAATTGGCATCCGGCGGCGGCGCAAGGCGGATGATGGCAACGTCAAAGGTCAGCGTGGGTGTGTAGTTGGGTTCTTCAACAATGGGGGTTTGCGCGTGAAGACAGGGGCCGGACAGGAAGACGAAAAGGGCCGCGCAGAAACCGATAGGTCGCCGGGCGATGCAGAACATGGGCGTAAAGCTCCTTGTGGGATGATACGGGCGAGCGAACGGCTCAGTTCCCGCATTAACACGAAATCGATTTGCAAGGATCCGCTTCAGGCTGCGGTGGACCGGACCAATTCTAGTTCCAACGTCGTCCGCTTTCCCTTCTCGAGGAGCTAAACCTCGGCACCGCTCTTTGCGTGAATGCAGCCCACTGACGAATGGCTGGATTGGTACCCGGAAGCCGGCTTATCCGAAGTGGTCTTTCGGTGTCCTTGCGCTTACGCAGGGGAAACGGACGGTCCATGCCCGTTTAGTCGTAACTTGCACCGCAAGCCGGTTGCTCAGGATGACACCTGAATTGTGGGAAGAATTTCAGACTCAGGGCGCCAGGGAACAAGCGGTCGCCCGATCTTGCTCCCAATCCTGCGCCGGCGCAGTCTATCAAATGGAACAAGTGGAACAGGGCAGCGGTGTGAGCGGGCTTCCGGGGAGCCCAGCCCGTCCTGATACACTTTTCTTTGAAGTGTACAGAGCGTGTTTCGCCGGTCGGCTTTGTGGAAGCGCGTAACGCGGGAGGCGGTCGTTTTGATCGCATTTCGGCGGCTGCGGGCTGGCCCTGGGCAGGTTGACGGGCCGCTATAGAGGGTTTTCGGAGAGATTGTGATCACAGAATCGGCAGGCAATTAGGCCGTTCCGGTCACTGGTTTCTTTGAGGATCCTATAACCCATTTTTTACGGATTCGGAGAGACCGTTCCGCGGTTCGAAGAGGCGGGGCGGGGAGGATTCATGCGGCGGTTTTTGACGCTTGTTTGTTTGTTGTGCCTGGCCATTCCGGCTGGGATTTCGATCTCCGGTTGCACACGCAACCCGGCTGCGAAGTACTGCCCCATCACCTCGGGCTACGGCGAGTTGATTACCTCGGTGGCCTCCATCTCGATGTCGCCCGCGACCGGGGGAATCTCTCTTGCATATGGGCAGACACAGCAGGCTTCCGCTCCAACACCCAAAACCTGCCTGGGCACCCCGGCCAGTGTCAATTCGTTTAACTACGGCACCACCAATAACCAGTTGGTCGATATCTCGCCCACGGGCAACATTTGCGCCGGAACGTGGAACCGCAACATCGGCGGCGGCATTGCCAACTTCACTATCTGCACGGCGCCCAATCCACTTCCCAGCAGCGGGAATCTGCCATACGGCATTGCATACATCACGGCATCCGCCCAAGGGGTCAGTTCGAATCCGGTGGAGGTATTCGTCCACGCCCAGGTGACATCGGTTACGCTGGTTGGCCCGCAGTCGTGCGTCTCGCAGGCGGCGCCTCCGGTTCAGCTTGATGCGCAGGCCTGCTTTGCGGGCAGCAACAACAAACAGCAGTTGCTCTGCGCACCGCCCTCAGTCACCAACTTTGCCTGCCCTCTTCCTCCGGGCGTGACTTCGGTTCCGGATTGTTCGGCAGCCATCGGTACTCTCAGCTACTCGGTGGCGACGTCCTCGATTGCCTCGATCAACAGCGAGACCAACCAGATCACCGCGGAGTTGCCGGGCACCACCATCATCACCGCTTCCATTGCCGGATCAGGCTCATCCGCGGGTTACTTCACGACCTGTCCGCCGGCCTCGATCAATTTGACGCTGGCGAACAGTTCAACCTCGGGCACTGTCACACAGGGCGTGACCCAAGACCTTACGACCACGGTCTACGACACCAACGTTGGCCTGTGCCCCCCTACAAGCGCGAATCCGACTGGTGGATGCCCCATCACCGGCCTTTCGCTGGCTTATCAGTCCACTGACCCTATCGACATTACGGCGGGCAACTCGGGAGCCATCACAACGAACTTCCCCGGAGTCGCATCCATCACCGCCATCTGCCAACCCTCTGAGTGCAATCCAGGGCCCATCAATGAAGTCGGCTTGTACGGGACGGGGCTGCCTGTTTCCTCAAACCCCGTGACCATTACCGTGCCCGGCACAGCCAGCGACTTTGTCTGGTTCGGTGCGCCTGGGCAATCCCAGTACTTCACGCCGGTTGAACTGCTGAGCGGGACGCCGGGCTCTTCGGTGCGGCTTCCCTATGTTCCCAATTCGATGGTGATGGACCAGCTGGGGACCAATCTCTACTTCGGGTCAAGTCATGAGCTGATGTACTATTCCACTTTTTCGAATTCGCTCGTCAAAGAGGACATCAACGCGCCCGGCGTGGTGCTGGCGGTTTCGCCCAACAACAACCTCTTGCTCATCAACGACCAGGTGCGCCAGCTCTTTTACGTATACAGCCCCAATGGCGGTGTTTCCTCAACCTTCGGTGGCATGGGCACCGCGGCGCAGTGGACTCCTGATTCGCAGACGCTTTACATAACGGACAGCGCCGCGGCTGGCCCCGGCCACTCGGACACACTCTATGTCTACAACTTCAACACCGGCTGGACCACGACCGATTTGACCGCGACGGGCGGGGCGACGAACCTGGCCATCACCGTACCGAGCGTTGGCGCTTATCTCGCCGGGAATCCGACAGTGGCACATACCTGGTGCCCTGCGGGCAACGTCGGCAACTATGCGGGCATGCAATTCTATCCGCAAGGCGACCTGGTGAACACGCAGACGAATGTGCTTGCCGCCACGACGGATGGGAAGCACATTCTGGGTGCGGCAGTGTTCGGAGGCGGCGCGACTCTGTCCGACATCGGAATCACAATTCCCGCGAACACGTCGGCCGCCGGTTTTCCGGCGCCGATTCCATGCCCGGAGTCCTCCGCCGGCGTGCTTTCGCCGCTCGTCATATCGCACACGCTGAATCAGCTGCCCCTTGCCAAGGTGAACGCGACCGCGGTCAACCAGGTTGTCGCGGCTCCGTCTTCTAATCTTGCCTTTGTTACCTACAGCGGTTCGACCGCTGGTGCATCACTGCCCTATTATCTGCCCGGTTCCAACGGAGCTCCCGGCACAGTAGGCTATGTATCCCTTACTGGAGCCTCGGCCATCACGGCTCCTGTGGCCGGCGCATTCAGCCCGGATGGAACGTACTTCTTCGTTTCCACCGCGGGCGACAACATGGTGCACTTCATCACCATTCCGAATAAGATCACCTCAACGGCTGTGCCGGTTGACTCGCAACAGACTGCGCCGAATTTACCCGCCTGCGTTCCTGTTTCGGCGGGCGGCAATGACCTGGGGTGCACGTATACAGGCACCGGGACGGTTGTGCCGGCGACCGTTATCGTGGTCAGGCCGCGCTCGACGACGTAGCCCTCAGCCCATCAATGCGCAATGAGAAAAGGCCGGCTTCACGCTAGCCTTTTCAATTCTGTCCAGCGAATACGTGGCGCGGGACCGCGAACGCCAATCGGCGATTATGGTTCAACTTGAGGCCATGTGATCGGGTGGTTCTTTGCTGCGTAGCTCTCTATCCAGGTCTTCCAGAAACTTCTGTTCGCTGGGAATATATTCAGCCGGCATGGTTGTGGGTCCCTGGGCCGCAACGGCCTGCGCCGCAGCCGCCGTGGTCGAGTTGTTGCTGAGCAACACAGCCAGCAGCGCAAATATCAGCAAGATCACTCCCAGAACGATGCCTCCCATGCCGATCCGGCTGTCGTTTTCACTCACTGCACCATAAGGCGAAAGGCTGTTTGTCGTTGGATCGCTCGGGTCGAAGTACACAGTTGCTTGAAACTGATCCGGACCGCTAAGGCCGCGCGTGATCTGGCTCTCCATAGATTGCTTCAGGTTTCGCATCGGAAATTGCTTCAGGTTTTGCACCGGGCAAGTCGACCCCCGGTAGTCCTTACTGTCAACCGTAAAGTGGTAATTACACTGGAAGCTTCCGCTTTCATCTCCGGAAGAGTCAGTTCTGGACACGTAGTAGCGTGTGACACTCGTTGTCGTGCTTTTCTGGTTGGTCGCCAGCGTGGCGTCCGTCTCCGATTGAACAAAGCCGAAGATGCCAACCGCAAATGAGAGCAGCGCGCCTACAATCAATCCGCCAGTGCTGGTGTTCCGAATCGTACTCATAGCACTCCCGTGCAGCATCTTATTGGTATTGCACAAAAGTATACGCAGAAACTCGTGCACGCGGACCTTCCTATTCGCCTGGCATCCAAATGTCGACTTGCTCACGCGTATTCGCCTCATTTCAGCACGGTAGAATCAAACCATGATCAAGGGGATCTCCTTTCTTCGTCCGGCTGGCAGCAGGGCGGTCTATGACCGGCTGTCGAGCTTCTTTTCCGCGCTCGGGTTCGCGCCCGGCGCCGGATGGAAGGAAGAGACAAGTCACCCCAGCGACGAAGACCTGTCGCCGGGGACCCCGACAAGTCAAGGCGCTTCGTTTCTGGCGCCGCTGGGAAACCTTGAGTTTGTCGAGGGGCGATTCCCGTCTACGGCCGATGTACTGGTGGAAGTGACGGTGCTTGATGCCGTTCACCAGGCTGCCGCGGCATGGTTCCGCGCAGAAGGCATCGAGCCAGGCGAACGCCTCTCAGCGATCGCGGAGACCCACTGGAAATCCAGCCTGTTCACCGTGGAACCTGAACGTGGTTTTGTGTTTTCTTTCTGGGCGTGGTCTGATCCGCTGCGAGGAAAGCCAGTAGCCGTCGAAGGCGACCTCTCTGCCACTGGAATGCGTTTTGCGATTGTGGTGGCGCGTTGGAATGCTGTGATTACAGAGCGCCTGCTTGAGGGGGCTCTGGATGCGCTGCTGCGCAGCGGCGCGATTCGAGCAGACATTGAGGTGGTTCGCGTTCCCGGTGCGTGGGAGATACCGGCAGCCGCCCGGACGATTGCGAATGTTGGCAAGGTCGATGCCATCGTCACTCTCGGATGCCTGCTGCGCGGCGAGACCGCGCATTACGAAGCCATCTACAACGAGGTAGCGCGCGGCATTGGCCAATCGCAGCAGGAGACGGGCATTCCGCACAGCTTCGGCGTTCTGACTTGTGAGACTCTTGAACAGGCTCTCAATCGTGCCGGCATCAAGGCGGGGAACAAAGGCTTCGAGGCCGCTGTTGCGGCGATCGAGATGGTCAGTCTTCGCCGCAAGCTGGTCCACGCCGACAAGGTAGAAGGCGGCCCAGTTTGACCGCCGGGACGCGCCGTAAATCGCGCGAACTGGCCATGCAGATGCTGTTCCAGGCGGACATCGGCAAGCAGACCCCTGAGCAGGTGCAAGCCACTTTTTGGAAAGCCGGCGATGAAGTTGAGCCGGAAGTTCGAGGCTTTGCCGAGGATCTCTTCCGTGTTGCCATTGCCAAGCGGGAACAGATCGACGAACTTCTGGTTCTCAACTCCAAGCACTGGCGGCTGGAACGCATGCCCGCCGTCGATCGCAACCTGCTCCGCATGGCGGTGGGGGAAATGCTCGGTTTCAAGGGCACGCCATTCCCGATTGTCATCAATGAAGCTCTGGAGATTGGGCGCCGCTATTCAGCGCCCGAGTCCATCAACTTCCTCAACGGGATGCTGGATGCCATTGCTCACAGCCTCATCCCCAAGTGAGACAGTGGAAGCCTTGCTGCTTTCTACGCCTAGCCTCCGGCCGACATCTCGCGCCCGCTCCGCATCGTGTTCCAATAGCCGGCAATCCAGTCGCCAACCGTAGCGCCCCAGCCACAGCGTCGAAACCGGCTTCGCTCCGAGCATGGATGCGGTCCGTCGCAGTGCTCGCCTTGCATCAGTGAACAGCGGGATAAACAAGCCCGGCATTCCGGAAGAGGCCACGAGCACGGCTTTGCGGGTGGGAAGCTGGCGGAGTTGCGGTAACGGCTGGCCCCAGGGCCAGTAGTAGAACCCGGTCAACCGTTCCATGAATTTGCGAAAGACCGCGGTGACGCCGCCGTAGTTTACCGAGCTCGCGAGCACGACCGAATCGGCCTCCTCGACCTCCCGCAGGATGGATTCCAGGTCGTCGAACTGCCCGCATCTGCCGCGCTCCTGACCTGGCTCCTGCGAACATTTGCGGCAATTATTGCAATAGTTGAGATTGCACTCCGCCAGACTGAACAAGTGCGTGTCCGCACCGTTTTCCCTTGCGCCTGCGAGTACTGCCTCAACTGCCGCGATTACGACACCGCGCTTACGATAGGAGCCAACAATCCCGACCACCTTGCTCATGAATACGCCTCTCAATGCAAGGGGAGTCTACCGGGGCGCTACACTCGTGGCTGTGACACTTCTCACGTACGGGAGGTCAAAGCGAAGCGTTGTCGTGATTTGGGACACGCTCTTACCAGTTCTAAAACGGGACCTAATTCCCGGCCAGGACGGTTGTGCTTCCCCCCAGGCGCGTTGCAAATGCAGGTTGAGCCAGACCCTCCTGAATCGCCGCAGGAAGCGGTCGATTGGGAAACCGGTGCCTGTAGAACTCAATGCTCGCGAAAAACTCAGGTCCGGTCGGACTGCTTTCCTGGGTCTCCGGCGTATAGACCTTCACGATTGACGGGTCGGCCACCGCCGCGCCAAGGAAGTCGATTGCGTCGGCGATGGTTTTTCCTGTGGGCGACTTGTAGCTGGCTAGCGGAATATGCTGCCGTTCAGCAAACTCGGCGATCTCAATGAGAGGCTCAATGGCGAAGGACTGGTAGTGAATTGCGAGCTCATGACGCGCCATCTCGAGGGGCAGTGCACCGCGCTGGTCGATCTCGTTTATGCCGTCGAAGTAGGCTTGTACGCCGAAGCCAAAGAGCTCGTCGTCGCTTGAGATTACGCCTGTGGCAATGGCGGCAAGACCCTTCCAGTAGTGATGATTGTTTTTCTCCTGAGCGGTTTTGGGAAAGCCGATGAGGTGATGGGCAACTTTGTTCATCCACGCTACGTCACGAGCGGTGATGGTGGGATCGAGCGAAGGGTCGTTGAGCAGGACGGACTCGGAAATGGCAATGGCGCTCAGGGTCCACTCCACCTGGTACCACGACTGCGAGTTGGCCTGCGCATCGTAGTTGAGCAGCGTTTTGGCCTGCGTCCATTGGTCGATCTGAGCCTGCGCGCATGCGGCTTCGGCGTGATCGCCGGTGGCAAGATACCGGTTCATGCCCATGGTGACTCGCTTTTCAAACTGGGAGTAGACGCGCGTGGCTTCGCGCTCGGCGGGATTGGTTGGCCCGTGCGAGCCGTTCAGATAATGGTGTGGAATCTCCATGGGCCCGGTCGGAGGATCGACGGGGGCGAGCTTGGTGCACTTTTCAAGCTTGGCCATTGCTTCGAGGACGCGCGGGCTGTTGGTATGCTGCAATTCCTGGCGGCGGGCGGCGACGTCGATTAACGAGGCGCGGGTGTCGATGGTCATCTTCTTTGGCGCACCGGAGACTCCGGCGGGAATGGCGCCCAAGGCCAGAAGGCAGAGAATCTGCAGCGTGTTTCGCATCAATAACTCCAATGGATGATTAGAAGCAAGCCTCATCCGGTTTTTCGAGCTTCCCGTCGATTCGTTCGCGGCCATCCTGGCGTAGCACCGCGCCTGAAGCGAGAACCAGCCTTCCCGTATGGCTCAACAGCGGATCGATGGTAAAGGTTGCGCCGACAGGTGCGCGGTCCGCTGCCTGGGCGCAGTACCAATCCTGTGAAGTGGGTTGGCCGTTGCGGTACCACCTGCGACAAGCGAGCGCGTCTCCATCGAGCCCACATTGATACCAGAGGTAGAGCGGCTGAAACTCGCCGCGGCCGGGACCGGCGATGGCGATGGCGGCGAGCGGTACTTTGGTGCGCGGCCTGGTGTGCGCTGCGAGCGCGACGATCGGCTTGTGCACCTCGCGGATGCATCCGTTGTCTTTGAAGTCTTCGAAGATGGAGCCTCGGCGGAGCTTGACTTCCGGACGGTCCGCGGGCTTGATCCACACCGATCGTGCGCTGAGCCGGATGGGAACCTGCTTGCCGGCGAGATCTTCCATGCTTTCGAATTTGTTTTCGTGCAGGTAGCTTTTTCCGTCGGCAACGAAGAAGTCGTTGCCAACTTTGAAACAAAAGGCGCGCGCAGGTTCGGTTGCGGCTGAGCAGCCGTCGCGGCAGGGTGTATAGGACGCCGTCTGGACCAGCGTTGCCGTCACGGTGTCTTTGGCGGGCCGCTTAAAGGGAAGAAGCGGGGCAGCCATGGCTGCCGGCACGACGAGCAGGATGGCCAGCAAGGCGGCAACCGCCTTGAATTGATTCGACGCACAGCCCCGGCGAAGCTCGAGGAAAAGAGAAGCAATTGCCATGCGAATAAAGGTACAACCCGCCGGTACGAACGGCAAAAGGCGTTGGTACGGCTGCGCCCGGCTCCAGTGCTGCTGTTATCCTTAGAGGGTGATACAGCGCATTCAAGTCCGCGGAATTCTGTGCCTTGCCATGCTTCTTCCCGTCGCGCTTATTGCCTGCCACAAGGAAGAACAGGCTGTAGCGAACGTGGCCCAGGGCGCGGTAAACGCGCAACAGAAAGCGCAGGCCGCTGCGACGGAAATTGATAGCCAAAGGTCTGAGCTGGCCCGCATCCCGCTGCCGACAAAGAGTATGTATGTAGATGTTCACGAGCCCGGCGCGTGGCTGAATCCCTTTCTTTCTGTCGACGCCGACATGATCACTCTCCGCGTGACCATGCAGGATGCGATTCCCAGTACGGTGGGCGAGGGATCGCTGCTGCGTCCCGACGCTGCGCGGCGCCAGGAACTGCAATTGCGCCCGAAGGACTTGACCGCGGCACTGATTGCCTTGCCTCCAGGCGCCTGGCATTATGGCCGCGTGATCGCAGTGGCCGAGTCGCCGCTGGCCAGCCGGAAAGACAGCCCCAAGGTTCGCCGCAACGTGGAGGCAGTCATCCAGCGACTCAACGACCTTGGCATCGTCGTGGAAGAGTGGCCGGCGCGGTAGAGCAGTTCAGCCTCCCAATCGGTCGGCAGGTTTCATCCTCGCTCTATGCAGGTTGTGCGGCTGTGGGCATCTGCACCGGAGGAAGGTTGACCACGCTCTGCATGGTTTCGGACGCGTCGTAATTGACGGTAGATACCTGCGGGCACCGGCGGCATGCGGCTGCGCCTTCCTGGTGAAACCAGCGGCATTCGGGCCGAATCTGACAACGCGGGAGCTGGTCAACCACGGCAGGCATGATCTGAACGATGCGCGTGACCAGGCTGCAATTGGACCCGTCATAATGGGGACAATGATGCGTCTGACAGGGCGCGGCCAGCCGGAAGATCTCAGTGGGTTGAGCGGGAGCCGCCATGGCCAGCACTGCGGGTGTAACCGCAAGAGGTTGATCGAGGTAAGAGACCTGGAACCCGTCGCCAACCTGCTGGACGACCCCGAGCACACGACCCCCTTGCATGGTGGGCTGCGCACTAGGGCATAGAAGAGTGTTGTGCGTGCTCGGATCCGTTTTCAGCATGGTGCTTCTCCTTTTTTGGGTAAAACCAGAGTCGACGCGCCCTTGCTGGGCGCAGTTGGGTGTTTTTCACTTCCATTTCATCGACTCTGGTTCCGCTGCAGGCGGAAAGCTGGTTACTCGGTGAGGGACGCTTCGCCGGGCACAAAGCCGACCGCAACCTTGCCGCCAGTGATGTAGACTGCCGGTTCGAGCTTGCCGTCGATAGCCAAAGGCGCTACTGCCGGGTCTTTCGACAGGTTGCCGGTAAACGTCTTGGCAAATTCAGTGACCTCGTTGAGGTTGTAGTCAGGGGGGAAGAACGGGCCGCCGCAGAGCCAATAGGGGCGGTACCAGAACGGGTCGCCATCCCCGTCAACAGCAGGCTGGATCTGGACGTTGGGATGTATCTTTTTGGTGGCGTCAAGCGCGTTCTTGATTGCGGCTTGCAGCCCGCTGACGGATACGGTTTTTGCGGAGCGTGACATGGAAATCCTCCTTGGTTGCACTCCCGGATCTGGGGGAGGGAGTTGGGTGGGCGTCGGGATGTGCTCCATGCTGAGGTCGTCCGCAACAGGGAGTCCAATGCGTCTTCGGGGAAGTGAGTCGCAGAACATGCAGGGCGCGAGGTTTTCGCCACCTGCCTTTCTTCCCAATCAAGAAACTTGAGAGGTCTTTGATTGGCTCACAACTCTCCTAACGGAGTTCCTTGCGGATTCCCTTGCGGGCAACCCAGTTTTTTCTATTGTTGATAATGAATTGGGTGGTCGGTCTGGCGGATACGGGATTTGATTGCTGTATCGCTTTGTGGGAGGGCTGACTGCATGGTGATTTGGTTCACACCACGACAGTGTTCAATTCCGATAGGATTCCACCGTGAATGCCCAGATTGTTTCCGACCTGCTCCACCAGCCGCCGCTCGACCATGAGCGCTTTGCCGCGCACCGTGAGCTTGAATCGCTCCTGAAAAGCACCATCCGCGGTGACGTCCGCTTTGATCTTGGTTCGCGGGCTCTCTACGCTGCTGATTCTTCGAATTACCGTCAGCTTCCCGTGGGAGTTGTGGTGCCCCGGGATTCTGCGGACGTGGAAGCAGCCCTGGCTGCATGCCGCAAGACCGGAGCGGCCGTGCTGCCGCGCGGCGCGGGCACCAGCCTGGCCGGGCAGTGCGCCAATGTCGCCGTGGTGTTCGATTTTGCCCGCTACATGAACGGCCTGAACTCCATTGATGCCGTCGCTAAACTGGCGGTCGTAGAGCCGGGTATTGTTCTCGATCGCCTGCGTGAAGCCGCAGAACACCACCACCTGACTTACGCTCCGGACCCGGCAACCCACAGCCGGTGCACGCTGGGCGGGATGATCGGCAACAACAGTTGCGGTGTGCATGGCCTGCTTGGCGGCAAAGTCGTCGACAACGTCGAGACCCTGGATATCGTGCTCTACGACGGTACCCGCATGACCGTTGGCCGCAACACTCCAGAACAGATTGAAGCCTTTATCCGTGCAGGCGGGCGCGTGGGGGAAATCTACTCGAGCCTGGCGGGCCTCCGCGATCACTACGCAGTACTGATCAAGGATAAGTTCCCGCGTATTCCTCGCCGCGTCTCCGGCTATAACCTGGACGAACTGTTGCCGGAAAACGGCTTCAACCTGGCCCGCGCACTCGTTGGCTCGGAAGGCACGTGTGCGACCGTGGTTTCTGCCACGCTCAACCTGACCTCGAGCCCTCCGTTCCGCGTACTCACTGTGCTTGCGTTCGACGATCCGTTCCTCGCCGCTGACGTGGTTCCGCGCATTCTTGAGTTTGGGCCGATCGGCCTGGAAGGCTTTGACGGGCTGCTGGTTGAATTTATGAAGCGCAAGGAACTGGCTGTGAAAGACGTGGCTCTTTTGCCCCCGGGCGGCGGTTTCCTGCTGGTGGAAATGGGAGCATGGGACCCGGCGGAAGCCAATGACAAGTCGGAAGCCCTGGTGCGCGCAACCAAAACATGGAAGGAGCGCCCGACGGCTCGCATCTACGATCACGAGGATGCGGAGCGCATTTGGCGCGTGCGCGATTCATCGCTTGGCGCAACCGTCTTTGTTCCCGGCGAGCCGGAGCGCTGGGAGGGCTGGGACGACGCAGGCATTCCGCCTGCCAACCTTGGTACTTATCTGCGCAAGCTCAATGCCCTGATGGCTGAATACGGTTACCGCAGCCCGCTCTATGGGCATTACGGGCAGGGATGCGTTCACCTGAGGATCAACTTCGACTTCCGGTCGCTCGAAGGCGTGAGGAAATTCCGCGAGTTCATTGATCGCGCGGCGGACTTGGTTGTTTCGCTGGGCGGCTCGCTTTCCGGAGAGCATGGCGACGGCCAGGCGCGCGCTGTTCTGCTTCCCAAGATGTTTGGACCCGAGCTCATCAAGGCATTCCAGGAGTTCAAGACCATCTGGGATCCGCAAAACCGAATGAATCCCGGGAAGCTGTCTGACGCGGTGCGTCTCTACGACCCGGTGGAGAATCTCCGCCATCCACTTGCAATTGTTGGGCAGGAATCAAGCCACGCTCATCCGACGCTTGAAACCCACTTTGCGTTCAGCGCGGACGAGGGCTCGTTTGAGCGCGCTACGGAGCGCTGCGTGGGAGTGGGCGCCTGCCTGAAGAAAGATGGCGGCGTGATGTGCCCCAGCTACCGTGCCACAGGAGAGGAGCAGCACTCAACACGCGGCCGCGCCCGACTGCTGTGGGAGATGCTGGCCGGCGCGCTGATCCAGGAGGGCTTCCAGAGTGAAGCCGTCCATGAGGCGCTGGATTTGTGCCTGAGCTGCAAGGCGTGCAAGACCGAGTGCCCGGTGTCCGTGGACATTACTGCGTACAAGTCAGAGTTCCTGTCGCAGAAATACAAGGGCCGGCTGCACCCACTGCATCACTACGTTTTTGGGTTCGCGGATGTCTCAGCCCGGCTTGGGTCGATCACTCCGGCGCTGACGAACTTCATTCTGAATGGCCCGCTGACCAGCCCGATGATCAAGGCCATTGTTGGCGTGGCCAAGGAGCGCAAGCTGCCGGAGCTGGCTGCAAAGCCCTATCGCCAGTTAAGGCCGAGGGTAGACGAAACGGCCAATGTGCCCCGGTCAAAGGCTGGCGCGCAGGTGGTGCTTTGGGCCGACACCTGGAACAACTACTATCATCCGCAAACCCTGGTTGCCGCCGAGCGGGTCCTGACGCAGGCGGGCTTCCGCGTGCAAACCACAAAAGGCCACATCTGTTGCGGGCGCGCGCTTTACGACTTCGGCTTGCTGAAAGACGCCAAGGGCTATCTGACCAAGGTTCTCGAAAGCGTGGCCGCGGAGATTGAAGCCGGGCTACCGTTTATTTTCCTGGAGCCGAGTTGCGCCAGCGTCTTCAAAAATGAAGCTCTGGACTTCTTCCGCGACGGGCGGCTTGCCGAATTGGCTAAAAAGATGAGCGGCCAGGTCTGGCTTCTTTCCGACTGGTTGGCGGCGAAGGCACCCGAGTGGGTTACCGGTCGTCTCAAGGGCGCACAAGTGCTTTTGCACGGCCATTGCCACCACAAGGCTGTGTTTGGCGGCCCGACGAGCGAGATCGCGCTGCTGCGCCAGGCCGGCGCCGCGGTCGAGCTGATCAACACTACCTGCTGCGGGATGGCAGGTCCGTTCGGCTTTGAAGCAGACAAGTTCGAAGTCTCAAAAGCCATTGCGAATCTAGGACTTCTGCCTGCCGTCAACGCCGCTCCGGCTACCACCGTCATTGTTGCGGACGGTTTCAGTTGCCGCGAACAGATTGATCAGCTTGGCCATAGGCACGCCGTGCATTTCGCGGAAATCCTCGATCAGAGCTGAGGATTGGAGGCGGGTGCTAGCCTCCGCTGCGGGGTTCTCCCTTTCTTCTCTTCGGGATGGTCAAAAGCGCTCACCTCCTTCTGTCCGGAGCGACTTGAGTCGCTACTTCGGGTGTGATCCAGTGTCTATTTAACCTGCGGGCCGCTCTTTCTTAACGAGCGGCCCTTTGGGTTCGCCCCTGCGACATTTTAGCCGTCGCTGAAGGGTTCACCGTTGAAGCGTTGTTGCATAAGGAGAGTTCGTCCTTGGTCTGCTGCTAACGAGGAGGAATATCCATGGAACAGACGCCAGCGCACACTCGCGTCTTTGTTGTCGACGATGAAGCTAACATTGCATCCAGTCTCGCGACCATACTTCGCATCCACGGCTTTGACGCTCGAGCCTTCACTGAACCGCTTGCAGCCTTGAGCGCGGCACGTTTCGAGACTCCCGACCTTCTGATCTCGGATGTCATTATGCCGGTGCTCTCGGGCATCGATCTGGCGATTCAAATGCAGCGGAATTACCCAAAATGCAGGGTCCTGCTTTTTTCGGGGCAGGCTGGGAATTCCGACATGCTGCAGGCCGCGCGCGACGATGGTCACAATTTCGAACTTCTTTCCAAGCCGGTGCATCCGAAGGTGCTGCTGGACATGATCAAGAAAGTAAGCACGTAAGCCCTGATACGCGGGCCAAGGCGGAGTTAAATGTGGCGCACGCTGCCGCGAGTGCTGACGGGCGTTGACCCTCAGGTCCGCGGCAATCCATTGGCGGGAATCGAGTTGGTCTTGTGCGATTCAAGGGAAGGCCTTGCGTAACTGACTCCAATGTGGTCGACTGACTGCTGCGGCATTGCAACTCCTTCCGCGTATTGGCATCATAATGACTGGGGTGCTGCACAGCCGCCTGCAGCTCTGAATCGCGCGCCGAACCAGACTTCCGGTTCAGCGTGTCGTCGATTTGCGGCGTGCTGGCTAATTTGATACGCTCAGGCATTCTGCTCACCGAGTAAACTGAGCACAAGGAGAAATACATCATGGCAGAAGATAGCAAATCCTACGGCCTGGCGTGGTTTTTGGCCGGGTTGGGCGTGGGCGCAGTGGTGGGCATTCTTTATGCTCCGAAGAGCGGCCGTGAGACCCGTGAAGACCTTGCAGCCGGCGCCCGTGAGGGAACTGAGTATCTGCGCACCCGCACCCAACAGGCCGCCCAGGAAGTGAGCGCCCTGGTGGACAGGAGCAAAGAGCAGGTAAGCGCACTAGTGGACAAGAGCAAAGAGCAGGTTTCAGAGTACGTGGAGCGCGGCCGCGAAGCCGTGGACCGCGGACGTGCGCAATGGGAAGAATTTGTGGAGCGTGGCAAGCACCTGGTGGCCGATCAGACCAACAGGGTAACCGCGGCTGTGGATGCTGGCCGCCAGGTTTACAAAACCAATACGGGCCCCACGGATCCTTCGCAGTACTGAAGTTCGGTTGTTTCCGGGAGTCGATCCCGGCAATTTTTTGTTTTCCACTTTTTGCTGCCGGAGCTGACAGCGAGCGAAGCATGGCTCGAACAAGGCTCCGGATTGCATGTTTGAACGGAGTGGATGCGCGCTCAAGAAATTAGTTGCGGGCTGATTTACGCGCCTGCCTGGGATCGATTTAATGCCTCCTATCGACAATCAAACCATTCAGCTCGTGATCATCGGTGTTGCAGCATTGGCTGTCGTGATGCAGGCTGTCGTTCTGATTGCAATTCTTATTGCGATGAAGAAAGCGGCCACATCAATGCATCGGGAGATCCAGGAGTTGCGTGCGTCTGTCACGCCCATCATTCTTGACTCCGGCGATTTCTTCTCACGTGTTGCTCCGCAAATTGAAGCGACGACCAGTGACGTGGCGGAAATTGTGCACACGGTGCGAGAGAAGACAATCGTGCTCGAATCGACCGTGACGGACATACTGGAGCGAGCGCAACGGCAAACCGCCCAAGTGGACGGGATGATGACAAGCGTGCTGGAGCGAACTCAGCGGCAAACCGCCCGAGTGGATGGGATGGTGACAAGCGCGCTGGATTCAGTAGACAAGGTGGGTGGGTTCGTCGCCGACTCTGTCGGCAAGCCGGTGCGGCGAATCTCCGCTTTGGTCGCCGCAGCGCGCGCAGTCGTCCAATCGCTCAAGGCGACCGCGCCCCATTCCCGTTTGGCCCCTGGCCCCGGCAATCACGATCCTTCAGCTTAGGGCTCTTGGAGGTTGTGAGATGAACCTGCGCACATCCTTGTCAATTGTCGTTGCTGCCGTGGTTTTTACTGGATGGGCGGGCGCACAGTCCACTCCCAACACTGCGCTTCTGGCCTTGTCGAAGCAGGACCATACGCTGGCGATTGTCGACCCCTCCAATCTGAAAATTGTGGCCACTGTTCCGGTGGGGGATGACCCGCATGAGGTGGTGGCGTCGGCCGACGGCAAGACGGCTTATGTCTCGAACTATGGATTTGGAGCTCTGCATACGCTGACCGTCATCGACCTGGTAGGACAGAAGCAGGCTAAGGTCATCGACCTGGGAGCGCTGCGCGGGCCGCACGGGCTGGACTTCAAGCAGGGCAAAGTGTGGTTTACGGCGGAGGCGGCGAAGGCCATTGGCAGCTACGATCCGGCAACGGACAAGATCGACTGGATCATGGGAACGGGACAGAATCGGACGCATATGGTCTATGTTTTTCCCGATGCGAAGCGGATTCTGACTACCAATGTGAACTCGGCGACGGTGACGATTCTGGACCACACTGAAGGCCGGCAGGGAGGGCCACCACCGGGAATGCGGGCGGGGATGCCGTCGCCGGGCGGACAGGGTGGTTCGGGCGGATCGGGAGGACAAGGCGGGCCGCCACCGGGGATGATGCCGGGGCCTCCGGGTGGGGACTGGCAGGAGACGGTGATCCCGGTGGGGCGCGGGTCGGAGGGGTTTGACGTTTCGCCAGATGGCAAAGAGGCTTGGGTGGCGAATGCCCAGGACGGGACTATTTCGGTGATCGACCTGAGAACTAAGCAGGTGACGGCAACGCTGGCGGTGAACGTGCCGGGCGCGAACCGGTTGAAGTTTACGCCAGATGGGAAGCTGGTGCTGGTGACGCCGGGATCGGCGCTGGTGATTCTGGACGCGGCTACGCGGAAGGAAGTGAAACGGCTGGCGACTGTACATGGCTCTGGTGGGATCCAGATGCAGCCGGACGGGGAGCGGGCTTACGTCGCCTGTGGGCGTGACAATTACGTTGCGGTGATTGATTTGAAGACGCTGGAAAAGGTGGAGCAGATCCATGTGGCGAGTCCCGATGGACTGGCTTGGGCTGTGCGGCGGTAAGGAATCTCGGCTTCAGAGATTTGCTAGACGATCCATCCGCCGCCGACGACTTCGTCGCCGTCATAGAAGACTGCGGACTGGCCGGGGGTTACGGCGCGCTGCGGCTCGTCGAAGGTGGCGATGACTTCTCCCGGCAAGTTAGCAGGCTCAAGCGTGGCCCAGGCGGGTTCGTGGCGATGGCGAATCTTGGCGCGGACGCGCATGGGAGCAGTTAGTTCCGGGATGTTGATCCAGTTCAGGTCGCGCGCGCGGAGCGTTCGCACGGCCAGTTCTGCGTCGGCGCCTACCGTTACTCGATGACTGGCGGGGTCAATGTTCAGCACGTAAAGCGGTGACGGGGAGCTGACGCCGAGGCCCTTGCGCTGACCGACGGTGAAGTTGGCAATGCCTTCGTGGCGGCCAAGGACTTCGCCGCTTGAGGCTACCAGTTCTCCGGCGCTCTCGGGCGGCTGCTCGCCTTGCTCCTCAAGATAAGCGGTGATGAACTGTTTGTAGTCTCCGCCGGAGATGAAGCAGATCTCCTGCGAGTCGGGCTTTTCGGCCAGGGCGAGACCGCTACGGCGCGCGACTTCGCGCACTTCAGGCTTGGTGAGATGGCCGAGGGGAAAGAGCGTGCGGGCGAGCTGCTCCTGCGTTAGGCCAAAGAGGAAGTAGGTCTGGTCCTTGGCTGTGTCCGCAGGGCGCTTGAGGATCCAGCGGCCGCGGGCTTCGTCGAACTCGTTGACCGCGTAGTGGCCGGTGGCGATTCGGGCCGCACCGATGGAACGGGCCGTGAGCAGCAACTGGTCGAACTTGAGGTGGTTGTTGCAGAGAGAGCAGGGAATGGGCGTGCGGCCGGCGAGATACTCATCGACGAATGGGCGGACTACGTCCTTCTCGAAGCGGTCTTCCTGGTTGACGACGTAGTAGGGGATGCCGATGTGCTCGGCTACACGGCGGGCGTCGTACACGTCGTCCAGCGAGCAGCAGCGGCCGGCCTTCGGGGCCTCGGGAATGCCGTGCTTCCCGGCGAGACGGGTCTGATCCCAGAGCTGGAGGGTGAGGCCGACGACGGTATTGAGCGGAGCGCCGGTGCTGTCCGTTTCGTGGGCGAGCATGGCCGCTACCGTGGAGGAGTCTACTCCTCCGGACATGGCTACGGCGATGGTTGTGCTTTCAGTCATAGGGGAAACGGCCTTTTCGACGTAGCGATCGACATCTCAGTTAAGGAAAGGAAGCAAATGGAACCTGCGCGCCAGAAACCAACCAATGATGAATGCTACGGTCCATCCGAAAAAGAGCAACGCCGCCCAGAAGAAAGTGAGTCCCGTCTGCTTTATTGCGGAAATCCTAACCCCTACCACCATGTAGGTAAGGGAAAGGTCTGCTAGAAACGCCAGCAATATGGCGATGAGACAAAACAAGAAGGTGATCCTGAGAAAAAGCAAGCGATTCTCCTTCCTTTCAAGACCATCTCACCCCAGCGTTCCTGCCGCAACCGGCGAGAGAGCACGCAAGTGGTCAACTGCTTGGGGAACCACTTGCAATACATAGTCGATGTCGGTGTCAGTTACGGTTTTGAGCAGGCTGAAGCGGAGGCTGGCGCGGGCGCGGTTCTTGTCGACACCCATGGCCATTAACACATGGCTTGGTTCGGTGGCTCCGGAGTGGCAGGCCGATCCGCCAGAGACGGAAACGCCCTTGAGGTCGAGTGCGATGACGAGTGCCTCACCTTCAAGCTGGTCAAACCAGATGTTGGTGGTGTTGGCCACACGGGGCACGTACTCGCCTGCCGCACCGGACCCGTTCAAGCCGGTTCCGGGAATCTTCAAGAGTTCGATTTCGAGGCGGCTGCGCAGGCCGGCGAGCCGGTCGATGGTGCCATCTTCAAGTGATTGCATGGCCAGCTCCGCAGCCTTGGCCAGCCCGACGATGCCCGGGACATTCTCAGTACCCGCGCGCTGACGGCGCTCGTGGCTTCCGCCCACCAGCAGCGGCTCAACTGGTGTTCCGCGACGCACAAACATGGCTCCGATGCCCTTGGGCCCGTGCATCTTGTGGGCGCTGATGGAGAGCAGATGACAGCCGAATCGGCGCACGTCAAACTCCACCTTGCCCGCGCCCTGCACCGCGTCAATGTGGAAGAAGATTCCCGTATCGGCGGCGATTTTGCCGATCTCTTCCACAGGCTGGCGTACGCCAGTTTCGTTGTTGGCGAGCATGACGCTGATGAGCCGGGTTTCCGGCCGAATGGCGCGCAGAATATCCGTGGGGTCGATAAGCCCGCTGGGTTGCGGCGCGACGAAAGTGGTTTCTACCCCGTGATGGACCAAGCGCTTGGCTGCCTGAAGGATGGCCGAGTGCTCAATCGAAGTGGTTATGAAGTGATCGCCGGGGTGAAGCAGGCCGAAGATTGCCGTGTTATCGCCCTCAGTGCCGCCGGAGTTGAAGACCACTTCAGCCGCGTGACAGTTGAAGAAGCGAGCCATCGTTTCGCGAGCTCGGTCGACGGCCGCGTGTGCCTGTTGTCCGTGCAGGTGGATCGAAGAGGCGTTGCCGAAGTGCTCAGTCCAGTACGGATGCATGGCCTCCACCACCTCGGGTAATAGAGGCGTGGTGGCATTGGAATCCATATAGACTCGGCGCATGGCGTGCTTCTCCTTACTTAAATTGTACGGGGAATTGCCATTCTATGCGCGGCGCTGGCGTTGAATGGAGCGGGCAGGAGGCCATATTGAGTGGAATCGGTGCTGATTAGAGAATGCGCCTGACCCTGGCCGATGCTGTTTGGCCGCTCGAAATGCTCATTGGCGCCCGCGGCTAGCGCTAGGTTCCCTTGGTATCCCGTGCGCGAGCGAGCAAGCCGGATTTTGCCGCCTGATTCAAGAAACTTTGCCAGTCCGCCTTGGCGCGGGCGCCTCCGTATGTGACGATTCCCGAGGCCTGCTTAACCAATTCTCCCGCTCCGGCCCGATCGCGATTGCGCAGCACGGTCTTGCATTTCGGGATCAGATCCAGAATCGCTCGATCGGCAACCGCTTGCATCCTGGATCGAAAAGCGTCCGCAACCGAACCGGCAAACTTGGATTCGCCGAGCGCGGAAACGACCCACTGGATGGTGCTTTCGGCAGCAGGCAATTCCGAGTCAACAACGGAATAGGCTCTGCCGATCATGCGGAAGGCAGCCTGCTGCTGATCTTCCCTGATGGCGGACTCGGCTGTTCGCACACGGACCGATCGGCGCACAACGGGCGGCTGTCCCTCAAGGAATTGAACGGCCTCGTCGAACTTTTCCGCTCGAACCAGTTTTCCCGCGGATGCAAGGACGGTTTCAATTTGCTTTAGCAGCAGGTCTCGGCTATCGACGGCCTGATTCAAAAGCATACGTAATGGCGGTTCTTCAGACTGTTGCAGAGCCTCATTCAAAAACTCGATTGCTTCGTCGAAACCTGAATCGGCAATCAACGACTGCGCGCGGATGACTCGACTGTTCAACAGCTCCTGCCGTTGCTGCTCGCTCTCTTCGTGGCGGGCGAATTCCAGCAGGGTATCGATCTCGCTTGTGGCAATGCCTTCCCTCTGGCAGCCTTCCAGAATGCGAACCGCATCCGCGTACGCCTTGTTGCTGATCGCCTCCCGGGCCTGCGCGAGGTATTCGTCGCGGCGCTCTTCAGAAGTCTGCTTTCTCACCCGCTCGGTCAACAGGCTTTCCAATGCCAGCAGACGCTCGTCGCCGGGAAGGTCGCGCCGTGCTTTCTGAACCAGTGCCAGAGCCTGGCGCGGGAGCAGGTTGCGGCAGGCCTGTGTGGTGTCATCCACGAGCCGACGCTTCTCCTGCTCTCGGATATCTCTGTCAATCCTGCCCAGCAACATGACGAGCGCGGAGTCAGTCGGCATGGTTACCATGGCGTCTCGAATGCCTTGTGCAACTTTCTTCAGGTCTTCCAGGCTCTCGGCCGCCTGAGCTTCGTTCTCAAGCCGGACAACCAACTCTTTCCGCTTTACCTGATCGAGCCCGGAATTGGCATCCCGCATCAGAAGCTGCAATTCCACATTGTTAGGATCGAGTGCCTCAGCCTTTTGCAGCAGTTCAATCGCTTCGTGATAGCACTGTGCGGCCAGCTCTTTGCCTGCGGACTGCAGCAGCGCCTTTACCTGCGCCCTCTTGTCCGCATCTTCGGCCTCTTTCAGCAACTGATTCAGGAGCGTATACGTCTTTGAATTTGCCTTGTCGGCCTTGACTGCTTTTCGTGCAAGCGAGATCGCCTCCTGGTAGTCGCCTCCAAGGCGCGCGCTGTCCGCCTGCCGCAGTAACTCGTTAACGCGCTTATGCTTCTCTTTCTCCTTCTCCGCACGTTGACGCATCTTTGTCAATTCGGAGTTTGCGGCATCGATCTCCAACCCCTCATCCAGGATGGCGAGGCACTTGTCCAATTCGCCGCTCTTCAGCAGATTCTCTGCCTGCACCCGAATCTGCTGAACTCTTTCCTCACGCTGGCGCTGGGTGAGTTGCTTCTGAATTCCGGCGAGCAAGTCGCGGGCTTCAGTATTATGCGTCGTACGAATCTTCAACATCTGCAACAGCACGCTGCGGGCTTGAAGAAGTTCCTCCGCTTCAATAAGGCGCTTGGCCTCGGGAAGCATCTTCTCCGCCTGTTCCTGACGGATATCCGCGATGATGGTTGCCAGATCCGCAGCCAGTTCCTCGGCAGTTGCATAGCGATCGTCGGGAGATTTTGCGAGGACGCGGTCGACAATACGATCGAGGGCCGGAGGGCAATTCGCGCATCTGCTGCTCAGTGGCGGGTGCGGCTCATTCAAGATCCTCTGCATCAGCACAGTGTCTTCGCCGGAAAACGGGAGTTGTCCGCACACCAGTTGATAGAGAACGACCCCGGCTGCATACAGATCCGAGCGGCCATCCAACGGCTTGTCGCGCAAGCGCTCCGGCGCCATGTAGTCGAGTGTGCCGATAATGTGGCCTGCGCGGGTGAGACTCAGCTCCTTGCTCTTTTTCTCTCCGAGGCGCGCGATGCCGAAATCGAGAAGCTTGACTCTCCCATCCGGTTGCACAAAAACATTTGCCGGCTTCACGTCCCGGTGAATTACGTTGGCCCGATGGGCGTAGGCGAGCGCAGAACAGAGTTCTTCGATAATCCTCAGGCAGTCCACCAGCGGCGGCGGCTGGTCGGCGCGAATCAATCTGTCGAGCGGGTTTCCCTCCACCAGTTCCATGGCGATGTAGGGAACGCCGTTGTGATCGCCGAGTTCGTATACGGTGACAATGTTGGGATGTTTGAAGCTGCCTGTCTTACGGCCCTCATCGTAGAAGCGCGCCAGCATGTCGGGATCGTTGCTGATTGCACCGGTCAGCGTCTTGACTGCGACCTCGCGGCCGAGGGTTCTGTCGATGCCTTTGTACACAACACCCATGCCGCCGCGGCCCAGCAGCCCGACGATGTCGTACTTGCCGATGCGCGTGATCTGGCCCGCGTTTTCCACGTGCGTGCTTCCTCTCGACAAACTAAATCTACTTATTAACCACGCCCTATTGGGTCGCGCTGGGAAACGTCAAAAAATTGAACTGACCCTGAAGATACTTTTCCGCTTCGACTCGCTCGGGTGTCTTTTCGGCTGGAACGACGCACAGGTACCGCATGTAAGCTTCTCCGGCGTCGTCAAGGTTTTGTTCCTGCACTCTCGTCCTGGCTTCGTCAAAGATCGCCTTGGGCAGGTCACGAATCCTCTTGCCGACTGCTGCAATGAGTTGATCGCGTACTTTGATTCCCAGAGCGGTCTGCAACTCCTGCGTGTTGGGCGGGGCTTCATTCAGCTTCACGCCGTCTGTGTCGTCCGGCTTCACAGCCTCTACCAGCACAATCTTCTGGGGATCTTCCATCCCAACAACATCCGGAGTCCACATGGCGCCACCCTGGGCTCGACCTATGCTGAACTGCAGTTTGATGTTGTTCTTGATTGCGATGGTTCTTTCTGTGTACTGATAGGTGCGGATATCATCGACCATTTTGTTCTGCGGTATTGAATCTCTTTTGACTCCGGTTTCCGAAACAACCTTGCGGTCCTGTTCCATCCTCTTGGTAATTTCGCCAATCTCTTTTTTCTTGTTCAGCTTGTCCGCCGCGCTCAGTTCCGCCTGATCCGATTCCAACTGTTGGCGCGCTTCCTCGTACGCTCGATTGGCCCTGGTCCATTCTTCATTGACCTCTTGATGGGTATTCGCGCGATAGTGGGAGTCCTTTGAAACTGCAGTCTGTGTCGGGATCAGGTCGTGCTCAAGAACGTTACCTTCCAGATGAAAATCGGGTTCGATTCCATTTGTCGTCTCGCCGTAACGCACTGGAATTGCCTGGTATTCAGGCTTCTGCAGTTCGGTAATGATCGCGTCTTCCATCTGGTGCATGAAGTCAGTGCCTGCGCGCATGGATGTCTGGTCAACAAAATGGACGCGGATGGAGAGTTTTGAATGCATGGCTTGTGACGGCGCAGATGCAGTTCTCTGATCCCGAACCTGCTCCAAATTGGAAGCTTTATACGATTCAGCTTCCTTGAGATAAGCCCAGCCGACCTCAGTGAACGAGCCGGCGGGCTTTTCAAGGTAATGCTTTGCGCGATCGAGAAACCAGGCGCTGAGCTCATCGGCCAGGTTTTCAAGCCGTGTCTCGAACCCTGCTTTTGCCGATGTCTCGTCAGTCAACTTAATTGCGTTCGTCAACAGAGAGTAAGCCAGTTCCACCTGCCGCTCATCTTCGATTCCCTTGATTTCGGAGAAACTCCTGGTGATGCTCTTCGCCCTGTCGGATGCGGCCTGTACGTACTGCGGGACCAGTTTCGTCATTTCGTCGGAGACGATTGCCTGCTGGGAAGGAGTCAGGTTGTTCAATGCATCATATGCGTCGATATAGTCCTTTTGTGCTTCGTAGTTCTGACTCTTTTCCGCCGCCGCCTTTGCTGCTGCCTGGTCCAGCGCAACGGCTAACTGCTGCCTGGCCTGCTTCAATGCGTCCTGGGCTTCCGCGGTGTCCTTGGTATTCCCAGCCTTTTCATACTCCTTCACAGCGGTCGCGAAATCCTGACCCTGCTGCGCCTGTTGTGCAAGCTCGAAGTGGCTCTTGTAAGTTGCGTCGATCACCCGGGCGACCCGCGGCTCCTCCTGTGCGAAGGCGCGATAGGGAAGAACAAACCGAAAGGCATCGTCGAATTGCTTCTGATCGATTGCGGCTCCGGCCGATTTCAGGGCAGCCTCGAATGTATTGCCGGCCTGCGTGACATCGTTCAAAAGCTTCATTCCCGGCGCAAATCTGTTGTCGATTCCGGCAACGCCTTGTGCCAGGCCCATCGCCGTCACCAGGTGCGGGTAGCCCGGGGAGTGCGCGGTCAGCGCGCTCGAGTAGGCGTCCAGCTCAGCGCGTCCTCTATCCGTGAGCGCCTGCAGCTTGGCGCCGATCTCCGTTGCCAGTTGCTTTGTTGAATCGAAATCCGGCCGGAAAGAGTGTGCCAGATCTTCCTGGGCTTTTGCGTTCTTCAGATCGGCGTAGTCTGGAGTCCCTGTTGCGGGAGACTTCTGGTAAGCAGTCATGGCGTTCTCGCCGGCTTGCGCGTAGAGCTTGGCCAGAGCGTCCTTTGCCTCCTCCACATGCGAAGACGCAGAGTATTTGCCGAGGTAGATCTTCCAACCGGCAATGTTCATGGTTCGCTGCGCAAGAAGGAAATCGGCTAATTCCACATTCTGCGCAGCGACGAAGACGAGTTTGACTCCCTTTTTCAATGGCTGTGCCGCCGTCGCGCCGTCGGTCCCCGGAGCGATCGGGATCCCCACGAACAGGATGTTTTCCGCCATTTCGCTCGGCGAAAGAGAAGAACCGTGCTCGAACTTGATGTTGGTCGGAACCACGCATGCGGGAGGACCGCCGGCCGCACTGTATCGGAGGACCCCATCGGCGCCCCGGTCCAGAACTCCACCTGCACTGAGCGTCAGCTTCTCAAGCTTGTTGTAAGCCGACTTGTCCATTGCGGCTGTTCCGGTTGGGCCGCAGTTGCGCAGCTCTATTTTTGCGTTGATTGATACATTCTGAAGCTGAATGTAGGCCGCGCCGGCGGCACCGTCGTATAACTCGATGGCTGTAAGAGATACATCCTTGGCCGAAGCCGCCGGGGAATACAACCCCAGGAAACCGATTCCTAACGCTAACGTTTTGCACAGAGAATTTCGCAGTTCTATCCGCACTTTCATAGCTTCACGCGATCCCAGGATTCCCTCGAATTTATAAACCACACAGGCTGCCCAGCCGTCTCAAGATGCAAGAATGCGCGGAGAACCCTTGAAAGGACTCTCCCACGAAGGTGTTACGCAATGTTTCGTTGGGGTGCGGCCCCTGAAAGTCGCGCACGAAATTTGCGACCCCGCACCGTTGCTGTTAAACTACCAGTTCCCCCCATCAGGTGCAATTGTTTTCCGACGTATAGAGGCGTAGAGTAGCATTCCACAAAGACATGGCTGAGTTGCGGCACGAGCGGGCGCCAGACCAAACAGCTACGCAGACTCCTGCGTCCGATGGCAGCGAAGCGCGTGCTGCGGGAGCTGTGGTCTTCATTCGCCTCTGGACGAATCGTGAAGGCGTCCAGCTGGGCGATTCTAAAGGCGTTGACCCCGCATTTTGCCTTGCCGTCGACCTGATCACTGCTTCAGGAGGCGCTGTTCAACATCAGGGCAAGCCCCTGGTTGCGACCTTTCCTGACGCCCCAACAGCGATCCTTGCCTCGCGAAGAATGCAGTGGGCATTTCAAGGACTCTCGGAGGCTGAGGGATTCGCCGGCACAGCAATCGCAGCATTGGTCTACTCCAGTGATGACTTGTCAGGCAAGCCTGCCAGCGACGCCGACGCGCTCCCTTTGGAGCGGGCAACTCCGGGGAAGATTCTGCTCGGCGAGAAGACAGGCCTGCTACTGCGCGATGTGCCAGGTCTTGCCACGGAGGCCGCCGCCGATTCCGTTCTGTCTGAATTTATCTGGCGCAGTCCGGAAGGCGGGTCCGGAAATGCCGACGAACTGACCTTATTCCGAAATATCAAAGAGCAACGAAGGCGAACCGCTGAGTACCCCACTGAGGAACCGGTTCCCATCGTCGGTGATTCTGCGGAGGCGGCCTTCGCCGTTTCTGCCGAACCGGCTGAATTGGAAAATCCGTTTCCGGACACTCCTCAAGGATCGTTCTTCGCGCGGCTGAGCAATTTCCATCGGCTCATGCTGGGTGGAGGGGTCGCGGTCCTGATCGGCATTTGCGCAATCAGTGTTGCGGAGCTTGCTGTTCACCGGAATCTCGCTCCGTCTTCATCCACGCCTCCGGCCGTGACTGTCCCCACAGTTCCGCAATCGGCTGCCCCTCAAGTCTCCCCGGCCGCTCCAGTCCAAACGCCGGCCCAAATTGTGACTCCGGTGGTAAAGCCCACTGAAGCCGAATCACCTCGGGAGCGCGCAAGAAAGCAACGCGAAAGTGCAGCAAAGGAAATCCCCGCGGCGGGTGGATGCGATGTCGGCGCATCCGGCGCGCAGCGAACGCTCCAGCGGGCGCAGAATAGCCTGCACGCGGGGAAATATGACGAAGCGGAGAGGGACTTTAGATCGATTCTGGGCTGTGAGGGCGCCAGCGCCCAGGCGCGCGGGGGATTGGAAGAGGTCCGTGTGAGAAGAGAAGCCGCAAGGTAAAGGACCCCGGCCTTGCGGTCGCCTGCAACCAGGTCTTCAGGCACACCTGAAGTTGGCTCGCCGAGGCGAACATAGCATCACCCATCAATTCGAAAACTCAGTGTTTGTCTGTGCCCGAATAAAATTTGTGATCGAAAGGTCATGTCCATCAATCCGACGAATCTCTGTCGGTGCTCCCGGCATTAATACAGAACTTTTACGCGCCCATGACATTCTGTCGAAGAAGTGGACACGTCCAGGGACGTACCTTCGAAACGGGCGAGTTGAAAAAAACGAATCTCCAACAACGCAAATCTCATTGTCCAGTGACACTCCTCTAGTCATCATCATGTCACCATGTATCACCGGAAACTCCTTGCTAATAACACGTCCTGCTGCCGAATCCGCAATCAGGTATTGAGATTCGTCATTCGTGAAAGTGATGTTGTGAGCTGCTCCCGCTGCAACGGTAAACCGGCGAACGATCTCATAGTCGCCGTTCAAAACGATCACTTCGCTGGGATTCTTTAAACTGTTATGCAGCAGCACCCATAGCGTCCCGTCCGGATGGCCTGCAAGCGAATTCATGTGGTAATGATCTTTTGCCATTTCACGGCTAAGTCGACCGAGAGGGTAATGAGCTATAGGGTCTTTTACACCTGGCTTGATTTGGAGTAAGCGCCCGTTGAAACAATCAACAACTACCAGGTCTTCTCCGATGAAATCGATCTGGTGACAGCCGTCATCCAAGCCCTTCACAAAGACATCGGCGCTTTCAATCCGGTTGTTATTGATCGAAAGTTTTAGAATTCGACCCTTGTTATCGGTTTCACCTATCCGTCCGCACGACTGAAAGCAATATACACTGTTATCTTTTATTGTCATTCCAAAAAACGAGCCTCGAAGCACGCGCCTCTGTGACTCCGAATTCACTAAAAAGAGCCCTTCCCTGGAAGCGACAATGTGAGTATAGCCACGAATGTCTCGATTAAAAAACGTCACATCGTCTGATGTGTACTCCAGATGATCGATTGCGCGGTCCATAAATGTTCGTAGCCGTTGACGAGCGCGCTCGAGCAGCACGCTTCTGTAATCGCCGATGCATCTTGCCAAATCTCTGAATGTGCTAACCGTTGGGACTCGTCCAAATACGTTTTCCATAGAAGGTGCAAGTGCGACACAGTTGCCCTCCGGGTCAGCCATCCTTTGCGCATAGCGCGCTGGGAACGCCCCGCCTATTGGGCGCTTTGAATGTAGGTAGTATTTCAACGCATCATTGGCTAGAGGGTCATTGTGTATGAATTCGAGCGTAACCTTTCCCTGAGGCGAACGGGCGCCAATATCCTGCTCTCGCGAATCGCTTATGATCAGAGCGACCCGCCCAAACTCAGCAATGGAACGAGGAAATGGATAAGTTGTTGACTTGAACTTTATCGAAAGCAGTTTCTCGTAGAATTGGACCATCTCTTGAGGTCTTTCTGAATGCAACTCAACAGCAAAGAGATGCGAGCGAGATTCTTTCGTTCCGCGTGATTTCATCGTTCCCCTTTCCTCTTATAAAATAGGCTTCGAATCAAATGGACAAAAGAAGTCCTGACTTATAACTGTCAATCGTATTCGACTCTGCGCTTTAATGCCTTGCTTTCATTGGCCGCCCAATACCTCTGCAGGCTCTCCGCCTGCATGTAGACATAATGATGCAGGCCTTTCAAGACACATAACTCCTCCTCCGTCAGATTTGGATGCCAGAGATCGACAATCAGTACGACGCGGTCCGAGTCAGTGTTATTCCACGCGTCGTGTTCAAAAAAGTCATCGAACACGATACATTTTCCAGATATCCATTTAAGTTGCTCGTGTCCAACGCGAATGCCGCAATCGCCTGTAGGGACCTCGAGGCCCAGATGACAACGCAGGCGCAAATTCGTCGGTCCGCGATGCGCCTTGATCCGCGTATGAGGTCGCATCTTAGATACGTAGATAAGCCCTTCCACCGTGCGCATGGTATCGTAGCGTTCAAGAATTGATGTAGTTACGGGACATCGAGAGCAATTTGCCAGATGTTTTCGTCCCCGCTCGAATAACATGAAGACGTCCCATGCCCCTTCTCTCTCGATTCGCTCGGCTTCATCGTGGAAGAGTGAATTGTTCAAGCGCGACACTTCATCCATGATCATCTCCGCGGAGGCCTCCAGGGCCTGAACCAGGGGAAATTGCGATGTGTCCCAGACAGGCTGACGATGCATTTGAGGAAACTCGCCCATCTGGCGCGGCACGCGGCCGGATCCAAAGTCCGCAAGATACCCTGTCACCCTTGAATGCCCAGAAGTGAGCTGCCCGTTCTGGGGTGAACAAGCCGAACCAAACGAACAGGACAATGCAGGCCGGAGCTTCGCTGGAAACCGAATCCGGTGGTGGAGAAACTCATGCAACGCCTGAGGTTGTTCGATTAATTCTGCGTGCTCTTTCGCGTGTTCCAGGCTGTCGTTGCTGCACTGCAACGCCTTTGCAACAAAGAGCCATTCGTCCAGGCTCAGGCGCTTGTCCCATGCGGTTCCTAGTTTCTTGAATTTGCCGGTTGCCCGACTCGCACAGGTCAACGCCTCTTCTATCCGGTCTTCACAGTGCAACCAAAATGAACGCCAGGCCCATAGCTCGCCTATCCACGACTCAAGTGTTTTGGACAGCCCGAGTGATTGGTACTCCCGACGGAATTGTGCGATCGAGCAATAGCTTCGCAAAAGCGCTGCTTCGTCATTCTTCGAGATCAGAGGGTCGGCAGCGCTATAAAAAGGAAGGCGGAAACCGCTGACTGCATCGATCAGTGTGGCAATCGTACTGAGGTCAGCCAACCACGGAGCGGGGCTGGAATTGTATCTGGCGGTTTGTTCTGCAATGCTCGCGGCATAGAGGATGAGGAGATAAAGTACTTCGTCGCGATGGACTTCCAATACCTTGGACGGCTCATCGCGGTTTGGCACCTTTAGCCCGGACTCATAACTCCCAAGGTTCCTCCTTTCACTTAGACGCGAGAAAAAGGCACGCCGATCCATTGCAGTAAATAGGTAGACGATCCTCTCCGCCTGTGTCCCAATTAGGCTGCGAAGCTGATCCCGCTCCTGATAACCTGCCAACGCAGTTCTGTTACCAACAGTCGAATAAATGCTATGGAAATAGGCGGCCTTTACCACAACATCTGGAGCAGACCACATGCGCAAGATAGATGCCGTTCCGACAAGGTGCTCAAACAGAGACCTACCCCTGCTATGCGGCGTGCTGTCAGCCCCCAACTTACGGAGTTCCTGGCAAAGCGTCTCATCACTCGGCAGTTCGCCCGAGTCAACCAGCTGCCGCTGAAGAGATGATTTCCAATGAACGAGAAGGCTTTTCATTCACTTCCTGTGAGAATAACTATCGCTGTATCGGCAGTGCATCCTGCGCGGCTCAATGTTCTACCAAAGGCTATCGCGAACTGTTTCAAATCTAACTGCGAGCGCTCAATCCATCGCCTTCATTTAGGACGATCTACAGCTTTGCATTGCATCGATAGAACGCTCCGCTGTTATTGATGCGGGATAAAAAGACGAATCATGGGGATAGACAGTCTCAGCAATGAGTCTCGCAACGTCTACGGCCGACCCCAGATCAGGAGCATGAATATATTGCAGCCACAGCGCATAAAGTTCGGAGTACTCTTTCTCGCATCTGTTCACCAGGCGCTGAAGCGATGTTGTCCATTTGCCGCGAACGCAATAAAACTGATAGATCGATTGGATTACCAGGTGATCGCAGCGCATACGTGCAACCGCCGCGGCCTGCAAGGATTCACCCGCCCGCAAATGCAGGCGGACGACCGAGTCCGCAAGCCGTTGCAGGTTGACGCGACACTCGTCGATCTCTTTCTGTTTCATTCTTGGAGGACCTTCCCTCATCAGCCGGTCGGCCACACGACGTAACTGCGCTGCTTCTCCTCTGCCATCTCGGAGAATGCAGGCATCGCAAAGTGCGGTCAGATACCAATTCTGATTGTGCGTGGTCCGTCCCATCAAGCCCTTAAGGATCACATTCCGACCCGCGCGGCTGATATCGATTTCGGTTCCGTCGATATACTTCCTTTCCTTGCTGAGCTCCGCATCTTCGTCGACATCGATGACAAGAATGTCCAAGTCGCTCAGGGCGTCCGCTTCTCCACTGATCCGCGAGCCATAGGCCATGAATGCGCAGCCTGGATAAGCAGCCCCAATCTTCTGCAGAATATTGTCAAAGGTGCCGGCAACAGTTCCGCCTGCTGGCTCCGTAGATTGACAGTCAAGATCTGCCAAGTGTGTCTTTAGGACTCGCTGCCAATGCAACAGCATCTCTCGAATTCTCGCCACCGCTTCCCCCATCCATTCATGAGCATTGCCCAACGTTGGCAAACAGTGCTAATCGAGCAGGCATCCAGGATTGTTTGTCATGATGCCGTAATAGCAATTGATACCTCCATCGCCCCCGTCGCCTCCTCGCCCGCCTCTATCACCGCCGCCGCCGCCACCACCGCCATCACCGCCGCAACCGCCGCCTGATCCCTCTTGCGCACTCGCCAACTTCGGGGTGGTTTCAAACAACATCAAGGATAGGGATATCACCGTGAGAGTTGCCTTGGTAAGCTGACGTCGTGTCCAATTTGGCATGGTCGTCTCCTTTGCTTCATAGTGTTATGACAAAGTCCGATACTTTCTATCGGCATACGTTCAATCCGCAGGACGATGGATGTCCCAAATCAAGATCCGGTACTCTTTCAGCGAATGTTCAAGGGCTGGAATAGAAGGCCCAATGTATTTGCGGGATTGCAGAATCGACGGCAACCAACTTGTAGTCAGTGAGCTCGGAGTCCTGAATTGACGCGGAGAAGAGTTTGTCGTGGATTCGGAGCAAGACAGTGCGATCGTTGAAGACCTGCAAGATTTCGGAGTCATCCTCCGGCAGGTCTAGATCGATGCGCCGCCCATCGGCCAGATTCCAGAGAGTAATCCGCCGTGCCACGAGCGCCGCGACATCGGGTGCCGTCCGCGGCTCGGCCTTTATGTCCAAATCAGCCCACTGCTTTCCCGTGTCGACAACGGTCAGAACCTCCGAAACGATAGCCTCAGTTATGTGGTCCGTCGCTTGCAGCAGTGCAGAAAGTGAAGTAACAAGCCAACTGCCAAAAATTCGATAGCGCAGCTTGTCTGTTTCAGTGGCTGACACTGCCGGGACGACTAGCCGCTTCCACTTACCGTCACTCGTGCTTCGGACGAACACGTCTGCGTTACGATCTTGGCCTGCTTGGTCTTTGATGCTCACCACGAGGTAACTGGCATTTGCTGCTTCAAGAGTCACGCCGACACCATTTGGGCATACTGGAGAACCAAAGTCGGTAAGGCAGTCTTTTGGGTTGTTTCGGGGTCCGCTGCGAGGTTTTGCGCCAAAGCCGGACGGCATTTCTTCCAGCACTACATTGGGCCCTCCTACAAAACTACCTACTAGTTTGCCGTCCTGACTACTAAGAAGACTGACTTCGCGATAGCGCATATCACCGTCCCACCTCAGATTCTTGTAGTCGCTCCATTCATCGGACCTCAGGAATGCGGGACTTCCAGACGCCTTGCAGGCGCTCCTCAGCGTTGTCTTTCCAGTTGGAACAAATCCCCTTTCATCAACAACGGTTGGAACAGGCATTAACGGCCACAGATCACACACGAGCCCCTCCCGCGGCTCTGCCAATACATGGCCGAGCGTGTCTGCAACAAAGGATTCGGGCTTAATGTCAATCGTTTCGGACTGCCCAGGGTGCGTCTTGGAAAGGAATATTGAATTGCGAGGAGAGATTTGCGGATACTCAATCACCAGATAAGGGTCAGCATCATGGATGGAATAGACGCCAACCGGGCTATGGTCCAGCCCCTCGGTGTGCCGCGCCGGGAGGATCGTCACCGGCACCGAGAGTTGATGGCCGGCAGTAACACTGTAGAGCAATACTGGGTCCGAGTTCACAGCTTCCTGCTCGAGATTCGCTGATAGCAGATAGAGCACGTTGTTGCCGGACATATTAGGGCTATTCGCAGTTATCTGCGGTGTGGCTGGGAGACAAGCACACGCCGCCAAAGTCACGACGAGTGAAGCATGCGCGGCACTTTTGTTGAACCCAAACAACATCTTGTGTCCTCTACTGGGGCATCGTGCTTGAAGCACGGCTGCATACATTGGACGCATAGGTCCAGTTGTATGCCCAAGTCCCTGTCGTAGGGTTGACAGAAGCAAAGCCGTTGTTATCGAAGTTCCCTGTGCCGGTATTGTATGCCGTGATCCAGAAGCCGGTTCCGTACGCGTTTCTCCCAGTGCCGGTGGGTGTGAAAGTGCAATATGTAGAGGTGAATGTGCTGGGGTAATACGTGCTTATCGGGACATTGTTTTTGGTTGCCAGTGCTTGTGCCAGCGCCAGCTGACTATTCCAATAATTTACGGCCGGGGTCTGGAAACTATTTGCAATTCCAATGCCATCATAGAGATTCTGTTCCCATGACCAGACGTCATCGTCTGACAAGTTATTGCCTTTCCCATCAACTTGTGCAATTCCAAAGCCATCCGGGTACCCATAGACGGGGGCTCCATAGTAGCCATATGTCTCTGTCGCAACTGAGCTCGCGCCACCGATAAACTGTTCGCTTGTGGATTCTATTGTCAGGGCGTGACCGAGCCACCACGGAGCGCCAAAACTTGAAGCTGCTTGCGCAACAGATCCGGTAGTTCCGAGAGACGGATTCTCTCCAGCTATCCAAAATGACACATCGCTGACCAAGGAGTCATCGTTCAGATATTCGAGCGCGTACGCCTCACCCCCCTCATAAAAGTTGGGCAAACCATTTCCTTGAACGCCGGACTCTTCGTTCTCCGTCCAGTCCACAATCCACGGGGTACCTCCCGGCAGATCGTCTGGACTTTCGTAATACCCGGCTGTGGTTTCATCTCCGCTAAACAAATAGTTGGAGCCCTGCTCGTAAAAATCGACGCTCAAAGTGTAGTTAAACGTGTCGCAAGTGTTGTCATCGAATTGCACTAGCTCAATAGGCGGCATTACCGGCAAATTTGCGGAGCCTGCTGGATCGATGCATAGTGTCTGCCCCTGAGCTGGAATGATGCCTCCGTTTGAAATGGCAGCACATGACTGTGCCGCGGCCGGCGGGCATAGAAACGTAGACAGCACAAGTAAAGACAGGATGAGAAAGTGTTTTGCAAAGCGCTTTCGGGGCGACGCTACTCCAGGCAGTTTCATGAGCGGGTCCGTCTCCTTTCGCGTTGTCATAGGTCAAAGATTGGTTGCTCTGGTGTCATTGTCGGGTTCGCCAAGCTCGCACGCGCGACCAAACCTTCTTGAACCATCGGGGAATCCGCCTATCACGCGGACGGCTCATCGCTCTGGCCAACTGGGCTGACGATAGTTTGAGGGAACCGTATCCTTCGGAGCGCATTTGCTTTCAAAGCGTTCAGCCCGCGGGTGGACAAGACGTTCCGCATGATTGCAGCTTCTTGCCCTAGCGCTCGAACATAGAATTGCTTTTTCCAATCCTGTGAATAAGTGCGCACGGCGTCTATCCCGGCTTGGAAATGCTTCTCCAGTATGCTGTCCGCATGCAGCGAATCTGGTGTCGATGTTGGCTTACTCAATTCGCGGAGCAGCAAAAAAGCTTCATCGTGTTCCGCATTCCGCGTACCAATATAACGCGTTCGCAAGTCATATTTATCTTGACCGGCAACGGACCCGTCTGAGTAGATGACAGCATCGATGGATACAGATAACACCTCGGCATCCTGGAAGGGAAAATTAGGTGGAATCTTTATGGCTGCGTGATTGGGATGCGCCTTGAAATCGGTGGCTGAAATGTTGAAGAAGGGGGAAATCAGTCTCTCGGACCCAGATTCCAAAGTTCGCACACTTATCTTTGGCATGAGATGCTTATGGATGTAATGCGCTCGGATTGAACGCTGACGACCATCTCCTAATTGGAACACCCAAACAACACAATATGCCTTCGCCTTCACCGTTCCATCGTGTTGAATGAATGCCATAAACTTCTTGAACTGAGGATATCCTTCCCAATCGACTAACTGGGCGAAGCGGCTAGAAATGCGACCGTCAAACTCCGCAACGTCAGGAGATATGAGTCGGACACCGCCTGCGACTCCCGGTTGTGCGTCGGCCAAAGAATGCAATCCGGCAGGGAGCAGGTCGAAGAGAAGTTTGCGTCTTGATCGTTGAAGGACTGCCATTTCACCTCCATTTGTTTGAGTGTCTTTCCTGGTGGCCTGGCTCGATTGAAGAGGCATTTTGCGGCGCAGGCCTAACGGTCAATCTCGATTTAAAGGGCCTTTTCACAACCGGATGAAGAAAAAGCACAAACAAAACGAACGTGTCGGAATGCAAGCTCCGCTGGATCAGTCGAGGCAGTTGACTTGGTCAACGCCTTTCCCTCGGACTCTCCACCGGCGAGTAAAGACGCTCCTAAAGCCCCCCAAGAAGAGCCGCGTCGCGTTTGGAAAGGAGGTGACATAATCGCCCTGTTTTGTTGTTCGATTTGTCCGTTTGAGTTACTGCAAGATAACAGAGGCCTAACGCACCCCAACCTCCTGATCCATTAGCAACTGGTCATGCGCAGTCCTCAACTGTTTCGACAAGCTATCGATTCCGAACCTCGCAGGTTCAAAGTCGCTTACATGGCTGAATGGAGTTGTCTTGATTTTTGCGCTAATTGGGGATCAAAAGTTGCCCGTCGAGTTGCTTCTCTGCCGGAAGCTCAAACGTGGCGTGCGACATCAAAGACTTACCAAAACAGGGTGCCACAGCTCAATTATCTCGTCAAGAAAAATCTTTATGAATGCCAGTCGCACAACGGGGAAAGCACGGTGGAGTTAGATTGGTCACAATGAACTCATTTCTGACTAGCGGTCGAAGTGAATCATGCCGAGGGATTTGAGCTTGTTCCACACACGCATCGCGCTTTGTTCTGGGGGTTCAGTTGATGAATCAATCACCAATTCAGGAGCCAGCGGGGGTTCATAGGGATCCGAGATTCCCGTGAAATTTACAATTTCTCCACTCATAGCCTTCTTATATAAGCCCTTTTCATCGCGCGCGATAAGCACATCCATTGGGCAATCAACATGGATTTCAACAAATGAGCCGATTCGCAATCGTAACTCCTGTCTCACTGCCCGATAGGGAGAAATGGCGGCAACGATTGCAATTACGCCATTGCGGCACAACAACTCCGCTACAAAACCGATGCGCCGGATGTTCTCATCTCGATCCTCTCGGTTGAATCCGAGGCCTTTCGAGAGTTGCTTTCTCACTTCATCTCCATCAAGCAGTTCCACGCGTGCGCCCTGTTCTCGAAGCCATGTCCCCACGAGAGATGAAATGGTCGTCTTGCCTGCTCCTGACATGCCCGTAAGCCACAACGTGAATCCCTTGTAGAGTTCTTCTGCCACAACTCCCCCATAGCTTAGAGTTTCCCAATTTTATGACACATGGGCCAAGCTCAACGTAATACCTGATGAACTTCCTTGGCCATCGCCACGCGGCTATTCGATTTTGAGGCGGCGGTCCACCAGTAATTCGACCACGAGTTATCTGGCATACGTTTGTAGGTTTGGTTTTGGTCTTTTTTTCTTAGGTTGAATGCTTTCTTTGATGCGCGCAAATTACCCCATAACGGGCGGCAAGCCAGGAGCAGAGTCATGAGTACCACCCTCAGCAGCGCAGCCGATTTAGCTGCTAATGTAACTCCGCAAAACCGGGTATGTACGGGCAGACTTGAGCTGCCGTTCCAACCCTCGGAGGCTTGTACTCTTTCCGTTGAAAGCCATGCGCAAAAACGTGTGGGATACAAACCGGAACGATGCTCTCTGATAGCATCGTGATGTCCAGTTTCACTAGGTTCCATGGTGGAGGCGGCGGGAGTCGGTCGGACTCTAGTCCCTCAATCCACGTAACTTATTGACTCTGTGAAGTGCAAATCTGTCATGATTGTCATCATTTTCAGATCTTGGCACAATCCGGTCACAAAATGGGTTCAACTCGGACCCTGCTCACTTCTCAG
>JBEKUP010000029.1:0-60563 GCA_049514915.1 Occallatibacter sp. | reverse complement strand
ACCGAGCCATTTGGGACGGACAAGAAAACGCCGGATGAAGAGGCTGAGGATGCCGACGGCGCAGGCGATGGCGAAAAGGGCGGCGAAGTAGAAATAGAAGCGGCCCAGAATGCCGTCGGGCGTGAGGAAGCCGAGGCCGAAAGCGACGGCGCAGTGGTTGAAGGTGACGAGGGCGAAGGCGAGGAAGGCCCAGAAGACGAATGCGTGCGCGATGCCGGGGAGTGGGCGCTCGCGAATGACCTTGGCCTGGAGGAGGACTTCCCAGACGAAGTCGGCGATACGTTTGGTTACTGGGGCGAGGCGGAAATTGGGGTCTTTCTTCGAGGCGAGGATTTTTTTGAGGATGGGGCCGAAGCGACGCCAGAAGGCTGCGGCAGAGGCGATGACAAACGCGGCGAAGAGCAGCTTCTCGAGGAGGGAGAAGGGTTGGGGTTCTGCGAGGGTTGGGAGCGCGACGATCATTCGGGGGCGAAAGAACGCTACACGAAGAAGATACAGGATGGGGTGGGGGGCTGTCGTGCAAGGATGCGACTCAGGCTTTCCATTGAAAGCAGAGTTCGTAGTTGTCGGGGTCGCGGAAGAAGAGTTGCTTCATGCCGAAGGGGCGGACGATGGGACCCTTGACCGTTATGCCGGCTGCCTGGAGGGTTTGGGCGGCGGCGTCGAGGTCTTCGCAGCCGATGTAGAGCTGCACCTCGCCGTGAGAAGCGATGCGGACGGGATCGATCTGCGGTGGGCGGTGATTGCGTTCGTACATGGTGTTGAGCATGAGGTTGGCGTCGTTGCGGCGGAGCCAGATCCAGTCCATGTGGCCGTCGGGTTCGGGGTCGGAGTGCGAGTGGATTTCGAATCCGAGTATGTCGCGGTAGAAACGAAGCGAGGTGGGCATATCGTAGACGGCGAGCAGGGGGCAAAGGCCTTGCATGTCAATGGGCATGGGGATCTCCGCGAAGAGGCGTTTCCGGCCTTGAGGATACCCTGCGGGGAGCTGGCACAGCAATTGTATTGGGCACTTGAATCAGGGGCTTGGGTCAGTTTTCGGCAATCAAATGGCTGCTTAAAGGGTTGTGCTAGATAGCTGAAAAGGTTGCTCAAGTGGTTACAAAACATGCGAAAGGTATGCTCAAGTGGTTGCATTTCGCGTCGACATGAACCTTGCGGGCAGCCTTTTCGAGATGTTTCGGTTGCAGAGAATTGAACTAAATGAAGTAAAGGATTGCTTAGAATTGAACGCGTTTTTTCGAAAATGCGCTGATTTTGCATGAGATAGTGGCTTAAGTTATTGATATTGAGTTATTTATTTGGATTTTGTTTGCTGTGCAATTGCACGCGAGAATGGATACGACCCATAGGCTGAAAATCCAGACGTGAGCTATCAGAGCTTAGGCTGGGTTGCGCTTTAGCAGCGGACGATTTTGGGGCTGCCTATGCCTTTGGTGGCGTTGCGGGTGTCTACGACTAACTGGGACTGGTCGACGATGGATTTGTAGTTGTAGGTGGAGTGGTCGGTGACGATGACGACGGCATCGTATTGGGCGAGATTGTCGAGCGGGGTGTTGGTCATGTTGAGGTCGTAGTGGCGGCCGCGGCCTACCTTGGGGAAGTAGGGGTCGTTGTAGGCGACGATGGCGCCCTGCTCGCGGAGGAGCTCAATGATGGTGAGCGAGGGAGACTCGCGCAGGTCGTCGATGTCGCGCTTGTAGGCGAGGCCAAGGACGAGGACTTTGGATCCTTTCATCGATTTGCTGTGATTGTTGAGCCCAGCGGCGATGTGGCTGACAACGAAGTAGGGCATGGCGGTGTTGATTTCGCCGGCCAACTCGATGAAGCGGGTGCGGAAGTCGAATTCGCGGGCTTTCCAGGAGAGATAGAAGGGATCGATGGGGATGCAATGGCCGCCAAGACCGGGGCCGGGGTAGAAAGCCTGGAAGCCGAATGGCTTGGTTTTGGCGGCGTCGATGACTTCGTGAATGTCGATGCACATGCGCATGCATAGCTGCTTGAGCTCGTTGACCAGGGCGATGTTGACGCAGCGATAGATGTTTTCAAGCAGCTTGGTCATTTCCGCAACGGCGGGGCTGCTGACGACGACTACACGGTGGAAGATGGCTGCGTAAAGGGCCGAAGCCAGCTCAGAAGCCGTCGGGTCGCAACCTCCGATGACTTTGGGAATGTCGCGGCGGTCGACAGTATCGTTCCCCGGGTCTTCGCGCTCGGGCGAGAAAGCTACGTGTACGGATGGGTGTGCGCCGTTCGACCCACATGCAACCTTGAGGCCGTTGAGATTTCCTGCTTCTAGAAGAGGAGAAACGATCTCCTGGGTGGTGCCGGGGTAGGTGGTGCTTTCGAGGACGATGAGCTGGCCATCATGAATATAGGGGGCGATGGACTTGACGGTGCCGATGACGTAGCTGAGGTCGGGCTCGTGGTGGTCGTTGAGCGGGGTGGGGACGCAGATGATGACGGCGTCCATTTCGGCGATCCGGGAGTAATCGGATGTGGCCCGGAAGCCTGCCTGCTGCGCGGCTTGAATGGCATCCGGAAGGATGCGGACGATGTAGGATCCACCGGCGTTGAGGATGTTTACTTTGTCCTGTGCGATATCGAACCCGGTGACGCGGAACCGTTCACTACTGAAAAGAAGCGCCAGGGGCAAGCCGACATAGCCCATTCCGACGATGCCGATACGGGCTTCGCGGGTTTCCATTTTGAGCTTGAGGTTGGATGTGCGGTCGGGGGCGGTGGTCGTCATTCTGTTGATTGTAGATCGGGAGGGGAAGTGTCTTGATCTGAATTGGCGGGAGTGCCCTGAAAGTGCGTTGCCAGGGTCATTGTGGGTGCTGCTGCAAAGAAGTTCCTGATGCGAGGGCCACAGCGGTAGAACCATCCGGCGGCGAGAAGCCACAGCGCGATGCGAAGGATGTTCGCGAGGAGATACATCATGTAATCGCCGAGAAGATACGAGGAGCGCAAGGCTTGGAAGGGGCTTAAATCCGCCCCGCCGACTAAGCGAAAGTAGTGCACGACGTTGAACAGTTCGTGGGGCAGTTCCGTAATATCCTCTACGACCCAAAAGAGGAGGAATGCGGCAAATAGGCGGCTAGCGAGGAGGATGGCCTGATCGCGGTCGATGCTCGTAGGAGTGTTTGGATCTTGCATAAATTCCGATACTACAATGGCAACGCAGTCTTGGGACACTAGGCGATTCGCCGGCTAAGCGCCTGGAGCCTAGTATCCTTCTAGGTTGGGATCGCTTTTGTTGGGTTGACATTTCAGGATCGGGAAGCGGGAGATTTGGCAAAGTACCTTGTAACGGGAGTAGCGGGGTTTATCGGGCGGTCGATTGCGGCGGCGTTGCTGGCGCGCGGCGAAGCAGTGCGCGGAATCGATAACTTTATCACGGGCCGAAGAGAGAACCTGATGGGCCTGGAGGCGATGGAGTTCGTCGAAGGAGATCTAGTTAACCCGGCTGCGTGCGTCCAGGCTTGCGAGGGAGTGGAGATTGTTTTCCACGAAGCGGCGCTGGCTTCGGTTCCGCGTTCGGTGGCCGATCCGGTGGCCTCAAACGTGAATTGCGTGGACGCGACGCTGAATTTACTGGTTGCGGCTCGGGGAGCGGGGGTGAGACGGGTGGTTTATGCCGGGTCCTCCTCTGCTTACGGCGATACGCCGAAACTGCCCAAGCACGAGAGAATGCCGCCCAATCCGATTTCACCCTACGCCGTTGCCAAGCTGGCGGGCGAACACTACATGCGTGTGTTTGCGCGGGTGTATGGGATGGAGACCGTGGTTCTGCGGTACTTCAATGTTTTTGGTCCGTACCAGGATCCAAGCTCGCAATACTCGGGAGTTCTGGCGATTTTTTGTCTCCGTATGCTGGCCGGCGTACAGCCGACGATCTTTGGAGACGGAGAACAGAGCCGAGACTTTACGTATATCGACAATGTTGTGCATGCCAACCTGCTTGCCGCCTCCGCGCCAGCCGCCAAGGTTTCCGGGCAAACGATGAACATAGCGACGGGATCGCGCATCACGTTGAAAGAAACGTTTAGGATTCTGTGCGAGTTGACGGGCTATGAGCGAGAACCGGCTTATGCGGCACGACGAGCCGGGGATATCCGCGACTCGCTTGCCGACATTGGGCTGGCGAGGGAACTGCTGGGATATGAGCCAGTTGTCGATTTTCGCGAGGGTCTTAGGCGAACGGTTGAGTGGTATCGTACGGGCGGATCATCGGGACGAAAATAACCGATGGGTTTCAGCCATGTTTCTAGTGTGATGTATCTCACTAAGATTCTTGTCTGAATCTGACACACTGCGGAGGAATTCCTTCGCAGCAGCTATTTATCTTGAACGGCTCGGGATAGCCCTGCGTGCGGGTTTATGGGAGTAAGGATCCCAACCCTTGCCGCTTATCTCCGAACCTCAGACCGAAATGCCGCCGACCAGGACGCGGATGAGCGCAGGCGAAGGCCGGGGCGACTCAACGATAACCATGCACGGTCTTTGGGAGGTTTTGATTCGGCGACGCTTGACGGTCGCCTTGACGGTGTTGGGGTCGCTGGTGGCCTGCCTTTTGTACTGCGCGATTGCTCCCAAAGAGTATGAGGCGACCGCCAAGATTGCGTTGCCCACAACGCCAGCCTCTTCGCTGAACCTGGATGGGGCGGAGCAGACCTTTTCTGGTTCGATTCTTTCCGGAGCATTGCAGCAGGAAACACTTGCCAATGTATTGCGGAGCGATCAGCTGGCGTGGAGGGTAATCACGGAGCTTAAGCTTTACCAGGCGCCAGGTTTCCGGGGAAATTTTGCGTACGAATTTCCGAATTTTATCCCGAAGGAGCCCGGAGCAAACCTCCCTGGCTCGTCCGGCGCGCAGACGGATGCGGCTGCAGATGAATATGCCGGAGCGCAGGCGTGGCTGCTGGAGAGATTCCACAGGCGGCTCAACGTGCAGTCGCTGCCTCGTACCATGCTGATTCAAATCCGATTCCGAACGCGGGATGCGGCGTTGTCGGCGCTGGTCGTGAATTCGCTGATCAAGGCGTATATCGAACAGGAAAGTGAGTCGCGGCTTTCCGCCACGGGCGAGGTGTCGGAATGGCTGGGAGTGCAGCTCAAGGACCTGAAAACGCAGGTGGATCAAAACGAAGAGCGGCTGTCGGCATTCCAGAAGGAGCGCGGGCTTATCAGTACTCCTGAAATCCTTGCCAACGGACAGACGGGCGAAAGCCAGCATACGGCCGCGATGCTAGAGATTGACGAGTTGGGGCGGCAGCTTGTGGGGGCGACAACGGATCGAATCCTGCGTGAAGCGGAATACCGCTCGGCGTCACAAGGGGACCCGGAACTGGTGACCGCCACCGGTCCCCGGATGCAGGGGGAGAGCAGTTTTGCCACCGCACAACTGGAGCAAATTCACACGCGCCGGAGCATGTTGGAGCAAGAAGAGGCACAATTCAGCTCGGAGCACGGTCCGAACTTTCCGCGGGTGGTTGAGATTCGCGAAGAACTCAAGGATCTTGACCGGCAGAAACAGGAAGAAGACGCCAAACTCGTTGAGCGCTTCAAGAGCGCGATGCAGACGGCGACCGATCGCGAGCAATTGCTACGCAAAAGCCTGGATGAGCAATCCGCGGAAGGGATGAAGCTGAACCAGGCTGCCATGCAGTACTCGGTGATGCGGCAGGAAGCCAACCGGAGCCACGACCTTTACATGCAGGTGAAGGACAAGCTGACAGAAGCGGGGCTCAAGGCCGGCGTACACAACTCGAGTATTTCCGTGGTGGATTATGCGCGCCAGCCGGTGAAGCCGGTTGCACCGGATTTGTTGATTGATATGGCCATTACGCTGCTCGCCGGGATTTGGCTCGGTGTGGGAGGTGCTCTCTTGCTGGAATCGATAAAAAGGCCTGCGCCGCTGGTTCTGCTGATGATGCTGGCGGCTGCGCTGGCTGGCGGGCCGGTTCGAGGGCAGGCGCCCACGCCCAGCACCTCCGGGCTGCCAACGGGAGTGGCGAGGATTCCGCAAACAGTGGAGACACGCGAGAAGCCGAATGCCAAAGATGCTCCGGCGGTGTGGAACACCTCAAGCGACGTGGCGCGCGCTGGAGCGCGGGCTGGGAATTCCGAGGCGGGATCTCCCATGCCGGCGCCGATCGCTCCGGGCGACATTCTGGAAATATCGGAATACCGCACGCCGGAATTTCATTCTGTGGTGCGTGTGTCCGGGGCCGGCACGGTGACGCTGCCGATGGTGAACGAAGTGTCACTGGAGGGGCTGGACGAAGAGAGCGCCGCGCGCGCGTTGGAGGCAGAGCTGGTGGCGAAGGGAATGCTGCTGCATCCGCTGGTATCGGTTCTGGTGACAGCGCAGGCTGGTCAGGACGTAAGCGTGCTGGGTGAGGTTGTGCGGCCTGGGGTCTACGCCTACACAGCGCACCATCGTCTGCTGGATGTGATCGCGCAGGCATCGGGAGTCACGCCGGGGGCCGGACGCGTGGTGAACATCATTCATCGCGGTGATCCGAACACGCCGCATGGTGTGGCGCTGGACCCTGAGGGCACGAACCCGGGCTCAGACCATAATCCGGAGTTGCACCCCGGAGACACCGTTGAGGTGAGTCGCGCCGGCCTAGTGTACGTGGTTGGGGACGTAGTTCGGCCAGGCGGGTTCCCGGTGGATGCTGTGCACGGACTTACGGTATTGCAGGCGGTCAGCCTGGCTTGGGGTTCGACACAGAACGCCGCGAATAGCAAGGTGTTGCTGATTCGGGAGCAGAAGGGTGGCAGGACGCTGATCACCTTGAACCTGAAGCGGATGCTTCGAGGTCAGGATCCCGACCAGGCGATTCACGACCGCGACATTCTGTTTGTGCCCGATTCGATGGCGAAAAACCTGATCAATCGAACCTTGGAAGCGGCGGTTCAGTCGGCGGTCGGGGTGAGTATTTACTCGGGGCTGGTTTATTCGCAGAGGTACTGAAGTTTGAGGGCCCAAAGGGAGCTCTGCGGCCATTGGAGAAGGATAGAAAGGCCAGTTGATGCGGCGAGTTGCCTTGGTATTGTTGCTTGTGTTCGCCTTTGCGGTCCCGTGGGAGTACTCCATGGATTTTGGGGTGCCGCTGGGCAATATTGCGCGCTTTACCTGTCTTCTGGTTCTGCTTGCGGCGGTTCCTGCCGTACTGCAGGCCGGACGGCTGCGCACGCCGGGACTGCTGCAATGGCTGGTGATGGCTCTGTACGTGTGGTTCTGTCTCTCGTATTTCTGGACGATAGACCCAGAAGCAACGCTGGATAAGCTCCGTGGCTATTTCCAAGTGATGATGGTTGTTTGGCTGGTGTGGGAATTTGTGGAGAGCCCCTTTGATTTGCGCGCTCTGCTACGGGCCTATGTCGCGGGATCGTGGGTGCTGGCTGTGTTGACCGTGGCCGACGCAGGGTCGGTGGCGGCACTTGCCGAGGGCCAAATGCGGTATACCGCAATGGGGCAAGATCCGAACGATGTGGCCCGGTTTCTGGATCTTGGATTTCCGTTGGCAGCTCTTCTTTTGAACAGCGAACCCAAATGGCCGGGGCGTTTGCTGGCGCTGGGATATCTGCCGCTGGGGCTGGTTGCAGTGCTGCTGACTGCTTCTCGAGGAGGGTTTCTTGGAGCTCTGGTAGCGCTGGCGGGTTGCGGCATTCTGCTGGTGCGGGGGCACGCCAAAACAGTGGTTGCCGGTGCGTTCGCGTTGCCCGCAGTGGCGGCGCTTGTATGGTTCAGTATCTCCCGTGAAGTATTTGAGCGTCTGGCGACCATCCCGGAACAACTCAAGGGAGGCGATTTGAACCAGCGTTTCAACATCTGGAGTGCGGGCTGGGATGCTTTTGTGCAATCGCCGCTGATTGGGAGCGGCGCAGGCTCCTTTGCGGCCGCAGCGGGATTGAATCCGCTGGACACGGCGCACAACACGGCTCTTTCAATCCTGGTGAGTGGGGGATTGTGCGCATTCCTATTGGCGGTTTGCATTGTTATTGCTGTTGCGCGGGCGGCGATGCAGACGCGCGGGACGCTCAGAATGGCGCTGATGACGGTTCTACTTGTCTGGGTGGTCACGTCGCTGGTTGCCACAGTGGAGGAGAACCGGACGACGTGGCTGCTGCTGGGATTGATCGCGGTAGCAGGGCGCCTTGGCCGGGAGGACGGGGAGCAGTTGGCTGCATGTTTCCCTGACGTGGTTTCCGGCGCAAGTTTCGAACTGACTCGACCTGGAATGCAATCTGTGAGTGGGTGACGCAGACACGGTGGCTTCCATTGCCCAAATCGAGCCGCTGGTAAAGGGAGTAAGCGTCAATCGACGCATCTTCCGTGCGGCGATGTCGGTGGCCGCGGCGGGAGTGCTGGTAAAGATTGTGGCGATGCTCAAGGAGATTGCAGTCGCCGGCGTGTATGGCCGGTCAGACGCGATGGATGCGTTTCTGATAGCGATGCTTATCCCTGGGCTGCTGGTCAACCTGATTTCGGAGAGCATGAATCAGGCTCTGGTTCCGACGCTGATTCGGGTGAGAACACGATTTGGCGAAAGACAGGCGCAGGAGCTGCTTTCGAGTTCTATGCTGTGGATGTGTGTGCTGCTGGCTGCGACTTCAGCCGCAATGGCGCTGGGGGCACGCGGTGTTTTCCCGTTGATCGCATCGCATTTTCCTCCCGCGAAGCTGGACCTATCGGTGCGGCTGTTTTACGCATTGCTGCCGATGGTTCTGATTACTGGAGTGGCAACGAACTGCACTGCGGTGCTGAATACATTTGACCGGTTCGCACTGCCCGCGCTGGCGCCTGTTTTGATTCCTGCGACGATTCTTGCTGGAACATTGCTGTTGGGCGGGCGGCTGGGGATTTGGGCCGTGGTTTACGCCAGTGTGGTGGGAGCGCTGGTTCATGCGCTCGTGGTGGCGGGGATGATGAACGCCCATGGATACAAATTCAGGCTGCAGTGGTATGGAATGACCGAAGCGACTCGCGAGGTGGCGCATCAGTACGGACCGATCCTGCTGAGCAGCGTGGTGGCGTCTGGTGGGTTGCTTGTGGACCAGTTGATGGCTGCACTGCTGCCTGCAGGGAGCGTATCCGCACTGGCTTATGCGAATCGATTTGTGAGCGTGGTGCTGCTGCTGCAGGCGGGGGCTATCTCGACGGCGGTGACGCCTTATTTTTCTCGCATGATCGCAGCCGAAGACTGGGCGGGATGCCGGCACTCGCTGCGCGTATGGGTTGGGATTACCGCGCTGATCTCCGTACCGCTGGCTGCGGCGCTCATTGGCGGTTCGCACATGTTGATTCGCGTGACGTTCCAGCATGGGGTCTTCGGGACACACGATACGGGCGTAGTGGCACCGGTGCTGGCCATGTATGCCATCCAGATTCCGTTCTTTGTATGCAGCCGGGTGTTCTATCGATTTCTGGTTGCGATGCGGCGGACCGACCTGATTCTTTATTGCGGCATGATCAACCTGGGGCTGGATATTGTTTTGAACCTGGTGCTGATGCGCTGGTTCGGCGTGGCTGGAATCGCACTGGCCACTTCATTGTGGACCGTCAGCACGTTTTTGTTTCTCTGGTATTGGACGGCGAGACTACTGCCTCGAGTGGCTACGCGATGATTGCGGAGCATGCGCAGTACCTGCTTCGTTTCGACGATCTTTGCCCAACGATGGCTTGGGAACGGTGGCGGAGGTTTCTTCCGGTGATCGAGAAGTTCGGGATCCGGCCTATTCTTGCCGTGGTTCCGGAGAATTGCGATCCGGAGTTGGAGGTCTCGGCACCTGATCCGGAGTTCTGGCCCCGAATGCAAGCGATGGAGGCGGCAGGGGCTACGATTGGGCTGCATGGTTACCGGCATCTGTGCAGCAGCAGAGGCCAGAGTCTTGTGCCGTTGCATGAGGTTTCAGAATTTGCGGGAGTCCCTGAGGATATGCAGCGGAAGTGGATTCAGGCGGGGCTGGCGATTCTCCGCAGTCACGGCTTGAACCCGCGGATATGGGTTGCGCCGCGGCACGGGTTTGACGAGGGGACGTTGCGAGCCTTGAGAAGTGAGGGAATCAGTGCGATCTCGGATGGGTTTGCGCGGGTTCCGTTCAGGCGAGGCGGATTGACCTGGATTCCACAACAGCTCTGGGCTCCCGTGGAGAAACGGCGCGGGTTGTGGACGATTTGCATCCACAGTCATACCGCATCGAACGGCCTGGTTGAGGAGATATCCGCGTTTGTTGGCGAACATGCCGCGCAGTTCACCTCAGTGGACAGGATGCTGGATGAGTTTCAGACGAAGGAACTGGATGGGATGGAGAGGCTTTATGGTGCGTATTGTCTGGGGCGGGTGCGGATATCGAGACTTAGAAAGAGTCTGTGGCGCTAACGATGATGGGGGCGCAGAGGAGCCTTAGCTGTTCTTGCACGTGCGGCTGGGTTTGGGGCGGGACAGCAGAAGCTGCTGATAGAGCGCTTCCCAACGGTCGAGCACAGCCTCCAAGCTGAAATGATCCAAAACGTGTTGTCGTGCCTGTTGGCCCATCTTGTTCCGTACCGCAACCGGGGTTCCCATCATTTGGAACATTGACTCAGCGAGAAGTGACGGATCGCCTGCGGTTGCGAGCAAGCCGGTGAGGCCTTGAACGACGACCTCGCGCGTGCCGGGAACATCTGTAGCAACTGCTGGCAATTCGCAGGCGGCAGCTTCAAGCAAAGCCATGGGCAGGCCCTCCCAGCGGGACGAGAGTACGAATCCGTCGGCGGCCTGCATCCAGCGACAGACATTCGGCTCAACGCCGAGAAAGCGGACTCGTGATTCGAGGCCAGGAGCTGCTGACTGTTGGCGGAGTTCCCGCTCACACGGGCCGCCTCCGGCAATTATCAGCCGGGCGGTGTGAGGAAGTTGCGCCAGGGCTGAAAGGAGAGTGGGGTAATCCTTGACGGCGTCCAGGCGTCCCGCGGCGAACCAAAGGAATTCCTGATCGAGCGAGAGTTCACTGCGAACCGACGCGCGGAGAGCTGAATCGGGCCGCCATGCATCCGTATCCACGCCATTCGGAAGCACAGTGATTCGGCGGGCCATTTTGGAAGCCAGATGCGTATCCGCAACTGCGTGGCTGACTGCGGTAACCTCATCCGGAAGCCCGCGGCTCAGGCGATAGCCAATGCGCCTGCCGAGGGTGCCGGTGTGAGAGCTGTGGAGCGTGTCGACGACGACGCGAACCGGTGCGACCATTCTCGACCAGCGTGCAAGCCACGCGGCGTGGGGCAGGTGCGCGTGCACCACATCTGGCGATTCCTGTCTGAGCCAATAGTTAAAGCGAACCCAGCCGCGCGGGTCGGCGAGGCCTTTCCGCATTTCGAGAGTCAGAAACTCGATGCCGGCGGTGGTAAGGTTGGTCGCGGCGTCGCCTCCGGTGCCTGAGAGTGCGATGACGCTGACACGCCAGCCGCGCTTTTTGAGGCCCTGGGCCAGCAGGATGACCTGGCGCTCTGCGCCGCCGATCCGGTCGACGCCGGGAATCATGAAGGCGATATGGTTCACAGCGGACGCTCGCGGAGAGCCGCATCGATCAGGTCTTCATAGGCATCGATGGCGCGCGGAAGTTTGAATTGCTCGATGAAAGGATGCGGGAATCTCTGGGCAGGGCTCAGTTGACTGAGGGCGTGAAGCAGGGCAACGGAGAGCGCTGATGCAGAGACTTCATCAGCCAGCCAGACGCCGGGTTGGTCCTGCAACAGATCGACAAGGCCTTGCGACGCGGGTGTGGCCACAATGGGCAAACCGCAGGCGGCGGCTTCGAGCAGTGCGTTCGGCATGGCATCGTGACGGGAAGGGAGCACGAACAGAGTGGTATCTGAAAACCACGTGCAGGGATGGTCAACATGACCCAGGAAAAAGACGGCCGACCCAAGCCCCAATTTGGAGCACAGAACTTTCAACGCGAGTTCTTCAGGACCACTCCCGGCGATCAGAAGCTGGATTGTCGGCAGCGTCTCCCGTACCGGAACGAGCGCACGCAAGAGTACGTCAAAACCTTTCTCGTGTGAGAGCCTTCCCACGGCGAGCAGACGCGGGCCTCGAGAATCGGTCTCGGAGGCGATCCCCGATTGCGAAGAGCTCTGGGACATTGCGCGCAAGTTTTCCACGTTCACGGGATTCGCCAATACAGCAAGTTGCTTCTCCGGGACGCCGATTTCATCTCTCAGATCTTTGGCCATCGCGGGAGTCTGGCAGACCACTCGATCGGCTCGACGATAAAGGATGCGATAGAGCAGGCGGGTGAAGCGGCGGTGCGGATCAGAGGCAAATGCAGCAGAGACGGTTCCGTTCTGACGGACAAAGATGCGGGTGCGCGGAGAAAAGCAGGGGCGCAGCAGCAGAACCAGGAAATTGAGGTGGGCCATGCATGAAAGCATCAGGTCTGGTTTGAGCCGGTGAACCAGACTGAGTAACCGGAAGGTTGCCGAGCGAACCCGGCGCGCACCTAACGCGTGGATTGTTACCCCTGCCGACAGACATTCCGTCCCCTGAGTGATTTGTGTGATGAGAGCCAGATGGATCTCGTATTTATCGCGAGAAAGACCCTCTGCGAGGAGCGCCATAACTTGTTCAGCGCCACCCCCTCCAAGGTGCGGGATCAACAATAGAATCCTTGGGCGCTGGGTCATGGGTTTTACCGCGAGTTCAAAGCATACGAGGAAAGTATCCAATCGGAACGTGTTTTGGCTCACACCGGTTTGGGGCGGATCGATGGTAGAGTTCCCGTGATCTCCCTCAATCGAATTTGAAGTAGGCAAGGATCCAGGTCCCGCCATGCTTGTTGCTGAAGAAGTTCGACAAACTCCTGCGCTCGTGGCGCGGAAGCCGATGCTCAGAGTCGTTGTTGGCATCACGCATGCGCAGACCTGCCTGACGCTTACCGGGCACCTGCGATCGCTGCGGGAGGAGGGGTTCTGCGTCACGCTGGTCTCAAGTCCGGGGGAGTTGTCGGACCGCATCGCAGAAATGGAGGGGGTCGAGGTAATTTCGATCCCAATGCGTCGAGGGATTGCAGTTATAGCGGATATGGTGGCTATGGCGCGCCTTTGGATGATACTTCGCCGAATCAAACCTGATTTGACCGAATTCAGCACGCCCAAAGCGGGGCTGTTGGGCACTCTTGCTGCGCGACTCGCAGGAGTTCCGCGGCGAGTTTACATGCTGCGGGGACTCAAACTGGAAAGAAGCGGGGGATGGAAACGGCATCTGCTGTTGATGTCTGAGCGACTGGCAGCGGCTTGCGCAACCGTTGTGCTGTGCAACAGCGCGAGCCTGCGGGCAGAGGCACTTGCGCTTGGCATCGGCACGAATGCCAAGCTGCGCATGCTGGGCTCGGGCAGCAGCAACGGGGTTGACGTTCAGCGATTTGCACCGGGCCCTAATGAATTGGGACCAAGCTCGGGGCTGCCGGCTGATGCGCCGGTAGTGGGTTTCGTGGGGCGATTGACGCGGGATAAAGGGGTTCCGGAACTGATTGAGGCGTTTGAACTGATCCGTGCTGTTTTACCAAATGTCCGGTTGCTGCTTGTGGGCTGGTTTGACGAGGCGGAGGATGCGCTGAGCGAAGACCTGCAGAGGCGGATCAAGGAGCACCCGCAGATCCAACTGACTGGCTTTGTGAGCGATACGGCGCCTTACTATCGGGCGATGGACGTGATGGTGCTGCCCACGTGGAGGGAAGGGTTCCCTAACGCGGTTTTGGAGGCTGCGGCTACGGGAATTCCGGTGGTGACGACGATCTCTACCGGGTCGCGGGACTCGGTTGTGCCGGAGGTTACCGGGCTGCTGATTCCGCCCGGATATCCGGTGGCGATCAGCGAGGCGGTGTTGCGTTTGCTGCGGGACGGGGATCTGAGGTGGCGGATGGGGCTGGCGGCGCGTGCCTGGATTCTTGAGCACTTTGTGGATGAGCGGGTGCTGGGGCGGACGACGGATTTCTATAGAACGCTTCTGGAATCGGAATGAGCTGACGCGTTCTAGCAGGACACGATCAGCGCATCGGCGGTGCCGAAGCGTCATCGACAGGCGCGATGGTTTGCGCGGGCGGGGCTTGCAGCGTGTGCGCTCCAGCTTCGGCCGCGGGAAGCACCCAGCCGGGCTTGATTCCGAGGATCAGCGTCGCACCGACCGCGAAGGCGAGGGCCGCGCCTACTGCAATGCCGACTTGCGGCTTTGGAACGGATGGTCCGCCGTTCCGGTTGTCTGGATGCTGCACGGCTACGAGCGCAAGGCGAAGGTAGTAGGCAGCGGCAACGCCGGAGTTGAGCAGGCCGATGATGGCCAGCCACACCGCGCCGTTTTCAATGGCCACTGAGAACGAATAGAACTTGCCAAAGAAGCCGCCGGTGAATGGAATGCCGGTCAGCGAGATCAGGAAGAAGATCAAGAGGCTTCCGAGCAGAGGCGCGCGGTAGATGAGGCCGCGGAAATCCTGAATGAAGGGCAGCTCTTCATCGTATCCGCTGACCAGGGTAATGACTGCGAAGATGCCGACGTTCATGGCTGCGTAGGCTGCGATGTAAAAGCTGGCGGCGGCAATGCCGCTGGTCCCGAAGCCGGCGAATGCTGCGAGCAGATACCCAGCGTGCGCGATTGAGGAATAGGCCAACATGCGCTTGACGTTCTGTTGCCGGAGAGCCGCGAGGTTGCCGACGGTCATGGAGAGGACGGCTACGGCCCACAGGAGCGGGGTCCAGATGGAATGCAGGGACGGGAAGAGCTCATACACCAAACGCAGCAGGAGGGCGAAGGCGGCGGCCTTAGGAGCGGTGGACATGAGCGCGACCACGGGACCCGGAGCGCCCTCGTAAACGTCGGGCGTCCAGACGTGAAAAGGGGCTGCGGAGACCTTGAACAAAATACCGACCAGCATGAGCGCCGCGCCAGCCAGGATGAGCGAGTGGTTAGTGGCGGAGGGGGCGAGGCGGGCGATCTCGTAGATTTGGGTGGTTCCGGTTGCGCCAAAGATGAGCGCGACGCCATAGAGCAGGAAAGCGGTGGCAAAGGAGCCGAGGAGGAAGTACTTGATGGCGGCTTCTGGACCGCGGCCAGTGGCCTTCCGGTATCCGGCGAGCACGTAGGTGGCGATGGAGGAAATCTCAAGCGCAATGAAGACCAGCACTAGCTCGACAGCGCCGGTGAGGAGACACATGCCGACCGCGCCGAAGACGATGAGGGCATAGAATTCGCCCTGATGATGGCTGTCCTCGGGCAATGTATCCAGCGAGAGCAACAGGGCAACCAGGACGATGCCGCAGATGAGGACGTGGAAGAAGATGGTGAAGGCGCTGGTCTCGATGGTCGAGTAAAAGCCGGTGCCCTGGGGCAGGGAAAGCTGCCAGATGCTGGCATAGAGGGCCCCGGTGGTACCAAACGCGGCCAACCAGCCAAGCAAACGACGAGGAAACCCGAACGGGAGCGTGGCGTCGATCAGCATGACGGCAACACCGGTGAGGGTGAGGACGACTTCGGGAAGGATGCGGTAGATGTCGGGCACTGGATTCACCGCTGGACCTCCCCGGACACAGGATTAACGGCGAAGGTTGAGCGGACGGTTCCGGAATGCAAGACTGCGGAATATCTGCCTTGCGGAGGGTGCGCGGCCTGCTCGATGGCTTGAAGCCAGAGCGAAGGAGCGAGTCCCATGACCATCATCAGCAGAGCCAGTGGACATAACACGGTGAGTTCGCTAAGGCGAAGATCAGGCGCCGGCTTCGATGTGACCATTTCGCTCTTGGGGCCGTAGAAGATGCGCTGGACGAGCCAAAGCATGTAGGCCGCGCCGAGGATGACGCCGAGAGACGCGGCGATTGTCCAGCTACGGCTTATGCCAATGAAGGTGCTGGAGAGGATCAGGAATTCGCCCACGAAGTTGTTGAGGAGGGGCAGGCCGACCATGGCCAGAGAAGTAAACACAAAGAATGTAGCAGTGCGCGGGAGATTACTGGCGAGGCCTCCATACGTGTTGATCTGACTGGTGGCGTAGCGGTCGTACAGTGCGCCGAGGAGGACAAACAACGCCGCGTCAATGACCGAGTGATTGAGGATCTGATAGATAGCCCCTGAGGATCCGATGAAGGTGAATCCATAGATGCCGAGAACGATCAGGCTCAGATGGCTGAGAGCGGCAAAGGCGAGCAGTCGCCAGAAGTCGCGCTGCGCGAGAGCCAGACAGGCTCCGTAGAGAATACCGATGACGGCGAGGGCGATCAAATAAGGCGCGAGCGCGCGGGACTGAACAGGGAAGAGGCCGATGTGGAAGCGCAGCATGGAATAGAGGCCTAGCTTTCCGGCGACGACCATGGCGAGGGCGACCGGAGCTTCAGAGTAGGTGTCGGCGAGCCAGCCGTGCAGCGGGAAGAGGGGAACCTTGACGGCGAAGGCGAAAAGAAAAGCAAAGGCAGCCCAGCAGAGAGGGCCAGCTGGGAACGTTCCCTGGGCGAGGAGGATCTGCAGAGTGTGAAAGTCGAACGTGCCGGTCCTAGCGTAGAGCCAAAGAATGGCAACCAGCAACGGCGCAGAGGGGATGAATGTGAATAGGAAGAATTTGAGGGCAGCCTTGGGTCCGTCTTTGCGGCCGTACATGGCGATGAGGACGGCCATGGGGACGAGCGACAGTTCCCAGAACCCGTAGTAGAGCATCAGGTCGAGGGAGATGAAAACGCCGAACATGGCGGTCTGCTGGACGAGGAAGAGCGCGAAGTAGATTTTGCGGCGCTCGGCAATGGCGTTCCAACTGGCAAGCACGCCGATGGGCGCTAGCAGGCCGGTGAGGACTACGAGCCAAAGGCTGAGGCCATCGATGCCAACGTGGTAGAAGATGGCTGGACTTTCAATCCAGGGAAGGTTGGTCTGAAATTGGAATCCGTTCTGCTCATAGGCGAAATGAGCGGGAAGGTGGAGGGTCAGGCCGAACGTGACGAGCGCTGTGAGCAGGGCGATCCAGTTGGGAAGCTTTTTGCGGTCGGGGACGAGGACGACCAGGAACGCGCCGGCAATAGGCGCGAGGAGGATCCACGTGAGAATCGATTGGTTGATGGCGTTCATTCTCAGTGCCCCACTACTTTCCAGATAAAGTCAAATGAAGCTGGCCATACGTTCGACCAGGGAAGCACGAAGAAGAGCAGCACGGCAGCGGCACCAGCTGCGAGCCATGCGGCGTAGGAGCGCAGATTGCCAGATTGCCAGCGTTGCAGGAGTGCGCCGGAGAAGGTGGCGATGCCGCCGAGTAACCAGGCTGCGCCGCCGAGGATTGCTTTATCCACGAACCAGCCAAGCAGATAGGTGGAGATGGCCATCAGCGGTTTGATGACTGTTGCGCCGTAGAATTCGTCGACGTAGTACTTGTTGGCGAGGAGCTTGTAGGGAGCGGGTAAGGCTGCAGCCAGTTGTGCCGGATGCTCAGACTTCTGTCCGTAGAGCCATTCAGCCACAAACCAGCCAAGAACTGCCACAATGACTGCGACAACGCTCAGAATGATTTCGAAAGGAACGCCGCCTGATTCTGTTGCCGTTTGGCCGAGCACCGGCCCGAGAAAAGCGCCGAAGTTGCCTACGCCTGTCCATGCGCCGCTGATCCAGCCACCGCCAATGGAGAGCAGAGCGAGGATGACAAGAGGGCCGAGCATCGACCAGGGGCTCTCATGCGGGTGCGCATCAGGGCTGCGCGTTTCGCCGGTAAAGGTGAGGTACCAGAGCCGGGACATATAGAAGGCGGTGAGCGCGGCGGTGATGAGGCCGACGAAATAGAGGACCTTGCCGAGCGAGCCCTGCTGGAAGGCTGCGTAGAGGATTGCGTCTTTGGAGAAGAAGCCAGCGAAAGGCGGAATGCCGGAGATAGCGATGACGGCAACGGTCATGGTCCAGAACGTGACGGGCATCTTCTTACGCAGGCCGCCCATTTTGCGCATGTCCTGCTCGCCGCCGAGACCGTGAATTACGGATCCCGCGGCAAGGAAGAGCAGCGCCTTGAAGAAGGCGTGGGTCATGAGGTGGAAGATGGCAGCGGAGTAAGCCGCGACGCCGCAGCCGAGGAACATGTAGCCGAGTTGCGAGATGGTGGAGTAGGCGAGCACGCGCTTGATGTCGGTCTGGACCAGGGCGATGGTGGCGGCGAAGAGGGCAGTGACCGCGCCGACGATGGCGACTGTGCTGAGCGCGAAGGGCGAGTGGTCAAACAGGACGTGGGTCCGGGCGATCATGTAGACGCCAGCCGTGACCATGGTGGCTGCGTGGATGAGCGCGGAGACGGGGGTTGGGCCTTCCATGGCGTCGGGCAGCCAGATGTAGAGAGGAAGCTGGGCAGATTTGCCAGTGGCACCGAGGAGCAGGCAGAGGGCGATAACGGTGACGACCCCACCCGTCCAGCCCGGGTCCTGGCCGAGTTTGGTTGCGATCTCGGTGAAGGTGAGTGTGCCGAAGTTGGCCAGCAGCAGAAACATGCCGATGAGGAAGCCGACGTCGCCGATGCGGTTAACGATGAAAGCCTTTTTGCCAGCCTCGACCGCGGAGGCCTTGGAGAACCAGAAGCCGATGAGTAGATACGATGCGAGGCCCACGCCTTCCCAGCCGATGAACATGACGAGGGCGTTGCCGGCGAGGACCAGGGTGGTCATGAAGAACAGGAAGAGATTGAGGTAGGCGAAGTAGCGCGCGTAGCCTGGATCTTCCTTCATGTAGCCGACTGAGTAGATGTGGATGAGGAAGCCTACGCCGGTGACGACGAGAAGCATTACGAGCGAGAGCTGGTCGAGGACGAAGGCAAAGTCGATGTGGAGGGCGCCGATGTTGATCCAGGTGCCGAAGGTTTCGGTCCACGAAGGTGCCCGGTCAGGACAGCAAATGTCATAACCCTGCATCGCCCGAACAAACCCTTGGGGAAAGAAAGTCGATGCCGCTGCGATGAGGACCACTGCGAACGCAGCCAATGGCGCGAGCAACGCGACCGCTGTCACAAGGAACTTCGGCAGACGCTTGCCCAGCAGCCCGTTGATCAGAAATCCCGCCAGCGGCAGCACGGGGATCAGCCATAGATGAAGTGAACCATTCATGATTTCGGTCATAGTTTCATCAGGTCGATGCGGTCGACGGCCAGGGTTGCGCGGGCGCGGAAAACGGCAATGATGATGGCGAGACCGACGGCTGCTTCGGCTGCGGCCACCATCATGACAAAGAAGACAAAGATCTGGCCCTTCACCGCGTGCCACTGGTGGGCGAAGGTGACAAAGGACAGATTGACGCCGTTGAGCATGAGCTCAATGGACATGAAAACCGTGATGAGATTGCGCTTGATGAGGAAGCCGACGACGCCGAGCGTAAACAGCAGTGCGCTCAACAGCAGGTACCAGGACAGAGGGACTTCCTGCGAAAGAAAGGAACTCACTTGGCTGCCGTCCTTTCGCGATTCCCGTTGGGGACGTCGATTCCGTGAGGATCTCCGCTGCCGTGACGGGCCAGCGCTACGGCGCCGAGGATCGCAATCAGGATGAGCACTGAAGTGACTTCGAAGGGCAAAAGCAATTCGGTGAAAAGCACCTTGCTGAGATCTTCGGTGGATGTGATGCCCTGGCTCATGCCAGCCGTGCCCAGGCCTTGCGTGCGCAGGATGGTGGTTGCGAGAACTCCGAGGATTACCGCTGCCCCAGGGAAGCCGACCGCGCGCCAGGTGCGGCTGCCCATGGTGCGTTCTTCACGGCCGGCATTGAGCAGCATGACGACGAAGGTGAACAGCACCATGATGGCGCCGGCATAGACAATGACCTGCGCGGCGGCAAGAAACTCAGCGCCCAACAGCAGGTAGAGGACCGCCAGCGAAGTCATCACCACAATCAGCGACAGGGCGCTGTTGATGGGATGGCTCTGGAGCAGGAGATTAACGGCTCCGGCCAGACAAAATCCGGCGAACACGAAAAAGATGATCAGGTGCATTATGCTGCTCGGGACGGGTTCAGAAACGTAAGGTGTTCAATGCCGGCTTTGCCTGAAAACTGCAAAAATCCCGCCTTCTCCCGCATGAGCGTTCTCCCCAGTCTTGCCAAGACCACAATCACAGACACTTTTTTCTGCTGCTTCGCCTGTTGACTCAAACATCTGAATTCCACCCGACGCATTAGAGGGTAGATCTCGATGCGCGGGTCCGCGAGGCGGAGCCCGATGAGGCTGCCAAGAAAGCCAAGAATATCACGCTGGCGAGGTAGAAGCCCGGCGGTGAATGGACTGCGTATTTCTCAAGGCGTTTAAATATGAATGTTCGGCGACAATCCTGTGGGGTTAGGGCCCGTTGGCCGCTGGTTTGCCTTTATGGTTTCCCGCCCACTAAGCAGAAAACGCTTGATGGATGGGGCATCCAGAGCTTCAACTGTCGTGGTTGGCGGCACCGGTGGGAGCTAGAAACGAAACGGCCGGCTTCCAAGGCCGGCCGGTTGGTGGAAATTGGAGCTGAGATTATTTCTTCTTGCGGCTCCTGCCCAGCGAGATGACCTCAATTGCGACTGGGGCGAGACCCGCTTTGGTGATGTTCAGTTCCTGAGCAGCGGCATATGAAAGATCGATGACGCGTCCCTCAGAGAGAACACCGCGATCGTTGATGCGCACCACGACGGACTTGTTTGTGTTGAGGTCAGTCACCTTGACCTGGGTGCCGAATGGCAAGGTGGGGTGGCAAGCCGTCATGGCATACATGTTGAAGCGTTCACCACTGGCAGTCCGATGCCCATTGAGCACCGAGCCATACCATGAAGCGATGCCGCGAAGAAGATTAGTCTTCGCTGCTGCGTCCGCCTTCGCGCGCGCAAGCTGAGCAGGCGTTTCGCTCAGGATGGGGGCTCTGGGAGGAGCGGTGAATGCGGGTCCGGGAAGCCGCGCATCCGCCTGCACTGTCGGAGTGGCGAAAGTTATCACCACTGCGGCCAGCACAACCGATGAAACGCCCGCTATGAGACAAATCCCAAGCGGCGTCTTCAGGCTTGTGTTGCGTGTTTTCCTTCGAATCACCATTCGGCCATTTTACCAACTCGATACTGTTTTCCCAAAGGGTTGGCGAGAAAATTACTGGCATTTCCGCCGATTTATGGGTGCAGGTTTTCGAGCCTTTCTGGTAACCGATTCATTATCTGAGAGATAGAAGCTGAACCAGGAAAAGGGCAAACGCTGAGAAATCAGGTTGCGTGAAGGAATCGAAGGCTGGAATCCAAAGGAGTGACCTGAGCAGCAGGAGGTGGCCGACAGGATCCGCCTAAGCCCGAATGCTATCTGCGCACACACCGTCCGTCAAGGAATATGAATGGAATATGAATGCAACTTCCGGGGGACCAACCGAGGTCGCAGATTGTGTCCATTGATCAATTGTGTTCACGGGTTCACATTCTTCCCTCTGAACCGATTTAGCATGGATGCAAGGCCTCACGATGAAGTCATTGCCGATGGCGCTGGTGGCATTGCAGCCGGGGTCGCGGTATAGTCTGGAAATCCCCCATGCTGGTCAGTACGGCTCCTTTTTTTGTTTTTCTGGGCGCGGTTTGCCTGCTTTTCTGGGTCGCTGCCGGAGTGCGCCGGCTCCAGTTGGCAGTGGTTCTGCTGGCTAACCTGTTCTTTTTGGCCCACTTCAGTCTGATTTACCTGGCGTTGCCGCTTGCAGCCTCACTAGATTTTCTCGTCGGGCTGGGAATGGGAAAGTGGGACCGAACGGGCATCCGGCGGCTTTTGCTGGGATTATCGCTGGTGGTGAACCTGGGGCTGATGGTGGGACTCAAACTGCTTCCACTGTTGGCGGCAAACCGCTTCGCTTGGCTGTTCACCTTAAGCCTTTCGTTCTATTGTTTTCAGTCCCTTAGCTATACTATCGATCTCTATTTTGGCGAGATGCAGCCGACACGCAGTTACCTCTCTTACCTGGGGGCTGCCCTGTTTTTCCCGTCCATGACTGCCGGACCGATTCCACGACAAGGCAGACTGCTGGAACAGTTTTCCCGGCCCTTTGCCTTCACCACTGAGGATGGAGGGCGTGCGCTTCTGCTGATCGGGGTCGGGTTGGTGAAGAAGCTCCTGATCGCCGATTACCTGGCAAATAACCTCGTAGGCCGCGTTTTCGACACACCGGCGCTTTACTCAAGTGTTGAAACCCTGGTGGGTGTTTATGGCTATGCGATGCAGCTGTTTTTCGACTTCTCCGGTTACACCGATATTGCCATCGGCGCGGCGCTGCTGTTGGGAATTCAACTGCCGGAGAACTTCCGCCAACCTTATCTATCTGTAAACCTGGCAGATTTCTGGCGGCGGTGGCACATCACCTTTTCCAATTGGCTGCGCGATTACCTGTTCGACGTGCTTCCCAAGCGCAGGAAGCATCCGCTGCTCTCTTACAGCTACGCATTTCTGATTACGTTCACGCTGGGCGGATTGTGGCATGGGATCTCCTGGAACTTTCTGATTTGGGGCATCTTGCATGGGTTGGGGCTGGGCGTAGTGTTTGCGTGGAAGATGTTTCGCAAGCTTCCTTCTCCCTACTGGTGGGCCAAGGCTCTGGGCGTGCTGGTAACCTTCCATTTTGTTTGCTTTACGTGGATATTCTTCCGGGCCAGCTCGCTTGAGAACGCTCTGGGCGTGTTGCGCAGCCTGGGCGCGATGACCTGGTCGGCGGATAACCTGCCGCCGCTGGTGCTGGGTGTTCTTGTAATTGCCGCGGTGATTCATTGCTTCCCTCCGCGCTGGTTCGAGGTTTCGGCGGAACTGGCTGCCCGGACCCCCTTCTGGATTCAGGGACTGGCGATGGCCGGATTGATTTTGCTGATTCAAACGCTGGCGGGCCGCGGATCGGCCCCCTTTGTCTATGGCAATTTTTGACCTTTCCGAACACGATGCCGAACCGCCGAGCCCTGAGCCGGTGGCTGAGGGGCCGTGCTCCCCGTTCAAAATGGGGCTTGCAATTCTTGTGCTGGTGGCAGCTTTGGCTGGGTGGCGCTTGGGGATGGATGGCAGCAAGGGACTGTCCCCGGCGATCCTGGCCGACACATTCACCTTGCGCTGGCCACAACCGCCTGCGCCTGTGGTTGCCAAACGGCCTGCAACACAATCAAAAGGAAATGGAAAACTGCCGCAGATTTCGGCTGTGTTTGTAGACGATTCAAACAGCCTGGACCCGTTTTTTGCAGCGTTATGGAAGCTGGAGCAGGGCAAAGGCACCGGCGCGGTCACCGTTCTGCACTATGGGGATTCGCCGACGACCGCGGACCTGATTACCGGGGATGTGCGCGCGCAGCTTCAGCGCAGGTTTGGCGATGCCGGGCGGGGATACACATTGATCGCCAAACCCTGGGCCTGGTATGGACATCGAGGTGTTGAGATCAGCGACCATGGCTGGAAGATGCGAACCGGAGTGGGCCTGATGCGCGAGGGAATCTACGGCCTGGGCGGCGCGGCCTTCGAAGGGCAGCCGGGCGCATGGAGCAAATTCCGCCTCACCGAATCGCAACAGACTGTCGTGAATGTGGAGTACCTGGCCAAATCCGGCGGAGGTACGTTCGCGGTTGAGGCGGACGATCGCAGGCTGGTGGAACAGACGACAAGCTCTGAGACGCAGGAAGCCGAGTCGGTGAAGGTGGAACTGCCTCCTGATACCAAGACTGTCTCCATCCGACCCACTTCGGGAACAGTAACTTTATTTGGGGCGGACTTTCGCCGCGGACCGAACGGCTTGCTCTACGATAGCCTTGGCCTGAACGGCGCAACCACCAGCGTACTGGCGCGGGTGCTGCAGCCCGTTTTGTGGAAGCAGGAACTCGAACGTGCGGCCCCGGCACTGGTCGTTGTGAACTATGGCTCCAACGAGAGCAGCTTTGGCGCGTTCGTTCACAAGCAGTACGCGGCGGAACTGCGGCTGGCGATTCAGCGCATTCGCCTGGCTGCTCCCGGTGTGCCGATTCTGGTGATGAGCCCTATGGATCGCGGAGAGCGGGCTGGAATGAACGATATTGAGACGATGTCGACTATTCCTGAGATTGTTGCCATTCAGCGCCAGGCGGCGGCGGAGACGCACTGCGCCTTCTTTGATACATACGATGCGATGGGCGGCGATGGCACCATGGCACGCTGGTATGTAGCCAGCCCACGGCTGGTGACGGCGGACTTCCTGCATCCTACACCGCAGGGCGCCACCATCGTAGCCGAACTCTTCGTTGAGCAACTGGGGCTGGGATACAATCGATGGAAGATGCAACACGGAATTGGCTTGCCAGCCGCAAATCCCGCAGACTCCCTCAAGGCGGAGGCAGCCAAATCGCTCCCCGAATCCAGACATGCCACAAAGCACGCCGGCAAGAAAGCCAGGATGTAATGAGTTGGCGTGTTTCACTGCGCATGACTTCCTTTGTGGCGATGGGTTTGCTGCTGGCAACGACGGCCGCGAACGTTTTCGGGGTGACTTCGACGAAAAAGAAGCATCACCCAACTGGGACCGCTCAATCAACTGCCAAGGGTATTAGAAGAGCTCCGGCGCAATCTTCGAGGGCAGCGAATGGCAGAGCGGCCCATTCTCGAATGCGTGCCCGGATTCGCTACCTGGCTGGAGTGCACCTCGATTCCGCACACAGGGCTGCGTTGATTGAAGAGATTGGGACGCGTCTCAAGGAGCCGGTTGAAAAGCCGATCGCCTACGATTCCGCGCTTGACGGGTTTTATGCGCAGCTAGCCTCTCACGAAGCGGCACTGAAAGAGCCGGGCCCGCATACGGATACGGTACGTGTGCTGCAGTTTGGCGACTCGCATACCGCGGCGGATATGTTTACAGGCGAAGCGCGGCGCGTTTTCCAGGAGCAGTTTGGCAACGGGGGAATTGGCTATTCCTATGCCGGCCACCCGTTTCCCGGTTACAGGATTCTCGGTTCGAACCGGTCGCAATCGACGGGATGGAAGACACAGGGGAACAAGTTTCTTCAACTTGGCAGCGGTCAAACGGGGCTCGGGGGCATCAGCATTTCCACCGAGCGCGCCGGGGAGTGGGTGACTCTGGATGCTCCCTGCACCACGCTTGAACTTCAATACCTCCAGCAACCTGGTGGGGGCCGGCTGCAATTTACGGATAATGGCGGGGAGCCGGTGGAGATTGAAACCGATGCGCCGGAAACGGGACCTGGCACGTTTAGCTACCCGTGCCCGGAAGGGGATCACCATTTTGAGGTGACGACCGAGGAGAGTGCGCCGGTGAGTCTTTTGGGTTGGGTTGCCACTCAGCCTGGGGTTACTTGGGAATCGATTGGGATAAATGGAGCCGAAGCTCCTTTGATTCTGAAATGGGATCAGACGCTTTTCTCGCGTTATCTGAAGGACAATTCTCCGGCCCTGATTGTGCTGGCCTACGGGACCAATGAGGCGGCAAGTTCGTCATGGGACGAGGAGAGCTATCGGCAGGCCTTTGCGTCGATCATTGATACCATTCACGCCTACGTGCCGGAATCGTCGATCCTGGTGGTGGGGCCTGCGGATCGATCCATTGCCCAGCATCGCGCGTGGCGTCCTTTCGCGGGGACGGATCGAATCGTCCAGGCGCAGTGCGCGGTTTGCCGCACGCATGGGTGCGCCTATTGGGACTGGAGTGAGCGGATGGGCGGCCTGGGCGCCATGCAGGAATTTGTTTACGCGGGCTTGGCGCAACCGGACCATACGCATTTCACCGGCGAGGGATACCGGGTGTTGGCCGATGCACTGGTGGCCGACCTGATGACTGGCTACCAGGCCTATAAGGGACGGAGCTCAACGGGCAGTGAAACGGCACAAGGAGCGGTAGATGGATCGGCAGGCACAAATCCTTAAAGTTCTTCGGCAAGTTACAGGCAAGGAAATCAGCCCGGGTACAGACGAATCGCTTTTCGTCTCAGGGCTCTTGGACTCTTTCGCGCTCACCGATTTTGTTGCGGGATTGGAAGAGGAGTTTGGCGTGAGCATTCCCGATTCCGACTTGTCGGCGCGCAAATTCGACACCATCAGCAAGGTCAGCACTTACCTCGCGTCGAAGGCATAGCGGATGGCTTATCTGCGGGCTTTTGGATCGTGGCTGCCCCGACGCCGCGTGAGCAACGAAGAGATCGCCCCGCTGGTCAATGCGACTCCGGAGTGGATCCTTGAAGTTTCCGGGATCGCGGAGCGGCGCTACGCGGACGATTCGGATACGGTGACCGGAGTTGGGTTGCTGGCGGCTCGCGATTGCCTGGAAAAGGCTGGGGCGACGGCGACGGACCTTGGGATGATTCTGGTGGCGAGTGGGTCGAGTGACCGCTTTTGTCCGGGACCCGCCTGCGAAATTGCGGCCGGACTAGGTCTTTCTTCCACAGCTGCCCTCGATATACCCGTTTCGTCTGCTGGCTCACTCATCGGCTTGGTTCTGGCTGCACAGCTTGCGCCGAATATGGGACCTGTTTTGGTGGTAGGCGCGGAGATCATGTCGCGGCGGATTACGCTTGATCCGGAAGGAAAGAATTCAGCGATCCTGTTTGGGGATGGCGCGGGCGCGGTCTTGGTGGATGCCGACAACGGCTTCGCGCGCATTACAGATTCCTGCCTGTTTACGGACGGGGCTTCGGCGGAGACGATTTTCGTTCATGACGGAAAGTTCTCGATGGACGGCCAGGCAGTGATTATGCAGGCTTCGCGGAAGATACCCCGAGCCATTAATCAATTGCTTGCGCAGAACCAGGTTTCCGCTTCGGATGTGGAGGTGTTTCTACTACACCAGGCCAACCTGAACCTCATCACGCGAGTCGCGGCGACACTCAAGGCGCCGCGCGAACGCTTCTACACGAACATCGACCGCTACGGAAACACCTCATCGGCGTCGCTGCTGATTGCTGCCGATGAGTGGTACGCCAAGCAAACTGCGGCGATCAGCGGTCCGCTGGTCTTCTCGGCGTTTGGCTCCGGGTTGAACTGGGGCGCGCTGCTGGCGGTTCCTATCCGCGATAGGCAAGCCACAAGCTAGTTGCTACGATGTTCAGGATCGCCAATGGCATGAGGACGCGCCAGCCGAAGTTCATCAACTGGTCATAGCGGAAGCGGGGCAGTGTTCCCCGTACCCAGACGTAGAGGAACAGGAACGAGAAGACCTTGAGCACGAACCAGAAGATGGGGAAGAGTGCGTGCACCAGGATGTTCTGCGGCTGCGGAAGAAGATTGCCAAAGGGGCTGGTCCATCCGCCTAGAAAGAGCAGCGTGGCCACGCATCCTACCGTGATCATGTTGGCGTATTCGGCCATGAAGAACATGGCGAACTTCATTGAGCTGTACTCGGTGTGATAGCCCGCGGTAAGTTCGCTCTCCGCTTCCGGCAAATCGAACGGAGAACGGTTGGTTTCCGCGTAAGCGGCCATGAGATAGATAAAAAAAGCGAGGAACTGAAAACCGCCGAAGATGTTCCAGGTGGCCATGCCCTTGGCGGCCTGGCTCTCAACAATGACGCGCAGATTCAGCGAGCCAGCGCGCATGACAACGCCTACAAGCGAGAGACCGAGCGCCAGTTCATAACTGATCAACTGGGCGGAAGAGCGGAGCGAACCGAGCAGTGAATACTTGTTGTTTGACGACCAGCCGGCCAGCGCGATGCCGTAGACGCCAATGGAGGTAATGCCGAGGATTACAAGGAGGCCGATGTTGATGTCGGCAATTTCAAACAAGTGCATACCCTTGGGGCCGACGTTTGGCTCGCCAAAGGGCACGACGCCGATGGAGATGAGCGCACAGCCGAGCGCGATGATGGGCGCGAGAAGATAGAGCGGCCGGTAAACGGCAGTGGGGATGAGGTCTTCCTTGATGAAGAGCTTTGCGCCGTCGACGAGCGGCTGCAGCAGGCCGAATGGCCCAACGCGGCTGGGTCCCCAGCGGTTCTGGATGCGCCCAACAAGCTTCCGTTCCAGGAGCACGGTGTAGGCGACTGCCATCAGCAGCACGACCGTGACAACGGCTACTTTGAGCAGGCTCCACAAAAAGAATTCTAAGATCGTCACTTGCCTTCAGCCTCGTTTGTGTTTCTGCGTTGCATTGCTTCTGGACTGCTAATCGGCAGCGGATTCCTGCAACTCCGCTGCCTGGTGCAATTCAAGTTCCTTGAGCGCCGGGCTGTAGCGGCCCAGCGTTCCTGAGGTAAACAGTCCGTCGTGCGCAGGCGCTACGGACGCCGGAGGTGCATCAGCAATCGCGGAAACCGGCACAAAACCTGGTTCAGTCCGTACATCGTTGCCGCCGAAAAGATTGAGCCGGTCGAGTGTGTAGCCGGGCACCAGCCTTTCGATCTCATCTAGAACGGCAAGAGGATCGAAGGGGCTGAGCTTGGGCTCAAGGTTGTTGGCCGCAAGCCAGACGGAATGCCGGTCGGCCTCGCCGGACTGCGCGCCACGTGATTGACCTAGATCGGCCGTAACGCCGGCTTTGCCAAAGGGTACGAGAGTTTTCACGTCGACGCCCATGCTGCCGGCGAGGCGGACCAGGATTTCGAAGTCGGGCTTGACGCCGGCGCGGTCGGCTGCTTTCTTTGCCAATTGCACGTCGCCGAATGTATTGGTGACGGTGCCGGTTTTCTCGTAGAGACTTGTGGCGGGGAAGACTACGTCGGCAATGGCAGCCGTCTCGGTGAGGAAGATGTCTTGAACGACGACGAAGGTGTCTTTCAGCGCATCTGAACGTAGGCTGAGGGTCAATAAAGGGTTGGCGCCGACAACCAGCAATGCCCTCAGCGCGCCCTTGCCTGCCGCGTCAAACATCTCCGTGAGCGACTTGCCGGATGCCTGGGGCAAGCCGGGATACTCCGAGAATGCGGCGGGAGCGGAGACGGGCACATAGCCAGGCAACAGGTCTGGGAAGAGGCCCATATCGGCTGCGCCGCGCGAGTTGGCGTGGTCGCCGAGATAGGCAAAACGGACATTGCCGCGCTTCAGGCCCCAGGCAACGAGTGATTCAATCGCCTTGCCGCGGTATTCCTGGCCGAAGACGACGATAAGCGACTCTTCAGCGAGCACCGCTTTGCTGAATTCAGAATCGCCTGCATCGATAAGACCCTGGAGCGTTTCATAGCTATTTGACGCGAGAAGCTGAGACGCCTTTGCCTGGCGCTCAAGCTTGATGGGCTTCGTATTGACGATGTAAAGGCGCGCGCGATTGAGGCGAACGTTTGTGCGTAGTTCCCATGCAAGCAGTGGATGCTCGTCAGTCGGATTGCCGCCAATCAGCAGGATGGCCGGGGCTGCAGCGATGTCGCGGAGGCTGGCGGTTTTGTCCTTGTGTCCGGCGAGGGCGCGGGCAAAGGCTGCATAGTCGGTGTTGCGCTCGTGGTCGATATTGTTGGTGTTGAGCACCGTGCGCGCGAATTTTTGCAGCAGGTAGTTCTCTTCGTTGGTGGTTTGGTTGGAGCCGATGACACCGATGGACGCGCCACCCTTGGTATCGCGAATTTCTTTCAGGCGCGTGGCGGCGAAGCGAAAGGCCTGTTCCCACGTGGCAGGCTCGAGCTTGCCTTGAGCGTTGCGGATCAAAGGCTTCGATAGGCGCTCGGGGCTCTCGACGAAATCGAATCCGAAGCGTCCCTTGGCGCAGAGAAAGTCGCCGTTGATGCCGCTCTTGTCGCGATTGTCGGCGCGGACGATTGCGGACCCATCGTTCACCTGGCGAACGCCCAAAGTGACTTTGCAGCCATCGGCGCAATGCGTGCAGACGGTTGAGACGTGGTTCATCTCCCAGGGGCGGGTCTTGTAACGGTAGCTGCCGCTGGTGAGTGCGCCGACGGGGCAGACGTCGATGCACATGCCGCATTGCTCGCAGTCGAGATGGTCGCCCTCATTGGGAGCAATCACGGAGCTGACGCCGCGGTTCTGCACGCCGAGGGCCCATACATCCATGCCTTCGCCGCACATGCGGACGCACCGGTAACAAAGGATGCAGCGCGGACGGTCGTAGAAGACGGCCGGGGACCATTGCTGCTCTTCGCGGTGCTGCTTGGCTTCGGTGTAGAGACTTTCGCCGGCACCGTACTTGAAGGTCATGTCCTGGAGTTCGCACTCGCCGCCGGCGTCGCAGACGGGGCAGTCAAGAGGATGATTGCCGAGGAGCAATTCAATGGTGGCTTTGCGGGCCTGGGCGATTTCCGCGGACTCGGTGACGAAGACCTGGCCCTCGGCGACGGTGGTGGTGCATGCGGTTTGCAGCTTGGGGACTTTCTCCTGGCGGACGACGCACATGCGGCAGGCTGCCTGCAGGCTGAGGCCGGGGTAGTAGCAGAAGGCTGGGATCTCGATGCCCGACTTGCGGCAGGCTTCGATGAGCAGCGTCCCCGCGGGAGCCGTCAGCTTCTTTCCATCGACTGTGAAGGTTACGTCTGCCATTCGTCTCCAGCGCGCCTTAAATCACGGCCATTTCAACATGTTTGGCGAACGGGCAGGGTTTGCCGTTCAGGTGGTCTTCAAATTCTTTGCGGAACTTTTTCACAAAGCCCAGCGTGGGCATGGCTGCTGCATCGCCTAACGGACAGAAGGTGCGGCCCATCATGTTTTCCGCGAGGTACTGAATGTTGTCGATGTCCTTGGCGACGCCGAAGCCGGCGTGGAAGCGGGTGAGCGACTTCTTGAGCCAATCCGTACCCTCGCGGCAGGGTATGCACCAGCCGCAGGACTCGTGCTGATAGAAGCTGATGGTGCGCAGAGCGAATTCGACGATGCAGGTCTGGTCGTCGATGACAACGACGCCGCCGGAGCCGAGCATGGAGCCGGCTTTGCCGACCTGGTCGAAGTCCATACCGAGGGTTTCAATCTCCGATGGGAGCAGCACCGGAGTTGATGATCCGCCGGGGACTACGGCTTTCAAGGTGCGTCCACCGCGGATTCCGCCGCCGACTTCGAAGATCATCTTCTTGAGGTTGTACCCCATGGGCAACTCGTAGACACCGGGCCGCTCGACATGGCCACTGAGGCAGAAGAGACGCGTTCCGCCGTTGCGTTCTGAGCCGACCGCTGCGTAGGCCGCTGCGCCCATTTCGATGACGTGGGGCACGGTGGCGATGGTCTCTGCGTTGTTGATGACCGTGGGACCGCCGTAAAGGCCAACGACGGCGGGGAATGGTGGCTTGATACGCGGGATTCCCCGCTTGCCCTCGAGCGACTCCATCAGCGCCGACTCTTCGCCTACTTCATAAGCGCCTGCGCCGGACTGCGTGATGACCTGGAACTCTGTGTTGGAACCGAAGATGTTCTTGCCGAGGAAACCCTTGGCGTAGGCATCGGCGACAGCCTTCTCCATAATTTCGAGCAGGTAGCGATACTCGCCGCGCAGGTAGATGAAGCCGACCTTGGCGCCAATGGCGAGGCCGGCAATGATGGTGCCTTCAATGACTGCGTGCGGATCGTGCAGAAAGATCAGGTGATCCTTGCAGGTTCCGGGCTCGCTCTCATCACCATTCACCAGAACGTATTTTGGTTTGGGGTTTTGCTTGGGGACGAAGGACCACTTGAGGCCGGTGGGAAATCCAGCGCCGCCACGTCCGCGGAGGTTGGAGGCCTTCATCTCGGCAATGATCCAGTCAGGGCCCTGCGCGAGGCACTTTTTGGCAGCATCATAGCCGCCGAGTTCGATGTAGCGGTCGATTTCTGCCGCGCCCATGCCGAAACGGCGGGTGACGATCTTCACTTCATCGGGGTGAGAGACGAGTCTAGGCATGATTTCCCGTCCCTTTAGAACTGGATTTTCCACGATAGCCGGCGATGATTCCGGGGACGTGTTCGGGACTTAGCTCATCGTGAAAGTCGTAATTGACCTGGATGGCTGGAGCCCAGCAGCAGACGCCGATGCACTCGACTTCTTCGAGGGAAAAGATGCCGTCGGCCGTAACGCCCTTGTGGCCGATGCCGAGTTCTTCCTGAAAGCGCTCGTAGAGGTCGTAGCCGCCGCGCAGCATGCAACTGATGTTGGTGCAGACTTGTATGTTGAATTTGCCGGCGGGCTTGAAGCGGAGCATGGAGTAGTAGCTGGCGACGTCGCGCACGTCCAGTTGGGTGATGCCGATTCGATCGGCGACTTCGGCGATGACGGCGTCGGACAGGTAGCCGATTTCGTCCTGCGCGTAGAGGAGCATGGGAACCAGGGCGGAGCGCTTGAGGGGATACTTCTGGACCAGGGCATCAAAACGCCTGGCCAACGCGGGTGAAAAGAGGCTCATAGTGTCCGGACTCTTATCATTTGGGCTCATATCATCAACTCCCTGGCCCAGGCTTCGGCTGCCATATCCATGTCTTCCTCATTTGTCTCGCCGCGTAATGTTCCGGCTTCAGTCAACTGCAATGTTCCAGTTCTTCCATTTTCGCGCAGCCATGTCACCGTTGCTCCGCTGCGTGTTAAATCGAGCCAATCATCTCCGTGCCGCACCAGAATCTTGTCCTCGCCCAACTCGATCGTCGCCTGGCGATTGCCATTCAGCCCATGTGCCGCTGTGTAGCTGCGGAGCAGGGAAGCAAGAGACACCCAAAGCTCCTGCCAAAGGTCAGTTTGCATTGGTCTCTTGGTTGATTAAGGCCGCGAGGTCCGCTTCAATGTCGAACCTGGTTAGATGCTTCATGATCTGCACGGCAAGCTTTTCTGGGCTCACCCATGCATCAGTCACGATTGTGTCCGTAAGCCAAAGAGAGCTAGCAGTCCAGCTTTGCTTTGGACCCTTCGGCGGGAACGGCCCCTGAAGAGCGTTCGGAGGCTGGTCTGACTGCCCAAATTGGACAGCAGCTCGACTAAATGTTGCCGTTCTCGGGGTGTATTCCCTTGAAAACTCGAAAAGGATGATCCCAGGTCCAGGGTTGATCAATACGAGGGCCTCAGAGATGCCTGCCGAAACCTTGATTCGAAACTTCCAAATATCCAGATTGAGTTCTTCCGTCTTTACTTTGAGGTCGGCTATTTTGGTAACTGGACAGGTTGGAAACTCCTCCGGCCGATTGGAGAGTACCTCGATTATCTTGTTCAAGGCATCCACAAGGTTGCGTCCGAACTTATCGGCGAACCGCATGTCCTCACGCTTACCTTCGAACTCCGCAGTCAGGTCGTTAACATACTGTTGCAAGACGACGTAGTCACTCATCTGTCGATCTCTCCCAATACGATGTCGATGGAACCGATGATGGCTACCACGTCAGCCAGCATTCGGCCCTGGCACATGGTTTCAAGCGCCTGCAAGGTGGCGAAGGACGGATAGCGCATGTGGACCCGGTGCGGTTTGGCGGTGCCATCGGAAACCACGTAGTAGCCGGTCTGGCCGTGGCCCGCTTCAATGCCCTGGTAGACTTCGCCGGCGGGGACTTCGAATCCTTCGGTGACAATCTTGAAGTGATGGATCAGCGCTTCCATCTGCGTCTTCATTTTTTCGCGGTCAGGTAGGACGATCTTCGGAGCGTCAGCCTTGACAGGGCCTTCGGGCATGCCGTCGAGCGCCTGCTGAATGATCTTTACGCTCTCGCGCATTTCAATCAGCCGGACTTCATAGCGTGCCCAGCAGTCGCCGCCGGTGGAGATGGGAACGTCGAACTTGAATTTCTCATAGCCGGAGTAGGGCATGTCACGGCGCAGGTCGAAATCTACACCTGATGCGCGCATGGGAGGGCCAGTGACTCCCAGCGCAATGGCATCGGCAGCGGAAAGATAACCCACGCCCATCAAGCGATTCCGGAAGATGGGATTGCCGGTGAGCAAGTTGGCGTACTCGTCAATCTTCTCTGGGAAGGTATTGATGAATGCCTGCACACGGTCGAGGAAATCGAGAGGCGGCTCCATCGACAGCCCGCCGATGCGGAAATAACTGGTCATCATCCGCTGACCGGCCACGGCCTCAAAGAGCCGGAGAATATCTTCGCGTTCACGGAAGGTGTAGAGAAAGACTGTGAGCGCGCCAATGTCCATGGCGTGCGTTCCGAGCCAGATGAGGTGTGAGTTCAGGCGGCTCAACTCGACCAGCAGAACGCGCAGCCACTTGGCTTTCTCGGGAGCCTCAAGGCCGAGGAGTTTTTCAACGGCAAGACAATAACAAAGATTGTTGGATAGAGGGTCGAGATAGTTGATGCGGTCGGTGAGCGGAACCACCTGCTGATAGAACTTGGCTTCGCAGGTCTTCTCGATACCGGTGTGCAGGTAGCCAACCTCGGGGTAGAGACGGACGATGATCTCGCCGTCGATCTCCAGCACCAGGCGCAGCACGCCGTGCGTCGCAGGATGCTGCGGCCCCATGTTGATGACCATGTGCTGGTCTTTGGCGCCTTCAGCCAGCGGCGCTTCCAGGATGGGTGTGCCGATCAATTCTGCCATCTAGCGATACCCCTCCACCGGATAGTCCTTGCGCAAGGGATTGCCGACCCAATCGTCGGGCATCATGATGCGGCGCATATTGGGATGCCCTTCGAAACGAATGCCGAAAAGGTCAAAGACTTCGCGCTCGTAGTAGTTAGCCGAGGGCCACACGGGTGTGATGGATGCGACCGATGGATTGGCATCGTCGAGCAGCACGCGGAGGCGGATGTATTCCTTAAATTTGTGCGACAGGAGGTGGTAGCTGACCTGAAACCGCGGCGAGGAAGGGAACCAGTCGACGGCGGTGAGGTCGTCCATGAAGTTGTAGCCAGCCGCCTGCACGGTGGCGGCTGCGGCGCGAATCTCTTCGGCGGCGATGGTGAGCGTCAGCTCATTGCGGTCGAATTTTGCGTCGATCAAGGCCTCGGGTTTCCAGGCAAGGACGGCTTTGACAGCCGGATGCTCCGGCAGAGCTTCCACGACGGCTGCCTTGCCCATGATTGTGGGTTTTTCGCCCATGCTATAAATCCGCCTTGTCCTGGCTCCAGTTGAGGATGCCCTTGCGCACAATGTAGTAGAGTCCTACGGCTACAAAGCCTAGATAAACCAGCATCTCCCAGAAGCCGAAGAGGCGCGAACCGGTGATGAGGGGAAGCTTGCGGTAGATGACCGCCCAGGGCATCATGAAGACCGCTTCCACGTCGAAGAGGATGAACAGGACAGCGACCATATAGAAGCGAACGCTGAAGCGCCTGCGGGCATCGCCCACAGCTTCGATTCCGCACTCGTACGCAGCCAGCTTGGTTTTCGAGTTGCGGTGCCGCCCGATGAAGAAGGAACCGGCAACCATTCCCGCGCACATGCCAAAGGCAGCGAGAATCTGCAGCAGCAGCGGTAGGTACTGCCAGTAGTAAGGAATCTGATTCATCGCCACCCAGCCCGAAAAAGCCCGAAGATTTCACCCGCACGCCCGGAACCGCAAACAGATTCCGATCGAAGAGTTGCTGGTTTGAGCTTAGGTTTTCAGGCTCATCCCGTCAAGGCGGAGCACCATGGGCAGCAGGCGGGTGTCTGGATGTGCTGAATTGCTCCCCATCTTCGGCAGGCAGGCGAAACATTTGACGCCGTGTATAGACCTTTTTCTCACATTAACACTCTATTGGATGCGGACGAGATGCATGCAGGAGGCAGAAGTTACCCCGATTCCGCGATTTACGAACATTGGATGTGACCTGAGTGAGCGACATCACATCATCTTCCTGTAAAGGCACGCGACAATCCAGCGTCCTCTTATGGGACACAGTACTTCTGTCATCTGAAAAGTGGCGCCACAGGGCCGAAGAACAGGTTGAGGATGAACAATATGGCAGCTACCACATCGACCGGTCTATTCGTTCCCGCTCGCTCCGGGGCCGATTCCGTCGCTCCCGCGAACGTCTTTCCGCGCGTAGCCTCCAAACGGCGGCGCATTACTCCGGAAGCGGGGCACGCTCTGGAGATTCTGGGCCACGCCATCGAATATCTGACCGATGAGTTCGTCCACGAAGGTGGCTCGTTGTCCGCCACTGACAGCCGGGTTATGGCGGTGCAGTTGCTGATGGCGTTCAATCGTCAGGTATATTTCGAGTGCCCTGAAATGCCGAGCTTCGCGGATCGCTGTCGATCGTTCCTTCGTTTGCGAACGAACGAGGGTTGAAGCAAAATCATCTATTTCTGAACGATTTCCACGTCACTGGCCGAGGGCCATCACTGCCCAAAGCACCAGCCATGCGATCCCCATGGTGTGCCAGAACCATGCGGTGGTGTCGAGCGCTACCTGACGAAATTCAACGCGGGGAAGCCAGCCGAGGGCGACGAGGCAAAAGATAAGACCTGCCAGGCCGACCATCAGGTGGGCAGCATGGAGGCCCGTGATCACATAGAAGAAATAGCTTGCTGGTGTCGCATGTCGATCAAAAGCGAATCCCTGTGCTGTCAACTGGCGCCATGCAATACCCTGTCCAACAAGGAACAGGGAGCCGAACACGACTGTAGCAGCCACCCAGGGAATTGCGCGCCGGAGCGCCGGCTGGCCAAGTCCCAGCCACTCTTCAAGGACATCAATCTCTCGGAAAATGCTCCGCCGGGCCCATTCCATGGTCAGGCTGCTCAGCAAAAGGGCCGCGGTATTCAGGTAGAGGATGGGTGGCAGATCGACCGGCCGCCAGTCGCCAATCATTTCGTGGGTATGCATGTTCAATTGCATCCCCGCCTGCCGGGAGTAAAACACCACGACCAACACCGCAAAGAAGAGCATGTCGGCTGAGAGAAACAGAAAGACGAAAAGGCGCACTTTGTGAAGAAGCTCGCGCGGACCGCGCCGCTGATTTTTCCAGTCGTCGTCGCCACCGCCGCCCCCGCCGGTCGGGCGCAGGTCCAAGGGCGGTTTTCCGCCGATTCCCGGATCTCGACGCTCAATCTCCGCTGGGCTGGGGGTAAAAATGGACGGCATCGGGGCCTCTGTGGGAATGAGATTACTCTCACCTAGGTTTGGACGCACGGAGTTTCGAAGGGGATGGCCCAAAATTTCCCGTTCACCCTCAAGGCGGAGACGGATCGAGAGATTCAGGGCCTGTTCAACTGAGGCGTGCTTCGTTCACCACCTTTACAAAAAGGCGATGCACTCTGCGGTCGGGGCTGAGCTCGGGATGAAAAGTAGCCGCCATCACCCGGCCCTGGCGGACCAGCACCGGATAGCTATCGCGCAGAGCAAGCACTTCGACTCCGGCCCCGGATTCAACGATGCGGGGGGCGCGGATAAATACCATCTCCAGCGGACCTCCGGGAAGCTGTGTTTCTGCGGTCAGGATGGTGGAGTCGATCTGACGGCCGTAGGCGTTACGCTCCACGGTGGCGTCGAGAATGCCGAGGCTGCGCTGAGCTGGGTTCCTGACCTCTCGCGCCAGCAGAATGGCGCCAGCGCAGGTGCCGAAGACCGGATGCGCTGCGCAAAACTTCTGCAAGCTCTCGAAGAAGTTGAGCTTCTCGAGGAATCGCAGAACCGTTGTCGATTCGCCGCCGGGGAGAATCAGACCGTCCAGGCCGGCGAGCTGTTCCGGCTTGCGCACGGCGACAGGCTCTGCGCCTGATTCAGCCAGCGCTTCGGCGTGGGCCGCATAGTCACCCTGAATGGCCAGGACGCCAACGCGGGGCAGAGATTGTTCTTCGGTCAAACCTTATCTCCTGCGACCAATGAAGAGAGATCGTTAGTGAACAAAATGAATATCCGCATGCGGAACACTTAAAGGTCCTTAGCCTTTCGCGTCGCGCGAAATGGGGCTTCGCTTTTGAATCATGTTCAGAATACAAAATCCAGCCGCGGCTGCCGCCAGATGCTTGAGGGTGTGGCCGCTGACGATGTGAAGTGCCGCGAATATGGGGCGATCATAAGTTTCCAAAAGCTTGGCAAGCACATAGAAACCAATCACCCACCAGAAATCGGAGGTTCGCGTGTAACGGCGCGGAAAGAGAAATGCCAGAAGGACGACCAGGGTCGAATAGGCCTGAACCGACGCATAGAAACGCAGGTCGCCCGCGCCATGGACCTCGCTCCAGTGCCATTGGAGCACGCTGCCAACGCCGATGAGAAGAAGAACGGGCAGGATGTAGAGGCCGAGCCGGACGCTGATGCGCTCGGTAATGATGGCTGCAACCAGCCCCATAAAAGTGATTGTCATCGGCAGACGATCCCAGACCAGGCGGGCGTTGTCGGGCGACAAGTGGTAATACGAAGACCCAAATGCGGTGAGGAGCAGCCCTGCGAAAACGAAGAGGTACGGCCATCTTTCTCGGGGATCGATGAATTGCCCGTTACTCTCTGCGGAATGCTTGCGAAGCAAGAAATTGAGGCCCCAAATTCCAACCAGCGCGAATGGCAGGTTGGAAGACACATCGCCGAAATTCGAGATGCCGAGGAAACTACGATGATCTGCGAATTGATGGTAAGAAAGCGGCTGTGGGATGCGCGGGATCAGACAACAGGCGAAGGCGATGACTGCAGCAAGTGCGATCAACATCCCGAGGCTTGCTCTTCGAGAGATCAATCACACTCCCTGGGAGAGTGCCAGCAGCGCGCACTCAATCTCATCATCACGTTACAAGTTTCCAACCAATCTGTGGCAGGAAGGCGCTGACATGCAAATGCTCTTTTGGCCCCGGTAGGGAAGATAAAAGGCCAGTGCAATCGACTAGCGAGCGGCTGCCCCACCGCATGTGGTTACCAACCTCTGGTCTGCAAAAGCTGAGACTCCTCGATGGCGGCGGCGGCAAGACCTTTCATTGTGCCTGTGACCTGTTCGGACACCTCGGCAAGGATCTTGGGATCGTTGAAGTGGGTTGTCGCCATGACAATGGCCTTGGCGCGCGAGACAGCCTCTTCGCGTTCTTTGGGGTCGTTCTCGACGTCAAGCGGTGTAGCGCGCTCCTTCATGAAGATGCCCGACCCTACAAAAATAGCCTCGGCGCCAAGCTGCATCATCAGCGCGGCGTCGGCAGGGGTGGCGATTCCGCCCGCGGAGAAGTTTGGCACCGGCAGTTTGCCGGTTGCAGCCACCATACGGATCAGTTCGTAGGGAGCTTGATGATCCTTGGCGGCCTTGTAGAGTTCCTGATCGGAGAGCACGGTCAACGCGCGCATTTCACTGGTGATCTGGCGCATGTGCTGCACGGCGTGAACCACGTCTCCTGTCCCCGCTTCACCTTTGGTCCGGATCATGGCCGCACCTTCGGCGATGCGACGCAGGGCCTCGCCCAAGTTGCGCGCGCCGCAAACAAAGGGAGTTGTGAAAGCGTGCTTGTCGATATGGTGTGCCTCGTCGGCCGGGGTGAGAACCTCGCTTTCGTCGATGAAATCCACGCCCAGCTCCTGCAGAATCTGGGCTTCGGCAAAGTGGCCGATGCGGGCCTTGGCCATCACCGGAATCGAGACTGCCTGAATGATCTGCTTGATCAGGCTGGGTTTGGCCATGCGGGCCACGCCGCCCTCGGCGCGGATCATTGCGGGAACGCGCTCCAGAGCCATCACCGAGGTGGCGCCTGCCTCCTCCGCGATACGTGCCTGCTCCACGTTCATCACGTCCATGATGACGCCGCCCTTGAGCATCTCTGCCAGGCCAATTTTCAGACGCAGGCCAGTTCCGGTAAAGCTTCTGATTTCATGATCTTTCGACATAGATTTCGACCTCGATTCGAAACGGACTCCCGCCGGTTCAGGGCTGGCGCGGCCGCGCTTGGGTGTCAATCTCCAGTGTAGCAGCGATGTTGCTACGAGGTTGCAGGGGATGAAACGGAGAGGTTGCTGGAGCGCATTTATTAGGCCATTCCAATCTTTCTGTCTCAGTTCTGGTCATTTTTATGCAAGATTCCTCAGCAAATGGAAAACGGAAATTCTATATCGGCACCAGCCTCACCGCAGCGGACGGCGCACCCGCCTTCGTTGCCCGGCGTGACGGGAATAACAGGTGAGAACGCATTGATCCCTTCGCATGAGCCCGACGACACGGAGTCGATTCCACTCAATCTGCCGATCTCGAGGTTGCCGGTGGAGCTCGAAGTTTCGGTCCCGGTACGGGACTTCCGCGTACGCCGCCTATTGAGCCTGGGTTCAGGGCAGGTGATTGAGACTCAATGGGCTCACGACGAAGATATGCCGCTTTCCGCCGGCGAGGTGCAACTTGCCTGGAGCGAGTTCGAAGTCATGGATTCGCATCTGGCGGTGCGGCTGACCCGGCTGGCTTGAGCGATCGGGGGGATGTTTCGGGAAGATCGCGCAATCGGGGGGCGAAAGGGATCATGGAGCAAAGAAACCAGAAATCGGAAGGGTCAAAGACAACGGCAGTCGGGCTGGGCGCGTGGGTTCTGGAGAGGCTGCGCGGAGCGGGCCGTCCGCAGCCACGGCTCGCGCTGGTCGAGCGGATTACCCTCGCGCCAAGGCAGTCGCTGTCGCTGGTTGAAGCCGAAGGCCGCCGGTTTCTTGTCGCCACTTCGGCGGATGGGGCTCCCGCATTCTATCCGCTGGACGCCGAAACGCTTCCCGGTGCTCAGCTCCGTTTCGGCCGTCCCAGGCCCGTTCGTTCAGCGAGGCTGTCATGGTAGCTGTCTGGACTGCGCACGCTGCAGCCGCAGCGTCTGCGCCCTTATTGCCGGATCTCAACGCGCGGTTTCATCCAGCGGATTCGACACCGTGGACGATTCTTTTTGTCCTCACGCTTTTGACGCTGCTCCCCGCCATCCTGATGGCCATGACCCCGCTGGTGCGTCTACTGGTGGTCTTTCATTTCCTGCGCCAGGCTCTGGGAACACAGACCGCGCCCTCGAACCCTACCTTGATGGGGCTCGCACTGATGATGACCTGGTTCCTGATGACGCCGGTACTTACCCAGGTAGATCAGCAGGCGGTCGAACCGTATCGCGCCGGTCAGGTGACGGGTTGGGAAGCGATCGACCTGGGAGCCAGACCGGTGAAGCATTTTCTGCTGCACTACGCTCGCGAGAAGGACCTCGCCCTGTTTGCCGCAGCGGGTCAGATTCCGCGCCCGCAAACTCCCGACGACCTGCCCATGAGGGCCGTGGTTCCAGCCTACATTCTTTCCGAGCTCAAGGCTGGCTTTTCAATTGGCGCGGTTCTGTTTCTGCCCTTTCTGCTGATCGACATGGTTACCGCCTCCATCACTACGTCGATCGGCATGTTTCAGTTACCTCCGGTGGTGATCTCGACGCCTTTGAAGATTCTGCTGTTTGTGATGATCGATGGCTGGAATCTTCTGGCCAGTTCGTTGTTGAAGAGCTTCTGAGGAGGAGTGGATGACGCCCGACATGGTTGCCGAACTGTTGCGCCAACTGATGAAGGAAGCCATGATTCTGGCCGGGCCGGTGCTGATTGCCGCCGCCCTTCTGAGCTTCCTTCTGAGCCTGCTGCAGACTTTGACGAGCCTCCAGGAGCAATCGCTGACCAGCGTCCCGCGCCTGGCTGCAGTGGCTTTCATCCTCCTCGTGGGCATGCCGTGGTTTCTTGGCCGGATGGCCGCGTATACGGTGCTTCTCCTGACTGACCTGCACCGTTATCTGGGATAGCGAACAGAGAACAAGACTGAAAGGACTCGACGTGCCTCAGGGGACCGAACTCGATTGGGAGAACTTCCTGAGCGCCATGGTGCTTGTGCTGGTGCGCGTCAGCGGCATGGTGGCCTTTGCCCCGTTCCTTTCTTCAACTGCTCTCATGATGCGCACCAAGGCGGTTTTTGTGCTGTCGGTGGCCTGGCTGCTGGCCCCGCTGGTTGCCGCACTTCCCAATGCGCACGTATCGATCACTCTCTCCTCTCTGCTGGGGGAACTTGCGGTGGGACTGGTTTATGGCCTGACTCTGACGCTTCTGAACGAAATGCTGCTGTTTGCCGGTCAGATTGCCGGAGTGCAATTCAGCTTCTCCATGGTCAATTTGCTGGATCCCACTTCCAATATTCAGACCCCGCTGCTTGGCGATCTGTTTCAACTGATGGGCACCCTGGTGCTCATCACCGCCGGACTCGACCGGATTCTGCTGGCCTCGATGGTCCGCAGCTTCCACGCGGTGCCTTTGGGCAGCTTCGTACTTCTTCCTCCTGCCGCACTGGGTATTGTGCGCGCCGCGGGAGGCATCTTTCTGGCTGCAGTCGAGCTGGCTGCGCCCTTGCTTGCGGCGACCATGCTGGTGGAGGTTGCCGTGTCTCTGCTGGGCAAGCTCAGTCCGCAGTTGCCGGTGATGAATCTCACGGTGCCCCTCAAGACACTGACGGGGTTTGCGCTTCTGACCGGATCTCTTGCACTTTGGCCGCGCTTCATCGAGGCGCGCTTCGCAGGGCTGTTAGATCTGGCCGAGCGACTGATTACCCAGGGGGGCCACGGGTTGGGCTCCGCTGCGGGCATGGGGCTGGGAGGATAGCCGATGCCGGGAGACCGCACAGAACAGGCAACCCAGCACCGTCGCGACCAGGCTCGCAAGGAAGGCGATGTGCTGCACAGCCGCGAGCTTTCGGCCGCCGCCGGAACCCTGGCGGGCGTCATGGTGCTGGGGGCATTCGGAGAACATGTCCTGATTGCATGGCGCAGCACGTACACCGGTTTTCTCGATCTGGGTGCGCCCGCCCATTGGGAACCAGCGCAGATTCAGCCCACGCTGTACGCTCTGCGCCGGCTGGCTTTGGAGGTGCTCGGTCCCTGCGGTGTGGTCATGATGGCGGTCGCGGTCTCGGTTCTGGGTATGGGAATCCTGCAGACGGGAGGAATCAGCTTCTTCGCCGGAGCCGTGGGCATCAAATTTGACCGCATCAATCCCGTCAGCAATATCAGCAACCTCTTTTCGATGCGCGCCGCAACGCGGCTGGCCAAATCGCTGGTGCCTGCCGGGTTCCTCGCTGTATTTGCCATACAGCGCATTGCCCGGCAACTGACTCTTCCTCCGTTTTCAGTTTTCCGGCTGAACATGCTGAGTTCCGATGTTTATGGCCTGCTGATGGCCGCTGCATGGCTGCTTTTCGGGTGGTCGGGCATTGACTACCTGGTTGAGTGGCAAAGCCGCGAGTCCCGGCTGAAGATGAGCAAGCAGGACATGCGGGACGAGATGAAGCAGACAGAGGGAAGCCCGCAAATAAAGGGCCGTATCCGGAATCTGCAGCGGCAGATGCGCCGCCGCCGCGTGAAGGCCGATATCTCGAAGGCGGCCGTGGTGTTTACCAACCCCACCCATTACGCGGTCGCGCTGGCCTTCGACTTTGGCACCATGGAGGCGCCGAAGGTGGTCGCCAAGGGCCGCAATCTGCTGGCCGAGGAGATCAAGGCCGACGCTCGCTGGTCTGGCGTGCCCATTATCGAGAATCCGCCACTGGCTCGCTCGCTCTATCGATCGGTCGAGGTGGGCCAGCCGATTCCCGTGGAGCTTTATGCAGCAGTAGCCGCGATTTTGGCCTGGCTCTATCGCCAACGGGTCGAAGCTGAGCTGCGCGATCGGCGTGCGCGCCAGGCGGCAGCGCGGGGCAAAGCGCAGCCTCAGAGGCCGCCTGCCGATCCTGCCCAACCCTTCCGAGGAGGTACCCAGTGAGCACCACAGCCTTGCCGTCCAGTTCGCTCCCCGGCTTATCGATCCTGCAACGATTGCGCGAGGTGGTGCTCCCTCTGGCCGCGATCAGCGTGGTCTTCGTCATGATGGTGCCACTGCCCGCCGCAGCGCTTGACTTCCTGCTGGCGATCTCAATGGCCGCCTCCATCATCGTCTTCCTCTCCGCGGTGCAGATCCGAAGAGCGGTGGAACTGAGCGTTTTCCCCACTCTCCTGCTGCTGCTGACCCTGTTCCGGCTGGCATTGAATATTGCCTCGAGCCGTCGGATTCTTCTGCACGGATCCGAGGGTACCGCGGCTGCCGGCAAGGTCATCGAGGCTTTTGGGCAATTCGTGGTGGGTGGCAATTACGTGGTGGGCTTTGTCCTCTTCCTGGCCCTCATTGCGATCCAGTTTCTGGTGGTCTCGCACGGCGCCGTGCGTACGGCCGAAGTGACTGCGCGCTTCACCCTCGACGCGCTCCCCGGAAAGCAGATGGCCATCGACGCCGACATGAATGCGGGTTTGATCGATGAGGCCGAGGCGCGCCGCCGTCGTCAGGCGATTGCGCGCGAGGCGGAGTTCTATGGGGCGATGGACGGGGCAGCACGCTTCAACCAGCGCGATTCGCTGGCCACCATTCTGATCACCGCCATCAACATTGTTGCCGGGCTGCTGATCGGCACATTGCAGCAGGGTATCGAGCTGGGTGAAGCAGCCCGCACCTACACCGTGCTGACGGTCGGCGACGGTTTGGTCACGCTCATCCCCTCGCTGCTGGTGTCGATCGCCGGCGGTATCACGCTGACACGTGCCAACTCGGCTGGATTGCTGGGCGGAGAGATTCGCCAGCAGTTGCTGGCCAAGCCGACGACACTCTATCTTGCCAGCCTTGTTTCGGCCGCCATGTGCCTGATTCCCGGCCTGCCGAAGTTTGCGTTTCTGAGTGTGGCTGCGGCGCTCTTCTGGGGTGCGCGCAGCACCGCAGCCCATCCGCCGGCTCCGCCTCCGGCCGAGTCGGCAAGCGGAGAGAAAAAGAAGGCAGAGCAGGCGCAAGGCGCGGATCTTGCCAACCTGCTGCGCCTGGAAGAACTGACTCTCGAGATCGGGTTCCAGCTGATTCCTCTGGTCGATGAGAAGCAGGGTGGGCAACTGTTGAGCCGGGTTCGCTCTCTGCGCCGCCATCTCTCTTCGGAGATGGGCTTTCTGGTTCCACCGGTGCACATCTCGGACAACCTGCGGTTGAAGCCGCGCGAGTACCTGTTTTCGCTGCGCGGCATGGAGATTGGCCGGTGGCAGACTGAGGGAGCATTGCTGCTGGCCGTCTCTTCGGATCCGGCAAGGCGTCCTCTAGCGGGGAAAGAGGCCCGCGAGCCCGCCTTCGGAGTGCCTGCCATTTGGATAGCGCCCGGCCTTGAGGATCAGGCTGTTGCAGCCGGTTATTCGGTGGTGGATTCGGTTACGGTAATCACCACCCATCTCGGCGAACTGATTCGTCAGCACGCCTGGGAACTGCTCGGCCGGTCGGAGACCAAGCGGTTGCTCGACTCGCTGAACGACAGTCACCCCAAGCTGATCGAGGAACTGACCCCGAAGCTACTTTCTCTGGGCGAGGTGGGGCACGTTTTTGAGCAACTGCTGCGCGAGCGGGTTTCGATCCGCGATCTGGGTACCGTTCTTGAGTCGATGCTCGAAACCGCGCCTATGAATAAGAGCCTGGTGGCGCTGGTTGAAGCGGCGCGTCAGGCGCTGGGCCGAAGGCTGGTGCGCCCGCTGCTGGACGGCGGTGGTCAACTTCCGGTTCTGCTGCTCGATCCGGCACTCGAAGAAGAAATTCTAACCACGCTGGCTCCGGAAACCGGGATGCGCCTTTTGCCCTCAACAGGGACGGCGGGAAAACCACTAATTCGGCGGCTGGCCGATTCTTTGAGACAACTTATCGGCGCCAACACTGCTGCGGCCCTTCCGGTGCTTCTTTGTCCTAGTCCGGCCCGCTACCACGTAAAGCGCTGGCTGGAGCCGGTTCTGCCTCGTCTGGCCGTTGTGGCAGCAGGTGAGATTCCGCCAGAAATTCGTTTGCGCCCGGTTGGAACGGTGCGTTGAAAGGGGATCAATGGGGATGGAAGCGGCGGGTATGGCAAGCGTACAGAGAGTCCCGAGGAACAACGGATATCCGCCCGTTCCCTCGGCGATGGCGGTGCTCAGCGGTGAGCAGGAGCGAGTGCTGCTCGAACATCTTCCCATTGTTCGGTTCCTGGCCCGCCGCATTCACGAGCGGCTGCCCCAGCACGTGGACATTGAAGACCTTGTCTCGGCTGGAGTGGTTGGGCTGATGGACGCCTTCGCCAAGTTCGACCCGACGAAGAAGGTGCAATTTCGCAGTTACGCTCAGTTTCGCATCCGTGGCGCGATTCTCGACAGCCTGCGCACCCTGGACTGGAGCCCGCGGGAGTTGCGACGCAAAGGCCGTGCGGTCGAAGAGGCCATCCGGCAGGTTACGGCACGATTGGGCCGCGCGCCGGGAGAAAACGAAGTGGCGGCGGAGATGGGGCTGGGGCTGGACGAGTATCAGCAGCTCCTGGGGGATCTGAAGGGGCTGGAAGTGGGCACCCTGCATATGGAGCGGAATGAGGATTCAGGGGAGGAGGAGCTGGCCTATGTTCCCGGGCGGCCTGAGGAGGACCCGCTTTTCCGCTGCCTGCGGGGAGAGCTCGAAGGGCGTCTGACCGATGCGATCGCGAATCTGCCTGACCGGGAGCGGCTGGTGATGACACTCTATTACTACGAAGAAATGACCATGCGTGAGATCGGATTGGCGCTGGGGGTTGTCGAGTCCCGGATCTCCCAGGTGCACGCCTCGGCGGTTGTCCATCTCCGTGCCGCGCTCAAGGACCTGGCTGCCCGCGGTGCGTTCGGCGCTCCTGGTGCCCGCAAAACGACCGAAAGGGCCAGGGGCAAGAGCTGATGGAAAAGATACTGAAGCAGGACGAGATTGATGCCCTGTTCGAGGCCGCGCGGACGACTGAGCCGGATGCAGCACGGGCGGAGCAACGGCCTAAAGTGGTCCCGTACAACTTCTCTTCCGCGGGTCAGATCTCCACCGAACAACTTCGCGCCATCAGCATGCTGAACGACCTGTTTGCCCGCAACCTGACGCATAATCTGGCGGCCTGGCTGCGCACCCGTTTTCAGGTCAACCTGGTCTCGGCCGAACAGATTCAGTTCAACGAGTTTGTTCTGAGGATTCCGGAGGTCAGTTATGTGGCTTCGGTCCGCCTGGAACCACTGGGCGCGCTGTCGGTCCTGCAGCTGGACCTGGCGCTGGCTCCTCCGGTTATCGACCTGCTGCTGGGTGGGGAAGGCCGAGAGGGGCCACTCAGGGAGATTACCGACATCGAGGAGGCCATCGTGGCCAGCCTGGTGGAGATCATCTGCCGCGAACTGACCATTGCCTGGCAGCCGGTGGGGCTCAGCTTCAACTTTGAGCGCCGCCAGATGCAGACCCAGGTGGCCCGGATCATGTCGGTGAATGAGAAGACCCTCTGCCTGAGCTTCGAAATTCGCATGCCTCACAGTTCGGGGCTGCTCAACCTGGCCTTCCCGGCTTTCGTCGCCAACACCATTCTGCGCCGCCTGACCTCGGATCGTGTCGGCCGCCGCCGCCACGCCGGCGAGACCCGGACCCGCATGGAGACCATGGCGCGGCGAATTCGCTTTGGCGGCTCCCTGCAACTGCCGGTCGTTCGCCTGTCGGCTAGCATGCTCGAGAACCTCGAACCGGGCTCAATTCTTCGCCTCGACGTGGCTGCGAACACGGCGCCCATCTGGCAGGTCGGGGGCCAGCCGCTTTCCGAGGCGCAAGCCATTCGGCAAGGCCCCCATCGTGCGGCACGGATGGGACGGCCAATCAGGGAGGTCACGCCATGAAAACCTATCTCGAATGCTGGACAGGCGTCGCCGAAGCGTTATTTTCCCAGGCGCTTGCCGGGGAGCCGCAACTGGTTGAGTCGATTCCCCGGCCGATGGTCGAGGGGTCGTTTGGATTTGCCGCGACCCTTTCCGGAGACCAGCAGGGGCGGTTCGCCGTGGTTCTTGACGCGAAGATCCTGGACGTTCCCCTGGTGGGCGAAGGGGTGGACCAGAAGGCCGGCTGGGCCGAGTTGCTGCGTGAGGTTGCCGATGCGGCGGTGGGGGAGTTGCTGGCCAAGACCGGGGCGAAATGTCGCATCGAGAGCTTCGAGGAAACCTCGGGGGAGAGCAAGGTTTCGCGCGCATTCCAGCTGAAGTCGGGAGACCGTGCTTGGGTCATTCTTGTCCGGGACGAGATTCGCCCCCAACCCCAGGTTTCTCCAGGACCAGCCATGAAGCAGGAGGCAGAGAAACGATCCGCACCGGGCCCTGCAATGGCGGCTGCGAATCCGGAAACAGCCCTCAGCGGGGGTATGGAACTACTTCTCGACGTCGAACTGGAGGCGACGCTAAGGTTCGGCTGCCGGGAGATGCCTTTGGGAGAGATCCTCGACCTCGGCCCCGGGGACGTGGTGCAGCTTGACCGTCATGTTTCTGACCCCGTGGACCTCATTGTGGGCGACAGGATTGTGGCCCGCGGCGAAGTGGTACTGGTCAATGGAAATTTCGGTCTGCGTGTGACGGAGGTGGCCGCGCCCAGGAAGCGGTTGGAGAGCATACGATGCCTATTCTGAAATCCGGCAGCCTTCGCGTTGAGGTTCGAGGTGCGGTCGCCGATCAAGGGTTCGAGCATTCGGATCGGGCCATGGTTTCCGGACCCGGCAGCCTCGGAAATCCAGGAGGCCGCACTGGACTGTTTGAAATCTGCGCGAACCCGGATTGCCGATCTGGATGGCTCCATCTTTTGCGACGCCGCTCGGCGCCGGTCTTTGAAGAGGGCTGGAGCTGTTCGGCGAAGTGTACGACGGCACGCGTGGCCCTTGCGGTACGGCGCGAGTTGAACGGCCGTAGCACTGGAAAGGACAATCATCGGCACCGGATTCCACTGGGGCTGGTGATGCTCGAACAGGGCTGGATTACCTCTGTCCAATTGCGCCAGGCGCTGGATGCACAACGAGCGGCAGGAGCGGGGCGCCTGGGTCACTGGCTGGTCCGCCAGCAGGGCGTCAGGGAGCAACTGGTCACCAGGGCGCTTGGACTGCAATGGAGCTGCCCGGTGCTGCCTCTGGAATTGCACGATGCCGATGCGCTGACCAGCCTGGTGCCCCGGCTTTTTGTCGACGCCTTTGGCGCGCTACCCTTGCGCATCGCAGCAGGCAAGCTGCTATATCTCGGATTCGAAGACCGCATCGATCCGGTGATGGCCCTGGCCATCGAGCGGATTACGGGATTACGGGTGGAGTGCGGGCTGGTGCAGGGATCCCTGTTTCGGCAGGCGCATACGCGCATGTTGAGCTCGACGTTTCCTCCCGTGGAGTTGATTGAGCCCGGAGGGGAGCCGGCCATGGTGCAAGCGCTTTCGAAGGCGATTGAGCGAATGAGGCCCGCGAACGCGCGTCTGGTGCGAGCCCACGACTGTCTGTGGTTGAGAATGTGGCAGGCTGCCGGAAGCAAAGCCGCTACCGGGAGCGCCGGGGTTCATGACGTGATCGCGTCTATTGGCGCCCACTAAGGGTTGAAGGTCCGGACAGGCTATGTTTTATGCACCTGATGAGAACCGGACCTCAGCCGATGAACTCAAGAGTGGGGGATCCTGGCATGAGTGAAATTCGAGCCCTGATTGTGGATGATTCCTCGGTGATGCGCAAGATCATCGAGAGGTCGCTTCGTCAGGCGGGTCTGAATCTTGCCGTGGTGCATGAGGCAGGCAGCGGCACGGAGGCGTTGGATGTGCTGAAGGCGAAGGAGGTTGACCTGATTCTCTCTGACATCAACATGCCGTCGATGGACGGGTTGGAGTTTCTGCGTCAGCTTCGGGCGCAGAACCTTGCCCCCGGTGTTCCGGTGGTGATGATTACGACCGAGTCGAGCGAAGAGCATGTGAAGCAGGCGATTCAGGCCGGGGCGCGCGGATACATCCGCAAGCCCTTTACAGCCGAGCAGGTGAAGGAACGGGTTCTGCCGTTGGTGAATGCGGCGTGATCCGGAAAGGATCAACGTGCTCTTGAATGGTGTGCGGTTCGCAGCTATCGCGCGAGCGCAGGGGGGCAAGATCAACGAAATGGAGCAGACAATGACGGTCTCTTTGCGGGAATCCATGCAACTGGTCTCCGATCCACAGAACCTGGATGGGAGCGTGGACGAGGTATTTCAGATGATGCTCGGAGTGACCTGCAGGCGCGTTTCCGGACCGCCGGCAACCGAGCCGGAGTCGGTCACGGCGGTTGTCGGATTTGGCGGTCTCCTAAGTGGGGCATGTGTCTTCAAGTGTGGGAGTACCGCGGCGAGAAAGATTGCCGCGCACATGACTGGCATGGAGTTCGAAGAGATCGACGACGTCGTCAAGGACGGGATCGGCGAGATATGCAACATGCTGGCCGGCGCCTGGAAAGGGAAAGTCCCGAATCTGGCCGCCAATTGCGGCTTGTCGGTTCCCGCTGTCATTACCGGCTGCGACTACAAGCTGCACGTGCAGGCCCCCGAGTTTCAGCTCCATCACACGTACCAGTTCGAAGACGCCAGCTTTGAAATCACCATCGTCTGCGATGGATTGCAGTAAGTCAGGATTTGGCTGAATGGACAGACCGGCTCCCTGGTTGCACATTCAGTGCCTGTACCCGCTATCCGCGCCGGAATGGGCGCTCAGGCGATCTCGGCGGAAAGCACAATGCCGTTCGTTAAGGACTTGATTACGTCACTGACCGGCGCCTCCAACGGATTCTTCGAGCCCGTCTATGCGATTCAATCGCCTTCAAATCAGCACATTCGTCTCCAATCCTAATTTCCTCTAATCCACGCTCTCTCTTTCCGGTCCCGCATCTGCATCTTTCCTTTTCCGACGGGGGATGCAGAGATGGACAGCGGATATTATGCAGCGATGACCGGTTTGATCGCACGCACCCAGGCCCTGGATATTGCGGCGACCAATCTGGCCAATTCTCAGACCCCTGGCTACCGTTCTGAACAGGAGTTCTTCCGTTCCGTGCTGATGGGACCCGATGCTGCGGATTCCCAACTGGGCCGCACGGTCAACAACTTTGGACTCCTCGGCGGGGACAAGCTCAACCTGGGTCAGGGCACGCTTCAGCAGACCGGCAATGCGTTGGATCTGGCCGTCGAGGGAGAGGGATTCTTTCGCATCCAGACCTCGAACGGGCTTCGTTTTACACGCGACGGTGGATTTCACCGCGCACCCAGCGGACAACTCGTGACCTCGGCGGGCGAGCCGGTGCTGTCGACCGCCGGACAGCCGATTGCTATTCCTCCGGGCGAAGTCTCTATAGGCGCCAACGGCGCGCTCTCGGTGGCGGGCGGCGTGGTGGCGACCGTCGGTGTGTTCACCTTTCCTAAAGGAACGCAGCTGACTGCGGAGGGCGCGAGCCGCTACCTGGTTCCCGACGAGACGGTCGTCTCGCTCTCCAAAGACGCATCCATACGCCAGGGCTCAATCGAATCTGCCAACCAGGGATCGATCCCGGGTTCACTGAACCTGATGCTAATCCAGCGTGAGGCGGAGATGATGCAGAAGGCGCTAACGGTGTTTCACACCGAGTTCAACAAGTTTGCAACCGAGGACCTGCCGCGCGTTTAGCGGCACGTCTCCGTTCAGGATGAGGAAACAAAGATGATTCGAGCCCTGTACACAGCGGCAAGCGGCATGAGCGCGCAGGAACTGAACCTGGACACGATTGCCAATAACCTCGCCAATTCTTCAACCACGGGATTTCGCCAGTTGCGCCTGGAGTTCCAGGACATGGTCTATCAGAACCTGGTTACGCCAGGTGCTGCACAAAGCCAGAACACCGTTTCGGCCGGGCTGCAGGTGGGCCTGGGAACCAAGTCGGCGGCCACCGAGGTGATTATGACCCAGGGATCGCTGAACCAGACCTCCAATCCACTGGATGTTGCCATTGAGGGCAGCGGGTTTTTCCAGGTGCAGCGACCGGATGGAAGCATCGCCTACACCCGCGCCGGTCAGTTTCAATTGAACAGCCAGGGAACCCTCTGCACCACCGACGGTGACCCGGTCATCCCCACCATTACCATTCCTGCCAATGCGACGGCAGTCACCATTACCCAGTACGGTGTGGTGAACGCGACACTGCCTGGACAAACAAACCCTTCGCAGTTGGGGCAGCTACAGCTGGCGACATTCCCCAACCCGGGTGGACTTGAGAGCATGGGTTCCAACCTGCTGGAGGCAACGCTGAACTCGGGCAATCCGGTGACGGGCAATCCCGGTGGAACCGAAGGAATGGGGACCCTCCAACAGGGATATCTCGAAAACTCGAACGTCGATGTAGTCACCATGTTCGTGCAGATGGTGTTGGCTCAGAGAGCGTATGAGTCAAACTCCAAGGTAATCAAAGCCGCAGACGATATGTATTCGCAAGTCAATAACATGACCCGTTAAACGGCATGTTTCGGATGAAGATTTTGAGGCACCGGTGAGCAGGATGAGCGTAAAGATTGCAAGAGTTCTCGGAGCGATGATGCTGGCCGCGCTCATCCTGCCGTGCGCCTTCAGCAAGTCGGCGGACGATCCGAATTCGCGTGGCGGTGAATCGGTTGAATGTCGGGGAGCCGATCCAACGCTCTCTGCCTCTTCGATCGTCCGCGAAATCGACGATCCCCACAGCGGTGCTCGCTGGCTGCTCCTGATCGACGTGCGTCATCCAGGCGGGCCGGGTCGGCTGGTACTGGCCGATGCGGTTCGGAACGAGCCGCTGCAATCCAAAGCAGATGGGCAAAAAGCACAGGCTCCCCTACAACCGGTAATCCATGCAGGGGAGAGGCTGATCCTTGAGGAACATTCTCCCGTCGTAGACGCGCGACTTGATGCGATAGCCCTCAACCCCGCCGCGGTTGGCGGCAAGCTCCGAGTGCGGCTGATCATCGGTGGCTCTGTGGTCCTCGCGCTGGCTGTGGCGCCGGGACGTGTGATTCTGGCGCAGGAGAAGGAAGGCCGACCATGAAAGCGAAACGGCGCGGAGCGGTCGTCGCCGTATGGTGTGCGGCACTGTTTTATGCATCCCTGTCGCCGGCACCGCTCGGCGCGTCAGGCAAGAACCACATACCGTTTCTACCGGCCGCCAAACCGACACCTCCCGAGGCTGCGCTCGCAGCCTACATTCAACGCGTGCATGCGCAGCAGGCAGCAGAGGTCAAAACGCCGGGCTCGATCTGGAGTCCAGAGGGGCGACTGGTGCGGTTCGGCACCGATGCCAAGGCGGCCCGGCTGCACGACGTCGTCTCCATTGTGGTGACGGAGAGCCTCGCCGCCTCAACCGATGGCCAGGTCAAGAACTCGAGGGCATCGAATGCCAACTCTGGGCTCACTTCGCTTTTCGGCGCTCTCAAAGCATCCAATGCGCTGCAGAATCTGGTCGGGATGACGGCCAGCTCCGGACTGACCGCGCAGGGGCAAAGCACTACGAACTCGAGCCTGGCGACGACCTTTGGGGGTGAAGTGGTGGATGTGCTGCCCAATGGAATGCTGGTGGTGCAGGCCACGCGGCAGCTGACGTTTTCACAGCAGACGCAGTTGATCAAGTTGCGCGGCCTTGTGCGTCCCGAAGATGTGAGCTCCCAGAACCAGGTACTTTCGACTGCCATGACCGATCTCGAATTGGAAGTAACTGGCAAAGGTATCGTCAACGACTCCACCTACCGGCAGAATCCGCTGGTTCGTTTTCTGGAGAAGATGCTGATTTTTTAGAAGCGAAGATCAGGAATCAAGGTGAATGATGCAGAAACGAAATCTCATGCCGGAATTTCGAAAGAAGACGATGAGCTTGCGAAAACTCCTTTGCTATCCGGTGCTGGTGTTTGCGCTGCTGGCAACGGTCCTGGTCTATTCCGAGCCGGCGCCGCAACTGGCCCGGATCAAGGACGTGGCCACCATCGAGGGGATTCGGGACAATCAGCTTGTCGGATACGGGCTGGTGGTAGGGCTGCACGGCACCGGCGACAGTTCGCAGACGGTGTTTCCCGCGCAGACCTTGATCTCCGCTCTCGAACGGATGGGAATCACTGTGCCGCAGACCGGATCGAACAGCGCCAGCAACATGCAGGTCAAGAATATGGCCGCGGTCTTCGTCGTGGCGACGCTGCCCCCGTTCAGCCGGCCCGGATACAAGATGGACATTACAGTCTCATCGGCCGGAGATGCGCGAACGCTTGAGGGCGGCATTCTGCTGATGACCCCGCTCTACGGCCCGGATGGACAGATTTACGCTCAGGCTCAGGGAGCACTCGTGCTGGGCGGCTACATGGCAACTTCCGGAGGCAACAGCAAGCAGCTCAATCATCCAACCACCGCCCGGATTCCCGGCGGCGCGCTGGTGGAGCGGCCAGTACCCTTCGATCTGACGCAGATGCACGTCGTCAGCGTGGTGCTGAACGATGCGGATTTCCATACCGCCGAACGCATGGCCGGTGCCATCAATCGCGCTCTGGGAGGGACGCGCGCTCACGCGGTCGACAGCCGCCGGGTCGAGGTTTCTACAGTTCCCGGCGAAGACATGGCCTCGTTGCTGGATCAGGTCGAGGCCGTTGAAGTCGATGTGTATCCCCGGGCTCGTGTGGTGGTGAATGAGCGAACCGGGTCAGTGGTTATCGGGGGCACGGTGCGTCTGCAGCCGGTTTCGATCCTGCATGGAGGCCTCTCGGTAAATGTCATCAGCGAGTCGCTGGTGTCGCAACCCAATCCCGGCTCAGCGGGAACCACCCAGGTGGTTCAGCAAACTTCCGTACAGGCTCAGGACAAACCCGTTAACCAGATTGAATTGAAACAAGGGGCCACAGTCGAGGATCTGGTCAAGGAATTGCAACGGACAGGGGCGGGGGCGCGGGATGTGATCTCCATTTTGCAGGCCATGAAAGAGGCCGGCGCTCTGGAGGCCGATTTGGAGGTATTGTGATGCGAGGACTTATGCGGGGAGGAACTCAATGACGGCGATATCGGCGATAGATGCGCAGACAGAGAGCACGAATACGCCCCAGCCCCGGCTGGTGCGGGCTGCGCACGAGTTTGAGGCGCAGATGATGCAGGAATTGATGAAGCCGTTGACACGGGGCAGCTCGCTTACGGGCGAAGGCGGGGATTTCGGCAATGACTCGGGATCTGCTGGAGCGCTGGGCGAGTTCGCAACCGAGGCGCTGGGAAGGGCATTGAGCGAGCGGGGAGGGTTTGGGATTGCGAACAGTGTTCTGAAGGACCTGTCCCATTCCGGTAACAAGTCTGATTCGGTACCGGGGACCGGAAATGTGCCTAGAAAGTACTGAGATGAGAAGGCCTGAATGACTACAGTGATTAGTAAACTCGCCGATAGACCGTGTAAGGAGCAATGCGCATGGACATTCGAAATAGTCTCGATGGACTGAAATCGCTTTTGGGAGTTACGCCACCCACCACTTCGGCGCCGCATCCCGCAGGTGCAACATCAACAACCGGAGCAAACGGGCTGGGCAGTGACAGTGCAACGTTCAGCAGTGCGGGAAGCGAAGTTTCGCTGACCGCGGCAGACTCTGGGATACGTTCGGACAAGGTTGCATCCGTCCAGGCGGCCTTGGCTGCGGGAACTTACAATGTGCCGGCCTCCGCGGTGGCGTCGAAGATGGTGGATGCCATGTTGGGCGGCGATCGCTGATCGAGTTAAGAGAACGGAACTAGGCGGCTGCGTAGCATGACGACGGAGAGGGTCGTGGAGCGATGAAGCGAACGACGGCAACAGTTGCGGGGGGCAGGCGCGTGGAACACCCCGAACTGAAGGAATTAGTGTGGGAAGCCTCGCATGCGCTGGCCCGTCTGGACACGAAGCGGCTTGAAGAGTTGGCGCTCTCCTGTCAGACGCTCAACCGCGCACTGGAACCTGCGAATTCGACGGCGCGGGCGGATCGGGCTCGGCAGGCAGGGGAAGCTGTCGAAGAAATGGCGGTATTCGGACGAGTCATGGAAGCCACACGCGCCAATCTGAGCGTGATGAAACGGCTGCAGGAGTTGCGTGCCGGACGTCTGGAATACGGCGGGGAGCAAACTCGGCACTGGACGGGCATGGAGAGCGGTGATGGGAACCATTAGTTCCGCGTTCGATCTCATTTCCGGTGCGTTGAATGCCGACCAGTCGGCACTCAGTATTGTGGCCAATAACGTGGCCAACGCCAACACTCCGGGCTACACTACGGAGATCCCGAATTGGCGTGAGAACGATCCGATCCAGATCAACGGCGTTCAATATGGGGACGGGGTTACGGAGACCGGCGCGACCTCGATGCGCGACAGTGTTCTTTCGGCGCGCCTGGATCAGCAGCAGCAGTTGGCCTCGGCATCGAGTGCCCGCCTGACCGCGCTCGACAGCGTGCAGGCCCTGTTTACCCCTGACTCCGGTTCCAGCAGTTCGACTGCGGGTGACATCGGCAACGATCTCACCAGTTTCTTCAGCTCCTTCTCTTCGCTGGAGGCCGAACCCACCGATAATTCTCTGCGTGAAGAAGTGCTCACTTCGGCCACAACGCTGGCGGGTGACATTTCCAATGCGGCGGGCAGTTTGAACACCCAGCGATCAGCCCTGGATCAGGAAGCATCCGGCGTGATTAGCCAGGTGAATGGGCTCACCTCCTCGATTGCGCAACTGAATCAGCAAATCCAGTCAACGTCGCCCAACGCCGATGCCGGCACGCTGGAGGATCAACGTCAGGAGGATCTGAGCCAGCTTTCCCAGCTGATCGGGATCAACCAGGTGAAGACGGAAAACAACGGGCTTTCCGTGACCACGACATCCGGACAGTTGCTGGTTTCCGAAAACTCGAGCTTCCAGTTGACCAGCGGGTCCGCCAGTGGAGTCACCCATTTTTTTGTCGGCACCACGGACATTACCTCGCAGTTGACCTCGGGAGGTGGCGAGTTGGGAGGCTACCTGACAGCGCGTGATCAAGACATTCCCGGCGCGCTTAGTTCACTAGACCAACTTGCTTACGGCGTCTCCACCTCAGTAAATCAGCTGAATAATAAAGGCTCCGATCTGGACGGGAATACGGGAACCTCCGCAACCCCCCTTTACATCTTCAATGAACCCACGCAAGTGGCTGGAAGCGCGTTGACGATGAGTGTGACCATGACGGACCCAAACCAGGTTGCAGCGGCCGGTGCCGGGATGGGAACAGGCGACAATTCGAATGCGGTCGCGATGGCGAAGCTTGGCAATGAATCGCTGATGCAACCCATTGCGACAACAGCTTTCAGCGTGCCTCAAAATCTGAATGCTTCCTCTCCCTCCGCAACAAGCAGCCTGCAGGTCTATGACTCTCTGGGAAACAGCTACAACGCAACGGTGACATATACCAACCAGGGTAACAACCAATGGGGTTACAGCATCTCGGTACCGGATGTGCTGATTGCGAATACGAGTGTTCCCGGTTCGGTAAGTTACTGTTTCGGCGTCGGAGAGACGGTAAATCCCGGAACGAATCTGACGATCAGCGGGAACCTGGCAGGCGGCGGCACAGCGACAATCATTGCGCCAACAGTGACCGCCGGCGAGGCGGTCGGAACCGCTGGTCCGCCGGCTACCGGCTATGTGGCAGCGCTCGACGCCCAAATTACAGGGGCAGGGATTACTGGCGTCACCGTTTCGAGCACCGGGGGTGTACTCACGATTTCCGGGGCCAGCGGTACGGCAGGGGGCATGATTGCAGATCCCGTTGCGTCAGCGAATGCGACGGGAACGCTCACCTTCAATGCGAGCGGCGCCTTGGTGAGTCCCGCAGCGAACGTGAGCGGCATGACCTTTTCCGGCCTTTCCGACGGAGCGGCGAACTTAAACCTCGACTGGGATCTCTATTCCGCCAATGGTGCAGGGACCATTACGCAGGGTGCTGCGGCCTCCTTGCAATTGGGAGAAAGCCAGAACGGTTCCGCGGGTGTGAGTAATGGACCGACGCCGACCGGCTTCTTTTCGAACTTTGTCTCTACGTTGGGAGCAACCGTCTCAGGTGTACAAGCCGAGAACACGGCCCAAAACGCATCTGTGACACAACTGCAAACGCAGAACAACGCGCTTTCCCAAGTCAATCTAAACGACGAAGCTGCCGCTATGTCCACGTTGGAAAGCAGCTACCAGGCTGCTTCGCAGGTTTTCACAATGCTGAATACCATCATGGCATCGGCATTGAATCTCGGGGATCAAACGACGGTTTCCTAATGAGTCCGCAAAGGGCGGGCGGGGCGTAAGCGACGCAGTCAAGGCGCATGCCTAGTGAAGAAAGGGAAGCAATGCGGGTGGATCCAAGTTATTCTGCAAACCTCGTTGGCGCGCTGGATCAAAGCCAGTTGAACGAGCAGCAATTGACGGCCGAGTTATCGAGCGGCGTGAGCATCACATCCCTGAGCCAGAACCCGGTGGCATCCGGAGAGAATGTCCTGTTGCTGAATCAGATTCAGCAAGACGATTCATTTACGCAGTCCTCGAGCCTGGTCACCAGTCAGTTGCAGGTTGCCGACTCAACGCTGGGCTCTGTAGTCTCTCAGCTAACGCAGGCAGTTTCTCTGGCGACCAGCGCCAACAATGGGACCATGAATGCGAGCGACGTAAAGTCCATTGGAAACCAGATCTCCGGCATTCTCGACGAAGTGCAATCGCTGGCCAACACGAGCTATCAGGGCCAATACATCTTTGCCGGCGGACAGACTTCAACGACTCCGTTCACGACTTCGACTACGACCTCACCCGCAGCAACCACTTATAACGGGGATGATGATGTCAACTATATTGAGGCGCCTGACGGTCAAAAGGTCCAATTGAATGTGCCTGGCGGTCAGATCTTTTCTGCCGCTGGCACAAACAACGTTTTTGCTGCCCTTAACAGCCTGGTAGCCGATTATTCCAGCGGCACAGTGAATACCGCGCAGGCAGTGAGTGATACGCAAGCATTGGGAACAGCATTGAATTATGTTTCCCAGCAGCGGGTAGTGGTCGATAACTCCATCACTCAGCTAAGCGCGGCATCCGATGCGGTGACCAGCCAACAGACCCAGTTGACCACCGCGCAGACGGACCTGATGCAGGCGGATGTGGCGACTGTCTCTACACAGCTTTCACTTTCCGAAACCCAGCAGACGGCGTTGGAAGACGTGATCTCGCAGCTCGATTCCCAATCCAATAGCCTTTTCAGCAAGCTGCAATAACCTGCAACGAAGTCAATCCGTCTATACTCTGAGCGGAGGGAAACGCCTTGTTCGCTCCGATTCGTTTTGTGTGGAATGCAACACGTGGCAATCGCCTCACTCCCTGGCGGAGTGAGTACCTGCGGTGGCGGGTGGAGACGTATTCCGGTCAAAAGGCTGAAACCTTGACTTTCAGAAAAATCGTGAGTTTTGTCTGGAACTCTCGTTGGGAGCTCTTGAGCTTTCTCCTGTGGACGGGTCGCCTCGATCGGGATGTCCATAAACGGATCTGACTCGGAGCCATCCTTGATACTCGAATGGTTTTTCGAGATTTGAGTCCGCGTGCTTCTGCCGGCGCTTGCATCAGAGCAGGGAAGCCAGATGCCGACCGCCTTCCCAACCGGGGCTAACTTCGATTACCGCTGCAGCTTCCCTTATCATCGACGCTGGAGATTCTTTGGGCATGAGACTTGGATCACCCAGACTGATTTTCCTTTCGATTTCAGTATGTTTCGCGACGACTGCGATGGCGCAGCAGATGCCCCCAGCCGAACCGCCGCTGCCGCTGCCCGGCGCTCACCCGGACGCTCCGACGATCCGGGTCACCACCCAGGAAGTGCTGGTGCCCACCCTGGTGGAAAAGCCCCACGGCGGAATCGTCTACGGCCTCAAGCCCGACGATTTTGTACTGGAAGACAACGGTGTCCCGCAAAAGATTCGCGTGCAGGAGGAGATGGATACAGCCCCGGTTGCGCTGGTGGTGGCTGTTGAAGAGGGGGGCGTGAGCGCGCTCGAATTCGATAAAATCGCGAAGCTCGGCCCGCTGCTCGACATGTTCCTGTCCGATGGACGCAGCCAGGCGGCGCTGGTGGGTTTCGATTCCAAACCGCATCTGATTCGCGACTATAGCCACTCCGGCGAAGACCTGAATCAGGCTCTCAAGCGCATGGAGCAAGGTGACGGAGGAGATGCAATTCTCGATACCGTCAGCTATGCCGTGGATCTGCTCGAAGACCAACCAAAGGAATATCGCCGCGTTCTGCTCATGATTACCGAGGAGCGCGATCACGGCAGCAAGCACACCAAGCCGGCGCAGTTGATTGAGAAAATTGGCCGCTCTGACGTGCTGGTGCTGAGTGTCTCGTTTTCTCCCGCGCGGGCTGAACTGCTCCACGACATGAAGGACAACGGCGACGATCGCACCATGAATATGATGTCGCCGCTGATCATGCTTATCCAGGCGTTCAAGAAGAATGTTTCTAAAGAGGTTGCGCAGATGAGTGGCGGGGAATACACCACGTTCACGGGCGACAAGGGCTTTGAGGAGCGGGTGTTGCAAGCGGCTAAAGATACCCGCAATCGCTATCTGTTGAGTTTCAGCCCCTCGAATCCGTCCCTTGGGCTTCATACGCTCAAGGTGCGGACGACGCAGGACTACGGTGCGCGGATCGTGGCGCGGGCCAATTACTGGCTGGAAGCGGAGCCGTAAAACTCCTCTCTTTAACGGTTCAGCGAGACGTTCAAGGTCACTAGCTGCTTACCTACTCAGTAGGTCTTATCGATCACGGGTCGCATTCGGAGTAGAATCTTGAATCATTCCAGCTAATGTAAATTCTGTCGCGTTCAGATCGGAGGCGATATGCGGATACCTCGGCAATGGGTTGTTGTCTTCATCATCCTATCGACGGTTCTCGGTGGATCGATCATTCTCCGCGACCTTTGGCTGCAACCCGATATGAAATCCATGCCCGGACACTTTGCCCTTTTGGCAGGCGTAATGCTGGCTGGGGCACTGATGGCCCTATACAGACGACGTTGGAAAC
>JBEKUP010000028.1:0-61726 GCA_049514915.1 Occallatibacter sp. | reverse complement strand
ACCATACTGCGAGGGATCACCCGTTCCCATCCCGAACACGGAAGTTAAGCCTCGCTGGGCCGATGGTACTGCACGGGCGACTGTGTGGGAGATTAGGTGATCGCCGGCAATAAATTCGAACAGAAAAGCCCACCGTGAAGGTGGGCTTTTCTGCGTCTGGGCTCAGCTATTCGGAATAGCAGCTTGTGGCTTCGTTAAGCTCCCCGAGCCAAGTTTTTGGGAGCGGCGGCGCGGATTTCGTCTGGGGCGTCGAATTGGCGGAAGTTGGACTCGAAGCGGGCGGCCAGGGAAGACGCTTGACGGTCATATGCCGGCTTATCGCCCCACATATTGCGTGGGTTGAGAATTTCTGACGGGACGCCGGGGCAGGACGTGGGGATGTGGAAGCCGAAGGATGGCTCGATCACAAACTCAACGTCACCGAGTTTGCCGTCCAGGACAGCATTCACCAGGGCGCGTGTGTGCTTCAGACTCATGCGCTTTCCGACTCCGAATTTGCCCCCGGACCAGCCGGTATTTACGAGCCAGCAACTGGCGTTGTGTTGCTGGAGAAGCTCGCCCAACATTTCCGCATAGATGCGCGGCGCCAGGGGCAGAAATGGCGAGCCGAAGCAGGCAGAAAATTCAGGCACCGGCTCTGAGCCCAAGCCGGCTTCAGTACCGGCCAGCTTGGCTGTGTAGCCGGATAGAAAGTGATACATGGCTTGTTGTGGCGTGAGGCGGGCAATGGGCGGCAAGACGCCGAAAGCATCCGCGGCGAGAAATAGCACGTTGCGGGGATGGCCGCCCACGCTTGGAATTAGGGAATTCTCAATAAATTCAATGGGATAAGCCGCCCTTGTGTTTTCAGTGAGCCCGATGTTGGAATAATCGGGTTGACTTGTGGCGGGATCGAGAACCACGTTTTCGAGAACCGAGCCGAAGCGGATGGCGTCGAAGATCTGCGGCTCCTTCTCTTTGCTGAGGTCAACGCACTTGGCATAGCAGCCGCCTTCAAAATTGAAAACTCCGGCGGGACTCCAACCATGCTCATCATCGCCGATGAGACGGCGGGCGGGGTCGGCTGACAGTGTGGTTTTTCCGGTTCCGGAAAGCCCAAAGAACAAGGCAGTTACGCCGTCCGCACCTACGTTTGCCGAGCAGTGCATGGGCAGAACGTGTTGGGGGGGCATCAGGAAGTTCATTACGCCGAAGATGGACTTTTTCATTTCGCCCGCGTATTTGGTTCCACCGATGAGGACAATCCTGCGGGTGAAATCCGAAATGATGAAGGCGCCGGAGCGGGTGCCGTCACGCTCGGGAACGGCCTCAAACTCGGGTGCGGCGATCACCGTGAAATCGGGAGTAAAGCCTGCAAGTTCAGCGGCTTCCGGGCGGATGAAAAGCTGGCGGACGAAGAGAGAATGCCAGGCATATTCGGCGATGATGCGGATGGGGAGGCGGTAGGACGGGTCTGCGCCGGAGTAGAGGTCCTGGATGAAGAGGTCGCGCTCGCGCATGTGCGTTGTGACGCATTCAAGCAGGGCGTCAAACCTTTTGGAATCAAAGAGTTGGTTGACCTTCCCCCAGTCGACGGTGGGGTGGGTGATTTCGTCGTCGACGATGAACTTGTCGCGGGGGCTGCGGCCGGTGCGGGCCCCGGTGGTTGCGACCAGGGCGCCGTTGGCGGCGAGGCGGGCTTCGCCGCGCAGGAGCGCGGTTTCGACGAGCTGCGCAACTCCTAGATTAAGATGTACTTGCGGGCCATTGGCCAGCGCCTTGAGAGCTTCGGCGACGGATGAGTTTGGCATGGCAAAAGGATAGCAGAACAGTTGTCAGTGATCAGTTGTTAGTGGTTAGTTTTCAGTCATCCGGGCAGTTTTCAGAGGTTGGGATCAGTGAAGCGGCGTATCGACGAAATGGCTGCTCGGAGGGGCTGTGCTACATGGGGTAATTGGTTGCTTAAGGAGTGAAGAAACAAGGCAAACGTTCGCCTATTGGGTTAGGATTCGCTCCGCAGTGGACCGCGCATGGTGATGAATGCGATGTTTTGTCTGCCTGGAATTTCTCATTTTGAGGTAAAAGTTTGTCTGGACCACCGTTTTTTTGGGGAAAACGCGCTGATTTTGCAGGAGATAGTGGTTTAACTTGTTGATACTGTGCGCTTTATTTTGGTTTTGTTTACAGTGCAATTGCGCTTCGAAATGCGCGCCCAAGGGGTCCCATTGCCCTTTGAATTGATTCGGCTCGGGACCTGAGGCATAGCACAATGCTGACGACGCGCTATTGCAGCCGGGCTGCAAAGATCCTGGTTGTGTCATCTGAAGATCACACGCCAAAACCGGCGCAAGCTCCTCAAGTGCCTGGGCGTGGAACGCACGCGGTTTTGTTTTGGTATGCGCCGTTGCTGTGGGCGACTTCAATCTCTTTCATAGCCTGCTTGCCGGAGTTGCTGTATGCATCGGTGGCTTCGCCTTCGGCCAGTGGCCCTGGGCTCGAATGGAGACCCGCGCCTCTCATCGATCTGCCCGAAACGGTCGTCCGCTGGCATCGGGTCAAATTCAAGGTGGATTGGAATTGGTCTTCCGGCGCAGGGGGCCCTAGCCGCCTAAGATCACGAACAACGAACTGCGCGAATTGATCTTCAAGATGGTCGCCGAGAACCGGACTTGGGAAGCGTTCAAAAAAAACGCAAGCAACCTGGGAGTTATCCCCGCATTCTAACTCGCATGTTGGCCTCCAGACCCTTTGCATCCGGAGAGTGTTATACAAATTGAAACCAACAGCCAGAAAGAATTGCGCAAGAGATAAGGCCTGTCGGCCCCCCTCAGTCTGAGACAGAAACTGCGCGATGTTCGACACTTATGGCGCATGCAATCCCAATGCGCGCGGCCGGCTTACGCTGTCTTCGTTTTCTGTTGCCAATCAGAAAAGCTTCCCGAAGGCCAAGCCGCATGGCCGATCCGACAGGAGTGTGTGTGATGAAACTGCATTTCGTCCGCGTATCTGAATGCATCGTCTCCGTGTGCTTTGCAGCCTTCACTCTGCATGCCCAGATCCAAAGCCCTTATCAACCTATTGACTCCTTCAATAACACCTCCGCCTGCGCTGCCTTGGGCAATAACAGCTCAAAGTGCTATCAGGAATTCGAGGGTATGCAGGATTCCGGGCAGTCGGACTACACCTTCAATCCAACGCCACAGAACATCAGTACGGTTCCGATCTCGCGATTGCTTCCCCAAGGCACTGCCACGTGGGCTTTCACCGAATACCAGCCATGGTTCTGCCAGGGCACCAGCGGGTGCAGCACTGGCAGCCACGTGAATGTTGGTTACAGCGAAATGGATGCCCAGACTTACGAGGCCCAGATCGCCGATATGGAGCAGCGCGGCTATCAGGGCACCATAATTGACTACTATGGCAGCGCTATTCCCAGCATCCAGCAGATCACAGAGGGCGTCGCCAACTCTCTCAAAACGGCAAGCTGTCCCGGATGTTTCAATAACCGCTTCTACTTCGCCATCCTGTACGATCCAGGCGCCCTCTCCAACAACTCGGCCTGCACGGGCTCCAACCCCTCTCAGTCCAGTTGCGAGGCTGCTGCACTCTCCGACATTCAACAGATCTACTCGCTCTTCATTGACGGCAACCCGGCCTATCTCCGCATGGCCAGCGGTAAGGTCAACAGCTCGGGCCAGCCCGTATTGCTCAATTTTTCTGATTTCTCAAACAGCGTGTTTTGGCAAAATTCAACGGGGAGCATCGTTATCACAAACCAGCAGATCATAGATGATGCCCAGTCCGCCTGGGGAGGATCGCCGCAGTACATTGTTGAGAATGCTATCGTCGGAACTAACTCCAGCTACGCCGGTCAATATGCCTGGGTCGGTCACTACACTGACTATTCCAATTGCGACGCTTCAGATCCTTTAGGGCTCTGCAATCTTGAGGCATTTTATGATTACTCCGTCGGCTACTACTCGGGAACCAATTATTACGCCGAGGGTTTGGACATTATCGGCGCAGGCTGGAAGGGCTTTGATAATAGCCAGGGCTTCGGGGGCAACTGTCTGGGAAGCACCACTAACCTGGCCCCATGCGCTGCTAAAACCATCAGCCAGCAATGCGGACAGACCTGGGTTCAGTCGATAGGCCAGATTACCGTTCACAATGACTTTACTAACTCCAGTCCCCTCCATTTATTCCAGGTAGCCACTTGGAACGACTACGACGAAGGCACCGAAATCGAAACCGGCATCGATGACTGTCTCACCACCAAGGGCGGTACGGGCATCACCAGCCTCAATCTGAGCGGCGGTAACTTCACCTGGGACCTCGGTTACGGCACCCAACCAGCCATCGCCGATCCACCCAGCAATTACCCGTGGTCCGCGACAGTTGGCTCCACCGCCACCCTCGATCACTTCGCTCTCTGGGCCAACCAGGGTAACTCCTGGACTCAGATGAGCGACCCCACTTCCGGCTTCGCCAATGCCTCCAACTGCTCCTCCCAGGGCAACGGAAGTTATAGTTGCTCCGGCGCCGCGCCAGTCTCAAACCTCTCACCGGGAAGTTACACCCTTTATGTCCAGACGGTCGGTGTGAACTCCGTGTGGAACCATCTCTCCTCTTCCGGCATCGCCTACAGCGCCGAACCGGCGCCGCAGTATTCTCCAACCAGCGTCGTCTTTCCCAGCACCCAGGTGGGCAGCACCTCGCAGCAGACCATCACTGTCGCCAACGCTTCTTCAGCCACGGCGATTCTCTCCATCCAGTCTTCCGGCGTCATACTCACGTCCAATCCGAGCGGCGTCTTTTCCGTCAACTACGGCGGATGCAGCGGCGCATCGCCTGGCCAATCCTGCCCGTCCATCACTGTCAGCTTCCAACCCAACGCCTGCACCGAGTTCAACGGCACTCTCCAGATTACCGATAACGCCACCTCGAACGCCGTGCAGACCATCAGCCTGCAAGGCACCGGAACCAACGGCGGTTCCTGCACCTCTCCATCCACGCTGACTCCATCCACCTATAGCTTCGGAAGCGTTTCAATTGGCAGCAGCGGTTCAGAGCAATTCACGTTCACGAACGAGACCGGGTCCACCTTTACCCCAGCCTTCAGTTACTCTGCCACCAGCGGCCCCGCAGCCGACTTCTCCATAACTCCAGGATCCAATTGCACGAATCTCGCCAACGGGTCAAGCTGCTCTGTCACCCTCAAGTTCTCGCCATCGCAGGCCGTTTCTTACTCTGGCGTGCTCAATGCCAAGAACGGCTCAACTACTCTTGCGTCCGCTTCCATCTCCGGTAGCGGCTACAGTAACAATGGCAACAAGACCGTTCTATACAGCCAGATCCAGTTAATGAACGGATGGGTCTCCTGCACTGTAGCCTCGAACGCCTGCGCCGGCGGTAATGGCGGCGCCGTGGCCAATTTCCAATTCAATCAATCCAGCCCTGATGAGGCTAATGTGCTCGATCCAAATCAGACCGTCAACAGCACTGACTTCGGCCTCTCCACCGGAACCAGCAGCGGCTACTCGAACGTCAAGTATGAGATCCAGCTCGGGGCTGAAGACCAGGTTTCTGAATTCGAGCTTGATACCGATGTTTACATCGATAACCCTTCCGCGCCGGAAGCCCTGGTCTTCACGCTGGCCAAAGCCATCGACAATAACTTCTATCCCTTCCAGTTCGAGTGTGACCTGAAAGGCAGAGGAACCTGGAACGTTTGGGACACGGCCAACAGCGGTTGGGAAAACACCGGCATAGTGTGCACAGCCAGCCAGTTCCCCGCCAATCAGTGGGTCCATCTCGTATTCCAGATGAGTACCGCCGGTAACACCGTGAACTATCTTGGCGTCGGTGTCGGCTCGGCGCAAGCACTTTCATCCGAATTCTCCGGGTACCCGCCGGCGTCCCAGTCCCCGGACTCACTCGATGCCATCCTCGTGCTCGATGGAAACAATACCGAGACGCCCTTCAATATGTGGGTTGATAACATGATCGCCTATGACCTTGCGCCGGCTCCCAATGCTTCCATCTCGCCGGCCACACTCGATCTCGGCACCGTGAACGGCAGCAGTGCCCAGCAATTTTTCACCGTCACCAACAACGGCCAGGCGGCCTATAACATCAGCTCCGTTTCTGTCGGCAACAGCGCTAACTTCACTCTCAATAACCAGTGCCCATCTTCATTGGCGCCGAGCTCCAGTTGCCAAATAGGACTCACTTACAACAACACCTCCACTTATGGAACTCTAACAACATCCCTCACCGTAAGCGGTAGTTCCACCCTCACCGCCAATGCCACCGGCACCACTCTCAATCCATCCACCATTCTCTACTCGGGGATGCAGAACGATTCATGGTCAGTCTGCAACACCACTGCCTGCGCTGGCGGGGATGGCGGCGCCACCAGCACCTGGACGCCCGATGACACTACAGAAGAACTCAACAGCCAGGAGAGCGGCCTCGCAGCCTTTAGCGGTAGTCCCGAGTACTCCAACAGCAGATTCGAGGACGTCAAGGGCGCTCAGGACTCCTACAGCACTCTCCAGATGGATATGGACGTCTACGTCTCCGACGCGACCAAGCCGGAAAACCTGATCTTCGGCATGGCGCAGGCCCTCAGCAACAACTACTACGCCTACATGTTTATGTGCGACCTGAAAGGCGGTGGCTGGTGGCGCATCTGGAATCTCGGCGCAGGCTCCTGGGTTCAGACCTCGGTTTCGTGCACCAGCCAATCCTTTACCCCAGCCGGCTGGACACACATCACCCTTGTGGCACAGCGCACATCCTCCAACCAAATGCAATACCTCAGTCTTGCGATCAGAGCTCAGACCTACACGCTCAACAGCGCTCTCTATAACCCGAACAACAAAACGCCGGATGACATTGAAGGTCTCTTCTTCGAAGGGGGCGATGGTTCAGACGAGTCTTACAACGTGTATCTCTCTAACGTAACGATCAGCCATCGATAGCGGGTTCTTTCGCTCCAGCTCCTGGCTTATGCCGGCTATCCGGACTCTGCCCTTTTGGGACGGGGTAATTCTGGACTGCCGGCGATTCAGGAGTCATTCGCCTGCGGACTGTCTGGTCGAGGTGCGATTCGAGTCCGGCGAAATCTTCAGCTTCAACCGCCTTGAGGCGCTGTTCGCAATGACTCCCGACGCAACTGCGGCTTCCACGGCGGCGGTTGAATTCGGACAGGAGGACGACATCTCGGTGCTCACGCTCAGGCGGGTTCATTGCGGGGTTTAAAACCGGGACTTCTGACTGCCTCAGTGGGTGCGGGTGCGCGGGCGGGGGGCGCGGTTGCGTTCGAAGAGAATGACGAGACCGTCGAGGGTGAGCATGTCGTCGATGTCAGTGATGTAGCGTGAGCCTTCGGCGATCATGTGGGCAAGGCCTCCGCATGCGATGACGCGAGGTTTTGCGCCGAGTTCAGCGATCATGCGCTCGAGGATGCCGTCGACGAGGCCAATGTAGCCGAAGTAGATGCCGCTCTGAAGGTGGGTGACGGTATTGGTGCCGATGACTTTGGCGGGGCGCTTGATGTCGACGCGGCTAAGACGCGCGGCGTGAGAGAAGAGGGCGTCAGCACTGATGCCGAGGCCGGGGGAAATGGCTCCGCCCAAGTATTCGCCGCGGGCGGAGATGGCTTCAAAGCGGGTGGCGGTGCCGAAGTTCACGACGATGCAAGGACCGCCGTAGCGCTCGTAGGCAGCGATGGAGTCGGCGAGGCGGTCTGCACCCAGTTCGGAGGGATTGTCGACCAGGACGGGCATACCGGTCTTGATGCCGGGCTCGACGAAGAGCGGGTCGACGTTGAAGCAGGTTTCGCAGACCTGGCGCAGGGTGGTTTCAACCGGCGGCACGACCGAGGAGATGATGATGTGCGTGACCTGGCTGGGCTCAATGCCGTTCATCTTGAAGAGATTGACGAAGAGCACGCTGTACTCGTCCGCGGTTTGTTGATGGTGGGTGGTGACGCGCCAGGTGGCAACGAGGACGGGCTTTTTAGGGGCTTCCGGAGTTGGAGCCGTCGCGGGGTCCGCGCCGTCGAGGCGATAAAGGCCGAGCTTGGTATTGGTGTTGCCAACGTCGAGTGCGAGCAGCATGGTGTTCTTAGCTTATATCCGCCGATTCATTTTCAGCGGCGCGGAGGCCGCCGGTTTGCACCGTGACCAGGCCGTCTTCGGTTTGGACGCGCAAGAAGCCGTACTGGTCCAAGCCGGCCGTTACACCGGTGCAGGCTTGCGGGCCGTGGACCACGACCTGCTTTCCGCGGACCCATGTCGAAGCTTTTTCAATTTGCCTCGGAATCATCTCAAATGCTTGCGGGACATACAAAGAGCGGAGTTCCAATTCGAGCGATTTCAGGAGGGCGGTGAGAAGCTGCTGGCGCGAGATACGCTGGCCGGATTCCCACCCGTGCGACGTGGACCTGTCGCTGGGGGCTCCGGATTCAAGATCGAGCGAAGTTGCGGGGGTGGCCAAGCCGGCGGCAAACTCCCTCTGATGCACGTTGATGCCGATGCCGACGACGGCGTAGGCAATGTTGCCCGCCTCGGTGCGCGCCTCGACTAGAATCCCTCCGGTCTTGCGCGGGCCGATAAGCAAATCGTTGGGCCAACGCAGGTCCACAGTCAGGCCGGACACTTCGTTGATCGCACTTGCTGCGGCAAGACCAGTAATCAAGGGCAACATCGGTAGAGCAGTCGCAAAAGTGTTGGGTCGAAGCAGCACGCTGACGTAAAGTCCCTCGCCGGCGGCGGAGTGCCAAGTGTGATTGCTTCGGCCTCGACCGGCTAGTTGCTCATCGGCAAAGTATACGGAGCCATGGGGAGCGCCGGAGCGGGCGGCTTGGAGAGCGTCAGTGTTAGTGGAGTCGGTGACGGGGGCGAAGTGCAGCTTCCCGGCGAATATGGTTCCGGCTAGCGCGGATTTGAGGGCGGGGAGATCGAACATAAGGTTGTGGATTCGTTGCGAAGCCGGCCTACTTCCACGTGCGACAGCTGAATCCAGCATAACCCCGCACAGAAGCTTGTTCATCTGCGGGCGCTACTCGCCACGCGAGTAGCGCTGCTCAGGATGACAGTTTCTGCTTCTGTTATGAACATTAGAGACAGGACACTAGTTGCGGTGGTCTTCTGAACAGCAGGAGTGGGTTGCAGTCTTGATCTGCACGGTCTCCGGCTGGACGTAGCCCTGCCTGGGGTCGACGGCGTATCCGTCTTCGTACTTGTCATGGTGGCGCACCCAGGCCATGGAGTGTTTCAGGCCTTCTTCGTCGCGGCCTTTGGGCACGTGGTCGAGGAAGTTGTAGGTCCCTACAAAGATGTCGAGGCCACGCTCATAGGCCGAGTAGGTGTGGAAGACATCGCCTGCGGCGTCTTTTGCGAATACGCTGAGGCCGGGGGCTTCCTCGCTGGGAAACTCCATCTGTTTGTAGTTGTATTCAACTTTGCCCTTCGCCCTCTGCTCCGGGGTGAAGGAGACGTGGTAGTCGAAGTTGAAATCGTTGGCGAAGGACGAGACCCAGTTGAAGCGCCAGCCCATGCGCTTTTTGAAGGCTTCAATTTCGGCGATGGGCGCGTGGGAGATGACGCCGAATGCTACGTCGCGATGGGCGAGGTGGATGGTTGTGCCGTCGAAGTGGTCGGCAAGGTAGGAGCAGCTTGGGCAACCTTCCTTCCATCCAGGGCCGAACATGAAGTGGTAGATGATGAGCTGGCTGTGCTGGCCGAAGAGGGCAGACAGCGTCTCTTTGCCGGTGGGGCCGTCGAAGACATAGTTTTTCTCGACCTTTTCCCAGGGGAGTTGGCGGCGCTGGCGGCTGAGTTCGTCTCGCTGGCGAGTGAACTCCTTTTCCTTGGCCAGGAATTCCTTGCGTGCTTCGAGCCATTCCTGGTGCGAGACAACGTTCGGGTGTTCAATCGCGGTCATGGTGGTGGACATGTTGATCCTCCTTGGTTTCGGGTTCGATGGGGATTTCGTTCGGGATCGTCTTTCCGTAGATCTTCCGGTAGGCGAGAGCAGCAAGCGCGCTTCCGGATGTAGCTTTGACGGCGAACAACGCCGCGGTTGCTATACAGACTGGGCACATACTTCTCTCCCCTCATTTACGGCTTAAACCGTCTGTTCATTGATTTAGAAGGTGCAAATCTGCATCGAGATTGCCAGTGCAGGCGACCACGTTTTGACTAGGCTTCAGCGTGTTTGCGAACGCGCTCGAGAATGGAGGCCCAGCCGCCGTTGACGCCGCGCTTGTGATCGTCCTGGATGAAGCCGAGGGCGGTGTGCCGGAAGGCGATGAGGGTGCCTCCTTCAACTTCCTTGAGGCGGTACTGGACATTGGAGAGGAAGGGGTAGGAGGCAAAGAGCGGGCCACAGATTTCAAGCAGCGTGGGCCGCTTGATGGCCTGAACGTGTCCCCAGAGATGGCCATTGTTGTCGCCCAGGTCGCGGTACCACCGGCCTCCGGGCCAGGGTTCGATCTTCATGGGCATGGGGTCGCCTGCGCCTCTCTCATTGCGCGGGCCGATCTGCTCAAGCAGCGCGGCGAAGGTGACTTCAAGGGACGCGTTGACGTGGATTTCCTGCTTAATATCAAGGGTCATGTTCTCAATGCTCATTGCTGCTGTGCTCATGCTTCCTCCTCGGGATTGAATTTGGTCAGGGTTTGCTGGAAGTGGGCGCTGGCTTGAGTTGCTTCATCTCCTGTTCCGCGATTTGCTTGACGCGGAGCAACTGATGGGTCCAGTAGCGCTCGAATGTGGCGGCCCACTCGTGGAGTGGGCGGATGGCTTCGGCGTTGGTGCGGTAAAACTTGTGGCGGCCGGAGCAGCGGACGTGGACGAGGCCCACGCGGCGCAGGACGCCGAGGTGCTTGGAGACGGAAGGCTGGTCGAGCTTGAGGTCGGTGACGATGTCGCCGACTGGGCGCTCGCGGAGGGCGAGATAGGTGAGGATCTGCCGGCGGCGGGGCTCGGCTACGGCGTTAAAAGCATCGGTCGTGGTTGCAGCTCTTGCCATGAACGGAACAATACATGCTTATATGGGAATATGTCAAGGAAATTCTCTTTGCTCTCTGGGGAATGTTTTCAACGCTTATTGTCGGCCGGGAATGAAAACGTTTGCGCGGACCCGTTGGAGCGGTTTAGGATTCGCGCTAATGAGAAATCCTATTCGTTTTGTGCCCTGTATTTTTCTTTTGGCTGCGCCGCTGATGTTTGCGCAGGCTACGACGGCTGTGACTGACCCGCTGGCGCCGACGCAGGGCGTGAAGTCTGCTGCGGAGATTGACCGCGAGTGGCAGCAGTCGGTGAGCAAATACGATGGCGAACGGAATCGGCTGCTGGCGATTGAAGAGAAGCAGGAGAACGACGGGCCGTATCGGGCGGACTGGGCGACGCTGATGAACTACCAGCAGCCGCAGTGGTACAAGGACGCGAAGTTTGGGATCTTCATTCACTGGGGCGTGTACTCGGTGCCGGCGGCGGTGAACGAGTGGTATCCGCGAAACATGTACAGGCCGGGCGAGGGGGCCTACAAGAATTTTCAGGAACATTTTGCGTCGAAGGATCCGGCGGAGAAGGATGCGAAGGGATACAAGGATTTGATTCCGCTTTTCCGCGCGGAACATTTTGACGCGAAGGAGTGGGCGCGGGTGTTCAAGGAGTCGGGGGCGCGATACGTGGTTCCGGTGGCGGAGCACCATGATGGGTTCTCGATGTATGACTCGGGGCTGTCGGACTGGACCGTGGTGAAGATGGGGCCGAAGCGGGACACGCTGGGTGAGTTGGCGGCGGCGATTCGGGGCGAGGGCTTGCATTTCGGGCTGAGCTCGCATCGGGCTGAGCATAACTTTTTCTACGATGGTGGGCGGGCGATTCGGTCGGATGTGAATGACCCGAAGTATGCGTCGCTTTACGGGCCGGCGCACCAGTGGTTTGCCGCTCCCAGTGATGCGCATGGCCTGGAAGAAGACTGGACCTATGTGAGCGAGGCTTGGACGCGCGACTGGCTGGCGCGGGATACGGAGCTGGTGGAGAAGTATAAGCCCGAGGTTGTTTACTTCGACTGGTGGATTGGCGAGCCGCAGTTTCGGCGGACGGTGAGCCAGTTTGCGGCGTTCTATTACAACTTTGCCGTGGCGCATGGGTATACGGGGGTGATCGATTTCAAGGATTGGTCACTGAACTGGAAGGCGGGGACGCGGGATTTTGAGCGCGGGCAGTTGGACCACATTCTGGCGGACCACTGGCAGACGGATACGTCGATCAGCAACGGGAGCTGGGGATACATTGAGCACGATACGTTCAAGTCGCCGGAGTTCCTGGTGCACCAGTTGGTGGATATCGTGAGCAAGAACGGGAATCTGCTGCTGAACTTTGGGCCGAAGTCGGACGGGACGATTCCGGACGAGATCAAGCAGACGCTGCTGGAGATGGGCGGATGGCTGAAGGTGAATGGCGAGGCCATTTATGACACGACGCCGTGGACGACGTACGGCGAGGGGCCGACGCAGGTGAAGGGTGGGGCGTTCCACGATACGGATACGAAGCCTTACACGGCGGATGATTTCCGGTTCACTGCGAAGGGGGCGGCGGTGTACGTGATTGGGATGGCTTGCCCAAAGGATGGGAAAGCGACGATTCATTCGCTGGGATGGGCGCATGAGGGGAAGACGATTCCGGTGGGGTCGATTGAGTTGCTGGGATCGACGGACAAGGTGACGTGGATGCAGGGTGCGGAGGCGTTGACGGTGACGCTTCCGGTCGGGGCCAGTTGCAAGTATGCTTATGCGCTGAAGCTGACGCCGGCGAAGTAGTCCGCGAGAAGCGCTGATTCTGCGGTGAAGTCGGGTATAGTTTGCGAAAGACATTTTTGCTTTGCAAAGGACACTCCGGCAATGACACTTGATCGTCGTGGATTTTTGACTGCCTGTTCGCGTGCGGGGATTACTTCCGCGCTGCTGCCGGGGGTTTTGTATACGCTGGCGGCGCAGGCGCAGGGAGCTGCGTCCACTGCGGATTCCGCCGAAAAGAAGACGCTAGCGAAGATTACGCCGGAGATGCTGGATCAGGCTGGAGCGCTGGCGGGGGTGGGGCCATTTAGCGCGGAACAGAAAAAGATGATGCTGGATGGGTTGAATGACCAGCGCGATTCTTATGCGCCGATCCGGGCGCTGAAGATTCCGAATTCGGTGGCGCCAGCGTTTGTGTTTCATCCGGGGCCGGCGGCGGCTTTAATCCCCAAGGCAGAATGCGAGATTCTCCCAACGAATTCTCAAATTATCCTCATCGACTGTGTTGGCGGCGACTGTCTCAAGGAGCCAGAAGCTCCTGATCGTTTCGAAGAGCTCGCGTTCGCATCTATCGCACCCCTCGCTGGGCTTCTGAAACGGAAGAAGATTACTTCCACTTCGCTTACGAAGATGTATTTAGAACGCTTGAAGCGCTACGAGTCCAAGCTGCATTTTGTGATCACGCTGACTGAAGAGCGTGCGCTTGCACAGGCGAAGAAAGCAGATGAGGAGATCGCGGCCGGAAAGTATCGTGGGCCGTTGCATGGGATTCCCTGGGGCGCGAAGGATCTGCTTGCGGTGAAGGGTTATCCGACGACTTGGGGCGCTGGAGGGTTTGAGCACCAGTCGTTCGATGAAGATGCGACGGTGGTGCAGCGGCTGGATGAGGCGGGTGCGGTGCTGGTGGCTAAGTTTTCGCTGGGCGCGCTGGCCATGGGGGACAAGTGGTTCGGCGGGCGGACGCGCAACCCGTGGAATCCGGCACAGGGGTCGAGTGGGTCTTCGGCGGGGTCGGCGAGCGCTGTGGCGGCGGGATGTGTGGCGTTCGCGATTGGGTCGGAGACGCTGGGATCGATTTCGTCGCCTTCTACGCGGTGCGGATGTACTGGGTTGCGGCCGACGTTTGGAATGGTCCCGCGGACTGGAGCGATGGCACTTAGCTGGACGATGGATAAGCTGGGGCCAATCTCTCGCTCCGTTGAGGATTGTGCTCTGGTTCTGAATGCGATTCATGGACCGGATGGCAAGGACACGGCGGCGGCGCAGACGGATAGCGTTCCGTTGTTCTTGAACGATTGGAAAACGCTGCGGATTGGGTATCTGAAGAGTGAGTTTGATGCGCCTGAGCCGCTGAAGCTGGCGGAGGCAAAGCCGAATGAGACTGCCGAGGAGACCCAGAAGCGCGAACACTCGAATGAAGCGGCGAAGGCTGCGCGGGCGCGGCGGGATTATGACCGGCGGTATGAGCTGGCTGCGCTGGACAAGCTGCGCGGGATGGGCGTGAAGCTGATTCCGGTGGAGTTGCCGAAGCTGCCTTACGACGCGATGGTGCCGCTGCTGACGGCGGAGGGCGCGGCGGCGTTCGACGACCTGACGATGTCTGGAAGGGACAAGCTGTTGACTGAGCAGGGCGTGGAGGATTGGCCGAATTTGTTCCGCGTTGCGCGGCTTTATCCGGCGGTTGAGTACATCCAGGCGAACCGTGCGCGAACGCTGGCCGTGCAGCAGGTTTCGGCGCTGTTTGAGCGGGTGGACGTGATTGTGACGCCGACGACGGGAACGCAACTGGTGGCGACCAACCTGACGGGGCATCCGGCGCTGATATTGCCTAACGGGTTGCGGGGGGATGACGCTCCCAGGCCGCCGAAGATCGATGATGGAGACAGCGATGACATTGGCGGGCCGGGGACGCCGGTTTCGCTGACGTTCCTTGCGGGGCATTTTCAGGAGGCGAAGCTGATGGCGTTTGCGTCGGCTTACCAGGAGGCAACGGGGTTCCATAAGGTGCATCCGAATCTGGATTGATGGGGTGCTTCGACTAGCCTCCCCCGCTCTCTCCCTATGAACGGGCCTGATGAGGTTTGTGCTTTCCCGCCCTTGCGATAGAAAAAAGTCGCAAGAACGGGGCACGGTGCCTCATTGCTTGATCCCGCGCTGGAATGGCGGCCTCTGTTTTGTTATGCGATGTACCATTTGGGCATGGCGCTGGTGGAAGTGGATGCGGTTTGGAAGAGTTATCCCAGACGAGCTGGGCTGCGGACCGAATTGAAACATGTGGTGGAAGATGTTTCGGTGGCGATTGAGGCCGGGGAGACGCTGGGGCTGGTGGGTGAGTCGGGCTCGGGCAAGACCACGGTGGCGCGAATGATTCTGGGACTGGTTGTGCCGAGCCGGGGCAGCGTGCGTGTGGAAGGAACGGATGTTGCGCGGGCTTCGGCGAGCCAAATGCGACGGCTGCGGAGACAGATGCAGCCGGTTTTTCAGGACCCTTATGCGGCTCTGAATCCGCGGATGAAGGTGCTGGACATCGTGACTGAGCCGCTGGTGATCCATGGGGACGAGGCGGGGATACGGACGGATCGCGCATCGCTGCGGGCGAAGGCGATTGAGTTGCTGAAGGAAGTGGGTCTGGACGAGTCGGCGCTGGGACGGCATCCGCACGAGTTTTCAGGCGGGCAGCGGCAGCGCATCAACATTGCACGGGCGCTGGCACTGAGGCCGCGATTGCTGATTCTGGATGAGCCGGTTTCCGCGCTGGACGTGAGCGTGGGCGCGCAGATTGTGAACCTGCTGCGCAGGTTGCAGCGTGATTATGGGCTGACTTACCTGTTCATATCGCACTCGATGCCGCTGGTGCGGTATTTGAGTACGCGCATTGCGGTGATGCAGCAGGGGCGGCTGGTGGAGATGGGCGAGGCCCTGGCGCTGTGTGAGAATCCACAGACAGCGTATACGCGGCAACTGATTGCCGCCACACCGGAGTTACCGGCCAACGGCACCTGCGGTGCGGCAGACGCTCGCGGGAGGCTCGCATGAACTTCGTCTCATACCCATTCATCGCGATAAAGCCACGATGAATGGGTATGCGTTATTCGCAGGGTATCCAGCGGTTAACTGACGAGTCTACTTCGGAGGCTGCGAGGTTGAGGGTGCGGGAGTGGATGGCGCTGGGGCGGTGGTTGAGGGCGCGGAAGACGTGGGCGGCGTTGCTGGAGCCGCTGGCTCTTTCACAGTGCCAGGCGCCGGGGTGACGGTGGTGCCGGGAGGCGGTGTCGAGGCACCAGGAGTTGCCGGAGCAGCGGGAGCGCCGGGATGCGGAGGTACGCCGCCGGGGGCACCGGGCCGTCCACCTGGCATGCCAGGGCGCTGCGGCGGAGCGGGCATCTCAGCTACGTCAACCAATTCGACATCGAAGATGAGATCGGATTTTGCGGGAATCCCGGGATGCTCGGGTCCGTGGTCGGGGATGACGCGGATTCCGTAAGCGAGTTGCCAGGGAATGAAGATGCGGCGCTTGCCACCGATCTTCATGCCGGCAAAGCCCTGGTCGAAGCCGGGAATAAGGCGTCCCATGCCCTGGGGAAATGACATGGGCTGCGGCGGCCCCACTTTGGGCTTGCCGTCTTCGCCGAGCACGGGCTTGCCGTCCTTGTCTTTCTCGGGTTGGCCGGGATGGTCGTAGGAAGAGTCGAACTTGACGCCATCGGCGGCACGGTAGCCGGTGTAATGAACCTTATACAGCTTGCCGGGCTCGGCGTCGGCGCCGGTGCCGATTTTGATGTCCTGGTAACGCAGGCAGAAGGCGGTCTTGAGGATGCCGTGGACGGGGGGAATGCCGGGAGGCAGCTTGATGCCAGTGGTGGAGGCGGCGGACTTGGCCGTGGTGGATGCCGGTTTGGGGGTGGTGACAGCGGGTTTGGCGGGAGTTTGGGCGATTGCAGCCACGGCGGCTGACGCCATAAGGAGAAGCAGAACTGATTGTTTCATGACGTTGGAAGGCTCCAAAAGTTCTTGACGGGAGTTTATCAGGCGGCGCACGGGAAACGCGGAAGTTTGGCTCAGGAAACCGATTGCAGGAGAGCAAACCCTTATACGTTTTTATGTGAATTGGATTTAGAGTGAGGGGTGATTCCTCCCATTTTTCACATTCTTCGCATTCTTTGGCTTCCGGCGGCCTCGTTCTTTGCCGGAGTACTCAACACCATCGCGGGCGGCGGATCGTTCCTTTCGCTTCCGGCATTGCTGGCCAGCACCACGGCTGTCGGAGTGGGCGCGGTTTCCGCACAGGCTACCAATACAGTGGCGTTGTGGCCGGGACAGTTGACGTCGCTGGTGGCTTTTCGACGGCAATTAAAGACCTACGGATGGAAGCTGCTACCGCTGGGCCTGGCTTCGGGCATTGGCGGATGGATGGGCGGCGAGCTGCTGATGCATACCGGCAACAAGCGCTTCCGCGAGCTACTGCCGTGGCTGCTGCTGTTTGCGGCGGTGTTGTTTGTGCTGAGCTTTCCGCTTGGGAAATGGCTGGCGAGCATGTCGGGCGGGCAGCGGTATAACAAGGCGCTGATTCTGGGTATGGTGGTGGTGAGCGTGTACGTGGGGTACTTCGGTGCAGGCGGGGGGTTTCTGGCTATGGCGCTGTTCGGTTTTTGCGGGGTGCATGACATCCACGAGATGAATGCACTGAAGGTTCTGACGGCGGCGGTGTCGATCGGCATTCCGGCAATCACGTTCATGCTTGCGGCGCGGGTGGCTTGGCAGTTTTGCTTGGTGATGGCAGTTCTGGCGGGGCTAGGCGGCTACCTGGGGGCACACTTCAGCCGGAAGGTGAACCAGCGGGCTATGCGGTGGACGGTGGCGGTGATCGGGTTTGTGACGGCGGGGTATTTCTTTCTGCAGAACTATTTGGTTCATCCGTGAGTGAGCATTGCTGCGAGCAGGGCGGTTCTGGGGGCGAGGTGCTCAATGAGAATCGATTCGTGGCGGGCGTGGGCGCCTTCGCCGACTGCGCCCATCCCGTCGAGCGTGGGAACGCCGAGGGCTGAGGTGAAGTTGCCGTCGGAGGCTCCGCCGGTGGAAGCTTCGTCGAGCGAAAAGCCGAGTTCCTGGGCGAGCGCGCGGGCGCGGCGATAGAGCTGGACAGTTCCGCGGGTGCGCTCCATGGGGGGACGGTTGATGCCGCCGGTGAGAGCGAAGGTGCAGCGCTTGTCGACTGGCTTGAGAGCGGCAAATTTGCGCTCGATGCGGCGGCTGTCAGCTTTCTTGGCGATGCGGACGTCTACTTCGGCCCAGGCTTCGGCGGGGATGACGTTGGTTTTTGATCCGCCGGCGGCCAGACCCACGCTGACGGTAAGGCCGCGCTTGAGATCGGTCCAACCGCTTACGGTTTCGACGACGCGAGACAGCTCGCGGATGGCGCTGGCTCCTTTTTCAAAGTCGACTCCGGCGTGGGCGGCGATGCCGGTGACGCCGATGCGCCAATTGCCGGTGCCTTTGCGCGCAGTTTTATAGGCGAGGCCCTGGGCTGGCTCGAGGACGTAGACGGCGGAGCATTCGGCGGCCAGCGACTCGGTGATGGGGCGTGAGACAGGGCTGCCGATTTCCTCGTCGCTGTTGAGGAGTAGGACGATTTCGCTTTGGAGCAGGTCGGCTTCAGACAACATTTCGATGGCGATGAGGGCCATGGCGACGCCGGCTTTCATGTCGAGTGTGCCGGGTCCCCAGAAACGGCCTTCGGCGATGCGGCAGGGCATGGTTTTGAGGGTGCCGAGGGGCCAGACGGTATCGAGATGACCGAGGAGGAGGATCGGTTTGGCAGAGCCGGGTTTGGTTTTGGTGCCGAAGCGGGCTTCGAGTACATGGCCGAAGGCGCGCTGGCGGTGGAGCTTGACGCGGCCGCCGAGAGATTTGGCGTGGGCGGTGACGAGGGCGACACAGGCATCGACGGCGGATTTGTCGTCGGAGGGCGACTCGGCCAATACCAGTTGGCGAATGAGGTCGAGCAAGGCGGCCTGCTTGCGGCGGGCTCCGGCCAGAAGGGCACGCATAGGAATGAGGGGCGAAGGAATGGCGGACATGCGGACCTTTCAGGGAGCGGCAAGATGTCGCGAAGTCACGCCATGATTCTACGTTAGTTAAGGCTCGCTTAAGAACGGAATTTGTGGTTGATGGAATTGCCGGCATGGCGCAGGGTGTGGCTAAAATGCCACAGTAGTCAGGAGGAACTTTCCGTCTAACCTAACAATTGCGCCCAGTTTTTGCACGGTTGGAGATTGTATTTTGGGACATCCAGCACACCTGGAACAGACGATAGCCGAGCCCTTGGAATTCACAGGGGTAGGGCTTCATTCAGGGGCTCCGGTTACGATGCGGCTTTTGCCCGCGCCGGCCGGGTCAGGAATCGTCTTCCGGCGTACCGATTTGGACAACTTTGAGATACCCGCGATTGGCCGAAACATTGCCAAGGTGAGTTATGCCACCAGCCTGATGCGGCAAGGCGTGCTTATTTCGACCACTGAACATTTGCTTTCCGCGCTGATCGGAATGGGCGTGGACAACGTGATTGTGGAGCTGGATAACCTGGAGTTGCCGATTCTGGACGGCAGTGCACAGCCGTATGTGAGGGCGTTTCAGAGCGCCGGGATTCGCACCCAGCGGCGGCGACGCGAGACGATCCGCGTGCTGCGGCCGGTGGAAGTGCGCGAAGGGGAGAAGTTTATCGGCGTGTATCCGGGGTCGGGTTACAAGATCCTATACGCCATTGAGTTTCCTGCCCCGATTGGGCACCAGAGTGCGTGCATCGACTTGGCGGCGGAGACCTACGGCAGTTTGATTGCACCGGCACGGACGTTCGGGTACAAGGCCGATGAGCAGCGGCTGCGGGACATGGGCCTAATTCGCGGCGCCGGGCCGGAGAACGCAATTATTCTAGGCGCGCAGGGACCGGAAAACGGACCGCTACGCTTTGACGACGAGTATGTGCGGCACAAGGTGCTGGATCTGATTGGGGACTTGGCGCTCGCGGGACGGCGCATTGAAGGCCACGTGGTAGCGGAGCGGGCCGGCCACGCGATGCATACGGCGCTGGTATCGCGGTTGATGAAAGACCGGTCAGCGTGGGAGCTGGCTCATGTACCGATGAATGCGCCGACGGAAGAAGATACATCGGATGCGCTAGCAGGGAATGCATTGGCGAGCCCGGCTTTGGTGGGCGCCTGAGACCCGTTCCACTTTTCCGTATCTAACTTCTCTTTCAAGCAAACAAAATGCACATGGGCGCGGCTACCGCGACGCTCTTTCCCTGCTCGGCGAGGACGCCTGTTTCTGGATTGCGGGCGAAGACGCTGACGTTGTTTGAATCCTGATTGGCTACAATCATCCAACGCTCGGCTGGATCGAGGACGAAGTTGCGGGGAATTTTTCCGCCACAACTGGAACGGCCGATGGGCGTGAGTGCTCCGGTTTTTGGGTCGGCGTGAAGGCTGAAGAGAAAGTCGTCGTCGCGGTTGGCGAAGTAGACGAATCTTCCGTCTCGGGAGATGACGGTGTCGCAGGCGCGCGTGGAGCCGTGATAGCCCTCTGGCAGCAGGTTGAGGCGCGAGATCAGGGTGAGACTGCCGTCGGCCTTGTGCCATTCGAGGATGTCGACGGTTGAATCGAGCTCGTTGACGCAGTAGGCAGTGTGGCCGTTGGGATGGAAATGGAGGGTGCGGCAGCCGGCGCCGGGACGGGCGTGGTAAACGCTGGCGGGTGTGAGCAGGGCTGAGGCCGGGTCAAGATCATAGATATGAATGCGGTCTCCGCCGAGGTCGTTAATGTAGGCAAAGCGATTGTCGGGCGAGAATGAAGCGAAGTGCGCGTGAGCGCTTTTCTGGCGGTCGGTGTTGGGACCGTGCGCGGTGTAGTGCTCGGTCCAGACGGCGGGGCTGAGGTTGCCGGCAGTGACCAGGAAGCTGGCCGCGCTGCCGCCACCGTAATCCGCGGAAAGCAGAACACGGCCTGTGTGGTCGACGGCCACATGACAGGTACCGGTGCCGGTGGAGTTTTGCTCGGAGAGCGGGTGGAGCTGCCCATCCTGGACGCGGAAGCTGGCCACTGCTCCGGTGGGCTTGCCGTTGAAGGAGTCGACTTCAGATGCGGCGAAAAGAAACTGCCGATCCGGGGAAAAGGTGATCCAATCCACGTTGTCGAGTTTGGCGGCTACGCCGGCGGGGGTGAGTTCGGCTGTAGCCGGGTCCCAATCGAAGGCGAGGATGCCGTCAGGTTTGTTGGAGCCGATGAAGACGCGCTGGCGTGGGGTGGCGGCAAGCGACGGTGATGCGAGGGCGAGGGTAGCGGCGGAGGCGGTCATCATGAAATCACGGCGATTCAGTTTGTCGAGTTTATCCATGGCAGAAGAGATTGTCGCCGATAGGACGTTGAGTGTGCCAGCCACCTGCGGCCCCCCCTCTTCTACACTGAACGAAAGAGCAGCGCGTACGAGGGAGAGGCTTGTCACATTTCATCAGCTTTGTGCGGATTCCGGCGCTGGCAATCCGGCAGCATATTTTGCCGCTTGCGCCGCTGGGGGTGCTGGAGGAAGACAGGCTGCGGATGCACGTGTGGCCCAACGATATCGACTTTAACCTGCATCTGAACAACGCGCGGTATCTGAACATTATGGATTATGCGCGGACACACCTGCTGGCGCGGACCGGACTGCTGGAGCACGTGATTCGCGCACGATGGCAGCCGATGGTGGGCGCTGTTTGGATGACGTATCGGCGTCCCCTCCCTGTGTTTTCGAGCTTCTGGTTAAGCTCGCGGCTGGTGTGCTGGGATGAGCGATGGTTCTACATTGAGCAGACCTTTGAAGGGCGGCAGGGGCTGGCCGCAGTGGGCTGGGTGAAGGGCGTGCTGCGCGACAAACGCGGTACCGTGGAACCGCAGGCGGCGATTGAGACGGTTGCGCCGGGCGTGGTCAGCCCGCCCATGCCCGAGGCGATTGGAACATGGAACGAGCTGACACGCGAAAAGCTGGCGGCGAGTTAGGGCGCTGCCGGGTGTGGAGCGACGCGGATCATCGCCCGAGGGTGAAGATGACGTTGACGGTGGTCTCGACTTCGACGGGTTCTCCGCCGAGGAGATAAGGTTTGTAGCGCCAGGATTGTACGGCGTCAATTGCGGCCTGCTGCAGCATGGGCGGACCGCTGACGACGTGCAGGTTCTCGATGGTGCCGGCTTTGGAGATGGTGGCCTGCAGAACCACGGTGCCTTCCGCGCGGACGGCGATAGCGAGTCGCGGGTAGACGGGAAGTTTCTTGTCAATCAGCAAACCTTCCATCACACCGCCTGAGAGACGGACGGGGGCTTTGGGAACGAGGCGGACGACGGAGGCTGCGGGGTGGCCTGGGGCGGGAAGACCGACGCCGCCTGGGACACCGGGGCCGGGACCGAGAGCACTCGGGTCAATGGGGCCGGCAGGTTCAGGGCTATCTGGAATGAAAGGCGTGCGGGGAAAGTGAATCGGCGCCTGGATCCCGCCCGCTGTCATCTCAGAGACACCTCTAGCGGGGGTTGATCGCTGCGGCGGCGGAGGATCTTGGGTTGGAGGTGGCGTGGGAACCGAGATCAGGATGGGCAGCGTGTGATTCGGTAATGCATCAGGGTAGATGAGTGGAATAAGGATCAGCGTGAGCAGAATGGAGCTGTTAAAGAGGGTTGCGGCGATCATCCATCCGCGGCTGCGGGTGCGGATTCTGCCTGTGGATTCGAATGTGGAGTCTTCAAACATGGCCTGCCTCCCGGGAGCAATTCAGCCGCGCCGCCTGGGAGTCAGGAGTAGCGTTCTGCAAGGCGCAGGCGGGCTGACCGCTCTGCGCGCTGGAATCTATGGACGATTCGGGGCGCGGGGAGCGGAGCTTACCATCCCACCGACGAAGACCTGTCGTTGGGAACCCTGGAGCCATCCGTTCATCCCAATCGGAACCACTGTGCTTGTGTAGACACCGATTGCACGAGAAGTGTTCCCACGCTGCGTTATGAATTGCGCCAATCGTCTGCATCTTGCGTTACACTCCAGAAGATTCACAACGGCAAACGTTGGAGTTGGCATGAAGTTGTATCACTTGTTTTTCCTTGCAGCAGCCGCAATCGGAATATCCCATGTTCAGGCGCAGGAAGCACCAGCTGGTCCGACGCCCGTACCCAACCCCGAAGCAACGCTCCAATACATTCACGGCGCGTGGGACACACTGACGCGCTCCATGACCGACTGCCACTCGCTGGTGGACATCAAGGTGAGCGCGAACCCGGTGCTGTATCTGCCGGCAGAGGTGCCCGCTCCGGCGGATGTGACCGCGCTGGTGCAGAAATGCAATGTGCGGGTAGTTGCGCTGCCGAGGCGCATTGAGAAGCTGGGTGACGTGCGCCCGGAGGAGTTACCGGCTGCGGGGTTGTTGTATCTGCCGAACGCGTACGTGGTTCCCGGGGGACGCTTCAATGAGATGTACGGCTGGGATAGCTACTTTATTGTTCTTGGATTGGAAGCCGACCATCGGGAAGCTTTGGCCAAAGGCATGGTGGATAACTTCCTGTTTGAGATCGATCACTATGGCGCGGTCCTGAATGCCAATCGGACTTACTACCTGACACGCTCGCAGCCACCCTTTCTAACATCGATGATAAGGGCTGTGTATGAGAATCCGAAAAGCTTCCCTGCTACACCGGAGGGCCGGACAGAAGCCAGGCAGTGGCTGCAACACGCTTACACGCTGGCGGAGAAGGACTACTCGACATGGCTGCGCCCGGAGCACAAGGCAGGAACAACAGGGTTGGCGCGCTACTATGATTTTGCCACCGGTCCTGTGCCGGAGATGGCGGACGACAGCACATATTATCCCGACGTGATCCGGTGGCTGATTGCGCATCCGGAACCTGCGACGGCGGGGTTCCTGGTAAAGGCGTCCGAGCATCCTGATGCGGCCGAAACGGCACGGCTGAAGCAGACGAGTTGCGATCTTAAGACCAGCGTGGTGTGCGCGCGTGCGTGGGCGCAGGGTTATCGGCTGAGCCGCGATTTCTATGAGGGCGACCGGGCGATGCGGGAGTCGGGATTCGATCCAAGCTTTCGCTTTGGGCCATTCGATGGAGCTACGCATCACTATGCGCCGGTATGCCTGAACAGCCTGCTATATCGCTACGAAAAGGATCTGGAGCACTTTGCGCACCTGCTTGCAATTCCAGCGGATGCGGTGCGCTGGAATCATCGCGCGAAGGCGCGGGACGTGGAGATGCAGCGCTATCTTTGGAGACCCAAGGACGGGGTGTTTGCGGACTATGACTTTGTTCACGCGAAGTCATCGACGTATGCCTACATAAGTTCGCTGTATCCGCTGTGGGCGGGCGTGGCGACGCGGGAGGAAGCGACAAAGATGGTTGCCAAGCTGAATCTGTTTGAACGGCCCGGCGGGTTGTCGATGAGCAACTTCAATTCAGGCATGCAATGGGACGAGCCGTTTGGCTGGGCGCCGACGAATTGGATAGGGGTTGCTGGGCTGGAGGCTATGGGATTCCGCGAGGATGCGCGGCGCATTGCGGGGCACTTCGACGCTACTATCGATGAAGGGTTTGCGCGGGATGGGACGATTGTGGAGAAGTACAACGTGTTGGCGGGTAACTCCAACGTGCAGGTGAGTACTGGATACAAGGTGAACCAGGTTGGCTTTGGGTGGAGTAATGCTGTGTATCTGAAGATGAAAGAAGTTGAAGGACAGGGAATAGGGAATAGGGAATAGGAGAAAGGGGTGTTGGTGTGAGATCGGGGTTGGCGATCTTCTTGCTTGTTGCTGCCTGCTTTTCCGGGAATCTTTCTGGGCAGCAGAACGATGCACGGCTCGACGCTGTGAGGAAATATGTGCTCGAAACAGACTACCCCGAAGTCTTTGGGACTGACCACTACAAGACCCGGATAGATGGCGTGCTCGACGCGGATATCGAAAACGATGGATCAAAGGAAGTCGTGATTCTTTTCCGTCCACACTATCTGCAGTCCGCTCCGATCCTGATCTACAAAGTAAGCAGCGACCTGAAAGTGACAAGACTGACCGAGGGACTCGCGCCGGGACCGATTCAGCCAATTTCCGGTGACTATCTAGACTCGCACAATCTTGGCATGGCGGTGGACTTTACCTTTCCGAAAGGATCTAACACATCAGAAGGAATGTTAAAGGTTGCAGCAAAGAACGGAATGAATGGGCTCGTGGTCTATGACTCGTTCGTCCATATGGATGGGCGCAAGGGCCTGCCTGCTTTCATCGACATGCGCGGAATAAAGGTACCGTCGAAGCAAACTAACTGCAGTTCCTTTGAGTTTTCGCCGGTAAAGCAGATTGCGGCGGGGCACATTCAGGAAGACGCAACGCACAACTATCTTGCTGCGTGGGTAGGCGGAGAGATTTATGTGTACCTTATTCACGGTGCCTCGGACCAAGGGTTGTTGGACAAGACACTCAAGGTGATTCCAGCACCGAAGGGTTTCGGCGGCTTCATAGCCGGTCAGGGATTGAGTTATAAGACCGACGATGGGACTTCTTTACTGACTCTGAGGTAGGGTACCCCTGCCAATGGATTCCGGGCGCTCTGTCGATTGAAAAGCGCCCGTCTTTCTTGGAAACTTCGCCGGCTACTCGGGTAGTGACAAGTTACCTTTGACGCTGAAAGTCGCTGTAACTGTCTGGATGCCGGTGTTGGGTTGGCCGCCACCTACTGAGACTTTGTATTGACCTTCGGCTACGATGGGCTCGCCTGCTTCTGTGACCATGCTCAGGTCGCGCGGCTGGAGGTCGAAATGCACCTTCTGATTGGCGCCGGCTTCAAGATGTACGCGCTTGAATGCGCGCAATGCACGCAAAGGCGCGCCGGGAACTTTAGGGAATTCAAGATAGAGTTGGGCTACTTCATCCCCGGCTTTTTTGCCGATATTTGTGACTGTTACATCGAAGCCAGCCGTGCTGCCTGCCGGAATGGCATCGGTTGGACCGGTAAGTCCGCTGTAAGCGAACTTTGTGTAACTCAGGCCATAACCAAAGGGATAGAGCGGTGTGCCTTCGAAGTAACGATAGGTGCGGCCTTTCATTGCGTAGTCTTCGAAGGGCGGTAACTGGTTTGCGTCCTTGTAGAAGGTGACGGGCAGGCGGCCGGCGGGATTGTTTTTGCCGGAGAGCGTTTCAGCAACGGCCGCTCCACCTTCTTCGCCGGGATAGAAGGCGTCGATGATTGCGTTGGCGTGGTCATTGGCCCAGTTGACGGCGAGTGCGCTGCCATTGGTGAGGACGACGACGAGTGGCTTGCCGGTGGCGGCGACGGCCTCGATCAGGTCTTCCTCTGCTTTGGGCAGGTCGAGCGAGGTGCGGTCGCCGCCCTTGAAGCCAGGCTCCTCCACCTGCATCTCTTCGCCTTCGAGTTCACTGGTGATGCCGACGACGGCAACGACGACATCAGCGGATTTGGCGGCGGCGATGGCAGCGGGCTGGGGTTTCAAATCGACGAGCGCCCAGACGAGTTTAGCGTTGGGCTTTGAGTTTTGGCCGGGGGCGAAGTCGACTTCGAGCTTGGCGGGTTTAGCGGCCTCGAGATGGACGCGGCCGACCTTGGCATCGACGCCGTTGTTGTCCCAGGCAGAGGTTACGTTTTTGCCGTCGAGACGGACGCGGAAGAAGCCGTTGGCGACGAGGCCGAGGTTGTACTCGCCGGTGGTGGGAGCAGTGAGGTCGGCCTTCCAAAGAATGGAGAGCGGGTTGACACCGGCGGCTGCAGCGGGGATGGGTGCGAGGCTGAAGTCGAGGACCGGGTCGACGCGCGAGGCGAGCGAGGCAGTGCGTTTGGGGTGGTTGATGTCGCTGAGGTCGAGTTTGGCGAAGTCGATGCTGACTCCGGGCTTGCCCTCGAAACTGAGGGCTGAAGCGGGTACGGGCTCAGCAGAATGGCTGAGGAACTGGGTGCCTTCAACGTAATTGACGGTGGCGCCGGGGAATTCCTTGCGGATGCCCTCGAGGATGGAGACGGTGTGGCTGGGCTGGCCGTTGTAGTTACCGAGAAGGACCTTGGTCTGGTCCGCAAGGGGGCCGACGACGGCGATCTTGATAGCAGAAGAGGTGCCGGGGGTTTTGAGGGGCAGTGTGCCGTCGTTTTTGAGCAGGACCATGGACTCATTGGCAATTTGGCGTGCCAGTGCGCGATGGGCGGGCGAGTCGAGTTCCTGTGGATCGATCTTGGTATAAGGGACCATGTCCGGCGGGTCGAAGAGGCCGAGTTTGATGCGCGCGGTGAAGAGGCGGACGAGGGCAGTGTCGATCTCGGATTCCTTGAGGTAGCCCTCTTTAACGGCATCTAGATAGGGCCGGTAGTCGTGGTCGTCCTTGACGAGGTTGCCGCCGTCGGTGCACTCATTGTCCATGCCGCGGCGAACGCTGACGGCGGAGGATTCAGGCTGGGTAGCGTTGAAGTGGTGGCCGTTGTAGATGTCGATGACAGCGCCACAGTCGGAGACGACGTAGCCCTGGAAGTTCCACCAGCCGCGAAGCATGTCCTGCAGCAGGAATTCATTGGCGCAGGCGGGCTGGCCGTTGATGGAGTTGTAAGCGCACATGACGGAGCCAGCATGGCCCTCGGTAACGGCTGCGCGGAAGGCAGGCAGGTAGGTGTCTTCCTCGTCGTGTTTGCTGACGGGGACTTCGGCGGTGTGGCGGGTGGTCTCAGGACCGCTATGAACGGCGAAGTGCTTGGGAGTGGAGATTGTGCGGTAGTAGCGTGGATCGTCGCCCTGCATGCCGGTGACGAAGGCTACGCCCATGCGGCCGGTGAGAAACGGGTCTTCGCCGTATGTTTCCTGGCCGCGGCCCCAACGGGGATCGCGAAAGATGTTGATGTTGGGCGCCCAGAAGTCGAGGCCCTGGAAGAAAAGATTGGCGCGTTTTTCGCGCTGGGCCTGCTCGTATTTTATGCGACCCTCGGTGGAGATGGCTTCCGCCATTTTGTGGACGGCGGGGGGGTCGAAGGTGGCGGCGAGGCCGATAGGCTCAGGGAATTCGGTGACGCCGTTGTTGATGACGCCGTGGAGAGCTTCGCTCCACCAGTCGTAGTAGGGGACGTTGAGGCGGGGGATGGCGCGGGCCTGGTTGACGAGCTGGGTGGCCTTCTCGTCGAGGGACATTTGCTGGACGAGAGCGGCGGCGCGCTGCTCGGGAGGCAAAGTGGTGTCGAGCCAGACGGGCTTTAGGGAATCCTGCTTTGGAGGTTGCTGTGCGGCAGTTGCAAGGCCTGCGGCGCATAAGATTGCGAACGCGGCCAAGTGAGTTGCAAAGATTCTCATTTCGTCTCCCGATGGCGGTTGAGATGGCTTCCGCGGGATTTGGCCGCAGGAGTTTTTTGATCCGCTCTTCGGAAGGCAACGCTAAAGGGCTGGGAGGCGAAAGTCAAGGATGCGCAACGAGTAACGGGCGCAAGTAAATCGGTTTCCTCCGCACTAGCGATAGTAGGGCGGGTAGGGAGGCCGGGCGTAGTAGACATACGGGGAAGGAGCAACGATGGCCCAGATGAGGGCGACGACCCAGCCGATGAATGTCCAGCCTAGAAAGAGGTTGAGCAAGGTGATAGGCGCGCGCTCGTGGAGGTGACGACCGCCGGCGATGAGGGAAGGGAGAAAGTAGAGTGCGAGAAGAAAGAGAAGGTGGAACATGGGTTTGTACCTCCTGTGAGGCGGCCTGGTTCGGCCCACGGTGCCCAGCCCGGCGAATAGCAGCGCTGCGCCGTTGAAGATACCTACGGTGTAACCTTGCGGAAAGTTCCCGCGTAAGGGGATATAGGTACGACCGATGGCAAGGATCGCGGAATCACACGGGGACGAATGCGAAAGCCAGAAACGCCTGAACGAGTTTCGGCATGGCGATCTTGATGCGCTGGAGACGCTGTTTCGGCAGTATCAGCGAGCGGTGTATGGGTGGATTCTGCGGATTGTGCGTAACCCGAGCGTTGCGGAGGAACTGACGGCGGAGACATTCTGGCGGATCTACCGGGCGCACGCTCGCTTTGAGCCGAGTTATGGCTTTGAGGGATGGGCGCGACGTATTGCAACCCATGCGGCGCTGGATTGGATGAGGAGCACGCGGGCCGAAGCACGGGTAGAGGAACTTGTTGTTGACCCAGCGGCTCCCGCAGTCGCAGACCCGGCGATCACTGCGGAGATTCGGCTGAGAACGCAGGAGGCCTTCGCGAGGCTGGCGCCGAAGTTGAGGATTGCGGCTGTGCTCGCGGTGGTGGAGGAGTTGCCGCAGAAGGAAGTGGCTGCGGCATTGGGCATCTCAGTGGCTGCCGTGAAACTGCGCGTGTTTCGCGCACTTCGATTGCTGAGAAGGGACCTGGAACGCCAGGGGATCAAACCATGAGGGAGCCGGATATGACAGAACACGAAGAGGACCGCATGAAGAAGCTGCTGCAGCAGGCCCTGCCAGCTGTGGAGGCAGAGCCCGAGCCAGGACGCGACCTTTGGCCTGCGGTGCTAAAGCGGATGGACGAAAAACCGGACATGCTGCCATGGTTAGACTGGGCGCTGCTGGGTGGGCTGGTGGGGCTTGCCGCGTTCTTCCCTACGGCGATTCCGGTGATGCTTTATTACCTGTGAAACTGGCGGGAGACCTAGCCCGCAGAAAGTGAGTTTGCAATGAATACGCATCCGTATCTACGCGCGTTTTTAGCGGGCATCCTGGTGCCCACGCTGGTTCTTCCGGTGATGCTGGCCGGATTCATTGTGGTCCGGCTCTGGCTGAATGCTCCGTTTCCGATTGAGAGGGGCCTGGTGTTTCCGATGGCGCTGGTGCCATCGGTGTGGGGACTTTGGAATGTGCTTTGGATCTGGACGAACACGCGCACGCATATCTCGATCGGACTGCAGGGGGCGGCTCTGCCGCTGCTGCTGCTGCCGGCGGGGACCGCGGTTGCGGGATGCCTGGGGATCCTGGGACTGGGAGGCCGTGGCGTGACGTGGTTCCAGACGATCTATGTGCCGTATGCGTTGATTGCTCCGTGCTTCCTTGCTGCGCTAGTGGGCTATTACCTGATTTGGAAGTACGTTGTGGCGCGGGTGAACCGGGTGCTGGGGATTGCGTGAGATGCTGCCCTTTGCCCGCGTGTATTGCAAGGAGGCGGAGATGACTTTTCAGGGTCTGGAGTGGCTTTTCCCGGTGGTCATTACCCTTCACAATGCGGAAGAAGCGATTGGGTTTCCCAACTGGTCGAAAGGTGCCGGACGGCGGTGGCACGGATCTGTCACTCCAGGCACCTTCCGTTTTACCGTAGCAGTCCTGACCATATTGGCCTTTGCACTCACCTGGATGAGCGTGGTTTCGGGCAAGCAGAGTGTTTGGACCTATGTGGCTTTTGGGTGTATCGCTGTCACGTTGGTCAATGTTCTTTTGCCGCATCTGGCAGCGACTATTGCGCTGCACAGATACGTACCCGGAGTAGTAACCGCTGTGTTCCTCAACCTGCCGGTACTCACTCTGCTGATGGTGTATGCGCTTAGGGAGGGATACGTTTCCGGTTGGAAGGCCGTGGTGTATTGCATCGGCGTAGCCGGTGCCCTGGTTGCTTCTCTTCCAGCGTTGTTCAAGCTGGGCAAGGTCCTGGACCTTTGATGCTGCGCGGAAATTGCTTCTCCTTCTATCGAGTTTCAGAATCGTTTCGCATTCCATAGTTGGTTTCCCGTCGAGGTCATGGCCTGATCCAGGTCACTTTGTGGCGCATTGCTCCTTTTGAGATATGCAGCTGTTGTCCTGAACCAAAAAACCCCCAAAAGTGCAGTGAAACGGCCCGAAAACGGCGGTTTTTAAGCGAAAAGGGGTCATTTTTAGCGGGTTGTGTTTACTGATTGATACATGGGGCTATTTCGCAAACCATTCATTGTGTTGCTTTTGCGAGAGAAACGCCCGCCAGGAGGGTTGATTTTGAGGGAGGGAGGGGGTGGGGTACGGGGGTACGGACCGGGGACATAGCTGACATATTGAACCGAGCGCATCCCTGGCGAGTTATGCCGGCGGGTTTGGAAGTCGTCATCATAGTTCCGATTGTGCGACTTTGCAGTGAATAAATCGGCAATGCCGTTGAGGAGACGCGACGCTCGTTATTCGTCCGCATCGGCTTAGGCATCTCACACCTGGTTTTGATTCGTCAAACGCTGGCTAGCGCTTCCCTCTGCTCCCGGCTCGTAACCGCGGTGGGAATTGCAGGACGCTTCCCGTTGGATGAATGTGACGCTTGCGAAAGTGCCACACCTGTGCGTAACGCTTCGCTGCTCCGTGGCTAGCATAGTGGCATGAAGAACTACCTCTTCGCATTACTGCTTCTCAGTTCGCTTTTCGCAATGCCGGCAGCAGCCAAGAACCTTGATTGGAATACCGTCAAGAAGATTCCACCGGGCACTCAAATCTTCGTCCAAACCTCAGGAGGAACGATGTGCTCCCTCCAGCAGGTGACCGACGACAAGCTCTTCTGCACGAGGGATTATCCGGGTTCGAATTTCCACGGCACGCACGCGGACCTGGTCTACAACCGCGCGGACGTCCACGACGTGTGCGTCGGCGATATTGCGACATGCACAGCCTTCGACGAGTCGAAAGGAACTCCCTTCCTGATCGCCGCGATTGAAGCCGGTGGGGGTTGGCATGCCGGCTATGAGCCCAACTCGTTCGGAGGAGTCAAGCTTGGCCTCAGTGGAGTCGCCATGGACCTGCAATATGATCGCCTCGATGGCCACAGCGGCTTTTCGGTCGAAGGATCTGGTGTAGTTCCCGTATTCAGGGTTCCGCGATTCAGGCCGAAGAATGACCGGCTCCTTTTCAGGCTCTATGCGGAACCCGGTTTAGGCTACCGGGCCGGAGACGGCCCCTTTGGGCAATACGCAAGTGCGAAGGCGCTGGTGCTCTTTGGCGACAAGTGGATCAACGACAGATCGTCTCCTTATATCGAGTTTCAGCATCGTTTTCCATTCGACTCGCTGCTTTCCGGCGACAACCGTATAGCCTTCGGCCTCCTGTGGGGCGTATGTGCGCATTGCGGGCTGGACTAGAGCCTTTTATGGGCCGGGCTCGAAGAAGTCGCTTAGGCCGGCGCGTTGGGCGTGGGTGGCCATGGTGGACTGAATCTCCAGAGCGAGTTCGAGGGCGTTGCGGCCCTGACGGGCTGTTACATGGGGCTCGCGTCGAGTGCGGACGGATTCAAGGAAGGACTCGATTTCGAGGCGCAGTGGCTCGCCGGGAGTGACTTCGGGTTTGGAGAACTTGAGGCCGGGCTGTCCCTCGCTGGGGTTTATGAACTGTGCGAGAACCGCTGGATCAATCTTGGCCATGGCGGCAAACTGGGCGATCATGGCTGGATCGATTTTTGCTAGATCGATCGCACCGGACGCGATACGGGCGGCAATGTCTGGCGGGATGAGCGAGGACACTTGTGGGGGCAGCGAGGCAAGGAGGTCCGCCGGCGACCTGCTGGTTGCGCCTTCGTCTACGTGGATTACGAGCACGTCTCTACGGGCGTAGTCGATGGAGACGTACTGGCGTGGCTCGAAGAAGCGGAGCTTGCGGACGCGCTCCGTGGAGACGCGGGATGCGGTGAAGTTGGCGACACAGCCGGATTCGAGCTCGACGCGCACGTTGGCGATGTCGACTTTCGGGGAGAGGATGGGCAGGCCGACCGCGCGGACTTCGCGGACCGGCGAATTGGCGAAGGTGAGCACGATGTCGAGGTCGTGAATCATCAGGTCGAGAACTACGTCGACATCGAGCGAACGGGGGGTGAAGATGGAAAGCCGGTGAGCCTCAAAGAACATGGGGCGGCGGAGTTTGGGCTGGACGGCGAGCACGGCAGGGTTGAAGCGCTCAAGGTGTCCGGGCTGCAGGACGCGGCTGCCTTTGGCGGCGCGAGCGATGAGGTCGTCGGCCTCGGCGAGGGTGGCGACCAAGGGCTTTTCGACGAGCAGGTCGAGGCCCGCGTCGAGGAGGGCCGCGGCTACCGCATGATGGTGGACGGTGGGAACGGCGACGGTGGCCGCGTGCAGGCCGAGATCGGCGCGAAGGAGTTCATCGACCGTTGCGAGGACGGGGATGGAGAATTTGGCGGCGGCTTCGGCGGCGCGGATGGGATCCGGCTCGACGGCGGCGACCAGGGCTACACCTAATCCTGCGGTCTGAAGCTCACGGTAGACACGGAGGTGGTTGCGGCCAAATGCGCCGTACCCGGCGACGGCCACGCGGAGGATGGGCTGGCCTGCTATCTTGCTGCTCCTGCTTCCGACTCCTTGCCCTGAACGGCTTTGAGGCAGCGGCTGTAGAGAGTGAGTAGTTGCGCGACCTGTTCTTCCGTTTTGGGTGCGGAGGCACCGCTAAAACCGGTGGAGGGCGCAACGGTGCGTCCTACGCCGGCCGAGGCAGCGACAAACTTGAGTAGATCGAGCGCGATATCTTCATTGCGGCGGGCACCAAGGCCCGCGCTGGTTAGATCGTCCATGCGGAAAAGTCTCCAATGGGGATGCTACCAGAAACGGGCGCGTGATTTGCCTGTTCTGCGCAGGGCTTGGCTGGCGGTAGCTCAGGATGGCGTTGCACCGGCACGCTCCTTGAGAATCATGCGGGCGAGAGCGCGTTTGCCCATGTCGCGGTCCCCAGTGACGAGGTAGGCCAGGATTGCTCCCTGAAAAAGCTGGAGTAGTTCTTCCACGGCAGCGGGATCGGGGAGGAAGTTCGCCAGCAGCTTAATCCATAGCCTCTGCTGCTCCGCATAGAAGGCCTTGGCACGCTCCGAGCCGCTCCATGCCCGCCGCGTCGCATCCATGACGACGAGCAGGGTTCCGCGGGAATGGGCGGCGGTGGTTTGGTCCCACAGCGCTGAGACGGCGGCCTGGAGAGAAATTCCAGGTTGAAACAGCTCGGCGCGGAAGGTGGCGCGCAATCGCTCTTCAAGAAGAGCGAAAGCGGCTTCTTCAAGGTTTTCGCGGCTGCCAAAGTAGTGAATGAGCATGCGCTTGCTGATGCCGACCTTGGCGGCGAGGTGGTCGAGGCTCAGGTCGAGGGAACCGGCTTCCACGAAGGCTGCGAGACAGCGTCCGGTGAGTTGGTCAATTTCCGATTTCGGCTTCCTTTGCAAGTTGTCTCCATTTGTACCATATGGTACAAATAAGATTGTACCGTCTGGTACGCATCTTAACGGCTCGGGGAGGACCAAGTGAAGACACAGGATATTGCGCTGCTTCTGGTATTTGGCATCGCGTTTTGGATCGGGGGAACGATGTGGTATGAAATGCGCGGGCCGCTGGTGTTTGAAACGACCAGCGCGCGCTATTGGATCAACTTTGTGCTGACTCCTCTGGTGACTGCGGGGGTGTGCATTGTGCTGTTGCGCTGGCGGCATATCACCAGTGCCAACTGGGCGTCCGCCGCTCTGCTGATTGCAATACCCGGGATGATTGGAGAGGCGGTGCTGCTTTCGCGCTTCAGTGAGCTGATGCCGAAGATGCAGGCGGATTCCGCGGGAAAGTATGGAGGCTTTCTGTTTGCCACCTATGCGCTGGTTCTGGGCATCGCGGAGGTGGTTTCGCTCAGGGGTTAGGTGGCATCTCATAAATGCGCATGGTCATTTGAGACGTTGCACGGGGCTGAATCCCCAATTGATTTGACTTTGTGCCGGGGATAAATCACCGGCCTACTGCATGAACAACTGTGTAGGCTTGAACGATGAGGGTTGCGTACATTGGGATGGGCGGAAACCTGGCTAGTTGGGCGGGGACGCCGGAGGCTACGCTGGCGGCGGCGGCGGTTCGGCTGGAGCGGTTGGGGCGGGTTGTGCGGCGGTCGTCGCTCTACTCCACCGAGCCGGTGGGATTTGCAGCGCAACCACGCTTTGTGAACGCGGTGGTGGCGCTGGAAACGGAGCTGGAACCGCGCGCGTTACTCGAGGGCCTGCTGGGGATAGAACAGGAGTTTGGGCGGGATCGAACGGCGGGGATTACGAATGGTCCGCGGACGCTGGACCTGGACATTCTGCTGCTGGGAGACTTGCGGATCTGCGAGGCCGGATTGGAAGTTCCGCATCCACGGTTAAACCAACGGGCGTTTGTGCTCGTCCCTCTGAATGAGATTGCACCGAGGGATCTTGATGCCGGTTCCGGAAGGACCGTGTCACAATTGCTGGATACTTTGCATCCAAATTCTGGGGGCACGACGGATGCGGTGGTTCGAGTGGAGAGTGATTGTTGGCGCATTGGCGCTGACGGGGTGGATGTTTGCTCCGGCGATAGCCTGTGCCCAGACTCCGCCGACGGTCACAGTGACGGTTGAGGACAGCGATGGGGGCGCATTGCAGGGAGCGATGGTCAGCGACCAGGCAGGAACCTTGCTGGGGCGCACGGACGCAAACGGAAGGCTCACAGTACGGTGCGTGGCGCCGTGTGGGCTGCATGTATCCGCAGCGGGGTTTGCGGATAAAGCCTTGCAAGCGACGACGGTGACAACTGTTCGGCTGGAGCCTGCCGCGGACGCTGAACAGGTGACAGTGACGGCTTATCGCACGCCGCTGGGATCGCTGGAGAGCCCAGCGAGCACGCGGGAACTTTCGCAGACCGCGATGAACAGTACGGCGGCTATAACGCTGGATGGGAAGATGCGGCAATTGCCGGGTGTGGAGCTGTACCGGCGGTCGAGCTCGCTGGTGGCCAATCCATCATCACAAGGGCTGAGCTTGCGCGCGCTGGGGTCGACGGCGGCAAGCCGCACGCTGATTACCGAGGATGATGTTCCGCTGAACGATCCGTTTGCGGGGTGGATCCATTGGCAGGAGCAACCGGAGCTTTCGATTGAGCGGATCGAACTGGTGCGGGGAGGCGCGAGCGACCTGTATGGATCGAGCGCGATTGGGGGCGTGGTGAATGTGGTTCCCGTGCGGCCAAAGACAGACCTGGCCGAGGTGCGGAGCAGCTACGGTGGCGAAGGCACGTATGACGAGAGCGCGCTGCTGGAGACAAAGCGCGGGCCGTGGGGATTGCTGGCTGGCGGCGGGGCGCTGGGGACGGATGGATACATTCAGGAAGCGGCTTTTCAGCGCGGGCCGGTGGATTTGCCGAGCGATGTCCACAGCCAAAACGGGCTGGTGCTGGCGGAACGCGATAGTAGTCCTCTGCGGCTTTTTGTGCGCGCCAATGGAATGAACGACGCGCGCAACAATGGGACACCGGACCAGACTAACGCGACGCGGATTTGGCGCTATGCGACCGGGAGCGACTGGCAGGGGCCACACAACGGAGCACTGGGAGTACGGGTATACGGGTCGACGGAGCACTACAGGCAGGTGTTCTCGAGCATTACCAATACACCGACGGCGGCGTATCCGGATTGCGACTATCGCTGCGGCGAGACGCCGACACGCTTCTCGCACACGCCGGAGAACGAATTGGGAGCAGTGGCGCACTGGACGCAGACCCTGGGCGCCGGGCTGGTGGTGGTGGTGGGCGCGGATACGCACGATGTGCGGGTGTGGGACCGGGAACAGACCTATGGAGCGACGGCGGCGCTGACGAATCTGCATGATCACCAGCGGGACTCGGCTGGCTACGCGGAAGGAATGTGGATACGTGGGGGATGGACCGCGACTGCATCAGGACGGCTGGATTGGTTCCAGAACTACGATGGGCAGCAGGTGCAATGGAATGGGGCGAGCTGGCTGCTGACGGCGAAACAGCCGCCGCAGTTCGGGCAGCGTGTCTTCGATCCGCGCATCGGGGTTTCACGCAAGATTCTGGAGCACTGGGCGGCATCGGCATCGGCGTTTCGCGCTTTTCGCGCGCCTTCGCCGAATGAACTTTATCGCTCGACCCAAGTGGGAAATGAGCTGACCACTCCGAATGGCAACCTGCTGAGCGAACGCGCCACAGGCTGGGAGACCGGCATTGCCACGGAAAGGCATTGGGGCACAGTCAGGGCGAGTTATTTTCTCACGCAGGTCAATAGGCCGATTGTGGCTGTGACGATCAACCCGACATCGTCGCCGATTCTGCTGACCCGCGAAAACCTGGGGCAGATTGAGAGCAAGGGTTTGTCGCTGGATTACGAACTGACGCCGGTTGGCTGGCTGGCGGTGGACGGGGGTTATCAGTATGCCCATGCGACGGTGACCCACGGTGGATCGGACGTGGGGAATTGGATTCCCGAGGTGGCGCGCAACCTGGCGACGATGAATGTGCGGGCGTTTCGGCCGAAGTTCGGAACACTGAATCTGCAAGGACGGCTGAGTGGACGGCAATACGATGATGATGCGAATCAATTCCTGCTGCATAGCTTTTTCCGTCTGGACGCTTATGCGTCGCACGAATTCATGAAGCGGTTCGAGATATTCGGTGCTGGGGAGAATGTATTGAATCCCCAGATTGAAGTGGGCAAAACGCCCACCACGACGCTGGGGATGCCGCGGGTTGGACGAGCGGGGGTTATGATCCGGTTGGGGAGAACGGGTTGACTTCGCTTCCGAATTAGTAGATCGAGACGCCGCGAGGTTCGAAGCTGGCCGTCCCGATAGAATCGTTGAGTGGCTCTTGATTTCAACTTAGGTAATCAGACGGACGTCGGCGGCAGGCGTGCTCAGCTTGTGCTTCCCCATCAGACGGTAGAGACACCAGTATTCATGCCGGTGGGGACTGCGGGGACGGTGAAGGCTGTTCCGCAAGACGTGCTGGAGACGCTGGGCGCCCAAATCATTCTGGGCAACACGTATCACCTTTACCTGCGGCCCGGGCACGAAGCTATCCGACGGATGGGCGGACTGCACCGGTTCATCAGTTGGCCGCGGGCGATGCTGACCGATTCGGGCGGCTTTCAGGTTTTTAGTTTGAGTGCGCTGCGCAAGGTGAGCGACGAAGGGGTGCGGTTCCGGTCTCACCTGGACGGGAGCAGCCACTTCTTTACGCCGGAGCACTCGATGGATGTGCAGATTGCACTGGGCGCGGACATCGCGATGGCGTTTGATGAGTGCACGGAGTATCCCGCGGAGCGGAGCCGCGCGGAGGAGAGCCTGCGGCTGACGATGGCCTGGGCGCGGAGGTCGCTGGACCATTTTCGTGCGCATCGCGAAGAGGCTGTGTGGCATGAGGAGCTTGAGGGGAAGACGCAATCGCTGTTCGGGATTGTGCAAGGCGGGATGTACGCCGACCTGCGGCGCGAGAGTGCGGAGCGGCTGGTGGAGATGGACTTTGATGGCTACGCGATTGGCGGGCTGAGCGTGGGCGAACCTCGGGAAGCAACGCTCGAGATGATTTCAGAAGTATTGCCTTTGCTGCCGAAAGATAAGCCCCGGTATGTGATGGGTGTGGGGTATCCCGACGAGATTGAGCGTTACGCGCGTATGGGATTGGACATGATGGACTGCGTGCTGCCGACACGGGCCGCGCGCCATGGACTGCTGTTTACGAGCGAGGGCCGGCTGAACATCAAAGGCAGGAAATATGCGGAGGACCAGGGTCCACCGGATCCGGAATGTAACTGCAAGGTTTGTCGCCGCTACACGCGAGCCTATCTGAGGCACTTGATGCAGGCGGGCGAGGCGCTGTCGGCCACGCTGAACTCCATCCATAACCTGGCTTATTACCTGGGGATCATGGAGCGGGTGCGCAAAGGTCTGCAAGCCGAAGAATGAAAGCACCTGAGTTATGCGTCAATCGCGGCGCCGAGCAATTGCTTCAAAGCTTGAACGTATTCAGTAAGGGCCTGGCGGCCGGACTCCGTCATGCGATAGAGGGTCTGCGGTTTGCGCTGGACGAACTTCTTCTCTACCGCGACATAGCCGGCTTCTTCAAGCTTGAGAAGCTGCGCGCCGAGGTTGCCATCGGTTGAGCCCGTCTTGGCGCGGAGCCAGGTGAACTCCGCTTCCTCGACGCTGGAGAGCAGCGAGAGCAGGGCCAGGCGCAGCTTCCCGTGGATCACAGGATTTAGCTCCGGCAAATCAGGCATGGGATGCCCCATTCGCGGCGCTGTGGGATTTCTGCTTGCGGGACTCAGCGATCATGCAATAGATGCCGAAGACGATTTGACAGAAAAAGATGGCAGCGAGGAAGAGGATGCCCGCCTGGGTCTCAGAAAGGAAACAGGAGACCGCTGCAGCCGTCCACCAGACCAGGGCGGAGGCAAATTGCATCTTCCATTTGAGAATGATGCTCGAGGTCGCATTGGCCGAACCGAGCATGGCACCGACGATCGCAACTGCGATGTGCAGATCGGCCCTGCCGCTGAAGCCGAGGGCCAGCAAGACGACGAAGATGGAGATACCCATGCCGAACCATATCGCAATCATGGCGCGGCCCAGGGTCGTCTCAGGGTGCCTGCTTGCCTTTCGGGAGGCGAGTCCGAACGTGAGGATACTAGCGGCGATCATGGTGACTGGCCAGGCCATCGTGCTATGGCCGAAGGTTGACCACGCAATGGCAATATAGTAGGCGACTCCCCACAGGACGAAGGTCCAGCCCCAACTCTCAGTGGTGCGGCGGCCTTCGGCAATCATGGACTCAATCAGTCTGAGCCTGTCCTTCAGTTCTTCTGCTACTTGATCTGTCATCGCTTATCTCCGATTCAATTGACGTCAGTGATCGATCTGGTTGCGGCAATCAGGTTCGTTGAACAACCTGCACCATTTCCGATTCAGGGCTGGTGCTGAAGCAGCATATCCACGCTACGGTTCGGAGGATTGTTGCCGACTGTCACTTCGGTCACTTCACTCCATTCACCTTTCTTTGTGAGCTGCATTGTGTTTACGACATGCGCCGGACCAGACTGAAACTGCCAGGAGAACCCTTTGTCGACAACCGAAAGCTCGGTGTCGAGATAGTGGCCGTCGTTGTACGCGCGAAACCAATAGGTGTGGGAAGCATCGTCATAGGAAATCGTGGCCAGGGCATTGAACATGATCTTCCCGTCCAGACCTGTGCTTTTGCCTTCAACGAGCATTACCAGGCCGTCAAGCTTGTACTGCACATCCTCGGTTTGCGTGAGATGCAAGGGCTCGCCAGGGCCGCGAACGACGGTGATGGGGCCCGACCATTTGCCTTCGAGAAATGAGAGCTTGCGCATGGATTCACGCTGTACATCGGTGCTGCTGCGAGCCGGTTCTTGCGCGGCGAGTGCGGGACTGAACAACACAAGGACTGCTGCGGCGATCACGTTGCTTGAGATCACGTACTTGCGGGTAAATGTTCGAACTGAAATCTCCATTGACGGACTCCTTTTCTTGGCGGTTCACTTCGCGCTTATGCGTACTCCCAGCGGCGGGCGATTCTTCGCGCGACCGCGAACAGCACGATGCCGATGGCAAGAAGCACGGAGACTTGAGGCCAGAGGTCGGTTAGAGGTAGTTCATACCAGAAAACTTTCCTGAAGCCATCGATGGCCCACGCATTGATGGTGCACAGGCCGGCTTTCTGCATGGCGTCTGACATGAGGAAGCGGGGGAACATGCTGCCACCGATGGCGGACATGGTGAGAACGAGCAGCGTGGAGAGCGCGCCAAGCTGCGCGCGTGTGCGGCAGATGCTGGCCAGCAGAATTCCAAATGCGGCTACTGCGAAAGCGGTGCAGAGACCCATGACGATGAAGCCGGGAATGTGGGTGAAGAAGTCTAGTTTGAAAACTGCCCACGCCCAGAGAAACATGAGGGTGAGTTGGGTGAACGCAAGCAGGATATTAAAGACCAGCTTGCCGGCCAACAGCCCGGTCATGGTGATGCGCGAGCTGAGGACGCGGTCGAGTGCGCCGCTCTCCGCTTCATCGAGCAGCGCGCCTGCCGAGCCGGTGGCGGTGAAGAGCAGGAACATGACACCGATGGCCGCGGCGTAGAAGGAGATCGTGGGGCTCTTCTTGTTTTCTCCTACGACGGATCGTGTCGTGACGGCAACGATGCCGCCGGCTTGGCTGGTTAATGCGGAGCCGGTTGCGCCCTTACTTTGATTGCTCTCGATTTTACGGAGGCGATCGAGATTGGTTTCCATGTTTTTGCGCTGCTCGAGCGTAAAGGTCCCTACGTATTGCTCGGTGTACTTCATTCCCTGCTCTGCCATAGAGAGGGGCATGGAGGTCATGGCCGCTTTTTGCAGCAGACCGCCAACCATCTGCGGCGCAATGGCGTCGCTCTGATCGCTGAGCAACTGAATGGCGGGCGCATCCGAGTCGCCACGGAATGAGATGGGATTTGTGCCCCAGCCATGCGGAACGATGAGGGCCACTGACACGTCGCCCGCTTTGACCGCGTCTTCGGCCGTGGCTGCGGTATACGGAGCTGGCTGCGGCTGATCTTTTGTGGACGCCGGTTGTGTGACGACGGCGAGCGAGCCGTCGCTTTGAAGTCCGTTGACGAGCTGGCGCGAGGCCTGGCTTTGATCTTCATCGACGACAATTACGTTGATCTTGTGTACCGTGTCATGCTGGCCGCCGAAGACGACGGCGAAGATGCTGAAGAAGGCGATGGGCACAACGAAGCTGAGCACCATGGAACCGCGATCGCGGCGCAGGGCAAGGATGGCGGTACGAACGATGGGGATGATCAATCGCGTAACTCCCTTCCGGTAAGGTGCAGGAACACAGATTCGAGATTTGGACGTCGCAGAGACAGGTCAACCAGTTCAAGGTCTGCCTCGGTTGCTGCTTCAAGTAAGGCGGCGATTTCTTTGGGGCCTTCAATGGTGAACTCGGCCGTTCCATCGACCAGACGTCCACCGCGGGCCTCGACCCACGCGCTGACTTTGCCGGGAGGACCTTCGAGGCGCGCTAACACCTGGCTGCGCGAAGCGAAGGAACTGTACACCAGCGCTACCCTGGTATCGAGAGCGATGATGCGGCCGTGGTCGACGATCGCAATGCGGTCGCACAGGCGCTCGGCTTCTTCCATGTAATGGGTGGTGTAAATGATGGTCATGCCTTCGGAGCGAAGGGCTTCAATCATCTCAAAGATGCGATTGCGCGACTGGGGATCGACGCCGACGGTGGGCTCGTCCATGAGCACGAGACGCGGTTGGTGAATGAGGCCCGCGGCCATGTTGAGGCGGCGCTTCATGCCTCCGGAGAGCGTGCTGACCAGGTCGCCGGCGCGGTCTTGAAGCGCGGCCCAGTCAAGACACCGGGCCACCGCTTGCTCGAGCTTTTTGCCGGTCAACCCGTAGTACCGGCCGAAGGATTGGAGATTCTCCTTTGCGCTGAGACGTGGATAGAGTGCCAGATCCTGCGGTACCCAACCGAGAGCGGCGCGGGCTTGCGGTGAACCGGCGGGGAAGCCAAAGATGGCAACCTGCCCGGTGTCGGGAATGACGCGGCCGGCAATGGCGCGAATCAGTGTGCTTTTGCCAGCGCCATTGGGACCGAGCAAGCCAAGACATTCCCCGGCGCGCATTTGGAGCGAGATACCGTCGACAGCGACCACCTGGCCGAAACGCTTGATGAGCGTGTCGACTTGCAGTGGCACTGGGGCCGGTAAGGGGGAAAGATTGGAGGATTCCGGGTTGGTGCTCATGGGTTCCGCCTTGGGCTTCGTAATCGTGGAGTGGGCGCTCCGGCCATCTGGTAGAGTACTCTAGTTTATAGAGTGACAATTGTCAAGCATGAATTCTCAGCCTGTGTGTGGGAACTGTTGTGGGTTTACGAATAAAGTGAAAGTCCGACCGCATGAGGTGAAAGTTGGTACCCAACAAGGTGAAAGTGAAGTTGCTGCTGTTTGGGGGGCCAACTGGTGGATCGTGGAAAGGATTCTGGCTTCCTGGACGGTGCCGGAGGTTCGAGTCATTTCTTGGGAACCAAGCATAATAAAATAAATAACTTAGCTAAACTCTGCAAGACCACAGAATAATCTCGCAGCGCCACGATTTATTTTCAATGGCTGGCTTGTCATCTATACCGCCAGCGGCAAAAACAGCCTGTCCCTTCACCGAGTCCCATCAGCTTGCCCATGCCGATACTTGCCCTGGTGGCATTGGCAAGGTTACTTGCCAACCTCGGGTGGAACCCTACCGAATTGATGTTCCACCCGATGACAAGTTCTAGGTCGAGGCCGTAACCGTAACGATGAACATTGAGAACAATTGCGGCCGCCGCTTCATGAAGCCGAACCAGCCGAGAGCCAGCGCAAACGTGGTGACCTGCACAAAGGGTAGTGGCGCCGGACCTCTCCTGCTCGCACTCGGATTGGTTGCGATGGTCAGACTTGTCGTGATTGATGCGCCACCGGGAGTGACAGTCGAGGGCGAGAAGGCGCACGAGAAAGCTGTTCCACACCTTGATCTGCGATCGCGAAAAGCTCGCGAGCCTTGGTCCTGGACCGCACTCAAGCTCAGCATACGGACAAAGTCCCGACGACGACACCGGAGCTTTCGGCCATACGTTCAGCGATCGCGCACAGGCCCGTACCTTCGAAATTGCGGTCAAAGATGCGGTGATCCTAGCCAAGGCGCAGGACAAACAATAGCATCAGTTCTCGGGCCTGCTGTTCAGTGCGAGTCTGATTTACTTGGTTAGAAGTCCGCCCGCAATCCGAACTGCATACGGCGGAAGGTGCGGTCGCCAAGCCGGCTTCCGTAGATACCGAAGCCCGGATAGGTCAGTGCATTGCCAAAGAGAGGCGTACCGGTATCGAACCGTATCGAGTTCGAGACGTTGTAGACCTCCCAGGCAAATTTCAACTTGGCTCTTTCGGTCATGCTCCAGCTCTTGCTGAGCGATGAATCGGTATCGAAAACTCCGTCTCCCCGGAAGACATTGCGCGCACCGGCCTCTCCCGGATAGGGCAGTCGAATCGGCGAGCCGGTCGTAACGCCCGCACTGATTGCCTGATCGTCGGCAAACACCTGCGGCAGCCCGCCTTCAATGTGTTTGTGTGTCTTCACCGGAGCAGTAGGAACGGCCCAGGCCTGGAGTTCCCAGTTGGTTGTCCAGCCGGGCTCGATGACCGAGAATGGAAGCCCGCTGGTCCAGCGTCCCAAACCTGCCCATTGCCATCCGCCCCAAAGGGCGTTGCCGACCTTGCCGGAACTGGCGAGCAGCATCTTGCCGGAGCCGAAGGGCAGTGCGTAAGCCCAATCGGCCGTCATCAGGTGTTTGGTGTCGAAATCGGAGAGACCGCGGCTTAACGATGGGTTCCAGACATTCTGAATCGCGCCGTAGGATGTTTGCGATCGTTCGGCGTCCGAACCCATGTCGATCGATTTCGAAAGCGTGTAACTGAAGTCCATCGTCAGGCCATACCGTGAAGGGTGGCGAAGAGTTAGTTGTCCAGCGTTGTAGTAACTCATTCCGATCGACGCCAATGAGATCAGGGACGAGAACTGCTGATCCCAGAAGAGCGTGCCGTTGGGGCATCCGTAATCGCACGCAAAGTCGATGTCGTATAAGGCGCCTGTCTCGCCGTAGGTGTAGCGTTGTGGTGCCCACTCGTCGGAATAGATGGCTTGAGTCGCGCTCTCGCCGTTATAGTCGGTGTTCTTCATCTGTGGAAAGACGTCCTCGAAATACTGGATGGGTTGGACACTAGCGGCCGGGTTTCCCCCATTCTGGTCGGTTATCTTTGACAACTGGCTTCCAGCCGTGAAGTAATCGCCCGCCCCCTGCGGATCGTTGTAGTCCACCGGTTCAGCCAAATCGAGTTGTTGGAAGAGATGACGTCCGAGGCGGCCCACATAGGCGGCCTCGAGCAGGAATCCGCCAGGCAACTCGCGCTGCACTGAGAAGTTGAACGCCTCGACATATGGCGTCTTCACGTGATTGTCTATGCCCCAGTTGATCCCGAAGGTTCCGTCTGGAACTGCATAGGGGTAGTTTTGCGTTTGCGGGGCAGCCGGAACGGGCAGGTTAGGCATATCGTGCGGTCCCGTGAAACGCGGTGCAGTTTCATAGTTGGCGGTGTTCGCCGGGCTCTGAAATTGCGACGAAAGACCGAAGGAGCCGAGTGTGCTGAATCGGTTAGTAAGGGCTTCGCCGTAGTGATCGAAGTAGAGGCCGAATCCGGAACGAATCGAGGTCTTCGAGTTCGGGGTATAGACAATTGCCACACGCGGGGCGAGGTTGATCTTCTGCTTCGGCCAGAATCCGGGCTTCCCATTGGCCTTTCCCACAGGAGTGAAGAGCAGGTCTGGTTCGTAGACTTGCCCCTTTGCGGCTGCCGCGCCGCGTGCCAGATACCAATCGTGGGTGTCAACTGTGGGCGCGATCTCCTGTCCCTTGGTTTCGTAGGGCGTCTGCAAAATGGTGTGACGCAACCCAAACGTGAGCGTCAGATTGGTGCGAACCCGCCACGAGTCCTGAATGAAGTATTCAAACTCGTTGGCTTTGAAGTGTCTCGTCACAAACGCGCCGTCGGCCAGAATTGACGCAGCCGTAGGACTGTTTACGACGTAGTTGGCTACGCTGTCCCGCTCTCCAATATCGCCAATAATTGTGGCATAGGCGTAGTCGAAGGAGGTTCCATATCCGGCCGCGACGGCTGGTAAACCGAGCGTGGTCGGGTCCGGTGCACCTTTGGAGCTCAAATAGGAGGGATTGGTGTTGGCGCCATTGAACGAGTTGGTGTCGTTGCTGGTGTTGTTCTGTATCATGCGCCAATTGCCGCCGGCCGAGACGTTGTGGGTGCCCTTGGTCCAGCTGAAAGTATCGTTGATGGTATTGACGGGGACGTTGACAATAGAGCTGCGCGTCTGGGCCGTCGGCTGCGTATAGAAGCGAACTGTGACGTAATCGCCCTGACCGATGCCGGCACTTGAATAGCCCTGGCGAATATATGCGTACCGCAGGTCATTGACGGTGTTCGATGTTGGGGAAATGGTGTGGCCGGCGGCCAGCCCTTTGGTATTGTCCTCAAGAAAATTTGCGGCAGGCTGGCCGGGCAAATTTTGAGCGCCGGCAGCAACATCCTTTTGCAGGTTTCCACGGACAAAAATGTGGTTTTTGGAATTTGGGGTGTAGTCTATCTTGCCGATGTTGGTATTCAGCCTGCTCGGCGCCGGTGAGCTAAAGTTCACTGTGCCGTTGTTAATGCCATCTCCGCCGGCCAGTACCGTAGCCGCCGGTTCGGTGCCCATATACGCCAGCAGGGCCGCATCGACACCCGGCGTTGTGCACTGAGTGCAGGAGGCATCCAGCTGGGCGATTTGGGCCGATGTCAGCATCACTGTGGAACCGTCGGCGGCGAAGTAGCCAAGTTGTCCATTGAGGAATGTGGCGGACGGTGTGGTAGCTGAAACCGTCTGATTCGTGGCGAGTCGCTGGCCCTCATAGTTGTAGAAGAAGAAGAGCTTGTCTTTGAAGATGGGACCGCCCACGCTCCCACCGAAGGTGTTCACGATGTATTTCGTGGGGCGATTTTGCAAGCCGGAGGACAACTGTTGCTCTTTGATAAACCAATCGTTTGCGACGGTATCGGATGGGCGGTTGTATTCATAAAGCGATCCGTGGAATCTATTGGTGCCGCTCTTTGTAACGAGAGAGATTTGCGCACCCGAAGATCGACCGGCATCGGCATTGCTATTCGACGTGGTGACCCGAAACTCCTCGGTGGAGTCGAGTGTGGAACGCAGGACGCCGTTAAACGCATATCCGTTGATCTGGTCGTTATCGTCGACACCATCCAGGGTGACGTTGCCCTGGTCCGAGCGGGCACCTGAAACCGCGCCCTGCCGGCTATCCATGGTCTGGGGCGATGTTTTGTCGGCAAGTGTGATTGTCTCCCCCAGAAAGAGTGTGCCAGGTTGCAGGCTGAGCAATGAAATAGGATCGCGTCCGTCCATGGGCAGGGCCTGAATCTGGTCATTGTTGACCGAGTCACCCATGGTGGCATCCGTTGTATTGAGCGTTTGCGCTGTCCCGGAAACGTCTACTGTTACCGTGCTGGCTTGAACTGTGAGTGTGAAGTCAATAGTCGCCGGCTGGTTCACAAGCAACTCGGCGGTCTTTGTCTGGTCGCCGAAGCCGCTGGCAGACGCTGTAATGGTGTACTTGGCCGGCTGAATCTGCGGGAAGGAATAAGAGCCGGCCCCGTTCGCGATGGCGCTCAGGGCATTTCCATTGGCCTTGTCGAAGAGTGTTATCTTCGCCCCAGGAACGAGGGCGCCGCTTGAGTCCTTGATGAGGCCGCGGAGTGAAGTGGTTGCGATCTGGCAGACTGCGAGGCTGGCGGTGGATAGGATGCAACAGAGCATCCATCCCAAAAGGGATCGTTTCACGTCTGTTCCTCCGGAAGTATTGTCTTGCAGTTTTGCTAGGGCTCGGGTGGTTTGAGTAGAGCGATGCACTGCGGCTATCGTGCGGACCGCGCCGGGGATGATGCTTGTTTGATAAAAACCCGCTCCGCGGCGGTGGCTCGTGCCTGCGAAGTTCAAAGACGTATGTGCTGCGAGTCTTGTTAACGGCGGCGGCAGGTGTCTGCCGAGCATTGGGTGTTTTTTATCTTGTCTGATATTTACCGAAGATTCAACAAAAATCTGCTTTGGCCACCCAGAAATGACATTTCGAAATGACATTTCAGCGGCAGATCTTAGCTGAGCGAACGCTACTGCTGTTGTTGCATCTGCTGCAAGTCGATAAAGGGCGCATCAGCTGAAGCAATACGGACGGGTTAGATGGTGGTTCTCTCCTTAGTTCGATTGTGCGCGTCTAACGGCGGGATGCGACAGAGTACCTGAAGCCACGGCTATTGTTATCGGCTGCGATTGCGACAGGCGTGCGGAGGGGACGTTGTTACACAGCAATGCTGAGTCGAGCCATGGATATCATGCACGGTCATCCCTGCGCTCGAAGTGCCGTGTTGTCTGGAGTCGAAAACCGATGTCTACTGCAGAGATGAACCCGTCCCGAAAGCGCGCATACACGGATCCCGGCATACTCCAACTTCCAAAGCTGCGTTAGATTCCAAAGTGCGATTCGCGGCTGATTGCCGCAGAGGTAGCGTCCATGATGGTCAATCAAGCTGAATGCTGTGGCCGGATCGTATACCTCCGTGAAAGCGCAGGGGCAATAGTCGATTGTCTCCCCCGAGATGAAAGTGTTGTCCGTGTTCATCACGCCATAGATGAAGCCGAGGAGCATCCTTTGTGCGACCAGCATTTTCTGCCGGGCGATCATTGCATCCAGCACAGCACGGAAGGTGTTCGTTGACGGAGGTTACACAGGTACGCTGATCGAATGGGCTGAGCAGATGTTCGGCTACCAGGTCGAAGTGATCAAGCGCAATGAACTGCACAAGTTCAAACTCTTGCCCAAGCGTTGGATCGTCGAGCGCACCTTCGCATCGTTGAATTGGTCCCGCCGCTTGTCCAAAGACTACGAACGATGCCATACCTCAGCCGAAACCATGATACACATCGCCTTCGCTCACCAACTCCTGCGCCGACATGCCTAGTTTTTAGACAGGTTCTCAGGAGTTGAATGATGTTCCGAAGCGAAAACCAGATCCTTCGGTGATCAGCCAACGATCATGAATTAGTGATTCTTTGCTCTTCTCGCCACCGATGATAGCAATTTCAGCCTTTCGGGGCATTTGATCGTAAAGCTGACGCCAAGCGCCAAAATACAGATCCTCAAGCTCTTCCCCTGCTGGAATTGAAGGCTGATGTAGCCGACTTCGCTCACGATCACGAAGCCGCAGTTGGTTGCAAATCCCGAAAGAGTGGGTCGGTCCAAACCTGGCACCAGCGCCAAAATTGAAGCCCTTCGGCGTGAGTCAGAGGTACTGCTCACCGACCTTAAGTTGGTGGAGGAATCCTACGCGACCCAAGCTCTTGACCTAACGATTGGCCTCGGCTACGTTGAGCGTCTGCTAGCAAATGAACATATTGAACGGTACAGATCCTCGCTTCATCGGCTTTCTGAAACTTTCACCCAACGGGTGAATTGTGGTTGAAACTTTCATCCATTGAAGTCCCACACTTTCATGCTTCGGGGCACGGGATCCTGTAAGTTATTGAAAAATAGAAATGGGGACCTTCAACTTTCGCGTTCCCCCACACTGTGTTTCGGTCTACAGCAATTCAAAAAGTGCTGTAATGGGCGCGGGCGCGGTTGCGAAAACCGCTGAGCTGACTGACCACACGATTCAAGACGCCTGTCCAATCGTGCGGGGTGCTCTGGCGAAAGAGGCGGGCTGTGGGATACCAAGGGGTTGCCTCGTGGTCCTGCATCCAGCGCCAGTCGCCGAGATGGGGCAACAGGATCCACACCGGTTTTGCCATAGCGCCGGCAAGGTGGGCGAGGCAGGTATCGGTAGTGATGACCAGATCGAGGTTCGCCACGAGAGCCGCCGTCTCGGCAAGATCGCAGTCGCGGCTTGATCCGTCCCGGACGAAGATGTCATTGGGCAGACCGGCCAGTTGCGCGGCTGCCGGTCCTTTTTGCAGAGAAACCCAGGTGATGACTGGAGTGCGCAATAAGAGCAGCAGCTTGTCCAGCGACATAGAGCGCTGGTGATCGGCCTTGTAGCGGGGATTGCCAGCCCATGCCAGGCCTACGCGAAGGGGCCGGTCTGCTGGATGTCGTTTTGGCTGGACGTCTTGAAAGTTCATGCGCCTAGCCTGCGCCAGGTCCTGTTCAGCTCCGAGATAAGCGCCCTGCCAGGGGACGGTTTCCAGCGTGGTTTCAAAAACTGCGGGGAGGCTCATGAGCGGGCATTCCAGATCGAATTGCGCCAGCGGATTGCCGAGCACCGCTATTTCGGCCGTACCGGCGCGCACAGCGGGCAACGAGCGCATCAGGCGTTCGACCGGTTCCTGCACCTGAAGAATGGGCATGCCGCCGCGCGCCGCCACCAAGGCAGTGTAGCGGCAAAACTGGATGGTATCTCCGAGGCCTTGCTCGGCGTGAAGAAGGACCCTTTCGCCGTGAAGGAGTTCGCCCTGCCACCGGGGCTGGCGGAAAGCTCGAGGAGTACGATGGACTTCGCGGAAGCGCCAACGGGCTTCGTAATTAGGCCAGCCGTGTCCCCAGTCACCTAACCGGAGCTGGGTCAGGGCCAGGTTGTAGAGCGCCCCGGGGTGGGATGGGTCACGCTCGACCGCTTCCTGATGCGCATGGAGAGCTTCGGCCATTTTGCACATGTCCAGCAGAGAGTTTCCGCGATTGGAGGCTGCGGGACGGCTGCCGAGAGCTTCTGCGCGCTGGAAGACTTGAATCGCCTCAGGGAAGCGGCCCTCATTGTGGAGCAGGATGCCCTGCATGTTGACGGCTTCTGCGTTCTCGGGACTTCGAGCCAATGCCCAGCGGAGCCATGCCCATGCGCCGGGGAGATCCTTTTGCGCTGCTCGAAACTGACACCAGGCAACCTGCGTTTCAACCTGATCGGGATTGAGGTCGAAGGCCTTTCGGAGGTAGGCTTCCGCTTTGTCAGGGCGGTGGCGCTCCCGCTCCAGGACGGCCAGATTGACCCAGCCGGCGACCAGATCGGGGCGCAGTTCGACTGTACGCAGTAACGCCGCATGGGCCAGGGACTCACGGCCCTGTTCGCGCAACAGGCTGCCCAGATTCATCCACGCGGCGGCAAAATCCGGCCGCTCCACAATGGCGCGACGATAGCGGGTTTCGGCTTCTTTAAGTTTGCCCATACGCGCGAGGACAAAGCCTGCGGCGAATTCGGCCTCGGGAAGACGCGGGCGGAATGCAATCGCCTGCCGGTAGCGGTCCAGCGCTTCCTGATTGCGGCCCATGACGGCGAGTGCATTGCCCAGCCCAAGAAGCGCAGTCACCAGCGTGGGTTGACGGCGAAGGGCTAGACCAAACTCCCAAATTGCCTCTTCGGGCCGGCCTGAGGCCAGCTTCAATTCGCCGAGACCCAACCGGGCCAGGGCATTCATTCCATCCAGACGGATGGCCTGCTGATACGCGCATTCGGCTTCGTCGTTGCGGTGAGCGGCCTTGAGCGCCTGGCCGAGAACAACCCAGGCTGGAATCAAGGTGGGCGCCTCGGCAATCGCGGCTTGGGCCACTTTCACTGCGGCTTCAGATTGTCCGCTTGCCAATGCAACCAGACAGATGCCTACGAGCGCTTCAGGCTGGCGCGGGTCCTGCTGCAGCACGCGCTGATAGCCATGCGCTACCTCAGTCAACCTGCCGGTTAGCTGTGTTGAGGAACTACGCTGTTGCACTTGAATGGTCATACCGGACTTGCGATCGCTCTGACAAGGACGCTAGGCCGGAATAAGCGGTGGATCAATGGGAATGAACTCAAATCCCGAGAATCGCGCAGAAGGATTCCCATTTTGCGGGTGGTTCCAATGTGGGAACAGCGCGGGAGGTTGCGGCATTACACTGGCGAGGAGGTTATTCGGGAGTGTCCTATGTCTTCTGCAACTTCAATTGACGCGCGCGTTCCGCTGCTGGAGCGGGAGCAGGTTCCCGACGATGTCGCCGCGCTGTACGACAAGCTTTACGTGGATCGCGGTGTGGTGCCGAACATGTTCAAGGTGTTTGCCCATGTGCCGCCGCTGGTGCTGGGGATTGCAGCGCTGCTGAAGCCGCTGATGGCTGAAGGCGCCCTGGTTGGCTGGTACAAAGAACTGATCGCTACGCGTGTGGCTTCACTGAACCAGTGCGAATACTGCATCAGTGCGCATCGTTACCTGGCTGCTCAGCGTGGCGCAACGCCGGAGCAGGTTGCCAGCTACGACAGCTTCGAAACTGGGCCGTTCAGCGAGAAAGAGAAGGCTGGGTTCCGGTATGCAGGGCTGCTGCATGTATCCGGACACGCGATCGACAATGCGGCGTTTGCGGCTGTGAGCGAGCATTTCAATGCGGAGGAGATTATTGAACTGACGGCGGTTGCGGCGGCGTTTGAGTTCTTTCCGCGGTTTAATTCGGCGTTGCGGACTCCGGTTACGCCGTTGCCGGAGACGATGTGAACCTTTGGCGTGCGCGTGAAGGGACACGCAGTGAAATGGTCCACAGTTTCACAGGGGCTATGTTTCTGCGAGTTTTCTCTTGTAGACTCAGAGATTCTTTTGGATCACGCTCAGCAGGGAGTGGGGGCCGTCGGCGTCCTGGGTCAGTTCCCAGATCATGATGCCTCCGAAGCGCGCGCCGAGCTGTGTCTCCTGGGTCATGGTGGATTCGCCCACGTAATCGAGCTTGATACCGCCATCGAGAGAGCCGCCGCTGACCTCGTCCCTCTGCCAGGCGTCGGGATAGGCGGCAAGGATCGTGGCATAGGATTCCTCCCGGGTCCAGTTGGGGGTGGAGCCGAAGAATGGCACGCCGAGGACAAGCTTTTCTGGTGCAATGGATTTGACGGAGGAGAAGTACTGAAGCTCGCCGAGCGCGTCGGCATAGTTTGAATAGACCATCACGTTGAGAAAGTCGAACTGCGCGAGCGCCGCATGGGGAATCACTGAGCCCAGATAACTCCCCACCGCAGCAGTTAGAAGCTTCCCCTCGGGGTGCATCCTGGCGGCTAGCGCCTGGATGAAGTCTCCGTAGGGCGCTCCCATGTTCGACGGGTCCTCGATATCGACATCGACTCCATCGAGATTGTGCGCGGCAACGTATTGATCGATGGCGGCGGCAAATGGAGCCGACAGGCCGGCGTTGTAAAACTGGCTGATGCTGGCATCGTCTGTCCAATCTCCGCCGCCGAGGGAGATCATCACCTTGACTCCGGCAGCGTGCGCCGCCGCCACCAGGGTTGCGACATCGGCATCGTCCTGATCGAGCGAGAGGGTCATGTCGCTGCTTGCGGTGCAGATGCCATCGCACTTGTTCGCAGTGCCGAAGGCGAGCAGCAGGTGAGTCATTCTGGAGAAGTTGAGGGTGGTGGCCCGAGATGCGTAGCTGCCGTCGTAGCAGGATACGTAGCCCACCAGGCGCGCAGCGGGGTTGGGTGACGCGGGTACGAAGTTGTGGATGGATGCGCAGCCCGCGATGCCGGCGAGCGCGGCGATAGCGCATAAACCTTTCGTAGCCAGCGGAGATCCGCTGTGTCGTACCTTACGACGAAGCATAATGTAGACACGTCCCTCTAGAGAGCCGGATAGCCTACCCGGAATTGCAGGCTACCCGGAAACGTACCAGTGGATGTATGTATATGACTGTGATGTCCGTCAGAGATGATTGTTGAAGGTTGGAGTCGGGGAAGGATGGCTTCTGCGAGGCGCCGGTCTCGCCTTGCCTTGCCCCGGAAGGGTGAAGGGGTTGCTTCCTGGTTGGCGGTCACTCAGGTGCTACCCGAAGAACGACCGGATTCTATATCCTCGGTACCCAAAGGCGAGGGCAGGGAGCACCCTCGACGTGGTTTGGAACCATGATCAGGACCGGGGCCATCCGCCAAATCTAGCGGTTCTCTCCGTGCCGCAAAAGTGCGTCAACGATTCGATAGCCCGCCGGAATTCGAAACAAACTCTGGTCTGGCTCGACCCGCTCCAGGCTATTAATCTCCCGGACAGCTGTGCCAAGTCGCGAGTCACTGACGCGCGTGGTCAAGGCGATCCGGAGGTCTGACGAGTACCATCGCTCTTCTGTGACGGGGTCATTGTTTCGCGTCGCTAAAATGCCTTCCGCATCAATGCCAAGGATTTGACTCGTTCCGAGATTTTGAATGCTGAATTCGTTGGGATCAACGACGGAGTCCGGACCATATGTGACGCAGACGGGGATAGCCCAACTCTTCTTTGCCCACGGGTTCTTCCGCAATGCCTCTTGCGTTTCGCGAGAACTGATCTTGGGGAAGTGGGACAAATGCACAGTCTTATCAAGTTCTGTCCACACGTAGTTTGTCCCACTTGCGGGGTCATCCACAGAGAAGACTCGATAGGGAATCCCATTATGTGGATGGATTCGGTCCTCCTGGTAGACCCTACCGGATGAGTCCCTGGCGATTTTGGTGAGGCTCTGTATCGGAGCCGAATCTGTGCCATCGTTGCGCGTTTGAGTCATTGTTTCGGTCCAGGTCGCAACGAATGGCTTGCCGGTGGTGTACGGCTGCTGGTCCCCATAGGCCTCAAGACATGGAAGTCTTTGCGCATCGCTCGGAGTCGCGAGATTTTGTCCAGGCAACGCACAAGCGAAGCCAATAACGGATACCAGGAATACGCACGATTGAACAGAACGATTCATAGAGTCGGATCCTCCCGCTGCCGCAAAGACAGGCCCACCGCCTGACCCATTCTTGCTTTAGTCTCACTCTGCGGTCAATACGGATGTATTGTGGGCGATCCGGTAGTTACCTACTGGCCAAAACGGATTGGGGAGGCAGAATTGGGCAGCTTCGTGGACTCCTGAAGCTGGTTGTTAGGACTGGCTTAGGCATTTGATATGGTGTCGCGCAACGACCGGGGCAAGGGCCTAAAAAAGCTACCGCAGGGGCTGAAGCCCATTCATTTCATTGGCGCTTTTCGGCGCGGCTAAAGCCGTGCCTTGTTACAAGCCTGTCCTCATTTGCTTAACTGCTTCACGAAGAAGTCGGCCATGATGTGGTTGGCTTCGAGCGCTTCGGGAAGCAGGGGGCTGTACCAGAAGGCGTGGGGGAGCGCGTCGAAGACTACTAACCGCGCGTCGACTCCGGCGTGGAGATAGGCGCGGTGGAGGTTGGCGGTGCCGCTGAGAAGCAGGTCGCGGCCGCTGGTGACGAAGAGCGTGGGCGGCAGGCCGTGCAGGTCGGCGTAGATGGGCGAGAGGACGGGGTCTTTGGGATCGGTTGTGCCTACGTACTCTTTGTCGTGCGGGCCGGGGCCGGGCGGGTCGAGATGGCCGGAGAGGCCGCGGAGGGCGTACATGGACATGGAATCGCCGTCGCGGGCGAAGTCGCCCATGCCGCTGAAGATGCCGAGGGCCGCGGGCTGCGGCAGGCCAAGTTGCTTGAGCTTGACGGCTACTTCGGCGGTGAGGATGGCGCCGGCAGAGGTTCCGTAGATGACGATGTGGTCGGGCTTGTAGGTCTTGAGGAGGTCTTTGTAGACGGCGACTGCATCGTCGACGGCGGCGGGGAAGGGCGACTCAGGAGCGAGGCGGTACAGGACGGCGACGACCTTGATTTTGGTGTAGTAGGCGATGGGGATGGACTCGGTGTAGGAACCGGAATCGGAGTTGAAGCCGCCGCCGTGGAGGTTGAGCAGCACCTTGTCCTTGTTGGAGTCGGGCATGCCGTCGGGCGTGACGATGTGGACGGGGACGCCGGCGATTTTGTCATCGACGAGTTGGTTGGGACAGACCTGGGTCCATTCCGCGCGGGCGCGCCCCGTGTAGGCGTCAGTTCCTTTGCGGCGGTCGGCGAGTGACTCGGGCGGACCCTGGTCGGGGATGGGGTGGCTCAGGAAGTGCTGGGACTGAATGCTCAGATCCTGGGGCACGGGGACAACGCGGGTGACGTGCGCTGTGCCGGTGGGGTCGATGTAGCTGGTGTCGGTCTTCGGAGCCTGTTCTTCTGTGGTGGGAGCGGGTTGCTGGGCGCCGAGTGCAGCGGCAGCGAGCAGGAGAAGGAAGGCGGCGTGGTGAGGCTTGGTGTGAATCAGACGGATGGGGTTCATGGAGTTTTTCCCTCGATGAAAAGCAATATGTTGGGCGGGCGCACGTGCGTTGGTTCTTCGACCCGTCCAAGATAGCAGAGTGGGCGGCGATGCTTGTGCGGATTTCTGCTGGCTCCGGACCCTGGTTTGCGGTACATTGAAATCCCATGACGACGCTGACGACTCACGATGTGCGCAACCTGATTGGCGGCAACTGGCTGAAGCCCGAGAGCCATGGCGGCCTGGAATTGATTAACCCTGCGACCGGCGAATCGCTGGGACAGGCACCACCCGGATCGGCCGCCGAAGTGAATGCGGCTGTTGAAGCGGCACACGCTGCGTTTCCGGGCTGGCGGGCCACGCCGGCGGGCGACCGTGTGCAATATCTCTTCAAGCTGAAGAACCTGCTGGAAGAGCATCTGGACGAGCTAGCAGGCCTGATTACCGTTGAGAACGGAAAGACTTTTGGCGAGTCGAAGGGGGAATTGCGGCGAGCCATTGAGAATGTCGAGGTGGCGTGCGGGATTCCGGTGCTGATGCAGGGGTATTCGATGGAGGATGTTGCGCCGGGCATCGACGAGATTATGGTGCGGCAACCGCTGGGGGTTGTGGCCGCGATTACACCGTTCAATTTTCCGGTGATGGTTCCGATGTGGTTTTTGCCGTACGCGATTGCCACAGGAAATACCTTTGTGCTGAAGCCGAGCGACCGCGTGCCGTTTGCGGTGACACGCCTGATGGAGTTGATTCAGCAGACCGGGCTACCGGCGGGCGTGGTGAACCTGGTGCAGGGCGGGAAGCCTGCGGTGGATGCGCTGCTGGATCATCCGCTGGTGCGGGCGGTGAGCTTTGTGGGCTCGACGCCGGTGGCGCAGTACGTGTACACACGCGGGTCGGCGAGCGGGAAGCGCGTGCAGTGCCAGGGAGGCGCGAAGAATCACGTGGTGGTGCTGCCGGATGCGGACCAGGAGACGACGACGAAGATTATTGCTGACTCCGCTTTTGGCTGCGCGGGCCAGCGCTGCCTGGCGGTGAGCGTGACGGTGACCATTGGCGAGGCTAAGGATTGGTTTGGGGAATCGATCTCAGCCGCGGCGGCTGCGTTGAAGGTGGGCAATGGACTGGACCCGGCGACGCAGATGGGGCCGGTGATTACGCATGCGAGCCAGGAGCGTGTGGTTCAACTGATTGGGAAGGGCGCGAGCGACGGAGCGCGGGCGACCGTAGACGGACGAAGAGTGAAGAGCGGCGGATCGTTTGTGGGGCCGACGGTGCTGGATGGACTGCCGGCTACAAGTTCGCTGATGGAGACTGAGATTTTTGGACCGGTGCTGTCGGTGGTGCACGCGAGTTCTGTGGAAGAGGCGATCCAGTTGATTGAGCGGTCGGCTTATGGGAACGCGAGTTCGATCTTTACTGCTTCAGGCGCGGCGGCGCGGAAGTTTCGCAACGCCGTATCGACTGGCAATGTGGGCGTGAACATTGGCGTGCCAGCGCCGATGGCCTACTTTCCGTTTTCCGGCTGGAAGGGGAGCTTCTTCGGCGTGATGCACGCACAGGGGCGCGATGCGGTGGAGTTCTTTACCGACAAGAAGGTGATTGTGGAGCGGTGGCCGCGGGAGTGGTCGCGCAAGTTTTAGAAGATGGGCGATTGGGCCGAAGAAAGCAAAGGGAGGGTCAAATGGACCCTCCCTTTGCTGCCTGGCATTTTCTTGCTATCACCGCGGTAATACAAGCAACCCGCTTTCCAGCAGATTTTCCGTCAGCCGGTCAAGGGCTTCAGGAAATTTGTAGGAAATGGCTCGGACGCTCATACCTATCAATGATGCGGCCTCGGCCTGCGTGTACTCCTGTAATACAATCCGGCTGAGCATCTGGCGATCCAGAGATCCCAGCTTGTCCAGACATCTTTCTACATCGAGGACGAAGATTACAGCGTCCTCGAAGGTCCGAACCGGCCGGCTGGAGCACCATCCCCTCGCGATTGGATCGCCCAGTATCGAAGGCGACCTGCCTACCTGCATGGACGCATACAGATAGCGTCGTAACGTTCTCTCTGTATGTTTCCGGTAGAAGGCCAAGTTGACCGCCGGGGCGGCAACAAGCTTAGCCCGGAGCGGTTTAGCTTTAGTAAGTGCTGCTGATTGCTGATTCGACTCACTCCGTTCCCGGTTCAATGATGCGGTTGAATTGAAATCTTCCCAAAACACTGGCAACTGGAGGACAGCGCTCATTGCGCACCCCCATTTGCTTCAGCCACTGCCCAAACTTTGACGAGTTCCTTGCGGCAGGGACGCCCCCGACGCTTCCGGCTACCCGGCAAAGGAAAGTCCTTCAGTTTCTCCTCACACTTTAGGCAATAAATACTTTCAATTGTTTGGGCGCGGTACCAAAGACATCCGCACCCTTCGCAAACCTTCAATTGCACGCGCAATTCCATGACTGCTTCTCCGTGAGTATTCGATTTCCCGACGGTTTTTATTAACTTTCTTTCCGCGGGGTAAAGAGAGCCAGACACCCAATTCAGGTTTCTTATGTCCTGACGGGAGGAGTGCTGCCCGTGTTCTCTCGTTTTTTGTCATGTTCATATCGCGCAGATCCTGGAAGCTCCGCATTGGCCTGCCAGACGCCTCTGCTGAGCGTCTTCCGAGCCGGGATTGGTAACGCCGGAGACCACTCCATTCTTCGGAGAATTGTTCATTCTCAGAAGAATGAGGCGGAATTGCGACACGCTCGACCACTTGGCAATAAGCGCTTTCCCAAAAAGATTCCCACAGGCCAATGCAAGATCAATAAGCCCAATCTAGAAATATGTATCTCTTGAGTCAATCTTCCTGAACGGTTTTCAGCTTCGGCCCTTTCAAATGAAGAACAAGGCGCTGAGAATGAAGGCGAATCAGCCCTTTACACATTGCCATGAGAAATACCATCTGTTTCCCCTGTATTGCTCCTGGCGGATTTTCCACAGATGAATATTACACAGATGCATGAGCGCCTCCGCCTGGAACTGCTCCGCAGGATTCAGAGGGGGACTCTTAGCGTCTCTCTGCTGGCACGCCAGACCGGCTTCGGCCAAGCGCATCTCTCCAATTTTCTTCATTGCCGGCGACAGCTTTCGCTTGAGGCAATGGATCGAATCCTGGCCTCGCAGCGCATGGCTGCCGGCGATCTGCTGCCTGCGACGAATGACGCAAGAGTGGCGCCAGGGGATGAAATGGAGAGTGAGACTGCTCCGGTGGTTTCGCACTATGCGGCGTTGTTCGAGCCGTTCATTCGTCCATCGGGGGTTCAGTCTGAGTTTCACCTGCCGAACGGATTCCTACAAACAGCCCGTACCCGCGCCGAGAGCGGGCGCAAGGCGTGGCAGCGGTTTGTCGCGGTACGTATTTCGTCTGCGGACGCTCTGCCGATGGAGCCTTTGATTCTGCCAGATGCGCTGGTGCTTCTGGACCGCCATTACACTTCGCTGATGCCCTACCGACCCAACCGGCCCAACCTGCTTGCGGTCCGCAGCGGATCGCTCCTGACGCTGCGGTACGTGGATTTCATGGCCAACCGACTGGTGCTGCGCCCACACAACATCGCTTTTTCGGTGGAATTGGCTGAAATCGACCCTGGAGAAACGCCGAGCGACCGGATAGCCGGTAGGGTTGCGCTGATATTGAATGAGCCGTGAAGCGATTCAGATGAGGTCAACCTTACTCGTCCGGATGGACTGAGTCGGGATTGTCGAAACGGGTGAAACGCGAGACAAAGTTGAGGAACACGGTGCCGGTGGGGCCGTTGCGCTGTTTGGCGAGGATGATTTCCGACTTGGCTTTGTCGGCGTCAGAGAGCTCTTCGCCGCGGTTGTAGTAGGCCTCGCGGTGGATAAAGGCCACCACGTCGGCGTCCTGTTCGATCGAACCAGATTCGCGCAAGTCGCTTAGCAGGGGGCGTTTATCGTCGCCGCGGCGTTCACTGGCACGGGAGAGTTGCGAGAGTGCTACAACTGGAACGTCGAGCTCTTTCGAGAGAGCCTTGAGGCCGCGGGAGATGGCGGAGACCTCCTGGGTGCGATTCTCGTAATTCTTTTTCCCGGACGAAGGAAGAGTCGCGGACATCAGTTGGAGGTAATCGACAACTATCAGGTCGAGCTTGCCTTTGTGCTGTTTGAGACGTCGGGCTTTTGCGCGCATTTCAGAAAGTGAGATGCCTGCTGTGTCGTCGATATGCAGGTGCGACTCGACCAGTTGGCCCAATGCATTCTGCAGTTTGACCTGGTCTTTGCCATCGAGGAAGCCGGTCTGCAACTTGCGCTGATCGACCCAGGCCTGGGAGGCGAGCATGCGGCGGAGGAGCGACTCCTTGCTCATTTCAAGACTGAAGACGGCGACAATTGCCCCGTGGTTGATTGCCGCATTCTGAGCGATGTTGATGGCGAACGCCGTTTTGCCCATGGAAGGGCGGGCGGCAATGATGATGAGTTCGCCTTTTTGAAGGCCGCTCATCATTCGATCGAGCTCGATAAAGTCAGTTGCCAGGCCGGTGACTTCGCGGCTCTGTTTGTAGAGGTTGTCGATGGTGCCAAAGGAGTTAGCTACGATCTGATCGAGTGGCTCAAGGCCGCCGGAGAGGCCTGATTCCGTGACTCGCATGAGGTCGGCTTCGGCGGCGCCGAGGACTTCGAGGGCGGATTCTCCCTGTTCGGCGGCGCGGGCGATGGCGAGCGAGCAGATGCCCATTAGCTTGCGGAGCAGGCTCTTGTCCTTGACGATGCGGATGTACTCTTCGATGACCGGACGGCGGGGGAGACCCTCTGTCAAAGACGCGAGGTAGGCTACGCCGCCAACGGATTCAACTTCCTTGAAGCGGGAGAGCTCGTTGGCCAGGGTGACGATGTCGACGGCGCGCTGCGAGTCCATCAGCTCGCTCATTCGCAAGAAGATACGGCGATGGGAATCGAGCGAGAAATCTTCCGGTTCGAGCTTCTCCGCAGCTTCGGCATGGGCCATATTGTCCAGCAGGATGGCGCCAAGGATGGTTTTTTCGGCGTCGATATTTGCGGGCAATCCGAGGTCGGAACGGAGGTCGGGGATGGTGGCCATATTCATAGAGTGTAGAGCGAATCCAGTCGTCAACATGGCTGTGAATTGCCCCGTCGGAATGTGGGAATCAAAGGCGTACCGATTGTTGGAAGCCTGATGTATACTTCCGCAACATTGATGCGTTTGTTTGTTGCAGTTACGGACAAGGGATGGTTCAAACTTCTCTCGTCGACTCCTAAGGTTGACGAAGTGAACTTTTGGAAACCATCCCCTGACGCCAGCTTTAAGGCGTTGCAGTCGGGGGAGATTCTGCTCTTTAAGTTGCACGCTCCGGACAACTTCATTGTAGGCGGAGGATTCTTCACCCGATTTCTGCACCTTCCGATAAAGATGGCCTGGGAAGTATTTGGCGCAGCCAACGGTGTGTCTTCGTTGACGGAAATGCGCGAGCGCGTCGCATACTATCGAGACGCACCCATTGGTTCTGCGGAGAATCCCAGCGTCGGTTGCGTCATGCTCGCTGAGCCCTTTTTCTGGCCGCAGAACGCTTGGATCCCCGTCCCTGCGGACTTCAGCAAAAACATCGTGCAGGGAAAGGGCTACGAGTCCGAGAAAGGCTCCGGAAAATTGCTTTGGGAGGCAGTCAGTGAGCGGCTGCAGTCGGTATCTCCTGAGAAGATCAGCGACAGCCCCGCCACTATTGCGGCAATAGACTCGAAAGGATTCGGAAGGCCGCAGGTTGTTCATCCGCGATTGGGTCAGGGATTATTCCGCATTCTCGTGACGGAGCAATATGGCCGCCGATGCGCTGTGTCAGGCGAGCGTACGTTGCCGGTTCTAGACGCGACGCATATCAAGCCATACACCATCGTCCAGAAACATGAACTGTCGAATGGCCTGCTGATGAGAAGCGACCTGCACCGCCTATTCGATGATGGTTACCTCTCCATTAGTCCGGTCAGCCGCCGGATCGCAGTGAGCAAGCGTATCAAGGAGGAGTTCGAAAACGGCCGAGACTACTACAAGCTTGAGGGCACAGAGGTGCAAGTCCCCATTGCGCCTTGGGCGCGACCAAGTGCAGAGAATCTAGAGTTTCACTATAACGCCGTATTCCTGCGCTAATTGCGGCTCGGGTCCAGCGCAGCTTACGCCGCCCTGGTGGATTTCCAGAACATGCTGACTATCGGCGGCATAGCCAAAGCCGCGTTTTTTCAAAACTCCAAATCTTTGAGACGGTTTTTCGTCAGGCTTTTCAGGCGGTTGGTTGCTCCTTAGGAGGGCCGGTGGGGACGGGTTGGGCCGGCAGGCTGGGTGCGGCTGACTCGGTGGGGCGCCAGCGGAGGATGGGCTTTCTTGCGGCTTGCACTTCGTCGAGCTTGGAGACGCGCGTGGAGT
>JBEKUP010000027.1:0-61741 GCA_049514915.1 Occallatibacter sp. | reverse complement strand
AGGGATCGAGCCAGGTGCGCTCACCCTCCAGCACGCGAGCCATATAGGCGCCTACTGGTCGAACGGTTGCAAGAAGGACGAGGGAGTAGATGGCAAACTGCAACCAACCGTTGGCGGACATGCTAAAACTTCTCCGGGAAGAGCAGGGTGAGGGTAAGGTAGCCAAGAAGGAGAACAGACACGATGAGCGCAATGACAGTAATGAAATCAATCTGCATTGGCGGCTACCTCAACTTCTGGCAGGCCTTGACGTAGAGGAAAGCCAGACCAAAGAAAACCACAGTGAAAAGCAACATCGTTCCATCTTGCAACAGAATCTGCATTCAAGGTCTCTCAGTTCATTCCGGTTCAACAGCGCCGGACCGGTTCAAGAACCATTGTCGGTGACGCCAGGTTTGAGTATCGACAATGGTTCCTAAATAAAGCGTAAGGAAATAAGGGAATGGGCGAAAAACATTATGTGATCTTCATGAAATACTTATAAACCGCGATCCACCCCCAAAATCGGCGTCGATTTCGCTTCTTCTTGTGATTACGTTTCGTCTCCGCTGAATCCCTCCGAGATAAAACGGTAGCCGACCCATGGTTCTGTCTGGATGTATTGCTTGCCGGTTTCGGCCTCGAGTTTCTTGCGCAATTGGCCAACGAAGACGCGCAGGTATTCGGGCTGGTGGGCAGACTGGGCTCCCCATACCGCGGTAAGAAGGGCGCGGTGCGTCATGACTTTTCCGGCATGGCGGGCAAGGTGGAGGAGGAGGTCGAATTCCTTGGGGGTGAGATGAATGGGCTTGCCAAGAACTGTAATAGTGTGGGCATTCGAGTCGACCACAAAGTCGCCGGCCTCGATTGCGGCGGTACTGCGTTCGGGGGCGCGGCGCAGATGGGCCCGGACCCTGGCCAGCAGTTCCTGGATGCTGAAGGGCTTGGTGATGTAGTCGTCGGCTCCAGCGTCGAGGGCCTCGACCTTGGAACGCTCATGGTCGCGCACGGAGAGAATGAGCACTGGGGTCGCGGAATGCGTTCGGATGGCGCGGGTGACGTCGACGCCGGACAAGCCGGGCATCATAAGGTCGGTGATGACGAGGTCGGGTGGCCATTCGCGGAAGACCTGCAAAGCCTCTTCCGGATCGTTGGCGGTACGGACGTCATAGCCTTGTGCGGAAAGTGCGGCTCGGAGCACTCGCGTAATTTGTGGTTCGTCGTCGATTACCAGAATTCTGCCGGGCATAGAATCTTCTTTCATCGGAAGCTTAAATCATCGAGACGGGCAATTATGATCCACGGTGTGAAGATCGTGAAGGGTTTAGCGGATTCGCGAGGGATTCTCCACTGGTTTGTGGGCGCGTTGATGGCGACGGCGACCACGTTTGGGCTGGTTTGGCTGGGTGCCGACTCGACGACCGCCGGGATGGTGTTCCTGGTGTTGGTGGTATGGTCGTCAACGCAGGCTGGGAGATGGCTTGCGCTGTTTGTCGCGGTGCTCTGCGCGCTTTCATTCGACTTTTTTTTCCTGCCTCCGTTTCACACATTGCGGCTGGCCGGAGGAGAGCAATGGGTAGCCATGTTTTCGTTTGTGGCAAGCTGCCTGGTGGTGGGCCGGGTTGCCGAACTTGCCCGACGCCAGACGCTGCAGGCAGAACAACGGCGGGAGGACGTGGAAAGGCTCTACGAGCTTAGCCAGGAGATGATGCTGCACGAGGATGCGGCGGGCCTCATCAATGATTTGCCGCGAGTGATCGACCGTATTTTTACGCTGGATGGAGTGGTGCTGTATGTCTGTGACCAGGACCAGTTCTACGCGTCGCGATCGGATGTGCCGGTGAGTGTGCAGGCGGGGATGCAGGCCATGACGCGGGGGTTGAACCCAACGATTGCTAGCGACTCGGGTTATTTCACAATGCCGCTGACACTGGGGCTGCGGCCGGTGGGGGCCCTGGGTTGGCGGCCGGCACGGCTATCCCGGGAGGTGGCCACGGCGGTGAGTGCGCAGGTGGCGATTGTGCTGGCGCGATCGATTGCGATTGAAGCTTCGACGCGGATGGAGGCGGCTCGGGAGGGAGAACGGCTGCGCACGGCGCTGATTGACTCGCTGACCCACGAATTGCGGACGCCGTTGACGTCGATTCGCGCGGCGGCGACGACGTTGCTGGAGGCCAAGGGGCTGGATGAAGCGGCGCGTGTCGACCTGACGACGATTGTGGACGAGGAGGCGGAGCGGCTCGACCTGCTAATCGGCGAAGCTGTGGAAATGGCGGAGATCGATGCGCACGTGGTGAAGGTTCAGTTGGTTCCGCAGCACCCCCGGGCACTGTTGGAGCAGGCCGTGGAAGAGACGCGGACCTCCCTGGCAAAGCACCGGGTGAACATTGAGGTGGCGGGGGAAGATGATCCGGCATGGTTCGACCCGCATCTGCTTGGGCGTGTGCTGCGGCACTTGCTGGAGAACGCGGCAAGTTACACGCCGGCGGGGAGTCGAGTTTCGCTGAACAGCCACCGGGAAGGGGACCGGCTGGAGTTCTGCGTGACAGACAACGGACCGGGGATTGATGCGCTCGAACTGCCACTGATCTTCGAGAAGTTTTACAGGGGCAAGAAGGGAACGAGCCCCGGAAAAGGATCGGGGATGGGGCTGGCGATTGCGCGGGCGATTCTGGCGGCGCACGGTGGGGGAATTGAGGCATCGAGCGTGCCGGGGCAGGGAGCGAAGTTCCGGTTTTGGGTCCCGCTGGTGGAGAAGGAACCAGGAGGCCGGGTGTAAGCAACCGTTCATCTCAAAACCTATTGCTAATCCGGTTCTCCGCTCCAATCGCATTTGATTTCGCGGCGCTGGTCGGAGCTTTCTTCCGCCCATTCGAGCAGGCGGGCTACGCGCCAGGCTTCGACGGGGGCCAGGGGTGCGGTCGCTTTGCCGAGTAGTGTGTCGCGGACGGCGGCGTAGTAGAGGCGGTAATCGCCGGGGATAGGTTTGACGGGGTGGGTGACCATGCTGCCGTCCACGTCGACGTGAAGGGTGCCCCAATCGGCGGGGGGCTCATGTCCCCATTGCGGGTCGTCGATGCGGGCTACCTTGTTGAGCGCGGCCTCCTGCGGGTCGAGACCGGTCTTGATGTAGTTGCCCTTTGTGCCGCGCAGATGGAAGCGGGGGCGGGGGGGTGAGGACAGGCAATTGGCGCCGAGGACGACGGTTAGCTTGGGGTAGCGCAGGCGGACGGTGAAGGTGTCGTTGACGCGCGCCCAGTCGCGCTCGCAGAGGACGTCGGCGGCAATAGACTCGGGTTTGCCGAAGAGGGCGAGGGCCTGGTCGGCGATGTGGGTTCCGAGATCGAGAAGGACGCCTCCACCCTGGGAAGGGTCTTCTTTCCAGAGGCGGTCAGACGGGGGGTGGGGACGCCAGCGGTCGAAGCGGGACTCAAAGTAGACAACATTTCCGAGAGGGCCTTCATGCAGTAGTTTCTGAATCGTCTGGAAGTCGCTGTCCCAGCGACGGTTAAAGAACGGGATGAGGTGGACGGATTTGGCCGAGGCGAGGGCGATGAGCTGGGCGATTTCGGCTGAGGTGGTGGACATGGGCTTGTCCACAACGACATTTTTGCCGGCTTCGAGGATCTGGCGGGCGACCTGGAAATGTGTTCCGCTGGGGGTGGCCACAACGAAGAGGTTGAGGGATGCGTCGGCCAGCATGGCATCGAGGGAGCGGTAGGTAGTGATGCCGGGATAGCGCTGGGCAGCATTGTTTGTGCTGCGCTCGACGACGGCGGCGAGTTCGAGGCCCGGAACGGAGGAGATGAGAGGGCCGTGGAAGACGCGGCCTGCCATGCCGAAACCTACTAGACCTACGCGAATCATTGGTTACTCCTCGTACTCTTTTCAGTGAACAGCGGAAAGTGCACAGTTGCAAGTTTAGATGCGCTTGCCTGATTGATTCCATTGTGCAACTGAAGGGAGCAGTTCTTCCATCAGCGGCGAGGTTCTTTGTTTCACGTGCCTGAATCGGAAGCGATACAAGTATGCGAATCATGGCTCAAAAGCGGACAAAAGAAGGGCATTATGGTTCAAAAAGTGGGACTTTCGGGCCCAAAATGAAGCTAAATCACCCCCTTATGTTTACTGGTAAGCCAACAGGTAGGAATTACAAACTATTGATTGAGAATAAGTTATCTCCGGTGGGAGGCCGGCAATTAGGCCCTCCCCGGGGGGGAGGGGGGTGGGGTAATTAGGGGTACGGACCGGGGACATATCTGACATATTGAACCGGGCGCATCTCCGACACTGCGGCAGACGGGCGGATTTGAATTGAGATTTCTCATGGACTGGAGGGTTTGCATCAAGGTGATTATGCTCGTTTGCGGGCTAACATTCTGCAAGCACTAGCAGCATACATTACTAAAGTTACTCAATGTGGTGACCCATATCACAAAGTTCTAAAAGCAGATGAGCTACTTTGGTCACAACAGTTCCGGGAAAAGCGAATTCTGAAGATCTCTAAGCGAGATTGCGCGGGAGTGCGGGCCATCCTTGTGGCCGTAGCCACTTCCAAACAAGCAGCTTGGCGTCCTAATGCTGCACGCGCGCGCTCGGGCTAACTCCCTGAAATGGAACCATGAAGACGACGCTCACCTTCCTTCTAACACTTTCAATTTTGGCGGCCCCTGCATGGGCCATCACCGTGACAACTCCCACAAACAACGCTCAGGTTACCTCGCCCTTCACCCTCTCGGCGACTGCTGCTGTCTGCTCCTCCAAAGCTGTCGTTTCAATGGGCTATTCGCTGGACACCAGCTCAAACACAACCGTTGTGTATGCTCAATCCGTGCAGGCTGCAGTTGTGGCCGCAACCGGGACACACACATTGCATGTGAAGGCGTGGGGTGCGGGCACTTCATGCGACACCGATGTTGCGATCACAGTGGTTCCCGCGACCGTAGCCACGCCCACGTTTTCCCCGGCTGCAGGAGTATACACATCCGTGCAGTCGGTGACGTTATCTGACGCCACTCCGGGAGCAACAATCTACTACACCACCAATGGCACGTCGCCATCGACTTCGTCGACTGCATACTCCGGTGCATTCGCGGTTGGCGCAACAGAAGTCATCGAAGCGATTGCTGTTGTTCCAGGCGATACAAACAGCGGCTTAGCACGGGCGGACTATACCATTACGCTACCCCCGCCGGGACCTGTCGTGCCCCCGAATGCGATTGCCGCAAGCAGCGTGCAGGTACTCGACACATGGATTTACAACCACGATGCGGGTACGCCGGGTACGGCGACTGGGACAACGAGCCTGGTTAGTACGCCATCGCTGAGCGGCAACGCACGCGAGTATGCTTCCAGCTACACCGACGAGGGTGGCGAAATATATAGCGTGGTGTATGCGAACGACACCACTTCAATGAATTTTGTTTATGACGGCTGGGTTTGGATCGCGGCGGGAAGCTCCATTGCCAACCTTGAAATGGATTCAAATCAGGTTTTGGCCAATGGGGACACTGTCATCTACGCGTTCCAGTGCAGTGGATATTCCCAAACGTGGGAATACAGCGGTGCAGGGGCCGCATGGGTAGCGTCCTCGCAACCTTGCAATCCGTCGACGTGGACGACTAACGTATGGCATCACGTGCAGATCAGTTACTCGCGCGACAACTCCGGCAATGTGACCTATCAATCCGTATGGCTGGACGGCGTGGGGCAGGCAATCAACGCAACTGTGCCCTCGGCCTTCGCGCTGGGTTGGCAGGTGGGAGTGGTGCAAACCCAGTTTCAGATCGATGGGCTGGGAGCAAGCGGGTCGAGCACGGTGTACCTGGATAACTTGACTATCTCGCGCTGGTAAGCGAAGGTTCAAAGCAGAAGGCCCCGCCTGCGAAGCCGGCGGGGCCTTACTCCGGCGGGGATGGCTCAGAGTAGCTGTCCATCGTCGAGATCATTGAGGTTCGCGGTAATAAGAGAATTCCTTATACTGATAGATGAGCTGCCATGAAGAGCATTCAGCTTCCCGACGATGTTTACCAGCGGGCCGCGGAGTTGGCCGAGGCCGATCACGTCTCTGTTGACAGGCTTGTAGCGGCGATTGTGAACGAGCGGGTCAGAGATTGGGCCAAGTTGCGGGCTCGCGCTGAGCGCAGTTCCGTGGAGAAGCTGAGGAATGTCCTGGCGAAGGTGAGCGACGCGCCTCCGGAAGCGGTAGACCGTCTTCGAGGGGAGTTGAAGCATGGAGGAAGGTTCAGCTAGCTAGCGTCCTATGAATCTCAGCACAGTGTCTGACCAGCCGTCAAAGAACCAAATCGCGTCAAATTGACTCGCTTGGAACTGCTTAAGAGCGACTTGCCGGGAATCCGCGACGACGGCTTCCACTGCGTTCGGGTGCGGCACTTGAAGGTTCACGTCGTAATGCAGGAGCAAGCTGACCGCTAGTCCATTCGTCGGGTAGGTCTTCGCGCATTTTTGTTCAATCATCCGTTGCGGAGCGTCTGAGGGCGAACACCATCCTGCGTGGATGTCGAGCCCGTTTCGTGCTGCGTCCCCGGCTCCCTTTGCTACCTTCTCATCCACCACCGTACCCAGTTCAAAATAGTGCCCAATTCCCGAGACTTCGCAGAGAATGTCCGGCTCCGGGGCCTTTCTGTTTTTAATCGTCCGGGGATCAATGTCGAGCGCCGAAGCCTTCGCAAATCGCTTGAACGTTTGCCACTCCCGGTACTCCTTTGCTTGATCGGAAGTCAGGTCATGCATTGCGCGGCGCCTTTTCACAGGGTCGTCAGTCTTGGTGAACCAGTCGTGGAATTCCGCTGCTTCCCACCTCATCTAATCTCTCCTTTCCCGATTGGGGCATCAATGGTTGAACATGTGATAGGCACTTCAGTTCCCGAAGATTGACGCGCTGGTATCGTAGTGAGACAATCCGCCACATGAAAAACAGTAGCCCTATTTTGTTCGTGAGCCTTAGTGTCTGCTGCTTGTCAGCTTACGCTCAAGTATCCATGCCGTCAGTCAGCCTCGGACCAATTAAGATCACATTGGGCGCACCGGAGGACAAGACTCTCGCGCAACTTCGACAGCTATATCAAAACGTCAATCTTGAGACAGACCCAGGCGCGCCTATTCGGCAATGGGTTGTAGCGTCCGGGAAGGAGAGGTATTCATCCCCGAAAGTCGATGTCTACGCAAAGAACAACAGGATTGTAGGGGCAGAATACTCCCAGGACATTGTCTCGACAGATGACGCATTTGACGCCCTATTCGCCCTGTCCTCAAAACTCTCCGATGAAGGCCGCAAGACCTGCCAGATTTCAACTTGGACGGGGTACATGCCAGCCCAGCCGGGCCTAAGTCTGAACAAGGCCTCGGTGGCCCTAGAATGTGGCGCGTACCAGATCACCCTGCTTAGAAATCAATTCAAGGACTACAACGGGCAATTGGTCTCAGGTTATATACTCTTCGAATCCTGTGGTGCCATTCCGGCACAACCTGCATTGACACTACCTCCGCTACCCTAGCCGCTTAAACGGCGCCCCCTCGCGGTCACCCACCCCTCGTCATCTCAAATATCTGTGTTAGCCGTTTTCGCGCCAGCTTGCACTGTTTAATGAACAAATTCAGCAAGTTAGCGTCCGCTTCGCGGACATAGCGAGCTAGCAAGTCAGCGGGGGAATTGGCGAGCCGGAGTTTCGTCGCTCGTGGGTCGGCTACGCCGGTGGATGACTGATACAAAGCCGGGACATTCGACAGCATACTCGGCTTATTTAGCCTTCGAGCTTGTAGCGGGTTTCGGCGAGGCGGTAGAAGCGACGCCAGACTGAGCGGTTCATGGTGACGACCATGAGCGAGATCAGGATCGTGGCTAGGAGCAGGATGGGGAAGCGGCCGCTGTCGGTGCTGGCGTCGATTTGTGCGCCGAGGCCGATGGATTCGATCGCTTGGCCGTCCGCGACCATGGGCTAGGCCCGATCCAACTCCGCGAACATCTCGCTGAGCACAACACGAATCGGCGTCTCGGGGACGGTTAGCTCGCCGGTCTGGACCTCTTCAAGGCGCGCTGATGTATACCTATATGCGACCCGCGGGTTGGTGTCGATGACCCAAATATTATCGACGCCGAAGATGCTGTACTCGGCGGCTTTCTTCTGCATGTCATCCAGCGAATCTTCGGGTGACCGAATCTCTACCGCGATCAGAGGCGGCTGGGTGACATAGCGCTCGAATTTCTCTCCAGCCCGCACTACCAGAACGTCGGGAACCCGGAAGTTTCTGGCTTTGGTCTGTGTTCGCAGCTCGGGAAAAACCTCGACATTCCAGTCCGCGCGCTTAAGCATGAAAAGAAACGTCAGATACCGCTGGATAATGGAGTGATCTTTCTCGCCCAAATTCCGCTCCTCGATCCGTCCGTCCACGAGCTCGCGGTCCGGGCTCCAGCTCGTACGGAGGTATTCACGCACGGTCCAGAGTTCTTCCGGGTTGGGCAGAGTCGCCATGCAGCGATTATCGGCGTGCGTAGCGGGTCTGACAAGTTGAGAATGCCTACTTGTGCTGAGTGCGGCGTGGACCGGGAGGTCCACGCGACAGCCGGCCTGGAGGCCAGCGCTACAATCCGCGGCTAGCGCTACAGCCTGAGGAGGTTGCTTGGCCGGCGTGGGATCAGCCTTCGAGTTTGTAGCGGGTTTCGGCGAGGTGGTAGAGGCGACGCCAGACTAACCGGTTCATGGTGACGACCATGAGCGAGATCAGGATCGTTGCCAAGAGCAGGATAGGGAATCGGCCGGTGTCGGTGGCGGCGTCGATTTGCGCGCCGAGGCCGATGGTGGAGAGGGTGCGGTCGGCGACGTGGGAGTACTCGGCGAATACTGAGGCGTTCCAGGCTCCGCCGGAGGCTGTAACCATGCCGGTGATGAGGTAAGGGAAGATGCCGGGGAGGATGAGCTTGGTCCAGCGCTGCCAGCGGGTGAAGTGGAACAGGGATGAGACTTCGCGGAGGTCGGAAGGGATGGACATGGCTCCGGCGATGACGTTGAAGAGGATGTACCACTGGGTGCCGAGCAGCATGAGAGCGACTGATCCGATGCCGAGTCCGCCGCCGATTTTGACTAGCCCGATGAGCAGGATAGGAAAGAAGGCGGTGGCGGGAATGGATGCCAGTACCTGCGCGACGGGCTGAACGAAGCGCGCCAGTTTGGGGTTGAAACCGATGGAGACTCCGACGGGAATGGTCCAGAGGGCGGAGATGAGCAGGGCAGCGTTGACGCGGAGGAAGGTTGCGCACGCGCCTTCGAGAAGGAGCTGCAGGTCTGGCCAGGTGATGGTGCGCAACATGAGGATGGCCTGGGTGGCTCCCCAGATGACGACGCAGAGGGCGCAGATGGCGAGGGTCCAGAGGGCGGCAGAGGGCTTGCCGAGATTTCGCTCCTCATCGAGTGGATGGACGATGCGGCAATCGGTGGTGCGCGCCATGCGGCGGTAAAGGGGCTCTTCGATGCGCGCAAAGATGCGTCCCGGCATGGAACTGAGGAGGGTGGAGCGGCGCAGCAATTCAAGAATGGGAGATGTGACGCGGTCGGCGGACTCGACCTGCTCAAATTTGAACTTGTCGCTCCATGCAATGAGGGGACGCCAGGCAAGCTGATCGGTAGCGACGACGATGAGGATGACGACCGTGAATCCAGCGATGAGGGCGCGCATGTCGCCGGAATCGGCGGCGGTTTGGAGGTAGCTGCCGAGGCCGGGCAATTGGAAGTTGCGGGTGCCCATGGTGAACATTTCGCATGCCATGAGTGCAAACCAGCCGCCGGCTACGGAGACGATGGAGTTCCACACGAGGCCGATGGAGGCATAAGGCATTTCAAGTTGCCAGAAGCGCTGCCAGGCGGAGTAGCGGTAGATGCGTGAGGCTTCGAGCATTTCGCGGGGGATGCTCTTAAGGGAGGAGTAGAAACTGAAGGCGAGGTTCCATACCTGTCCGGTGAAGATGAGCAGGATGACGCCCATCTCAATGCCCATTTGGTGGCCGGGGACGAGTGCAACCATGGCGAGGACCACGGGAGGCAGGAAGCTGAGGACGGGGATGGACTGAAGGATGTCGAGGACGGCGACCATCCAGGCCTCGATGCGCGGGTTATAGGCGGCCGTGTAGCCGTAGGAGATGGCGAAGGTGAGCGAGAGGAAGTAGGCGATGCCGATGCGGATGATGGAGTAGAAGGCATAAGCCGGCAGCGCACTGAGAGAGTGCGAGATGGGGACGACAGGGATGGGTGCGCCAAGCCAATAAGTGCCGGTGCTGATGAGTGAGAAAAAAACGGCGAGTGCGCAGGCGGCCACCCCCACATCGATGAGAAAGGGCCAGGTGCGGGCGGTGACGAGCGTGCGTGCAAGGGGGTGCTGGAGATTCACTCGCCGCCCTCGCTGTCTGCTGCTGCGGCGGCAATCTCCTCTTCCTGGGCATCGGGAAGGACGAAGCGGCGGCGGCCGGCGTCGAAGTCGAACAGCTCGGCATAACGGCCCCAGGCGACCGCGGTTTCAATCTGGCGCTGGCTCTCGTCGTCGCTGAATTGCTCGTCGAGCATGTCGAGGAAGAAGTCTTCAGGGACGGTGTGGTCGCTCTTGGATTCGAGGGCGCGGCGAATCTGACGGAGGAGCAGAATGTGCTCGACGGCGGCGTCGCGGAAAAGCTCTTTCTGGCGAAGGATTTCGGAGTTGGCAAACTCGGATCCGCTGGGGGTGATGGCGGCGTCGCCTTCTTCGATTTTGAGGAAGCCGAGGAGCTGAGAGGCGTCGACGATGGGGAGCAGGTCATCGATTTCGAAGGCCAGATCGTCGGCGAGGCGGTAGATGTCGTCGCGCCCTCCTTTGTCGAGGAGGAGTTCGAGGAGGCCGGCCATGCCGCCGGGGCGGGCGTGGGGCAGCATCTGGTAGTGCATTTGGCGCTGGTCGCGGGGCTTGGGGCCGGTCTGGTCGGGTGCTTCGGTGGGCGCGACATCGGGCTTGGTGAGGACCTTGTAGATGTAGTCGACCAGGTTGGTGAACGCCTCGGATTTGCGATCGCGGGGCTGCGGGAGCTGGACCTTGAAGTCGGTGCGGATGTGGCCGGGGTTGCGGCCAAGAACGATGATGCGGTCGGCGAGAAGAACGGCTTCTTCGATGTTGTGGGTGACGATGAAGACGGCCTTGGTGGGCATGGTTTTGTTGGCCCAGAGCTCGAGGAGTTCGGAGCGAAGGTTTTCAGCGGTGAGGACGTCGAGGGCGGAGAAAGGCTCGTCCATGAAAAGGACTTCGGGCTCGACGACGAGGGCGCGGGCAAAGCCGACGCGCTGGCGCATGCCGCCGGAAAGCTCCTTGGGGTAGGCGCCTTCGAAGCCGTCGAGACCGACGGTGTCGAGCATCTTCATGCTGCGTGCGCGGCGTTCTTCCGGAGTGACGCCGCGGGCCTGGAGGGGGGCTTCTACGTTCTCAAGAACGGTGAGCCAGGGAAAGAGGGCGAAGCTCTGGAAGACGATGGAGACATTGATTTCAGCGCCGGCGATGGGTTTCTCGTGCCAGTAAACCTGACCTGCGGAGGGCGTGGAGAGGCCGGTCAACATGCGGAGCATGGTGGATTTTCCAGAGCCGGAGGGACCGAGGAGGGCGAGGATTTCGCCCGGCACGACCGAAAGATCAGTTGCGGAGATGACTTGAATGCGGTTTTCGCTGGGCTGGGCGTAGTACTTTTCTACCTTTTCAGCGCGAATGATGGCTTCGACTACTGGAAGCTGAGGGTCGTTGGCGATTGCGGGATCGCTCATGCAAGGGTCTCCGGTTGGGGTCCGCAGGGTAAAATCGGCGGCCGGTTGTTGTTGCAAGTGTATGATTTCCCGATTGCTGCCAGATGAACAGCCACTTGCAGGCTGCCTAGAGCGAAACCAGAGTAAACATACCCTTGCAAAAGGTATGCGAGGTGGCTCTTTCTTAAGGAAAAAGCCACTTGGCGTCCTACTTCCGGGATACGACTACTCTGGTTTCGCTGTAGTTGCCAGCCGGCCCAGGATTGGATACGGTTGATATTGGACCCTTCGAAGGCCGTGAGTCGCTTGCGGCTGTTGCTCACGGCAAGCGTATCATTCAGAGAAAGGGTCTAGCCAGAGGCAGATGGAAGGAATCATTCCCCCAAACCCTTATTGCCGAGTTGTACTTCCTTTTTGTAGTCCTGCAACACCGGCAATTCGTCCAGGAGAGTATGCCCGAGAGTACAACTAAACCAAAGATCCTTGTTGCCGACGACGAACGTGTGATCGCCGACACGCTTGCCATGATTCTGAATCAGAGCGGGTTTGAGGCTCGCGCCGTTTATTCCGGCGAGTCAGCCCTTGCGCTCGCCACAACTTTTGAGCCGGATATGCTGATTTCCGACGTAATCATGGCCGATTTGAACGGAATCGATGCGGCGATTCGCATCCGGAACGTTTTGCCGCGGGTCAAGATTCTGCTTTTCTCCGGTCAGGCGGCGACGGCCGACCTGCTGGAAAAGGCACGCGTCAAGGGCTATGAATTTGAGATTCTCGCCAAACCTGTTCACCCGCAGGACTTGCTGACCAGGCTGCGCGCCTGAAGCTGAGGCCGACGCCCGATTAGAGATCGCGGCGGCCCTCCATGGCTCGCGCCATGGAGACCTCATCCGCGTATTCGATATCGCTGCCTGCAGGAACGCCGGTGGCAATGCGGGTGATGCGGACGCCCAGACCTCGCAGGGTTCCAGCAAGCCAGTTGGCGGTGGCCTCGCCCTCGAGGGTGGGGCTGGTGGCGAGAATGACCTCGTCGATCTCGCCGCGCTCGACGCGGGCGATGAGCGTTCCGGTGCGCAACTGATCAGGACCGACGCCATGCAGCGGTGAAAGCGTTCCGTGCAGGACGTGGTAAACGCCCTGATAGCCGCGCGCGCGTTCGACGGCGGCGATGCTGGTCGGCTCTTCGACGACACAGACGAGGCGCTGGTTGCGGGTGGAGCTGGTGCAGTAGACGCAGGGATCGACGTCAGTAACGTTGTTGCAGACGGAACAAAGACGCAGGGCAGCCTTGAGGCCGCGGACAGCTTCGGCGAGCGCGGCGGCATCGTCGTCAGTGGAGCGCAAAATATGGAACGCGAAGCGCTGGGCGGTCTTGGCGCCCACGCCGGGCAGTTTCTTCAGTTCTTCAATGAGCCGGGCCATAGGCTCGGCGTAGCGTGACATTCGGTGTGTCTCCTGGATGGTCACGATAGATTAGATGGTTCGATAGACGAGTCCGGTGAAAACATCTCCGTTCACGAAAAAGCCTTTGCTCCAGACAGGGTCAAAGTCCGCTGTGGGTTTGCGGGCGATGGCTTCCTGTTCGCTGGCGCCTGAGGCCTTGATGGCGGCCACCTTGTCGCGGATGGCGGAGAGCATATCGTGATATTTCTGGAGATCCGCTTTCGAACCCAGTGGACCGTGGCCGGGGATGATCTTTGTGCTGTTGTCTGCAACCGCGAGAGCTTTGCTTGAGGCCTTAATCATTCCGCCGATTACGCCGCCGGTGGCTTCATCGAGGAAGGGATACATGCCGTTGAACCAGATGTCGCCTACATGCAGGACGTTGGCGTTGTGGAAGTGGATATAGATGTCGGAGTCCGTGTGCGCGGGATCGAAATGCACGAGATCGAGCGAGTCGCCATTGTGCCAGGCGTGCATGGATTGATCGAACGTAATGGCGGGCAGAGCCGCGGTTGGCGAGGCGGGCATGACCAGGTGAAAGAAGGGGATTGTTTGCGCTGCGGACATTCGCTTGCGGGTGTTTTCGTGGGCAAAGATGGTGAATCCGACGGCATGCAGGAGTTCATTGCCGTCGGTGTGGTCGTAATGCCAGTGGGTGTTGATGAGCGCGTCGGGAGCGTCTTTGCTGACGGCAGCGATGGCTTCGCGAGTTTTTGGGACGGCGGTGGAGAAGTTCGAATCGATGAGGATGTTACCGTCGGGGCCGGTTTGCAGAACCATGTTGCCGCCCACGCCTTCGAGCAGCAGGTAGACGTTGTCGTAAAGTTTGGTAGTCGCGATTGGCTTATCAGCAGCGGCGGCACGGCCCTGGAGTACGCAGTCAGGGAGCACCGGTGCTTGCGCTTTGATCCAGCGCGGAGCCATTGCCGCGAGGCCTGCGGACGCGCTCAGTTGCAGAAAGTTCCTGCGATTTAATTCTCGATGCATGGTTGTGTCCCCGAGGGCTAAAGCCCAATGCTTTTCTGGCTGCTTTCGGCACGACTGAAGTCGTGCCCCTTCGCACATCTACGTCGATTCGATTTTGTCACCAAACTGTGAACTCACGCCCTGACACGAAGAGTGTTCTTAAAACACGACCTAGGTGAGGCCGGGGATATTGAGGCCGCCGAGCATGCCTTTGACGTTGGACTGGATGGCTTCATCGGCCCTGCGGCCAGCTTCGTTGACGGCGGCAATCACCAGGTCCTCAAGCATTTCTACGTCGGGCTGGTTGCCACCGAGGCTGACGACGGCAGCGGGATCGATGTGGAGCTTGAGGAGCTGCTTCTTGCCGTTCATGGTCGCGGTGACAGCGCCGCCGCCGCTTGTTCCTTCCACGATGGTCTGGTTGAGTTTCTGCTGCATCTCTTCCTGCATCTGGTTGGCCTGGGCGAGCATTTCGGGGATCTTGAGTGGATTGATCATGGAATTTGCCTCATGGAACACGCGATTACGGTTTGCGAAGGTCGATGACGCTGCGGACTTCGGCCTGAAAGATTTCTTTGGCTCTTTGCACGGAGGGATGACTGAGTGCTGCCTCCTGTACGCCGCCTGCCATGGGGGCGGCTGTGGGAGCGGCGGATTGGGACGTTGCGGAGTCGCCGGGAACGACGAGGAAACGCGTGGGCGCGCCAAGCCGCTGCAGTTCCTGACGGATGATTTTTTCCGCAGCGGCGTTTACCGTGAGAGCCAGCATTTTTTTGCCCATGCCGGGAACTTCAATGCGCAGGCTGGAGCCGTCGAGGTTCCATGAGCCTGAGCCGAGCAGTTGGGCGGCGGAACTGTGGTTGGCGTCGATCAGCGCTGAGCCGATGGCGCGGCGAATGGATTCCATGCTGGGTGCGCCTGAGCCGGGCGGAGCGGGGCCGGGAAGGCCCGAGATAGGTGGCGTGGGCGACGGTTCGAAGGCTTTGATGGGCGCGTCTTCGGCAATGGGCGTGCTGAATGCGTGACCGTTGGCGGGGGGTACGGCGACGGGGATGGGACGATCAATCTCCGCGATTGGAGCGGTGGTTACGGATTGCTTGGGCGCGGTGCCCCAGCCGCCCGCGCCGGGGCCGAAGGGTGAGATGGGGGACGCGGCGGGTGCGGGCGTCGCTGATGAGCGCGGAGTTACCGGAGCAGGACGGGAGGGCGTGGGTGAGGCCGGAGCGGGGAATTTGACGCCGGCGGCTGCACCGCTCAATAACTGCTCCAGCGGGAGCAGGCGCTGGGCGTGGATGAGCTTGAGGAGACCGAGTTCCAGATGGAAGCGCTGTTCCTGACGGTAATTGAGATCGTCGAAGGTGCGCAGGACGATTTGCAGGTTGCGCGTGATTTCTTCTTCGGTAAACAGGAGAGCCGTGCGCGCGGCGCGGGCGCGTTCGTCGCCGGAGATCTGAAGCAGCTCGGTTTCCGTGCCGCCGAGTTTGGCCATGAGGGTGTTGCGCAGGTAGCGGACCATCTGGCGGGAGAGGGAGGACGGACTGTGGCCAGCGTTCAGGAGGAGATTCAACTGTTCCATTAGCTCGGCGCTCTGGCCGGCGGCGACGGCTTCAAGCAGGCGTTCAAAGACGGCGTTCGGAACCGCTCCCATCAGCTCACGAATTTGGGCGCTGGAGAGAACGGGGCGACCGGCTTCAAGTGGGGCGGAGGCAATGGCCTGATCCATGATGGAGAGCGCGTCGCGCATGGAACCGTCGCCGGCTTCTGCGAGCAGAGCTAAGGCCTCGTTCTCGGCGTCGACTTCTTCCTGGTTGGCGATCATCTTGAGTTGGGCGAGGATGTCGTCGAATTTGACGGCATGGAAGCTGAAGTGCTGACAGCGGGAGCGGATGGTCTGGGGAATGTCCTCGGGCTGCGTGGTGGCCATCATGAAGATGACGTGCGCGGGCGGCTCTTCAAGGGTTTTGAGCAAGGCGTTGAAAGCCGCATCGGTGATCTGGTGGGCTTCGTCGAGGATGTAGATTTTGAAGCGGTCGCGGGAGGGGGCGTAGCGCGCGGCGTCGCGGAGTTCGCGAATCTCGTCGATGCCGCGGTTGGTGGCGGCGTCGATCTCGATGACGTCGGTGGCGTTGCCCTGGCGGATTTCCGTGCAGGAGTCGCAGATGCCGCATGGCTCGGGGGTGGGACGCTCCGCTGTGCCGATTTCGGTACGGCAATTCAGGGCCTGGGCGACGATGCGGGCGATGGTGGTTTTGCCAATGCCGCGATGGCCGGAGAAGATGTAGCCGTGTGCGATTCGGTTTTGCGACAGGGCGTTCATGAGGGTGCGCGTGACGTGGTCCTGGCCGGCTACGTCGGCAAAGCGTTGCGGACGATATTTGCGGGCCAGAACCTGGTAACCCATGGACGCTCTCCGTTGGCCGGCTCGGGAATGGGGAGTGGCCTAGAGGGGATTGTATCGCCCCGGGGGGCGCCGATGGATGGTCGATCAGGGTCTGGTAAACATTACTCCAAGTGGAGCACTTCTTGAGGAGCTTAGCGTAAAGGGATCTCTTGAGGCACGGACTCGCTCTCGCCTGATCGGCACCAGAGAGAAACGCTATTCGAGTTTTTCCCTGGACGGACCCCTACTTCCTGCGATGTAGGATCACAAGAGAGTGTCGGGCCATTTGCAACTTTCTTTTCCAGCACAGGAAGCCAGTGGGGATTGCGATAAATTGCATAGCTATAGTGCGTCCCGCCATTGAATCCTTCGTCGGCCGTGATTTTATACGAGACCGTCGGCGAAACCCGACCGCAAAAAACGGGTTTGTTGGTGTCGCTGGCAACTACGAACAGTCCTACCAGGAGGATTCCTGGCAAAAGAATTGCCGTTAGTATCGGAGTGCAAATCCCGACGATGGCTATGACGCGATTCAGGTGCCACGTCACCCGTTTCCCGAATAACAAGAGAAACATCGCAAGGTAATAAGCACCGATTGCCACGATACAGGTCGCAATTCCCGCAAAAAGGATCGCGAGGTAATAGCCCGTTATGCACTCGAGAAGTGCCGCCAATAGGAGGGCAAGGGAGGCAATGATGAGCCGGGCCCTCCAACGAAGCGGGGGCGTAGAAAGTTCGCGCACCAATAGCCACACAGCGCAGATCCCATTGAGCAAGAGAACTAATCCAGCCGGGAGCAACAAGAGTTGCAACGATTCCAGTGGGGTCATATTCCCTTCGAGACGCGGAGCGCGGTTGAGGAGTGGCCTAGAGGCGATTGTATCGCTCCAGGGGGTGGCGTTTTTCCGGGCTAGCTGTGTGCGGCCTCAGCAGACTCGCGGACACGCCGAGCCTGCCATAGATGGCGCCTTTCGTGCACGGAAATGATATGCAGGCCTGTCGCCAAGGTGAAACGTATTCCGGGAATGAAGGGATTAGCAAAGTGCAATCCGGCCAGGTCGAGATCGCCATGGGTGCGCAGGAAGGCGCGAACCTCATTCTGCTCGTCACAGAAACCAGCAAGGGCATCAGCCAGCGCCAGTGCAGGGCGCGGATGGATGCTCTTGGGCGCCTTGATGCGGATCTTTGCCGGCGGCTCCAGCGAACGCACGAACCAACCGCCGATCCATCCGGGCTTTGCCGGACGGCGGCGCAGTCGTCCTTGTGCGCGAGCGCGGATGGCAGGGTCGCGCATGGCAGCCAAATAGCAGCGATTGGTAATGGCCAGGTGATCGAGGCATTCCGCGACGCTCCACGAACCTTGGACGGGCCGCCAGTTCCCAAGTTCGTCGCTTAGCCCCGCGGCCAATTGCCGCGCATCGCGCTCAGCCTCGTCGAGTTGATCATGAAGGATTTGGAGATCTGCCTGCAGGCTCATGCTGTATACCCTTGCATAGTCTTCCGATTTGTTGATGTTTCGCCGTGGGGCTTAGAGGGGATTGTATCGCTCTCGTTGGCGTCAGGTGGGCAGCGCGGAACGGCGGGTGTCGAGGAAGCGGCGAACGGCTTCGTCGCGTTCGAGGCCAATGGCGATTTCGTATGCATGGCGAGCCTGGGCGAAGTTGCCGGAGCGGGCTAGCAACTCTGCTCGGGCGGCCCAGTAGGGCTGGTATTGGGCGAGGCGGCTTTCGGCGTCGAGGGTGGGCATGGCATCGAGGCCGGCGGCGGGTCCATGCAGCTCGGCGATGGCGACTGCGCGATTGATGCCGACGACGGGTGATTCGGCGAGCGCGAAGAGTGCGTCATAGAGCTGGATAACGAAAACCCAGTTGGGACGGCCGGTGCGGCAGCGATCAGCGTGAGCTGACTGCAACGCGGCTTCGAGCTGAAAGCGGCCAATGGAGTCGAGCTTGCCGGCGCGACGAAGCAACGCTTCGGCCTCGGCAATCTGCTCGCTGTTCCACAGAGCGGGATCCTGGCGGTCGAGGGGAATGAATTCGCCGGTTAGGCTGCGGCGGGCTTTTCGTCGGGATTCGGCATACAGGACGAGGGCAAGCAGGCCGAGCGCTTCCGGCTCGTGGGGAAGTAGTTGGGCGACCAGGCGGGAGAGATAGATGGCTTCCTCGGCGAGATCGCGACGGACGGCGTCGGCGCCTCCGGGGTCGGTCCAGCCTTCAGAGAATGCGGCATAAATGGCCTGCAGGACAGCATCGAGGCGGGCTGGAAGCTCTTCGCGGGCGGGGACGCGGAAGGGAATTCCGGCTTCGCGGATTTTAACTTTGGAGCGGACAAGGCGCTTGCCCATTGCGGCCGGAGAGGTGAGGAAGGCGGACGCGATTCGCGCAGCGTCAAGGCCGAGGATGGCCTGCAGGATCATGGGCGCGCGGATGCCGGGTTCAATGGACGGGTGCGCGCATGCGAACATCATGGCCAGGCGTTCGTCGGGAATTTCCGCATCGGTGGGAGCAGCGGCCAGGACGTCTGCGATGGATTGAATCTCCACAGAGACCATCTGGCGGCGATTCTGGCCTCGGAAGACATCGATCATCTTACGGCGAGCCACGGTGAGCAGCCATCCTTCAGGGTTTGCAGGGCAGCCGTTGCGCGGCCATTCCGCCAATGCCGCCGCAAAGGCTTCAGAGAGCGCGTCTTCGGCGGCTGCCACATCGTGTGTGCGGGCCGCAAGAAAGGCGACGAGCTTGCCATAGCCGCGGCGCGCAACTTCTTCCGCCGCGGATTGCGCCTGCTCGTCGCCTGTGAGGGATTTCATAACGCCTGGCATGGGTGCGAGCTAGTAATCCTCCATACCCCAAATGGGCCGGACTTCGATGATGCCGTGACTTGCGCCGGGGCATCGGGCAGCCCAGGCAATGGCTGCATCGAGATCGGGGGCATCGATGAGGTAGTAGCCGCCGAGCTGCTCTTTTGAATCCGCATAAGGGCCGTCGAGGACCTGGGTCTTGCCGTCCACGATGCGGACTGTCGTGGCTGTGGATACGGGGCGAAGGCGGTTGGAGCCTTTCAGGGCGCCAGCCTTGTTGAGTGCTTCAGTGTAGGCCATGTATGCCTGGAATCCCTGTTGCCGCTGTTCAGGGGGCATGTTTTCCCAGCCAGCTTCGTTGGCGTGGAGTAAGAGTAGGTATTGCATGGGAATCCTCCGGTGTTGGGTAGTGTGCGGCCATTCTGGTCCGCTAACCCAATGACGATGGGAAGGTAACGATTTGGACAGGGACTGCCGAAAACCAAGAAAAAGATTTTGAGCTTAGCTGGCCTCGAGGTTCAGGCTGATGTCGTTGAGCCATTCCGCGATGAGGTCTTCATCGCCGGGGGCGAGCACGTAGGCGTCGTTCTGGAGCAGAATTGTGGCCCAGTGAACGAGATCGCGTTCAGAAATCAGTCCGAGGCGCTTCAAGTCAAGAGCATTGGCGATATGGGCGCGGGTGATGACGATGCCGGGTTCGGGCATTCGAAAATCGCCGGAAGCGGTTCTGCGCTGGATGAGATCGGACTCTGACTGATGCCTGGATTGAAAGTCGACTTCAAAAACTCCGGCCAGCGAGCGAAGCATTTCCGGGACGCCGATTTCAAGCATGGCGAAGCGCCGCAACGTGTCGAGTTGCTCGTTGGTCAGGTTCGGCAGTTCGGCTTCTCGCGTCATTTTGCTTTAGACCGTGGTGATTTCTTTTTGCGCGGTTTGCGCAGGGATTTCTTTTTTTCCGCAGCATTCTTTTTCGTGTTGAGGGCTGCTTTCCGGGCGGCTGCCTTGCGGCGGCGAATCTCCTCTGGAGAATACATGCTGCCTCGGCAGGATTTTGCTCCGCAGTTGCAGATGGCATCGTCTTCGCCGCCGTCATAGAGGCAGTAATCGTAAGTGATTTCGGCGCCAGCGGGGATGTTTTTGATGGCGGTGACCCAGACGCGGCCATCCACCTCGCTGGTCTCGCAGTTTGCGTCGCAGCTGTGGTTGATGAACATGGTGATGCAGTGGCCGTCGATGACGATCTGGCCGTCTCCCAGTCCAAACAGATAGGTGACGAGCGAGTCCTTGTAGAGAGCGTCTGCCTCCTCTTTTGAGATGCGCCGGCCTGTGTATTCGGCGACACGCGCGCCTTTCCGAATACGGGTGGTGGTATAGCATCCGGCGGCGTGGATGGCGGAAGAGCGGATGATGAGTCCCATGCGTGTATGCGATGCTTTCTTTGGGGTCAGAAATTGTTTCGTATGGACCGCATCGTAACATTGAAGGGTACCCGCAAGGGACGAGGAAAAAGGGAAATGAAACGGTGGTTCTGGGTTTCGATGGTTTTGGCGGGGTGCCTGGCATCCGGTCTGCCGGTGTTTGCGCAGGCTCCGGCAGGTGGGACTGCGGGCGCGCCGAGCCAGACTAAGCCGCCTGCGCCACAGACAGGTTCCAACCCGTTTCCTGAAGATACGAACTCGGTTCCGGTTCTGACGGAAAAACCGGACAGTAGCATGAGTGGCGGTGATAACGGAGCGGCCTTCGGACGCACGGCGTTGCCCGATGAAGACCTGGACCCGGTGCGGAGTCCCGACGATGAGGTTGCTGCGCCGAGCGCGACGGCCAGCGGTTCAAGCTCCAGCCTGGCTGGTCTGGACAAACTGTTGCCGGGGCCGGACGACGATGAGAAGGAAAAGGAATCGAAGAAGAAGCTCACGGTGAAAGAGCCCACCCACAAAGAGGCCGCTTCAAAAGACATCGAGGTGGGCGGGTATTACCTGGAGACGAAGAACTGGAAGGCGGCTGAATCGCGGTTTGAGTCGGCCATGGTGCTTGATCCCGACAACCCGGACGTTTTCTGGGGGCTGGCGGAAGCGGAACGGCATTTGGGCAATTTTGCCGATGCGCGGACGCATTACCAGACGGTGCTGATATATGACCCGGACAGCAAGCACGGCAAGGAAGCACGCAAAGCATTGAAGGATCCGGAAATAGCCAACGCGAAGGCGGTTGCCTCAACTCCCGCGAAATGACGGCACCTGCTGTGCGGCAGACGCCACCTGCGGCGGGGCAGGCGCTCGAGGGGGCTCACACCGGCGTACTGCTTCCCGCCTTTGCGACAGAAAGAAGTCGCAAAAACGGGGCACGGGGCTTTAGCCATGGGGCTTTTATGGCTGGGCGGTCGGCACAAAAAAGATGATTCAGCGAGAGAAGTCAGCAGCCTTTTTTGCAGCGGGCCATGATGGCGGCGTGCAGTCGTTCGCGAAGACCCGGGGGCAGGTCGTAGATCTCGTGAGAGCGGTAGATTTCAATGGTCTTGCGCGTTGTGTTCAATGTCACCTCGCAGTGATCGCAGTCCTTCAGATGCTGCTGCAACTCAGTGCGCGTCTCGGGGGAGACCGAGTCGTCGATCAGGTCATCGAGAAGAGCGAGAAATTCAGTGCACGTCACTTTTCACTCCTCGATTCCCCAGAACCCTTTTTCTTGCGAAAGTAACGGCTGAGGCGCTCCCGCAGTTGCAGTCGAGCACGCAACAGACGCGACTTGACGGCCGGCACACTCAAACCGAGCGTTTCCGCGGCCTCTTCGGTGGAAAGTCCTTCCACGTCGCGCAGAACAAAGACGATGCGAAAGCCCGGGGGCAGTCCCTGAATGGTCTTGCGCAAGATCTCGGCGAGCTCCGACTGACTGTAGTTCTGCTCCGGATCGGGGGCCCAGTCGGCAAGATCGCGTGGGACACTGCCTTCCTCGGTCTCGACGTCCTCGTCGATCGAGACCATTTTGCCGGTGCGCCGCTTGCGCAACCGCATCAGGCTTTCGTTTACTGCAATTCGAACCAACCATGTGTAAAACTTCGAATTCCCCTGAAATTGATCGAGCTTCTCGTACGCCTTGAGAAACGCGTCTTGCATCACGTCTTCGGCATCTTCGCGGTTTTGCGTGATGTGCTGCGCAATCCGGAAGATCTGCCGGTCGTACTTGCGGACCAGCGTATCGTAGGCCGAAACATCGCCTCCGCGCACCTGTTCAACCAGGGCTACGTCGGGATGCGGTTCGAGTTCTCCTGCAATAGGTTGGATGGTCGACATGGCGTGAGGATGCGGGAAATCGTTTAAGAACGTGGGAAGCCGGATGGTGCGACATCAAAAGACTAGTGTAACGGACGGAGCGGCTGGGGCGAAATCGTTGATTCCATGTAAAACGAAATCCTGGACCGGCAGTCTGTTCCGCAAAGGCACGTCTTTTGCGTTACGGGGATGGTTCCAACCTGTTGCATCAGGACGAAAGCAGCATAAAGTGGAGATATGAGGGTTTCGGCTTCGACAAACTTGGTTTTCCGGCTGGCGTTGCGGTGTGTGGCGAGCCTGCTCTCTGCCCTGATGGTCTTGCAACCAGTCGCGGGTCAAACCACAGGCGACTCGACAACGAAGACTGCCGGGACGGCCAAGACGAAAACAACAGCGACGAAAACGAAATCGACAGCCGGGACGGCGAAGCCGGGTACAGAAGCGGCGAGACGCAAAAAGCCCGCGAGCCGGGCTGGAAGGACGGCACGGAATCGGGGAAGCCGGGCGGCAAGAGCGGCGCGGACTGCGCGCATCAAGCAAGCGTTTGTTGCTTCAACCGAACTGCGGCCGATGGCGCAGCAGTTGGCAAACCTTCGTACTCCCGCTGCCTACGCGGGTGTGGCGAAATACGCTCACGCACATACAGGCGAAGCAGCCGCAGCCGCCTACCTGGCGTTGGGACATGCCTACCTGATGGATAAGCGTTACGGTGATGCCGAGTCGAACCTGAAGCTGGCTCGTCAATCGGGACAGGAATTAGCTGACTACTCGGATTTTCTTGCAGCGCAATCGAATCACGAGACGGGGAACGATGCAGCCGCAGAGGCTCTGCTGCATGGGTTCGCGAGCCGCTACCCGGACAGCATTTTTGACGCGCAGGCACCGGAGCTTGAGGCAAATGTCCTGTTGTCGATGGGCAATGCCGGAGCCGCGAAGCAGGTTTTGGTGGCGAATCCCCCAGCGACCGAGCGCTCGGGTTACGAGCTTGCCATGGGACAGGTGGAGTTTGCGCAGGGGCAAAAGGAGGAGGCCGAGCGTGCTTTCAAGCATGTGCTGCTGAGCCACCCGCTCAGTCCCGATGCGTTGATTGCGCGGGTAAAGCTGACGGCGATGGGCGCCGAGGCGAGCCTGACGGTGTCAGAGTTGCATAGCCTGGGCGATGCGTACTATAACGCTGGACGATACGAAGAGGCAGAAGAGCAATATCGCGCATTGGTACGCAATGCGACCCTGGATGCGGATGCGCGCGACGGGTTTGCCGTGGCTGAGTCGGCTTGCGACCTGAAGCTGAAACGGTTGTCCCCGGCACAGGTTCAAGGGCTGGCCGACTCGCCAAATGAGAATGGCGCGCGGCGGCTTTACCTGCTGATGGAGCTTGCACGGGACCGGAACGACACGGAGGACCAGCAGCGCATCGTCACGCTGATGGAATCGAGGTTCCCGCATAGCCCCTGGCTTGCCGAGGCGCTTTTCTCCAGCGGAAACATGTACATGTTGCGCCGCGACTACCCGATGGCGGTTACGTATTACAACTACCTTTCGACCCACTTTCCCGAGAGCAGCAATGCCTCTGCCGCGCACTGGCGGGCGGGTTGGCTGAGCTACCGCCAAGGGCTTTATGCGGATGCGTCGCGCCTGTTCGATGACCAGATCAAGCTCTATCCGGCCGCCAAGGAGACAGTGTCCGCCATCTACTGGCGGGGACGGCTGTATGAAACGGAAGAGCACAAGCCGGCGAGCGCGGCGGCAAACTACCGCGCCCTGGTGCGTGCTTACCAGCATTTCTTCTACGCACAGATGGCTCGGGAACGGTTGGCTTCTCTTGGCGATGCCCAGCCTGTGGCGCAACCGCAATTGGACCGACTGCAGGCTGTTGCGGTGCCGCACCTGGACGAGAGCTTTCCCGAGGATAGCCCACATCTGGCCAAGGCCCGACTGCTGGCGAATGCTGGATTGAACGATTACATCTCGCAAGAGATTGCCGCGGATCCCGACTCCACCTCGTGGAGCGCACTGGCCGAGGCTCAGATCTATGCTTCATATGGCGAGCCCTATCGCGCCATGCGGGCATTGAAGAAGGCTTTGCCGTATGCCGCGACAGCTTCCATCAACTCCATCCCGCTGGCATATTGGCGGATTCTGTTTCCCAAGACTTGGTGGGACGTGATCAAAGCAGAGTCGGCGAAGAACAATCTTGATCCGTACCTGGTGGCGTCGCTGATTCGTCAGGAATCGGAATTCAATCCTTCGGTTATTTCTTATGCCAATGCTTACGGGCTGATGCAGCTTTTGCCCTCGGTGGGCAAGGCGATGGCGAAAGAAGAGGGAATCAGCCATTTCGAAACCTTCCAACTGCTTGACCCTGCGACCAACATCCGGCTGGGGACACGCTATTTGAAGCAGATGATGGACCGGTTTGGCGGAGTGCAGGAGTATGCGCTGGCGGCCTACAACGCGGGCGATACACGGGTAGTGGATTGGGAGGCAGCCGGACCTTACCATGGCATGGACGAGTTTGTGGAGTCAATTCCTTTTACGCAGACGCGTGAATACGTTGAGTCGATTCTGCGCAACGAAGAGACCTACAAGGCCATCGACGAATTTGCCGGTTCGCAGGAGAAGACGGCGATGTTGACCGCACGATAGCGGGCACATACGGGCTGTGTCGATTTGTGCCCGGGAATCCCTTTCGATACCTCCCGCATCCGATTCCATTTGACAGGTTTGTTCGTCCAAGCAACACTGAGTTGTCCGGTGGTTCCCCCACCCCCGGAATGCCATTCGCAGCCTGCTGTTGTACAAACGGAGCCGGCCTGGACAAATGGGACGGCTTGGTTACATCCACCCAACGGAGGGACGATGTCAGCCGACTTACAGTTCATGGAAGAATGGATTCCCGAGAGAATGGACCCCGGCACGGTTTTCGTACTTGAAAACCAGTCGAAGCTGGGTAAGGCACAAAACCCCTTTGTGGCTGTCATGTCATGCCCGCGTTGCGGGACATTAGGGCTCATTACCCGTCATCAACTTTGCGGCGGTGAGACCATGATCTGCGGCGGCGATGCCTGTTCAGCCGAATACCGACTGGAAGACGAAAACATCTGTTTCCGCAGCGCGCAGTAGGCATCGCCGCGGCGATCACCGGTAGGGGCGGCGGCCCATGGGCCGCATGTAACGCTGATGTTGTGTGCCTGCGGAGTCCGAACGGAATCATGGGCTGCTCCGGGATGTATTCGTGTGTCCTCAGGTACCATGATTTGTAGAGGACATGTGTCAGTGCCCGGATGGCGAAATCGGCAGACGCAGCGGACTTAAAACGATGTTTGCTTTATGATGAGGCTGTGCCAATTTCCCGCGGGCGTGGCGAAATGGCAGACGCAGCGGACTTAAGCAAGGTTGAGTGCCCATCGGGAAACCGACGGCGTAGAACTGCTCAAAGTCGGGGAAACCTGAAATGGCAATCCCGAGCCAAATCCGGAAGCGCTTCCGGGAAGGTGTAGAGACTAGACGGGCAGCACCTAAACCCCCTGCGGGGAATGGTGAAGGTATAGTCCAGACCACGAACCCATCGCTGGCGGGGCGGCGAAAGCCGAAGTGGTAAGAAAATCCGCAGGCCGCAAGGCCGTGAGGGTTCAATTCCCTCCGCCCGCACCAGATCCGCTTTCTAAGGCGGACCAAGATGGAACCATCCTGGCGTGTTTTTCCAGCGCCGGACCATGGGCCGCTTCGGCTCTCGCTCAGGACAGCGCTGTAGGGGCTTCTGCAAACGAACCTATACCGCGTTGCTTGCGCCCTGATCCCTCCCAATCGCACCCCAGGTAACAATGCAGCCTTGAGGACCGGATACGGCCGGCTCACTGATGTCGCACTGAAGTAGTGCATCTGCGGCGTTTCAGTCCGTGGCTGCGGTTGGGAAAACAGATATTGCGCTGGCGGCTCGGCCTCCCTGAATCGTTTGCTGGTGAAGCACTGACATGAACTCGCATTTCAGTTCTTCGGCATGTCTGCAACTCGGGCACTTCTCGTCGCCGACGTAGTAGAAGCGCATCATCCCATTCAATGTATAGGCCACAATTCCGAGCATTCTGATGTTGAAGGAATGGACGTAGATGCGCAGGTCCGTGACTCGAAACGGCGCGTCAGGACTGCTTACCCAACATCAGCCAGATTCGACAACGCAAAACGGTTCCAACTGCCGTTCAGCTTCAAGGCGTCTCCCCATGGCACAAGGGATTGCATCCGTTCGCTGGGCAGAGGCCGAAGCATCTTGAAAAAGTGGTACCGGGCTGGGATGTTGAGCAGTTCCTGCTCGATATCTTTGCGCAACTGCACATTGACTTCGCCTACCCTCGCCCAGAACTCCGTCTCCGTTCCCTGACCGGTTCGTATCTTCAGGCTCCCGCCGCCAAAAAAGAGCATGTCGCTCTTCAGCGCCGCCAAACGCCCTCGCCGCGCATCCATTGGGCTCTCGATCCAGGCCGGCGACTTCTTTCCCAACACCGTTGACAAGGCCCGATCCAGCGCCACAACCAGCGCACTATGAATGGATACGCCTTCAGCCTTGCAGCGCTGTTTAGGGGTATTGGAGAACTCTCGATCGGCGCAACACTCAAGGGTGTATTCGTTATTCACCAGCGTCTGGCGTGAACGGGGGACCAGCGCCAGCAGCCGATTCAAGAATTCGGCGTGCAGCCGGCGTTTCCAGGGGCTTGGAGGACGGTAATCGCCAATCATGTCCTGGGTAGTAATGGCTTGGTACGGTGTCAATTTCTCGTCGCTATAGAGGAGGAGCAACACTTCCCGCACGATGGTGAGCATGCTCATGCCGTCGCAGATGCGGTGCGAAGTGATAAGCAGAAGGTCGCTTTCGTGCACCGCCTGCAGGCAGACGGCTCGCAGTTGTGGCTGATCATAGGGAAACTCCGTTGTCAGTTCCCGCTGGCATTCGCGCCGCTACTGGCTCTCCTCCATCCGCGAAGACACTCGCAGCGGCACCGGCGCAGCGCAGTCCTCTTCGTAGTACACTCCGTCCGAATTAGCGTGCGCAACGCAGGATGCTTACGTTGCACGCAGGAGAGCGCATGCCTGAGCCGCGTCGCATCGATACTTCCCTCCAAGCGCACGAAGTAGACAATATTGCTATCGATCATATGCTCGATAGCGGAGAGCTTTCGTCTCATACTCCGTCTCCTGTCAACGTTGCGGACGAGCCGCGATGGATTGCGGACGGCTTGAGCGTGCTCTTGTTGCGGTAAGCCGCAATCCGTGGATGGCGGCTTTCGAAGGTGCCGAGAAGCCCGAACAGACCATCCGCATAGCCGCACAGGATTGCAGCAATCCGCCGCAGCTTCTCCGGCTCATATTGAAGCGCGGAGATCGCCTGGTGTTTGGCCAACACGGCGCTTATCCAGTGCAGTCCCCACGTGGCACGATGCGTATACAGCAATGCACCGCATTGCGCGCGCCGTAATAGCGCCGCCACGCCTGGTGATTGGTGGTGAATCCTTTTCCGTGCCGTTCAATTTGTCCCGTGGTCTGGCGAATGGTCACCGCGGCGTTCATATACAAGGGGACGTTTCGGCTCACTGCTCGCAGACCGACGCCGAAGGACAGGCTTCTGGCCGTGACCACGAGGATTTTCGACATAGCCGGTATTGAGTTACACCACCTCAATCCGTATGCAAACGGAGAACGGTGCTCTGTGGTTTCTACCCGATACGCCAAGGATCGGACCTGGTGCCGCTTCAATCAGAGTTATCCGTTCCATCGTAGACGGCTTGCGATACGTGCGAGGCGATGTCGCACTCACGTCCCTCCTATACATTGTCGCCGTACTCAACTTTGCCATCAGCGGCCCAGGCATCATCGGCGTGGCGTTGATTGCGAAACAGAAGTTCGGTTCGGCAACTTCTTTTGGCCTGCCTATGTCGGCGCTCGCCGCCGGCAGCCTGACTGGCATGCTCTCTGCAGGCTTATGCAAGCAGCGCAAGCGCGGACGTCTCCTGCTGCTGGTCAGCGGAGCCATCGGGATATGCCTTGTTCTCATCGGATGGATCGATCGAATGCCTTCGCTGGCCGCTGCCTTGTTCGTCATGAGCCGTGGAGCCGCCTTCCTCAACGTGCAGATGCTTACCTGGTTCCAGCAGCGCGGCGAACCTGCAGTGATGGGCAAGGTTCTAAGCGTGCTCATGTTTGCAGTCTCCGGCCTCACGCCCGTCTCTATGGCACTCGCCGGATTCGTCATCAAGTGGAGTCTGCCGGGAATGTCCTTCGTTGCGGGAGGCATGGTTCTTCTGGTGACCCTGCTCGCAGCGATACACCGGCCCGTTCGCGAAATTGATTAGAGATCGCGCCGGGCAGACAAACCATTGCCCCCGGCCTTAGCCATGCGGGCGAGGCCGCAGTGGGACGGGCGGCCAGCCGCCTGGTTATCACGCAGATTCCCTCGCAACCACGTAGATCACCCACGGAGCAACGGAGGTTTCAGTCAGCCATTCGTATGGTTCGTCTGCGCGGCCGAGCGGCAGGTAATGCTCTATCAACTTCAAGCCGCACGAATCAAACAAGCTCAGGTAATCGGAATGGAACCAGACAAGGTCGACGACGGGGCGTGAGTCTGGGATATCGTTCATAACGATTTGAACTGCTTCACCGCTCTTTGCGTTGCGATTCCGTGGGAAATCCTTGGTCGTGAATGAAGTCCATTCATGCGTGTAGATGTCAGGCGTCGATCCAAGTATGACGATTCGGCCGTCGCTCTTTAGCAAGTTTCCGAGACCGGAAAGGAGGTTAACTCGCCAGTCCGCGCCCGGTATGTTGTCAAAGGCGAACGCGGAAAGAATTAGATCGAATTGCCGATTATCGAGAATGTTGAAGTCGCCGTCCGGTATGAGATCGTATTTTCCATACGGGTCCGCGGCCTGTGCCACTTCAATCATGCTGGTCGAGATATCGATTCCGACTGCTTCAAATCCGAGTTTCTTCAGAAAGCGGGTGGATCGGCCCGCGCCGCAGCCAAAATCAAGAGCCGATCGCCCGTGGACGTGACGTGCGAAGATTTCCGGCAGGTCGCGGAACGCCAGATAGTAGGTGCCCGGAAATTCCAGTTTCGAATACGCAAACGCCCTATGCTCGTCGTTATATACGTTGGAGAAGGACATAAGCTCTCGTACGGCACTGCCGACTTTAGTTGAGCAAGCTCTCGGTGAGCGCGTAACTCGGGAAATTCAGTTCCATATTACGCTCTGGAGCGGGTTGAAATTCGAATCTTGCCTTCCCAAATGCCGGCCGTAGCTGATCGAACCAAACCGCGCGGCTATCCATGGCCGCGAAGAATATGGACCGAGCCAGGGACGGATCCCGCGCCTGAATGAAATCGCACACGAAAACGCGATCTTCGGGCCCGATAGCGCCAGAGGTATTTGCAGAAGCGCGAAGCGCATCGAGAATTCTACCATCGAACATGTCGCGGACCGAGATCACGCCCAATATTCTGACCTTGCCAGGGAACGCGGACATGGAAGGTCCCTGAGCAGACCGCGCAAGACCCGAAACCCGCGAATACGCTTGGCGGTAGATCTCATACGCCTCGAACAGGGGAATCTCGAAATAATTGCGAGCGCCCGTGTCTCTTTCGACAAACATGTAATACGGGATGAGGCCAAGGCGGACACCGTTCCGCCACAAGGTTGCCCAAAGCTCCGGGTCATCGTTAACGTGCCGGACTACAGGGGCCTGCATTCGGATGACGGCACCTGTGTCGCGTATCCGCCGGATGGCTTGCCGCGCGATCTCGGGTTCCAACTCGATAGGATGAGCGTAATGCCCCATGATTGCAAGGTGCCGCCCGGCCGCAGTTACTTCCTCAAACAGCCGCAAGCAGTCATCGGCATCGGGATCGGTAAGGAAGCGGTGAGGCCACGAGGCTACGGCCTTGGTCCCTATCCGAATGTTCTGTACGTGAGCGAGCTCAGGCACAAGCAGGGGCTGGATGTACTTACGAAGGATGGATGCCCGCATAATCATCGGGTCACCACCAGTGATCAACACATCCGTAACATCGGGATGCGCCTTTAAATACGCGACCAGATTGGTGGCCTCATCGCATGCAAATCGCATGCCTTCCATGTCCGCGAACTGCGCCCACCGAAAACAGTAAGTGCAGAAAGAGTGGCACGATTGCCCTTCAAATGGAAAGAAGAGCACGGTCTCGCGATACTTGTGCTGCAGCCCCCAAAGCGGATGGCCGTTGAACATGGGAACGTTGTGCGTTAGCTGTCCGGCAGGCTGCGGATTCAGATCCAGCCGGATTCGCTGAATGGTGGCGGCAAAGGAAGCTTCCGATTCGCCGCGATTCAAGCTCCGCTGTACTTCCCGGTATTGTTCCGGCCACAGCATATCCCGCTGCGGAAACACGAGTTGGAAAATGGGATCCTCTGGCACTTTGGACCAGTCGATCAGCGCCTCCATGACATAGCGGTTGGTGCGGAACGGAAGGACCCGCGAAACGATCTCAATGGCTTCCTGAGCGTCGCGGCCAAGCCTATTCCATTCGGGGGTCTGGGCGATGTTGTGAGCGCCGATTGCGCCATAGCGAATCGGTTCGCCATTGCCTGGATACGTACGTTCTTCGTTCGACAGCATGGGTCACCCGACTAATTAAACCGCCATAGAGACGAATTTCCGGCCAATGAATGCTGCGCCGATTGCTCCCCTCACCTGGGGGTTTTCGGCTACATAAACAGTTGTTCCGAGGGCGTCCTCAAGCGCCCGCACAACGCCTGAGTTCAGTGCCACTCCGCCGCTCATGCCGAGAGGGCCAACGATGCCAACTGTCCTTAGCAAAGCCAGTGCGCGTGTTGCGATGGACTTGTGCACTGCCCGAACGATGTCAGGGATCGGCGTTCCGACAGCGACGAGCGACACCACTTCCGTCTCGGCGAAGACGGTGCACGTGTTGCTAATGCGAATGCTATTCTGCGATTCGGCCGAGACAGCGCCGAGCCGCGACAGTTCCAGACCCATGGCCCGCGCGGTGACCTCGAGGAAGCGCCCACAACCTGCTGCGCATTTATCGTTCATCGCGAAGTTTTCGACGTTGCCGTTTTCGTCTATCCGAATCGCCTTACTGTCCTGGCCTCCGATTTCGAGAATCGTTCGGATGGCCGGATTCTGAAGGTACATACCAACGGCGTGGCAGGTGATCTCGGAAATGTGCTTGTCGGCGAAGCTGACGTTTTCCCGACCGTACCCGGTGGTGACGACGAAGGCGACATCGCTGCGCATCACTCCCGCCTTTTTGAGGGCATTGGCGAATGTGCTCTCGGTTGCCTTCTGGTTGCTGCCGCCTGTCAGGACGATATCCGAGCCGAGCACCTGGCCCGTGTCATCCATGAGAGCGCATTTCGTTGACAAAGAGCCCACATCTATTCCTGCCGTAATCATCCGGAATCTCCTTTTCTCGCGCTCTATTGCACGAGTTCCAAAAATGCATCGACGCGGTTCTTCACGTGGTTGAACGCGTAATTGTTTCTGTCCACCAGATCGATGTTGATGATCAGATATTTCAGCTTCCTCCTGATTGCGATGTCGCGGATCATAGGACTAAGCCCCATCATGTTTCTGCATCCCCAGACGCTCGCGATGAAGAAGGCATCGACGGCGAAGTCATCGCATATCCGTTCGAGGTCGGCACCCATCCGTTCGGCGTTCCAGTGGTACTGAATGGCCCTCTCGGCCATGCTCCGAAACGGATTATCTTCGTCAAGCACGATCGAGTTCGCGTGCCAAAGCGGCGCCCAGTAGAGGATCTCGACGTTCTTGCCCATGTGCCGCAGCACTTCGTGAGACTCCTCCGGAACCTGACCGATCCACAGCACGCGCGTTGCCTTCACTGGTTCGGCATTGGTCAACTCCACGGCCTCTTCGTAGAGGGCCTTGCACACTTGCACGTTCTGTCGCGCGCCGAAGTAGTTCATTCCGAATATCTCCTGTAACTCTCTCGAGACCCCGGGAAGTTTGTGTTGTCTAAGGATGTTGATCGTTTTGTTGTAGTAGAGTCTTGCCTCATTCGACCAGTGGACGGAGGCGCGAAGGGAATCCGGATTCAACTGAACTCCGAAGACTCGCTCTAGGTCTGACATGACTCGCTGTAACTGCTTCGCGACATACTGTACAGAGCCTTCGTCGCATGTGTTTGGCGTATGAAGCGGAATGACAGGGACGTTATACCGCTGGCCTGACCAGTAGATGACCTTCGCTAAACCTTCGCACGGCTGGTCGTTTGTCAGAACAACGTCCGGACGGGGATAACAGTCGGCGAGCATCATTCCATAGGGGCCGCGAAGAAACGAGCAAAGATCCCTCGAAACGCTCCTCTCCTGCGTTAACTGGAAGATTCGGTCCACGTCCAGCGATTGGGCGAGCATGGTTGACATTGACTCGATATTCCAGGGAAGCGCCTCGAATGCGAAGGTGAGCTCGGTCGGGAATTGTTCGGTGATGAAAGCGACTCTAGACTGCTCCTTGTAGGCTTCCGCGAGCCGGTGGCAATTGACTATCGACCGAGCGTGGGAGGCCTTAAGCGGGAGACCGTCGCGGGCAGTTCCGGTTGTGGATTCGCCGATCAATTGCAGAAGGTTCTGGTATTGGGCGACGCGCCCGGAAACCTTCAGTTCGGATTGCATTGAAGCCTCCTAGAACATGCGCGATTCGATAAACGTCTGAATGCGCGTCTTAGCACCCTCGATGTTGCCGCCGTTGCGTTCGGACTCAAGAAAGAGGACTGGTATCTTCTCATCCTTGAACCTTTGCAACACGTATGGATAGTCGTGCAGGTTGGTGTCGCAGAACTTGAGGGCGTAGTAGATCAGCGAGCCGGCGCGGTACTCTCGCATTAGGTCGAGCATGTGACGGACCCGCAAGCTCGCTTCAAGCCTGCGTGCGCTCGTGTTTCTCTCGAGATAGTAGGACGCAATCGCAGCGACGGGGTCGCCGTCTGGTTCGATCTGCCCCTCGCAGTACTTAATGCCGTTGCTGATGTCTTCGCAGACCAGGTCGGCACCGGCCTTCTCGATGACCTCGATGATTCCAGCGTGATCGAAATAGCTGCCGGAGATCATGACCCGCGGGCGTTTGGGGCCTGCGGTCGGGACCGCCGCTTCAAGCGCTTCCAGTAGGGGAATCATTCTTTCGTTGAAAATCTCTTTCAGTCCGGTGGTTGCGGCTTTCACAACCTCCACGTACTCCATTCCCGTCAGCATCTGAATGTCGCGCTTCTTGTACTCGTACATTCGACGTATGAGTTTGCGCGAGGTGCTGCACAGTGCGATTGCGCGCCTGAGCGCATCGTCGGTGATGGTGCATCTGTAGCGCCGTTCGAGGAACTCGATCAACTTGCGCAGGCGCTCAGTGAAGTATTCCTTAGAGATGTTGCTGGCGTCGTTCGGCAAATCGACAAAGTACGCCGTCGTCTTCAATTCGCGAGTCCAGGTTTCTGCGAGCCGCTTTCGCATATCGCAGGAATCTGTGAAGATGACTACGTCGGCGAAATCGTAGACGCTGGCCAGACCCTCGCCTAGGCAACTCAAAACGTAGGAGCAGTAGTTCGTGCTAAGGCGCGCACACGCGTCGATCGTGTCCGATTCAGATTCGCCCGTCATTCGAAATGGGACGACTCCCGCGGCGAGCAGAATCTCCTCGGGTGTGTCTATGGACAGGTATCCCGCTTTAGGGCCGCGCGCGGCGCGCCACAGATCGAATCGATTCCGGTGGATGTCAATGACTCCCTGGGCGGCGTTGGATATTGCCTGTTCTCTGTTCATGCCAGTGCCACTTCCTCATTTGCGGTCGTGAAGGCGGGTGTGCTTTGAAGGTCTGCTACCAAGCGTGAAATGTCCTGAATTGTGGGTTCGGCGACGACCTGGCACAGGTGCGGAGAGACGCCGTAAGCTGCGTGGATGCGGGTCACAAGATCGGCCGCCATTAGGGAATTCATTCCAGCATTGACCAGATTCTTGTCAACGCCGATATCTTTGACGCCCAGGACGCTTTGCGCGATGGACGCGATATTGTTGAGCTGGGTTGCGCTTTGTGCAGGCCTCTCGGGCAAGGGCAAGGATTCATAGTCCAGTTGCCCATCGGCATCACGAGGCAGAGTGGCGACCTGCATATATGTATCCGGGATCATCCACACCGGCATTGAGTCCGCGAGTCGAAGCTTGAGCTCCTGCACGAATGCGTCGGGCCCCGCCGAGAGCGGATCATTCAAGACCAGAAAAGCTATCAGGCGCTCATTCTGCGCGTCCGCGTCGTCGAAGGCCACTGCTGCATCTGCGATTCCGCTTTGAGATTTAAGAGCGTTCTCAATCTCCGCGATCCGGACGCGATGACCATCAATGCTGACCTCGCCAGGGCAATGTGCCAGGACCAGGTTGCCATTCGGAAGCCATCGCGCGGACTCGCCGGTTCGGTGCGCATCGCAATAGAGTTGGCCGGTGACGCCCACAGGCAACAGATTCCCATCGCGCCCAGTGACGTAAGTATGCGATCCAGGCAGCGGTTTACCGATGGAGCGGCTTGAGGTGTTGTTCTTCACTTCGTGGCACGTGCTTATTTCGCCGTTCTCCGCCGGACCCCAGCATCGGACGAGTTCGTAGGTACCTCTTCTTGCGGTGTCGATGGTGCCTCCCGACGTGACCAAAACGCGAAGGGTAGTCTTATCGACAGCAGCCAATCGAGCGCACAACCCTACTGGCAGCCACGCGTGCGTGATGCCTTGTTCGGTGAAGCAGCCGATCAGCGTGTCCTTATCGCGGGCAACCTGATCGGGGAGGATATATACCGACGCTCCGCAACACAAGAACGGAAACAACTCGAACGGTGTCGCCGTTGCCGCGAACTCACCGTATTTTGCGCAGCGATCGCCGGCGTGGACCGCAAAGCGCTCGGCGAACCAGCGGCAGCGCTCGGCCAGCATCTCGTGCTCGATTGCTACTGCGCGGAGCGTCCCGTTCGGGTCGGCGACATGATCCACGACCGCCACGCGGCCAGGTGGAAGACCAAGGTCTGAGCCGTCCTCAGCGCATTCTCCGATTTCGGTCAGGAGCATCTGCGCGCCGGCGTTGGTCATCAGACGCTCGACACGCTTTTGAGGGAGTCCGTTACTCACGGGGGTATACGCGGCGCCGGCTTTCCATACGGCGAGTGCCGCGACGACCATCGCGAATGACGGAGGCAACAGTATGGCAACGATGTCGCCGGTCGAGGTTCCTCGATTGCGAAGACTTCGCGCAAGACGATTTGCCCGCTGGTTCAATTCGCCGTAGGTCATCGTCTTCTCAGCGTGAATCAGCGCTATGCGCTCGGGGAAGTCGCGCGCTTGCACCTCGAAGTCCGCGATGAGGCAGCGCTCCGCATGCGCCGGCGTTGGATTGAACTCATGGAGGATCTGCTCCTTCTCCGCCGGCGTGACGATTTCGACCTTACCTAGCTCTTTACCCGGATCGGCGAGGACCGTTTCGAGAACATGCAAGTAATGTTTGGCAAACCGCCGCAGCGTGCTCCGCTTGAACAAGTCCGTGCAATACTCGAGCTCGAACTTGAGTTCTCCCCCGGTTTCGACTGCGCCAAGGGTCAGTTCGAACTTGGAGACATGATACCCCACGTCGATTTCGCGAACTGTCAGCCCCGGCATCTCCATCGTGCTGAACGACTGGTCCTGCACGACAAACACCGTGCTGAACAACTGGCTGCCGGTCTTCAGGTTGTGTTCGACAAGCTTGCGCCAGAGCTGATATTCCTGATGCTCAAGGGCGCCGCGAACCGCGGTCTTCACCTGATCGACAAAATCTTCGAAGCGCATCTTCTCCTGTGGACGCGTCCGCACGATGTGGGTGCTGACGAACATGCCAACGACATCCTGAATGTCGACGAGGCATCGCCCCGAAGTCGGCAGCGCCACGATCAGATCGTCATTGCCGCTGTATTTCGATAGAACGATCGAGTAGACCGCCAACAGCGCCATGAACATGGTTACGCCACGGTCGGCGCAGAACGCCTTTAGCGCGGCGTGGAGCGCAGGGTCTGCTTCGAAAGCAATTCTTGCGCCCGCGAAGGTGAAAGTTTCGGGCCGCGCATAGTCGGTATCGAGCTTCACGAGAGGAGGCGGATCGCGCATGACATCATCCCAGAACGTCTCGTGATTGCGTGATATCTGCGTGTCAGTTTGATGCCCCATCCACTCGGCGAAGTCCTTGAACGTGGCTGGCAGAACGGGCAGCTCCTCTCCGGCATAGAGGGCAGCCATTTCCCTGTACAGAATGCTCATGGAGGTGCCGTCGCTGACCAGATGATGAATGTCCATCAACATGATGTGGCAGTCCGGGGCCATCCGTAGGATGGCAACCCTCATCAGCGGCGCGATGCCGAGATCGAAAGGCCGAATGAAATCGCGGGCGACCTCTTCCAATTCGTCGTCGCGACAGGGCTCCAGCATCTCGATTCCGAAATCGACTGCCGGGCTAACCGTCTGCTGCGGCTGGTCTCCGACGATGTGGAACGAGGTGCGGAGCGCCTCGTGGCGGCGGATCAACTGCCGGAACACCTGTTCCAGTCTCGCGACATCCAGCTCGCCCCGGAGTTCGAAAGCCATCGGCAGGTTGTATTCGACTCCGTTTCTGGCGTTGCAGAGCGTAAACATTAGGCTCTGCGTGAGAGTCACCGGATAGTGCAGGGCGGGCGCCGCCGGTTGAAGAGATTTCGCCTTGCACGGCGTCGCGGATTCAAAGCAACTGGCCAGCGTGGCAATTGTCGGGTTATCGAAGACCGCGCCGAGCGGAACTTCCGAGCCGAATTCCTTATTGGCTTTGCTCACCATGACAGTGGCGCGAAGCGAATCGCCGCCAATCCTAAAGAAGTTGTCGTGAATTCCGACCGGCTGCCGGTTCAAGACGCGAGACCAGATTGCGGCCAGAGCCGACTGCGCTGGCGTACGGGGCTTTGCGCCGGTTTGCAGCGGGCCTGCCGTGGGAGCGGGCAGCCGGCCAAGGTCGGCCTTGCCCCTCGCGTTCAAGGGGATCTCGTCAATGCCAACGATGAATGCGGGGTTCATGTAATCGGGGAGCCGCGCCGCAAGGTGTGCTATCAGTTCGGAGCTTCGATCTGTGTCGCGCCAGACGACATACGCGCAGAGTACGTAACTGTTGCCTCCTTCCTCTCGGGCGACTACAACAGCATTCTTGACGGCTTCGTGCGCGAGAATTGTGGTTTCAATTTCGCGCGGTTCGGTCCGGCATCCGCGAATCTTGACCTGATTGTCTATGCGTCCGAGGAACTCGATGTTGCCGTCCGGGCACCACTTAGCTAGATCTCCGGTTCGGTACATCCGTTCACCAGGAGAGAACGGATCGGGCACGAACTTCCGCGCGGTCTGCTCGGTATCGTTGATATAACCGCGGGCGAGGCCAACGCCCGCGATGCAGAGTTCGCCGGGCACTCCGATGGGCACGAGTTCGCTTGCGTTGCGGAGCAGGTAGACGCGGGTATTGAAGATCGGTTGGCCGATTAGAATTCGATCATCGCCGTGCCGCAACTCGAAGCTGGTTGCGACGACGGTATCCTCGGTTGGCCCGTAGTTGTTGACCACGCGATATGGTTTCGCAACGAAGCGGCGTAACCGATCGCCGCCCGTTAGCAAGGTGCGTAGCGACTTGTTGTCGAGGTCGAGAAAAAGTTCACAGATCTGCGTTGGCAGAAATGCAATGGTGATGCCCGTCTCGTTGAAGTACCGGTTCAGCGCCGGCAGATCGAGGCGAACCTGCTCGTCGATCACGTGCAACTGGCCTCCCGCCTGGAGATAAGGAAATATCTCCCACACGGACGCGTCGAAACTGAAGCGCGCATACTTGGCAGCGGCGTCTTCTGACGTCACGCCAAATGTGGAGATGTGCCATGCGCATAGGTTATTGAGGGAATGGTGCTCGATTGCGACGCCCTTCGGCGCTCCCGTGGTGCCCGAAGTGAAGATCACGTACGCGATATCGCGCCCGGTGGTACGAATGTTTAGGTTCGAACTGTCACCACAGTAAATTCCGGGGTCGGCGAGATCGATGACGCTGCGGCCTTCATCTCGCCAGTTGGCGCCGCCGGCTGTAAGGACGATCTTCGCTCCGACATCGTCTAGCATTGCCCGCACGCGCGGTTCGGGGCAGTCCCGATCGATTGGCAGGTAGGCGCAACCCGCCTTCAGGACTCCCACGATTCCCGGGATCATTTCCAACGACGGCGCTGCAACGATCCCGACCACTTCTCCTTGCGCCGCTCCAGCCGCGACCAGCGCGCGCGCAATTTGATTGGCCCTATTGTTCAGCTCCCGGTAAGAGAGCGACAAGCGTTGAAACACCACTGCGATGTTGTCGGGATACTTCGCTGCCTGTTCCTCAAATATCTCGTGAGCGCCGCGATCGGTGACATAAGGTTGTTCAGTCCGATTGAATCCGACCAGGATCTGCTGCCGCTCGGCTTCGTCCAACAGGCCGATGTCTGCCAGTTTCTTTTGTGGATCGCTCGCGATATGCCAGAGCAGGCCCCGGAAGTGGCCTGCGAGTCGCTCGGTCGTGCTTCGCTCAAAAAGGTGCGTCGAGTACTCAAACTCGCAATCAAGACCGTGTTCTCTTTCCGCCGCGAGCAGCGTGAGATCGAACTTAGAGATCTTCCAATCGAAATCGACGAGCCTGGCTCGGGCCCCATCGAGATCGAAATCCCGATTTGTGTCGCCTAGAGTCGCAAATACCGTGTCGAACAGCGGATTTCTGCCGAGGCTTCGCTCGATCGACAGTTTATCTACGAGTTCCTCGAACTGGTACTCCTGATGGGAATATGCATCCAGTGCGTTGCTTCTGACATTCTTGAGAAACTCGCAGAATGTGAGCTGACCGCGAGGCTGATTGCGCATCGCGAGTGTGTTCACGAACATCCCGATGGTGCGCTGAACCGAGGCGTGGTTCCGGCCGGCAACAGGCGTGCCAACTACTATGTCGTCTTGTCCGGCGTACTTCGACAAGAAAAGCGTATAGGCGGCCAGCAGCGTCATGTGCATGGTCGCTCCGCACTCGCGGCCGATGGCCTTCAATCCTTCGACGATCGCCGGGCCAATCTGAAACGCGACAACATCGCCATCGAAGGACTGCACTGCGCATCGAGGGAAATCCGTTGGCAGATCCAGTACGGGCACTTCGCCTTCAAACAGCTTGGCCCAGTAGGTTCCCTGTGCCTCCACGGTTTTGCTCCGAGAGCGTGCGCGCTGCCATGCTGCATAGTCTTTGTACTGGATCGCGGGCGGGTCGAGCGTTTCGCCCCGATACAGGCGGCACAACTCATCGAGCATGATATCGACCGAAATGCCATCGGCAACGATATGATGCATGTCGACGATCAGTGCATGGTTTGCGGGTTCCCGCTCGACAACAGTAGCCCGCAACAGCGGCGTCGCTCCGAGATCGAACGGACGGACGAAGCTTTCGATCTGCTGCCTGAGGCTGCTCACGCTCGATGGTGAGCTCTGAAAAACGAACGGGACGGCCGCGTCGATTTTCTGGACGATCTCGTCGTCCACGAGAGTGAATGACGTCCTGAGTGACTCGTGTCTCGCAATGAGTGCCTGAAAAGCTCGCTCCCATCGCTCACGATCGAACGATCCTATAATCTCGAGCGCCCAGGGGACGTTGTATTGAACGCCCGACGGAGCGAGTTGATTCAGAATATAGAGCCGCTTCTGTGCCGAAGAGGCCGGATAGTACTCGCGCTCGCCGAGCGGCTCGATAGCGGGTAGCAGGTCTCGCTCAGGTTGTCCCGCCTGAATAGCCAGATCGCGAATAGTCGGATGGACGAATACGTCCCGCAACGAGATGCCGGCCTGCAGTTCGCGATTGACCCGGTTGAGCATAATCGTCGCGTTGAGCGAATGCCCGCCGAGGTTGAAGAAATTGTCGTCGATGCCGACCTTCTCCACACCAAGTACCTGTTGCCAGATTTTGATGACTGTTGCTTCGGACGGCGAGCGGGGTGCGACGTAATTGCATTCGTCAGCGATTTCGCGAGGATCGGGGAGTGCTCGCTTGTCGAGCTTGCCTCCCCGCGCGACGGGAATTCGTTCGATTGGCACGAAGAACGTCGGCACCATGTGTGAAGGCAGCCGTTCGGCGAGCAATCTCCGCAGAGCGGATGGTGAGAACTCGCCCTTCGGTACCACCCACGCGCACAGAGCCGGGCTGCCTGATGCATCTGGCCTCGTCAGGACCACTGCCGCTTGCACTTGTGGCAACGCGAGCAAGCCGGCTTCGATTTCGCCGAGTTCGATCCGGAAGCCGCGCACCTTTACCTGGTCGTCGTTTCGTCCGAGATAGTCGAGGTTCCCATCCGCCAACACGCGAGCCATATCGCCGGTTTGGTGCATGCGGATGTTGGCTGGTCCGATGCAGGCAACGACGAAGCGTTCGTTCGTAAGGCGAGGGTTATTCAGATACCCCTTCGCCAGGCACACGCCCGCTATGCACAGCTCTCCGACGACACCGTCGGGAACGGGATTGCCGTACTTGTCGAGCAGGAACACCGTCGTGTTATCGATGGCCTTGCCGATCGGAGTTGACTGGGCCGTATCTTTCTCAGGATCGTAACGGTGAACGGTGCACCCGACGGTCGCTTCGGTAGGGCCATATTCATTCCAAATGTCGACTCGGCCGCCAAAAAGCTCGTGGATCCTCGCTGCGAGACTTGTCTTGAGATCCTCACCCCCGATAATGAGAGTCCGAAGACGACTTGCGTTCACGCAGGTTTCAGCATCGACATTCGCGAGCAGACTAAGGTGTGTCGGCGTGACCTTGAGCACATCCACCTGGTTGTCCTCAAGGATTTTTCGCATTAGTCCGAAGGCGTCATCGTGACGATAGATTGCGATGCGGTTGCCCGATACCAGCGGCGAGAAAATGGACGTTACCGTCAGGTCCACCGATAGAGGAGAATGCAGAGCTAAGCACGCGGATTTGTTCGTGAAGTAGGTCTTCACTGCCCAGGCGATGTAATTGGCGAGCGCGGCGTGCGAGATCATAACGCCCTTGGGAACTCCTGTCGATCCCGAGGTGTAAATCACGTATGCCAGGTCGTCCGGGCGGATCGTGCATGGGGGCGACGAAGTTTCCGCGGCGGAGCACGTTTCAGCATTCAGGCAAAAGTTCTGTATCCCCGGAGTGTTAAACTGCTGGGCGTCGTCGATCGCGAGGACCACCGCGATTCCCGAATCCGCTGCGATCGTACGAAAGCGTTCTAGCGGAATCGCCGGATCCATGGGAAGGTATGCCGCGCCGAGCTTCAGGACAGCGATCAAAGCGATGACCGCTTCAATACATGGCGATGCGATGAGCCCCACCAGATTGCCCTGACGCACACCGTGCTGGTAGAGCCTTCCTGCAAGCCCGTCCGAGCGGGCGTCCAACTCACGGTAGCTGAGTGTCTCCTCGCCGTAGGAGACTGCGGGAGCGTCGGTTCCGGCGTGAATGCGGAAGAGGTCGATAACGGTGGGTGTATTCGCGAATTCGGAAATCCCAGCCAGGGAAGCAGACTGGCGCACTCGCTCTTCCGGCGTGAACATGCTTATGTCCGATAGCTTCACCTTCGGGTTTGTCACGATCTGCCGGAGCACATTCAGGTAGCGGGCGGCTAAGCGCCGAATCGTTTCGTCGCGGAAGATTTCGGTACGATATTCAAATTCGATTGCGGTGTCGCCGCCTTCCTGCTCGATCGCGGTAACGCTGAGGTCGAACTTCGACATCCGGTACTCAGTTTCGTAGCGACTGAACTTCACCCCGCCGTACAGCCTCGGAGCGTCGGCAGATGCGAGCCCTGCGAACATCGTGTCAAACAGTGGATTACGGCCAAGGTCGCGGGGCGGCGCGAGCTTTTGGACCAACTCCTCGAACTGGTAATCCTGATTTTCGAATGCTGCCAGACACTCGTCGCGCAACTGCTTGACATAGTCCGCAAACTCGAGATTCCCAACGGGGCAGCTGCGCAATACCAGTGTGTTAACGAACAAGCCGACGGTTTCCCTGAAACGTTCGTCAGGGCGACCGGCCGCCAATGTGCCGACGAGTAGGTCTTCCTGTCCGGTGTACTTCGACAACAGAACGTAGTACGTCGACAGCAAAAGCATGTACATCGACACGCGATGGCGAGCGGCGAGCGTGCGCAATGCGCGCACCAGATCTTCGCCGGGCCGGACGGTTACCGTGCGGCCATCCAGACTCCGTTCTCGTTGCCTCGGAAAATCGAGAGGAAGATTCAATGCGGGAGGGTTTTCGCCGAGAAGATCCCGCCAGTACTCTCCCTGCTTCTTGGCTTCCGGCGACATACTGAACTCGGATTGCCACTGCACGAAATCCTTGTACGTAGACGTAGGAGCGTTGAGTTCTTGCCCATCGAACAAGCGGCCAAGATCGGATGCCAACACGTCGACGGACATGCCGTCGCAGACGATGTGATGCAGGTTGAGGAGAAGGACGTGATCGGTCTTGTCCAAGCGGGCCACGCAGGAGCGAAACAATGGCGCGTGCCCGAGATCGAAGCCGCGCGCAAATGAACTATTCAGTTCTTCGACGCCTTGCTTCCCATTCACCTGACGGAGGTCCATCTCGACCGGTACTTCGTTCGCGATCGTCTGAACGACTTCATCGTCGACGACCGAAAATGAGGTTCGCAGAGCGTCGTGCCGGGCTACGAGCGCAAGCAACGCTTTGCGCAGGCGGCTTACATCCAGTTCGCCCTCAAGACGTAGCGCGATCGGTACGTTGTAGTCGGCGCCATCTGGCGAGAGACGATTCAGGACAAACATCCGCCTCTGGTTCGCGGAAGCCGGGGAGTAAGTCCGATCAGGGCGCGACAACGACATAGTGCTCCCTTCCGGCGAGGACGACGAAAGCTGCTAGCTCGGCTATCGTTGGCGCATCGAACACGTTTCTAAGCGACACAGGGAGGCCGAACTGGGCAGTGAGTTTCGCCGCCAGAGCGCTCGCTTTCAGCGAATGGCCCCCGATTTCGAAGAAGTTATCGTTCGCGCCGATGTTTGAAGTTCCCAGCAATTCTTCCCAAATCCGAGCGATTGCCAGTTCCTCTTCTGTCGCTGGGACGCGGCTGGCATGTTCGAGATCAGCACCCAATTGCGGCGCAGGGAAGGCGCGTATGTCGATCTTGCCGCTCTCGGTTAGCGTCATGCAGTCGAGCTTGCAGAAGTAGGACGGCACCATGTAGCTCGGCAGCAGTCCTGCAAGGTGTTCGCGCAGTTCAGAAGAGGCTATCTTTTTGTTCGCGACGTAATATGCACACAGGTATTTGCTTCCATCCTCCGCGGTCGCGGGAGTGACGGCTGCCTCACGTACTTCCTTATGTTCTAAAAGCCGATTTTCGATTTCGCCGAGCTCGATGCGAAAGCCCCTGATTTTGACCTGGCGGTCGGCGCGTCCAACAAACTCGATCTGCCCGTCGGTACGGCGTGTCACGAGGTCGCCAGTTCTGTAGATCCGTTCTCCGGGCACGAAGGGATTCAGCAGGAATCGCTCGCGCGTCAGATCTGGCCGGTTGAGATACCCGCGCGCGAGCCCGTCTCCGCCAACGTACAACTCTCCGACAGCGCCTGGAGGCGAAAGCTTCATGTCGCGATCAAATACATAGGCCTTTGAATTCGGTACTGGGAGCCCGATTGGACCGGATCTCTCCGGGGTATCGGCGATCTTGCAGCAGGTTGAGAATGTCGTATTCTCGGTCGGTCCGTATGCATTTACGACGGTCAAAAATGGGTTGGCTCGACGGACCTGCTCGACATGTTTGACGGAGAGCACGTCGCCTCCGGTAACCAGCGTCTTCAGCGATCGAAACAACTTTTCGTTCGCATCGGCGAGTTGATTTAACAGAGGCGGTATAAGGAACAGAATATTGATTCGATGAATATCGAGAAACTCGCCCAGCGCCGCTGCGTCCAGCAGAACATCGTCATCTGCGAAGTACAACGTCAAACCGTTGAGAAGCGCTCCCCAAATCTCGAATGTGGTGGCGTCAAAGGAAGGAAAGCCTGTCTGGAGTATCCGGTCTCCAGCGCGCATATCGAGATAGCCGAGGTTTGCCGCAAGATTGACGACTGAGCGGTGTTCGATCATCACCCCTTTCGGCGCCCCGGTTGAACCCGAAGTGTAGATCACGTTAGCCAAGTTCGATGGCTGGGTTTCGTGTACAAGATTGCTCTCGTCGGCGGCGATCACGCGCGGGTCGCTGAGCCGGATCACCTGCCCGTCGAACTCTACGTTCTCGCTGCAGCCATCCGATAGAACGACGACGCAAGGGGCCGCGTCTTGGAGAATGCCAGCCGTGCGCTTCGCGGGGCTGCTTGCTGCGATCGGTAAATAAGCGCCTCCGGCTTTTAGTATTGCGAGCTGTCCGACGACCATCTCGGCCGATCTCTTCCCAACGATCGCGACGATGTTCTCCGGGCCGACCCCCAGCTTGCGGAGGACCTTCGTAAGGCGGTTGGCTCGCTTGTTCAGCTCGTCGTAGGTCAGCACGAGGCTTCCATCCACGAGTGCAACCTGGCCGGGCCTGTCGCAGACCTGTTGTTCGAAAAGTTCATGCACGCATTTGTCGCGTGGGTAGGCGACTGCGGTATCGTTCCAGCCTTGCACAAGGTGCGACGCCTCTTCGGCGTCTACGAGGTCAATATCTTTCAGGGCGATGTCCCAGTTGCTGGACAACTGGCCAAGGAGATTCGCGTAATACCGTGCGAAACGAACGACAGTGCTAGTCCGGAAGATGTCCGTGTTGTGCTCAATCCGGATTTCTGCGTGCTTCGAGTCCCAGTGCAGATCGAAGGTCAGATCGACCTGCACGGCGTTGGTCTGCGTAGCGACGTCGATCCAACATTCTCGGTCCACGCCAGCGAACAAATCATCCTCGTCGAGATTCGGGACGAGGTTGAACATAGTGCGGACCAGCGGCACCCGTCCGTCGCCTCGGGTCGGCGCGAGCTGTCCGATCAGTCGCTCGAACGGGTAGTCCTGCATGTAATACGCCGCTTCCACCTGCTCGTGAACACGCTGCACAAGGCGGGCGAACGTGTCGTCTGAACGCATGTCCACCCGGATCGCGGTCATATTCACAAAGAAGCCTGTGAGGTTCTGAAGCGCGGGGCAGTAATGGCGGCCGGAGAACAGCACACCGACAGTCACGTCGTCCTGTTGGCAGAGCTTCTGCAAGAGCACGTAGAACGCGGAGAGCAGGCTCGAGAACAACAGGACATGCCGTTCCCAACTCAGCCGCTGGAACTTGTTTACGAGATCGGAGGGGAGGTCGACGATCGCCAGCCCACCGTTGAAAGACAAACTAGGCGTGGGCGGATTGTCAGAGGGCAAGTCGACAGCGAGCGGATTGCCCTCAAATTGAGAAAGCCAGTAATATTCCTGTTCGCGCGTTTGCTCGGGCGTTAACGTCTGACGCTGCCAGATTGCATAATCCGAATACTGCATCGGCTTTGGCTGCAACTCGCCTGGCCCGCCCATGAGAAGGTCGTTGTAGATAGACCGGAGGTCGCGCCACAACAGGTCCAGTGACGCGGCGTCGGACATGATGTGGTGCACGCGGAACAGGAGGACATGGTCCGATGGCCCGAGAACGATCAGCACGATCTCGAAAAGAAGTTCGTTGTAAGTCCATGCTGAGATCGGCTTCTGGCAGATATCGACAATCGTGCGCTGGAGTGCTGTCTCGGCGTCCGGTTTTTTCGAGAGATCGATCTGCCACAGGGCCTTCCTGGTGTCCTGGTCGAATGTCTGTACGAACCCTTCCGGAGTACGTGAGATATTTGTCCTCAATACCGGGTGGGCTTCGATAAGCTTCTCGACGGCACGCGCGAAGATGGCTCGATCGAAGCGTCCGGTGATCCTCTTACAGGTATTGATGTCCCAGAGTGAGCTGTTCGGATAGAGCTCGCAGAAGTAGAGGACGCGCTCCTGCTGAAACGTCAGTGGACACCGCACTGGCCCGTGCTGAACAGCGATCGGCGGATATTTTCGAACCCCCGCGATTGCCATGTTCGTTCTCCTATGTGAGCCGCGTTGCAGCCGCGCTGTTCGCCATTGCCTCCGAAGCCGTGAGAGAAGACTCGATGATCTTCGCGATGTCCGCCATGGTCGGCAAACTTAGAAAATCGATGACGGAGAGGCTGGTCCCGAAAGCACTGTCCAGCGCCGCGATGAAACGCAGCGTCAAAAGTGAATTCCCACCAAGATGGAAGAAGTTGCTCTCTGGAGTTAGTGCGGTGGTGTTCAGTACTTGCTCGGCTACGTCGATAACCGTGCGCTCGAGCTCGGTTAGCACCCGCGTCTCTGTGGGCTGCGGAGCGGCATCGGTCTGCCGCGGCGCCGGCAGGGCGCGCATATCAAACTTGCCGCTGGGCAATCTCGGCAGGCGATCCATCATGACGAAGACGTCGGGAATCATATAGCACGGCAGCCAGTCGCGGAGGTTGTTCCGAATCTCCTTCTCCGCGCCGTTGTCGTTACCGTTGCGTGTGACGCAATACGCGACCAGCCGTCGTTGGCCGAACGGATCGTCCGCGGCCGTGACGACTGCTTCGGAAACGGTCGGGCACGCGCGCAATTTCTGCTCCACTTCGCCGAGTTCGACGCGGTATCCGCGAATCTTCACTTGCCCATCCGCCCGGCCGAGATATTGGATCAGGCCGTCGTCGCTCCATCTGGCCAGGTCGCCGGTGCGATAGATCCTGTCTCCGATTCGGAACGGATCCGCACAAAATGCCTGCTGTGTCAGCTCGGGCCGGTTCAGATATTCGCGGGCAAGTCCAACCCCGCCTAAACAGAGTTCGCCAGCCACGCCTACCGGAGCCAGGCGCGAAAACTTGTCGAGGATGTACGCTCTCGTATTCGATATCGGGACGCCGATCGGGACCCGCGCCAGATCTTCGCCTCTGGGCAGCGAATACCAGGTTGCATAGATGGCGGCTTCGGTTGGGCCGTAGAGATTCTCAAGGCGCACGCCGTGAATCGCGCTGTAGAAGCGATGGACGAGATCCGGCTTCAGAGCCTCGCCAGCGACAAACACATACGCTAGCCGCTCGAGCGTCGAAACTTCGTTCTCGTGGAGCCCCGCCAGCAACACATCGAACATCGAGGGCACGAAGTTGATGTGAGTTACATTGAACCTCTCGATGGCGTCCAGCAGCTGCCGAGGGTCTCTCTCGGCGGCCGGGTTGAGCACTGCCAATCTTCCATCGTCGAAGATCCAGCCGAATAATTCCGTACCGCATACATCGAATGTAAAGTTCGTCTTGAGCAAGATGGTCTTGCCGGGCAACGCATATTTCGATTCGAGAAAATGAAGCGTGTTCGACAACGATCCGCGCTCCACGAGGACGCCCTTCGGCGTGCCGGTTGACCCTGAAGTATAGATGAGGTAAGCAGGTGCAGTAGCCGGCGTCCTTCGAGCCAGATTCTCGCCGTCGCCAATATACGAATCCGGGCTGTCGACCCGAATCGTTTTCAGCGGCGTTGCGGTAGTCCCTTGAGCCAAGGTGCAGCGCGCTCGACTGTCGCGAAGCATGTATTCGATCCGCTGCGGGGGAGCTGCGGGTTCGATCGGAAGGTAGGCTGCGCCCGTCTTCAGAACAGCGATCGTGGAAATTACCATCTCCGGTGAACGGTCCAGCAGGATTGCAACGATATCACCTTCGCGCACTCCCGACTGGATCAGTCTCGCCGCCAACTGGTTTGTGCGGCGGTTGACTTCGCCACAGTTCATTTCTCCGCCGGCCCAAAGGAGCGCAGTCCCTTGCGGAGCGTCGGCGGCGCGCTGCTCGAGAATCTCAATGATGTCGCGCTTCAGAGCAGCTGGTTCGCACGTTCCCTCGCCGACATGCAAAAGGAATTCTTCCTCAGCAGCGTCGCACATTCTTATCTCGCCGACCGGTGTATCGGGCCGCCGGAGCATGTTCTCAAGCAGCGCGATGTAATTTCGCAGCATGCGCTGAATGGTTCCGTGCCGGAAGATACTGGTGTTGTATTCGACGCGCGCCTCCGATTCGCCGGTTCCCATCCGGAAATCGAGGAAGAAGTCGACCTGCGTCGCAGAAATCTCGGGCTCGATCGATTCCTCGCGTACCACTCCTGCGAATGTCTGGCTCTCTGGATGGTTCGTTACCATGTTGAACAAGGCGCGAAACAGCGGGTTTCGCTGGCCTGACCGTTCGGGCGAGACTTTTTCGACCAGCCGCTCGAACGGATAATCCTGATGTTCGTGGGCGGCAGTGACCTGCCGGTGCACCTCTTTCACGAAGTCGTCGACCCTCTGTCGGTGATCGATGTGGAAGCGCAAAGCGACTGTGTTGGTGAAGAAGCCAGCGAGACGCCTGATCTTAGGGCTATGGTGACGTCCCGAGAAAACGGTTCCGATGATAAGGTCGTCCTGCCGGCAATAATTGTGAAGCAAGAGGTAGTAAGCCGCTACCAACGTGGAGAATGGAATCACCCGCATCTCGAAGCTGAACGATTTGAGCCTTTCGATGAGAGATGGCGGCACACTGCGTTTTTCCATCGCCCCGTCGAACGTCAGATGCGCGGGTTCGGGAGCGTCGACGGGCAACTCGAGCCTCGGCAGGTCTCCGGCAAACTGGCTGAGCCACCACGATTCCTCTTCGCTCGCGGAGCCCTCGTTCAGTTGCCCACGAAGCCAGACAGCGTAATCGGTGTAGGCGATGTCCTCGCCCTTTCTAGGCAAGTCGACACCACTGAAGTACGAGTTATACAGAACCTTCAGGTCTTCCCAAAGGATCTGTAGCGTTGTTTCGTCCGAGATAATATGGTGCAGTTTCAGGAGAACCCATGTTTCGTTTGTGGAAATGCGGATGACGACGGCTTTGAACAGCTCGCCGCCTTCGAGTGTCATCGACGCGGAGTACTCGCGGTTCAGAATTCCCTCCGCTTCCTGCACTGCGTCGGACCTATCGCATAAATCAATTTGCTCGAAACCGGTCTTGAGACGATGGTGCAAGGACTGAAACGGTTGGCCGTTGTCGAGACCGATCCTAGTTCGCAAGACCGGATGTCTTTCAATGAGACGGTCGATCGACTGGTGGAGAAAGCCGCCTTCGACGTCGCCCCAGAGGCGCTTGCACGTAATCCGGTTCCACAGGGATCCACCGGCCGAGAGTTTGTCCAGATAGAGCAGGCGCTCCTGCTGGAACGAAAGAGGCGCCCGCTGCGCATTCCGGAACTTCTGAATGTGGATGTGTTCAGTCTTGGATTCTTGCATTGTCGTTGCTCCTCGTTCGCATTTCAGGCTGCGGCTCCGGCGCGGCAAGCCGCGCGCGCTTTGAGTGCCTCGTCGGCGATGAGAAGCCGCTGAATCTCAGATGTTCCGTCGCCGATCTCGGTCAGCTTCGCGTCGCGGAAGAATCGCTCCAACGGGAAGTCCCTGCAATACCCGTACCCGCCGTGGATCTGAATCGCGTCCTTCGTCACCGCAACGGCCATTTCGGAGGCGAACAGCTTTGCCTCGGACGCCTCTTTGAAGAAGGGCTTGCCTTCGTCTCGAAGCTTGAGCCCCTTGCTTACCAGGGCGTCGGCCGCGCTGACACCTACTTCCATGTCGGCCAGCTTCGCCCGAATGAGCTGGAACCGTTGCAGCGGGTTTCCGAACTGCTTACGCTGCAGAGCGTAATCGAGACAGAGATCGCGCGCCGCCTCAGCAATCCCTAATGCGATGGCCGCCATGTCGAGCCGGGCTGCCGCGAGTGTCTGCTGCAGAATCTCGAAACCCCTGTTTTCAAGTCCGATCAGGTTTTTCTTAGGGACCCGTGCGTCTCGAAAAACCAGTTCGCCTGTATCCGACCCGCGCATGCCAAGCTTTCGTTCGTGCCGGCCGCTTGCGGAGAATCCGGGCGTTCCTTTCTCGACGGCGAACAGGCTCAGACCCAGCAGCCCCGCGCGCGGCCCTGTTTTCACTACCACCACAGCGAGGTCGGCTACATTCGCGTTGGTGATAAAAATCTTCGAACCGTTCAGCACGTAATCGTTGCCGTCTTTATCCGCGCGCGCTTGGATGGCCGATATGTCCGATCCGGCGTCGGGCTCGGTCATGGCGAAGGCGCCGACTCTCTCCCCTCTGAGGAGGGGCGGCAGGAATTTCTCTTTAAGAAACTCCGAACCCGATGAGTAAATTGGGCCGCACGTGAGAGTGGCATGAGCTACGGCGGTCATGGCCGACGAGGCGCAGGCTTTTGCGACTTCGCGGATTAGGCCTGCGTAGGTGGTGTAGTCCAGGCCCGTGCCGCCGTAGCGCTCCGGATACGGGGCGCCAAATAACCCGAACTTCCCCATTTCCCGAAAAGCTTCGATCGAGAACGCTTCGTTCTCGTCGGCGTCGTGCGCGAGCGGCGCGATGGTGTGGCGCACGAACTCCCGTCCATAGTCGACTACTGTGTTGTCATATCCGTTCATGCTGCAGCTCCAAATGCGCGATGCCACGCGTTGAGCGCGATGAGCGCGTGCGACGTTCTGTAAAGTGCCAGATTGTCTGTAGCGGCGAACTCGCCGCGTTTGTGGAAGAAGTCGTCAACCTTTCGTTTGTCGAAGTAAGAGCCGATCGCAGAGGAGCCGCATTGCACCAGATCGTTTGCGCGGTTGCGTTCGTCGAACACGGTCTTTGGATCGACTGGAATAGGAACGGGACGCTTTTTCCGCCTAACGACTGGTTCAGGCAGCATATCCGCCCCGATGCTCTTTAGCAGCCGCTTTTCGCATCCACGTTCCGCTTTGTAGCGCGACGGCATGTTGGCGGCGAAGCTCACAATGCGGTGGTCGAGGAAGGGAACGCGGGACTCGACGCCCCAGGCCATACTGGTCTTATCGAGCCGCTCGAGCATCTCGACCAGGTAGTACTTGAGAAACAGGTAGAGAACCTTGTTGACGTGATCCTCCGTCTCGAACGCTGCCATGTCGCCGGCGAGCGTAGACCGGACCCGTTCCGTATACTCGACCTGCTTGTCGATCGAGGGATCGAGCAGCGCCGAAACTTCGCTGAGATATGGCGCCCACGGAAACTCGACGGGCCGCTCCGTGCGGCAGCGATCGAGAAAGAAGTAATACCCGGCGAACAGCTCATCGGCTCCCTCGCCGGACATGACCACCGTTGCCTGAGGTTTTACCCCTCGGTACAGGAGATAAAGCGATGGCGACGTCAGTTCCACCGGCTTCTCGACGTGCCAAGTCACCCGCTCCAATACGTCGAAGTACTCCTCCGGCTGGAACAACAACTCGGTGTGGTCGGTTCCATAAGCGTTCGCGACAATGGACGCATAGTGGGCATCGGTGTCGTCCGGCCGAAGGGTCATTGATTTGTCGTACCCCATCGAGAAAGTTTTCAGCCTTCCATCGATGTGTCTAGCGGCGAAGGCGGAAACAAGGCTCGAGTCCAAACCTCCGCTGAGCAGTGTTCCGAGCGGAACGTCGCTGATCGCCTCCATGCCCACGGAGGAGTCGAGCAGGTCGCGAATCTCGTCCCGGCAATCTTCGAACGAGCAACCGTTGTGCTGGACGCGGTTCTTCTCGATGGCCCAATACCGGCGTTCCTTCATCGCGCCGTTCTCGAAAGCCAGCGTCGCGCCGGGCGGAATCGACCGGATGTTTCGGAACATCGTCTTGGAATCGAGAATCGATGTGCAGAGGAGATATTCGGCGACGGCCCCGATGTCCGGTTCGGCTGTCACGCAAGGATGCTCAAGGAGTGCCTTGATCTCCGATCCAAAGACGACCGTCGAACCGGCGATCGTATAGTAAAGCGGCTTCACGCCCATCCGGTCGCGCACTAGCCAGAGCACCTCTCTTCTCTGGTCCCAAAGCGCAAATGCAAAAATCCCATTGAACTTCGAGACGCAGCCCTGACCGTATTGCTCGTATGCATGAACGATAACTTCGGTGTCGCAGTCTGTCCTAAACTGGTGCCCCTTGCGCACGAGGTCATGACGCAGCTCTTTGAAGTTGTAGATCTCGCCGTTGTATGCGATCCAGACCGTGCCGTCTTCGTTGCTAAGTGGCTGGCGCCCGTTAACCACGTCTATGATGGACAATCTCCGATGCCCGAACCCGAGGAACCGGTCGATATACGTGCCACAGTCGTCCGGGCCGCGATGAGCGATGCGGGCATTCATCTTCGCCAGCACAGTCTCCGAAACCGGAGCTTGTTTCTCTAAATCGAAGATGCCGCAGAAACCGCACATACTAATGCCCCCCGCATTGCACTGCGCACGCGTCACAAACTAGATCCCTCTCGATTTGCTGCGAGACGGCGATAGCGGCTCCGTTGCGATCCTCGATCCTATCCAGAGCGGTGTCCCGGCTGATCGATCCCAGACGTACGAGCTGACTCATCTCGTACTCGTAGGGGTGGAAGTTGTAGATATTGTTGTGCCGCAATATGCCGAATGAATTCAGACGGCAATTGGTGGAATTGGGATCGACATCGTCGGGCTTGGTCCAGCCCAGCGTCGCGATGACCCGGTAGATTTCTTTTTCGTCGTACCCTACCATCGGTAGCGGGCTTACGAAATAGGGGAAAGGATTTGTGTGGTATTCCTCTTCGCGGAGCAACAAGTAGTCGTACGCCCACGTGCCGGTGCGTTCCGCTACGCATGCGAATAGCTGACGCCGGAGCGCGTAGGGAATCTTGTTGTCCTGATAGGCCAGTTCCGCCTCAGATCGCAACACCTGGCCTGGACTGTTGCCCAACATCACCATGGGTATGCGCTTCTCGATCGCGGTTCGGAGCACGGCGGTCATCACCATGCGTATGCATGAAATGCACAACCCGCTGCCATACATTGTCAGGTGTTCGGGATATACACGAGATAGCGTGCTATTGAGGAAGATTGCGTTCACGTGGTCTTGACGGTACCGGACGGTGAGGTGATCCGTGTTCAGTCGCGAGGTCACCGTCTTGATATTGTCAACCGATTGCGGAGAGAGAAAGCCGTTGTCGAAAGTAACCGCCAGAAGGCGAAGGTTGTATTTCTCCTGGAGCAGGTACAGCATGAACGAACTGTCCTTGCCGCCGCTGTAAGCCACAGCCGCATCGTAGTTGTGCCTACCCCAGGGATAAGCAGCCGTAATCGCGGACATCGTGGCGTCTAAGTGGCGGCGCGGCGCGGCAACAACTTGTCGAGCGTCAAAGTCGCGGCAATAGGAGCAAACGCCGTCTTCCGCGAATGAGATTCCGGGGAAACTCGAGCCCAAAACGCATCTGGTGCACCGTCTCATACTCTCTCCATCATTGCGAGTTCGCGTCTGTCGATTTTGCAATTGCCGGTCGTTGGCAGCGCTGGGCGTATTGCGATGCTGTCCGGCATCATGTAATGCGGCAGATGGCGCTTGCAGTAACTCGTTATCGCGTCGGTCGTGAGTGTCGTGGCGGAATCAGGGACGACGAACGCCCGAATGAGAGGGCCGTTCCCCGAATCGGCACCAGCGATCACGGCAGCCATCGATACGCCTTGCATATTTTCCAGGCACGCCTCTATCTCTTCGGGGTACACCCGGTAGCCCACTCGCTTGATCATGGTGTCCTTGCGGCGAACGAAGTAAAGATAGCCTTCATCGTCCAGCTTTCCCAGATCGCCCGTGTGAACACCGTGGTCACGAAATGTCGTGCCGCCGTCTCGCTTCCAATAGCCTGGCGACACGAACGCCCCGCGGTGGACGATCTCTCCCACCTGGCCAGGCCGGCATGGGAGGCCGTCCTCGTCGACGATGGCGATCTCCACGCCGGGCAAGGGGAGTCCCACGGATCCCCGCTTTCTATCGAAGTCCGCTGGCGTAAGGCATGTTGAACGGAAGGCCTCCGTTGTCCCGTACATCATGTAAAAGCCCGTGTGGCGGAGTACCTGTTTAAGCCGCAGGAGGTCTTCTTCAGGAAAGCACTCGCCGATCAGCGAGATGTAGCGGAGATCGGGAAACTCGCAGAGGGCAAATCCGGGATAGCGGGCAAAGATCATTCGCCAGAGGGACGGCATGGCGTGGAAGCCGGTGATCCTTTCCGAAAGAAGCGTGCCGACCACATCTTTGGGAAAAGTGGAATCCTGCAATACCAGCGTCGCACCGGCGAAAACCGCCGTGAATAACTGACTCAGAGCGCCATCGAACGAAAATGGGGTAACACTTATCAGACGGTCGGATGGAAGGTTGCCGAGGACTCGCGCCGAGACCACGGTCGCGTCCGAGAAGATACCATGTGAAACCTTGATTCCCTTCGAACTCGCCATCGTTCCGGATGTGTAGAGAATGGCGGCCAGATCGTCGCAACCGTGTTGGCTTTGCAGAGTCGACGCGCCCGGCGCCCCGGCCTGAAGGATCGCGTTCAGGCTTTGGGCGGGAGGCGTGCAAGCGCCTCCCGGTGTTGGTCCGATTTCGACTTGCAGCGCTGGGAACTCGACACTTTCAAGAGCAGTGCGCTTGCCGGCATGAAAAAACATCGCCACCGGCTCGACTTCAGCTATCACGTGCCGGATTGTGTCCTCGCGAAACGCAGGGTTGATGTGGACGAGAACGCCGCCCGCCTTCATGATTGCAAAAATCGCGATGACCTCGTCGATACACTTGGTGGACAGCATCGCGACACGCATTCCTGGTTCCACACCACTACGTTTCAGGAAAAGCGCCAAGACACTGGAGGCGTAGTCAAGTTCTGAAAATGACATACGTCTTCCTCGGAAGGCAAGAGCCTCCTGGCCACCCCGATCCTGTGCGCTTCTGCGCAGCATTTCATCGATCGACAACATGGCTCGCACAAGTCAGTGCTTCTGCTTGCTTTCGGGTGACCATCTCGACCAACCCGTCAATCGTCCCGAAGGTGGCCATATCGACGTCATCGCCGGAGATTTGCAGATGAAAAGTCTCCTCGATGAACGCCACCAGCGAAAGAACGTCCAACGAGGTCAGCAGGCCACGTTCGAAGAGGTTCGTCGAATGGTCGAACCCCTTCTCGTGAGATACGTTCTCGACGTAATTCACAATCGTTGACATTACGGACATATGGTTTTCCGTTCCAACACCACTTTCAACACAAACGAGTACCAGAGCGCTGCCGAGGCCCGCTACGTGGGCGCACCTCGACTGCTGAGTTGTATTCGCGCGATTTGATGGTGTTTTGCGTGGCCGCCGGATCTTAGGCAGCCTTTGGAGTCTGCTCCTTAGTTGGAGGTGCCGACTGCGGAACGACTGTTACCCACGTTCCCACAGCGGCAACCAGCGCGGCCGGCACAGCCACCCGGGTGTGCAATGTCGCGTTCGAAGCGATTTTGATGATAACGAGCCTGGGCGAGGTTTTTGGCTCATTGTTCTCTTTGTTTGCGCCTTTGGGGTTGCCGGAAATCGGGCTGGTCGCCGCGGGAACAACGTCGCCGATCTCTATTACGTCGCGTTTCGATACGTCATACCGCACGCCGTTAACCTCGAGACAGCAGATGTCGCCAGCCACGCTGAGGACTGTGCCGACAATTGCTACTTGCACAATGGGCCCCTCGACAGGTGATTCCGCACAAGGCGCGGCCACTTCTGGGTTTCGAAAGCTAGCTGCAAATTGATCGAAGTTCATATCCACCTCTCGACGTCATACAACAAATTGGAGGACGAGTGACGTCATCCCGTCTTGTTATCGAGTCGCGACGAAACAGCGGTCGTCAAGCAAAATATCCTGCAAGTTCGTCGTTATCGTGTTCTACAAGCCAAGAGATTTCCAGCCTATGGGCGAGACTGCACTTGAGGCCGGACTCAAATCAAACCGGGCACGGGTGTTTCCGCTTATGTCGAAAGCGCAGATGGGATGGAAGGGGAGTATTGCATGCTTGCCTCCTTATGCGGTAACCGGAGGAGTCTCGCGGGGCCTTCTTCTGGGTATGAGGTCCCCGGACGCGGCTATCTAAACATGCATTTGATTTCTTGGCTGTGACGAACATCACCGTGGTCTGCCCGATCATTTGTACCATCGAGATTGTTAGTTAAGCGCTCGCTTGAAAGTGGTGGAAAATCGATTGAGAGCGCGAGACGAACGATAGAATTATTATGGTGTACGTTCATTAAGGAGTCTGGAATTGTGTTCTTCCAATTTTCGTGTGTCGGGCGGCTAAGAAACAGATTCGGAATGCACGGAAGATGGTGTGCTGAATCGGGTGCTGTGTGATTTGCGGCTGTGCCTAAACTATGCCCAAACGGCCCACAAAGGCCCTTATGGAACCTCGCGGAGCCGCAACGAGCGTCTTTGGAGGCTGCGACGAGAAATTGATTTAAGTACATGAAAACGAGGAGATTCAAGAGGAAGTAGGGAAAAGCCCGGATGGCGAAGTTGGCAGACGCAGCGGACTTAAAATCCGCAGGCCGCAAGGCCGTGGGGGTTCAAGTCCCCCTCCGGGCACCAATTAGATTCCGCCCAAAATAAGCGGCAAGCTGGCCCTGAATCCCGGACGAGAAACACTCCGCGACAAACGCGGCGGACCTCGAGCCTGATCTAAACACGAGCTTAAGCTATATCCCACTGAAACTGTTTAACTTATTCAAAACGCTAGAGCGAGCAAGTTTGCACATTTGTTACACATTTTCACCTCTATTGGTTATTGCAATACCTGCATCAGCTGCGGTTGCAAGGCCGCGAAAGGCGAGTCAAGCTCCGGGTCTTGTTCGCGATATTATCCTTTTGCTCAGGAAGCACTGATCACGTCGTGGATCGGGTGCTTGCCACCTTCAGCCATAGCATCTTTAATCCCGTGTCAAACCTGTCTTCCCAAAACCTATCGCTGAACTCTTGTCTGTTCCACAATCGGCCTTGGGTTCAGTTTGTCGAGAATCTCCATGAACTTGGGCCTGTTTTTATAGCGCAGTCGTATGTCTGCGAGCAATCCATCCCACTCGCTGTTCCGATGAAGCCCTTGAAAGATGGGCCGCATCTTCCGCAGATAACCAGCAACCGCCTCGTAAGCGGAAGCGCTAGCGTGCGGTAGATGTTCGTCCACGCGCTGACGATATATTGCAAGTGACCGCTCGGGATGCGACTCCGCCACGGCGGCGGCAACACGATCTCCGTAGCCGCCCGAGCCATACCATGTCATGCTTCCTCGATACTGTTGTCCGGCAGACATGGCGTCGTACCAACGGAGCACGTCATCGTGCCGATGGTCGGCTATGGCCATATCAATCAGCACATCAAAATGTGAGCTCGCTGGCCGGCTAAATTTCGATCTGTTGGTCAATAGCGGAAGCAGATAGTCCGGCATTGGCAGCGGCCATTCTGTATTCGCTGCGCTCTTCACAGATGCCTTACCTTGCGACGACAGGGGAGAGACGCCGGTCTCGAGAAAGTTGAGCGCAATGCCGCGAATGCTGTCTTTGCAGCCAGCCTTGGCTGCAGCCTTGAGCAACTGCTGAAAACTCTCGCGGCTGGGATGAGTGAAGAATCCCAAAGCCGCGTGAGCCGCGGCGATTGGCCATTGCCTGCGCTGCACCGCCATCTCGCCCAGTAGCTTTTCCAGGCTCGACGCGATGCCGGGGAGCTTTGCGACTGTCTTTTCGATTCCCTCGGCCGCCCAGCGCTGGGCCTCGTCGTACCGCTTCATCTCGATCAAGCGATGGACCAGCCGTTCGTAGCTGCCGGAGGCGCTGGCTTCCTGTTCGCACACTGTAAGAATCTCGTCGTTCCGGCCCGCATTCTCAAGCGCTCGGATCAACCAGTCGGCGATGCGCTCGTGCTGGTATTTTCGGGAGAAGGGATCATCTTCCTTCACAGGCGACTTCGCGCGCTGAGCTAAAACGTCGGCGACTTCGGACCATGCAGACTTGGCGACAGTCATCTCTAAAACTGCGTCGGCGGCATCGTTGACAATGCCATAGTCGTCTCGTAGATGCGCGTCAATGGCGAAAAGCAGTTTGCGCGCTGGTGTGAGCGTCGATGCAACTACGGCTTCAAAGATCACCGGCAGGCATTCGCCCACGGCTTCCGCGGTTTCGCCCTCATCATTCGATTGGCCGATCTGCTCGTTGCCCAACGTCATGATTTCTGTTCCCAGGCGCACCACGGCGTCAGGATGCCCGAGTTCCAGCAACCGTTCCAGACGATGTTTCACGCGACTGTAGTCCGGCGTCTGTCCGTCACCCGTCCAACTGTTTCGCCAGCCGGGCTCGGAAGCGACGAGCCTGAGTTCTTTCCGCGTTTCGGTCACCAGGCGGTCAACATTACCTTCGCCCAATGCAATGCGATCGCTGAACTCCTCTCGCAACTCAGGGAAGCGCTCAGTGAGTGACCAGACCAACGCCACTAGTTCCTCGCGGTTCTTGGCTTCAATATACTTGCGTATCTTTTCATCTGTTGCCTTGCGCGTTTTCTTTTCGGAAACCGCCTGGTCCCGATGACGGTGGACGTAGAATTCTTCATCAACTTCATCATCTTCGGAATCCATATCGAGTTCGTCCGCTTCATCGTCGTCATCTTCTTCGCCGCTCTCCTCGGCGAGCATCTGCCATCGCTCATCGTCCTGGTTCGCCGCGGGAGTTTCCGCGCCCTCACCCAGTCTCTCAAGATATTCGGCCACTACTGCAACTGCATGTTTGCAGCCGCTGGCGCCCACCGGGCAGGTGCAGCGCGAATAGAGAGCGCCGCCCTTTTTCGCCGACTGCTCACACCATACTTTCACCGCGTAGCGTTCTCCGCCCGAGACCGTGGCCAACAGCCGGCCGTCTTCCGAGATCGCGAGGTCATGGACGCGCCCTTGCTTCTGGTAGGCTCTGCCTCGTTCAACCGAGCGCGAGCCTGCCCATTCGGTGAGATCGTCCCAACTCAGGGCATTCCAACCCTCATTGCGGGAGACCTTATTTTCCTTTCCCTTTACCGCGCGTTGTACCTTTGAACTCATCTATTTCATCCTGAGCTGACTCGATGTTGGCCACTACGATGAAGCCGGTGATGATGGCAGGGGAGGATACGGTTCCCCGCGAAGGCTCTTATCGCCAGTTCTTCGATAATAAAAGGATGGTGGCATTTCGATACATCATCAAGCCCAATTTCGATTCATCGATTGAACCTCGAAAGCGCGATCTGACGGCTGCGAGAGAGGTTCATATCGAACCCTCAACTGTGCAGGGTGGGCGTCGCCTGCGTGGCGCGATAGGTATCGGCAGGCGAAGCGATACCCGTTGAATGCGTGCGGCTGGACTGATTTTATAAAGTGCTATATATTGGACCATATTGCGCCATAAGGATTTATATATGGAGCCTTACGGATGAGATCGAGTGTATCAGATGTCTTGCCCCCTGCCGTCAAGCGGTCGCTGATCAAATTCGGCAGCGATCTTGCGACCGCGCGGCGGAAACGTGGACTTACTATCCTTGCCGTCGCGGAGCGTATGGGCGTCGCCAAGAATACGTATCTGCGCGCAGAGAAGGGCGACCCTCGAGTCGGCCTTGGCGTTTATGCGATGGCACTTTTCGTTCTGGGCTTTGGCAGCCCTCTTGGCGCACTTATCGACGTGAGCCGCGACGACACCGGCCTACTGCTCGATGAAGAACGTCTGCCCAAGCGCGTGCGCATGAAGAAAGCACGGGTGCCCCAGTCATGAAGCGGACCATTGACGTTGTGCTAGGCGAGGGGACGCAGGTTGGCGTGCTGCGCTACGACCTGCAAGGGCGGCGCGAAAACGCCGCATTCGAGTATGACGCGGGCTGGCTCGGCGACCCGTCTCATTTCTCTCTGGGGCCGACGCTTCCTCTCCAGGCGGGACCACAGTTCCATCGCAAGTCGAAAGACGGTTCTCTCTTCCATGCTGCGATTGCCGACACAGAGCCTGATGGATGGGCAAGGCGTGTCATTCTGCGCGATCACGCCAAACGAAGACAGGAATTGCGCCGTGAAGGAAAAGTAGGAGAGGCGCATCCGCTTAACGCGCTTGATTATTTGTTGGCCGTGGATGATTTCAGCCGTGTCGGCGCGCTTCGTTTTCGCGACGAAAGCGGCGTGTTCCGGCGCGCGCAGGACGAAGGACGCAGGACTGCTCCGCCACTCGTCGAACTCGGGGCTTTGCTCAGCGCGTCGCGTGCTGTCGAGGCGAACAAAGAGACGGCGGCGGACCTTGCGTATTTGCGCGGGCGCGGGACGTCACTTGGCGGCATGCGGCCGAAATGCACGGTCATCGACGAAGACGGCGTGCTCAGCATCGGCAAGTTCCCCAGCATCGCGGACGAACGGGCTGTCACCAAGGGAGAAGTGCTGGCTCTCACGCTCGCCAAAAACGCCGGGATCAATGCGGCCGTGGCGCGTGTCGTTGAGAGCCAGGGATTGCCCGTTGCGCTGATCCGCCGCTTCGACCGGCGTGGCGACGGACAACGCCTGATGTACGTCTCCGCCGCCACGATGCTGGGCGTCGAGCCGACGGAACCCGAGGAACATTCCTACACCGAGATTGTGGACGCAATCCGCGTGCACGGGGCCGACGCACAAGCCGACATCGAAGAGTTGTGGCGCCGTATTGCCTTCTCGATTCTGATTACGAATGTTGACGACCACCTGCGCAATCACGGCTTCTTGCACGAAGATCGGGAATTCTGGCGGTTGTCGCCCGCCTTCGATATCAACCCGTCACCCGAGCGCGTGCGCGAATCGAAAACCTGGATATCCGACGACGCGGGCCCTGACATGACCATCGACGCCCTTATGTCCGTGATTGCTTATTTCCGCATCACGCGCGCGCGTGCCAAGGAGATATTGAGTGAAGTTGTGCACGCCGTGGACAACTGGCGCATGACCGGACACAGTATCGGCATGAGTGACGGAGAGCTTGAGCCCTTCGTGGACGCCTTCGAGCACAGTGAGCGTGACGCCGCGAAGAAGCTTTTCTGAAGTGAACACCGGCTTAATCGAGCATTGCGACTAAGGTCGCAAATTCACGGCGAAAACCAAAACTTACACACTGACTTACACAGCTTCACGGAAACGATTTATAAGTTATTTGTTTTCATCAAGATCAAACGTCACGCAGCGGACTCAAAATCCGCAGACCCTAAC
>JBEKUP010000026.1:0-65357 GCA_049514915.1 Occallatibacter sp. | reverse complement strand
CGGGTCTCGGTGTCGATGGACATGGCGAGGAAGGTGTTGGTCATGCTGATGGCATCCGCACCGGAGTCGGCAGCGATCTTCGCCATGTGGGAGACGGAAGTCACATTGGGTGAGAGCTTTACGATCAGCGGCCGGCTGGAGGCGGAACGCGCGCGGCTTACAAGGTACTCGAGGGAGCCCGCATCGGAGCCGAAGGCCATGCCGCCCGCGTGGACATTGGGGCAGGAAACGTTGAGCTCGTAAGCCGCAATGCCGTCAGCCTGATTGAGGCGCTCGATGACCTGGATGTAGTCCGCCACAGTGTAGCCAAAGACGTTAACGATAACTTTAGCAAGGGGATAGCGCGCAAGCGGGGCGAGCTTGCGGAGGATGAAGTCTTCGACGCCAACATTTTGCAGGCCGATGGCATTGAGCATGCCCGCCGCGGTTTGAATGAGGCGGGGCGCGGCGTGACCGGCCATGGGCTGGAGCGAGATCCCCTTGGTGACGAAGGCGCCGAGACGCTCCAGAGAGACAATTTCTTCAAACTCGATGCCGTAACCGAAGGTTCCGCTGGCGGCGATGACCGGGTTGACCAGTTCCAGCCCGGCCAGGCTGACTTTCATGTCGGGTTTCATGTTGACTACAGATTACAGGTTTCAGGGATCAGGGGTCAGTGATGAGACGCCGGTGGGCAGGTGTCAGGGGACCTTGGGCGTGGTGGGCTTGAGGGCTTCGGTCAGGACTTTGCCTACTGCGGCGGAGGGTTGATTGATGCCGAGGAGTGAGGCAAAGGTGACGGCAAGGTCGACGGGGGCGGACTGTTTGGCGTATTCGCCGGGGACGAAGGGCGTGCCGTAGAAGGCGAGGGGGACGTGGCGGTCGTAGTTCCAGGGGCTGAAGTGGTTGGTTCCGGCAAGTTGTCCGCTACCGGCCATTTGATAGGCGTCGAGAACCATCATGACGAACCAGTTGCCGTGATCGGCGTAGCTGTGGGCGAGAAGGCGGCCCCACTCGGAGGGCGGCAGGTGTCCGCTGGCCAGGTCGAGCCGCGTGTATACGTATTGGACGTGAGGGGCGGGTGGCAGGCGCTGTTCTGAGGGTAGGACGACTGTGGGCGGGACGGTGAGTGGGATGAACGTGGGCGGATGGGGTTCCTGGCTGGCCACGACCTCGGGTAGCAGCGCGGCGACTTCTTCTTCAGCGGCTTTCTCGTCGATGCCGACTTTTTTGAAGGCTCTTTTGTCGAGGACGATGTAGGGCAGGTCGGGGTCGGGAAAGAGGAAGCTGAGGTGCTCGGCGGGCGAGTGGCGCTTGTTCAATTCAGCATTGACCCTGGCATAGACCTTGTCCATGTCGACGGCAACGGCGTGGATGCCGACTTTGGCGGCCTCGCCGGCGATGGGCGCGATGCCGTGGTCGGCGGTGAGCGCGAGCCAGACATTCTGGAGGCCGATGTTCTGGTCGAGCCAGGAGTTGAAGTCGTCGAGGTCACGGTCGAGGGAGAGGATCATCTGCTCCTCTGAGTCGGAGTCGGGACCGAACTGATGGCCCTGGATGTCGTTGGGCGAGAGGGAGACGACGAGGAGGTCGGTGACGCCGTAGGCGCCGAGTTTTTCGCCGGTGATGAGGGCCTTGGCGAAGTCGAGCTCATAGCGGTTGGCGGCGGGGGTGCGGCCGACGAGCTCGTAAAACTGCTGCGTGGTGGTGTCGACGTTGGCTTCGTTCTCGGCCTGTGCGATGCGGCCGCTGGCGTTGAAGGCGGTTGCCCAGGCGGGCAGGTGCTCCATGTAGTAGGTGGAGGTGGTGAACTGGCCGCTGGGATTGTCGATCCAGTAGGCGGCGTTGGCGGACTGGCCGGCGGGAAGAATGGCGGCGCGGTCTTTGAGGGAGATTCCGTAGACGCGCGAGCGGCCGTTGGTGGCGAGGCGGAGCTCGTCGCCCAGCGTGGTGGCGCGGAGATTGAGCGGGGAGGCGCCGATGACCCACTTCTGCGCCCACTCAGGTGCGCCGGGCACGTTGGCAGGGATGGAGGCAGCGGGGAGATCGACCATGTGGTAGCGCTCGTCCTGGACCGAGCTGACTTTGGCGTCATTGGAGCGGGAGGCGTCCCACCACTCGTTGGATTCGATGCCGTGCCCGTCGGTATAAGCGCCGGTGCCAATGGTGGAGTGGCCGGGGGCGGTCTTGGTGTTGGCGTAGTCGTAGTAGCAATTGGTGAACCAGGCGCCCTGGTCCATGAAGAGCTTGAAGCCGCGGCCCTTGAACTGATCGCGGTCGCGGTTGAGATAGTCGCCGCGGAATTGGTCGATCACGACGATGACGACGAGTTTAGGCTTGCCGGTGAAGGCCTGGGCGGCGGCAGAGGCGGGCACAAGGAGAGGGGCAAGCAGGAGGACAAAGGAACAGAGCAGGACTAATGACCGGCGCGGATGGGATTTCATGACTAGGATGATAGCCCCGGACCCGGCCTGCGATGTGTCAACGGAGGATGAACAACGCCTTGCGTGGGCTTGGGCGGGGTGGGTATCTTTGGGGAACAGCTTCACGGAATTTGCGGAAAGAGATGCATGGACGTTTTAAGACGGCTTTTTGAGAAGCATTACGGGTTTGCGGCGGAAAAGACGGAGTCGCTTCAAGGCCAGCTTGGCGGGTCGGGGCGCGCGATTGTGCGGCTGACTGGCAGCAGGGTCAGCGCGATTGGGGTTGTGTATCTGGTGCGGGAGGAGAATGTCGCGTTCCTCGAATTTTCAAGGCATTTCCGGCGGCATGGGCTGCCGGTCCCGGAGATTTATGGGGAGGACTTGAGCGAGGGCGCGTACCTGGAAGAAGACCTGGGCCATACGACGCTGTTCGATTTTCTTGGCAGGCACCGCGAGGGCGGGACGGTTGACGCGGAAGCGGTGGCGGCATACCGGAAAGCGGTGGCAGTTTTACCGCGGTTCCAGGTGGAGGCGGGCAGGGATTTGAACTACAGGGTCTGCTATCCGCGGGCCAGCTTCGACCGGCAGTCGATTGCTTGGGATTTGAATTACTTCAAGTATTACTTTCTGCGGCTGGCCGGCGTGCCTTTCAATGAGCAGGCGCTGGAGCAGGACTTTGGACGGCTGACGAAGTTTTTGCTGGCGGCTGATCACGATTATTTTCTTTATCGCGATTTTCAGTCGCGGAACATCATGATGTGCGAGGGGGAGCCGTACTTTCTGGATTACCAAGGAGGACGCAAGGGCGCGCTGCAATATGACATTGCTTCGCTGCTGTATGACGGCAAGGCCGACTTACCGCCGGAGTTCCGGCAAGAGTTACTGGATTACTATCTCCAATGCCTTGCGGGTTACATCGATGTCGACCGCGAAGCGTTCATGGAGTACTACTACGCATACGTTTATGTGCGGATCATGCAGGCGCTGGGAGCGTACGGCTTTAGAGGATTTTATGAGCGTAAGCCGCATTTTCTGCAGAGTGTGCCGTATGCGCTGAAGAACCTGCGCTGGCTGGCTCACCAAGCGAAGTTGCCCATTGCGCTGCCCGCGCTGCTGGAAGCTTTCGAAAGCATGCTGCGGTCAGAGAAACTGCTGGGGCTGGCGAATGCCGCAGAGCCGCTGACGGTGCGGATCTTCAGTTTCAGTTTTCACCGGGAAGCGCCCACGGATGAGTCTGGGAATGGGGGCGGATTTGTTTTTGACGGACGCAGCCTTCCGAATCCGGGGCGCGAGGAGCAGTTCCGGCCGCTGACGGGGAAGGATGCGCCGGTGATTGAATACCTGAACCGGCAGAACAGCGTGCACCAATTTCTGGCCAGCGTGCTTTCTCTGGTGGATGCGAGTGTGAGCGCTTATCAGCGCCGGGGATTCAAGAACCTGATGGTGTCATTCGGATGCACTGGAGGCCAGCATCGGTCGGTGTTTCTGGCGGAGCAACTGGCGAGCCATTTGCGGGGAATGAGCGGAGTGGACGTGGTGGTGCGGCATATCGAATTGGAAAAAATGGGGCAAGAGAAACTGGCGTTGGAGAACCAAAGCCGATGAAGGCGATGATTCTGGCGGCAGGGTTGGGGACGCGGTTGCGACCGCTGACCGATGACAGGCCGAAGGCGCTGGTTGAGATTGGCGGCCGGACGCTGCTTGAGATTTGCCTGGAGTACTTGCGCGGCTTTGGCGTGAACGAGGTGATTGTAAATACGCATCACTATGCCGAGATGGTTGAGGCGTACCTCACGGCGAACGGGAATTTCGGGATGCGGATTGAGATTTCGCGTGAGGAGACGCTGCTGGATACGGGCGGCGGGTTGAAACAGGCGGCGTGGTTCTTCGAGGAGCGTGGCGGAGATGAGTCATTTCTTGTGCACAATGTGGACGTGATGAGTTCGATTGATCTTGGTGCAATGGTCCGGTTTCATGGCGAGCGGGGGGCGCTGGCGACGTTGGCCGTGCAGGAGAGGAAGAGCTCGCGGTACTTGGTGTTCGATGAAGACGGGGCGTTTTGCGGGCGGGAGACGGACTTGGTGAGGGACTGCGGGAAGACGACGGCGCTGGCGTTTGCGGGGATTCATGTGGTGTCGCCACGGATTTTTTCGAAGATGAAAGAGACGGGAGCGTTTTCTATCATTGACGCTTATTTGAGGCTGGCGGGGGCGGGGGAGAACGTGATGGCGTTTCGCGCGGATGGAAGTGCGTGGCGGGATTTGGGAAGGCCGGAGAGTGTTGCGGCGGCGGAGCGGGAGATGCGGAAATAGTGCGTAGTGGTTAGTGGTTAGTGATTAGTTAGAGCTATAAAAGATTGTAAGAAGCAGGTCCTTCGACTCGCTACGCTCGCACAGGATGACATGTACGAATACGAAGCAATATAGGACTTGAATAAAAGGCCCTAAAGACTCCAAGAACCATAAAAGACGGCGGGAGCTACAAGAACTCCACACTCCTAAACGGAGAATCTGCGCGCCGCCTGTTACCACTGGATGCAACCAAAGACCGGAAAGTCGCAGGATCGGCTCCCCCGTTTGCGGGATGCCAAAGTAACGAATTGGATGATATTTCCTATGCAGACTGTTTCCGGCTGCTCCCTCCACCGGTAACGCAAATCGTATACGCGATGGGCTGAAGAGCTGGCTCATCCCGCAAGATTGCTCGTGACTGTTAGCAGGACGCCGGCCCTCGTTCAGGGCCATGATAGTCAACCGTGCGGCCCCTCTACTGCGAAACCGCGGTGGTTTCACGGACCCGCGAGTATCTGGGACCCATAGTCATTTGGAGGTGGAGTATGACACAATTTGTTCCCGTAATTTGGGCGGTTTGGGGCGCACTGGTTCTGCTGATGTTGGTCCTCAAACTCTATTCAGCGAGACTGGCCCGCGATGAGGACAACCAGATCATCCTGCAAGAATCGTACGATCGCCTGAAGACCGAACAGGCTGCCATCACGGCAAGAGTGGGCAGGGTAGAGCCCGTGGTTCGGGTCTCTATGTTACTCGCGTTGACGGCGACGATATTCGTCATTGCCTATTACGCGTTGGACATCGTCAACCAGTTCAAGTAAGACGAGGTTCGAGTGCGACCTCCAAATCGTGGGGCCACAGCGGTAGACGTCAGCCCTCGGACAAGAGTCTGCCGCTGAAAAGGGCGCAAGAATGGGACACCCTCGATGTTGCGCTGATCTGTCAAAGCACAAAAAGCACGAGCGGTTTGCAGGAGGTCGCTCGTGGATTTCTGAGATTGATGGGTTAGACAGTCACTGGTTCGGCGGCGGTTACTTTTACGGGGGTGAGCCAGCCGAAGCGGTCGGGTTTGAGACCGTTGGCGATGCCGAAGAATTCATCGGCAATCTTTTTGGTGATTTCGCCGGGCTTGCCGTCGCCAACCACAATGCGGTCGATGGAGCGAATGGGCGAGACTTCAGCAGCGGTGCCGGTGAAGAAGACTTCGTCGGCGATGTAAAGGAGTTCGCGGGGGATGGCCTGCTCGGAAACCGTATAGCCGAGGTGGCGGGCGATGGTGAGGACACTGTCGCGGGTGATGCCGGAAAGCGCGGAGTTGGCAAGGGGCGGGGTGTATAGCACGCCGTTGCGGACGATGAAGATGTTCTCGCCGGAGCCCTCGCTGACGAGGCCGTTGACGTCGAGGCCGATGCCTTCAGCGTAGCCGTTGATTTCTGCTTCCATGCGAATGAGCTGGGAGTTCATGTAGTTGGCGCCGGCCTTGGCGAGGGCAGGCATGGTGTTGGGCGCCAGCCGGTTCCAACTTGAGATGCATACGTCGGCACCGTCGCCGCCGGGCATGTACTTGCCCCAGGGGAAGTTGGCGATGTAGACCTCAATGGGCGAGCCCTTGGGGCTGACGCCGATTTCGCCGTAGCCGCGAAGTGCGATGGGGCGGATGTAGCAGGGGGTGACGCCATTGGCTTCAATAACGTCGACGACGGCGGCGCAGAGTTCTTCGAGTGTGAAGGGCAGTTCCATCCGGTAGATTTTGGCGGAATCAAGCAGCCGCTGCATGTGCTCGGGGAGACGGAAAACGGCCGAGCCATGGGGCTGTCCATAGCAGCGGATGCCTTCGAAAACGCTGGAGCCGTAGTGAATGACATGGCTCATGACGTGAATATTGGCATCCTGCCAGGGGATGAGGTTGCCGTTGTGCCAGATCTTGGATGTGGTTTGGATAGGCATGAGGGTTGAGGTGCTCCTTCATTTCCGGACTGAACACGGATAGATAACAGGGTATCGCGAATTGAGGCGGTGTGTCACGGGGATGCGCACCGCCGAGACTGGGTAGTTACTAGATTGATAATTCTTCGGTTAACCCAGAGGCGAGATCGACCCTTGAATAGAACAACTTGTGTTAACAGGCTTAACAGGAGCAGTGAACGTAGTAGTGGTGATAGCCCCATGCGTGGCACTCCCATTGTGCGCCGGCTTTTTGCGGGATATTCCGGTCTTCGCCGTGGCCGGTGTGTTCGACCTTCACTTTCCTGCATCCGCCTCCATCTGGGCAGCCCCCGCCGGGACAGGGCATGGCCCGGACATCGATATCTAATTGCGTAAGGCCGGCCCGTAGCTGCCTGAAGGCGTCTGCCACGGCCTTGGCTGCGGTGGGCCCGGTGCCAATGGCTCTGCATTTTGCCAGGACGAATGTCCGCTTGCATTGAAGGATCACCGGAGGCTTTATCTCTGTGCCTGCTTGAAATGGCATATCTGCTCCTTTCGCGTAGTTGGTTCGGGTTGGACGGAAGTATACATTCCCGTCGGTTTTTCAGGCATGAAGAAGTGTGGTGGGAAACGCGCGTATTCAGATGCGGCGTGAGAGCGGTTGTGGGTGGGTTTGAATAGAATGGATTGATGCAATCGACTGGATGAACGAGGGTATTCGCGACGGGCGAGTATATATTTTCAGGCGCTTGAGAAATTAGGGGTGGAAACGGGATGAACCGAATAGAACGCCCGCCGGCCGGCGATGGAGCAGTTGGCTGGATTGGCGCGTTTGGGAGTTTCCGGGCGTTCCTTCTGCTTGGGGTATGGGTGGTGGGGATGGCGGGCACGGGGTTTGGGGTGCAGGCCCAGACGCCAGGATCTGCGGTATCGACGGCACAACAGCATTACGACGAGGCGTTCCGGCTTCAGGAAGCGGGGCGGATTGCGGACGCGGACCGGGAGCACAAGCTGTTTCTGGCGATGGCGCTGCATGACATTGCCAACGGGCGCGCGAACCTGGGGGAGTATGGGCGAGCGGTGCCGTTGTATGAGGAAGCGCTGGGGGTGACGCCGGACGACTTCAGGCTGTGCATGGACTATGCGGGCGCGGCTCTGGATGGATTTGACTGGAAGAAGGCGAAGGCGATGGCGTCGGCCGCGCTGGATATAGAGAAGCGCAAGGGGCAGGCACCGAGCACGGCAGCCGTTTCGATTCTGGCGCAGGCGCTGATGGGGATGGGGCAGTACAGGGAAGCGCTGGAGCAGTTCAAGGTGATGGCGCAACTGGAGCCTGGGTACAAGAGCCAGTTAGCGCTGGCGGGGTCTTACCTTGCACTTGGCGATAAGGCGAATGCAGGAAAGATTTTTGCCGAGATGCCGGCGAAGTTTGGAGATACGGCCGAGCTCCATACTTATATTGGGCGGCTTTACGGGCAGGCGCTCTACTACGACGAGGCGATTGAAGAATTCAAGAAGGCGATTGCGAAGGATGATGGGACGCTGGCGGGGCTGCACTATTCGCTGGGCGCGACATTGATGATGCGCTTTGGGGAGCCGAGCTACGCGGCGGCCGAGGGTGAACTGCGGAAGGAAATTGCAATCAAGCCGGATGAGTCGCTGGCCTATACCGCGCTGGGGCGCATTGAGACGATGCAGCATCGCTATGCGGAGGCCGAAGCGGATTTGCAGCGGGCTGTTCAGTACGATCCGCAGAGCACGGACGCCTATGCACAGATGGGGCAGCTTTATACGGACGAGGGAAAAGACGCGCAGGCGGAAGACGCGTTTCGCAAGCAGATTGCGCTGACGCTGGTTCCGGCGAAGCATGACTACGAGGTGCAGCGAGCGCATTTTCAACTGGGGCGGTTGCTGGAGAAGAACGGGAATGCCGAGGAAGGCAGGAAGGAGCTGGAGATTTCGCGGGATCTGCTTTACGAAAAGTCGCAGCAGGTGGAGTCGAAGCTGAAGGGCTCGGCGATGCTTGCGCCGGTGGAGAAGACGCGTCCTGTGAGCGCGGAAGACCTGGCGGCATTGGATGCGATGGAGAGCCAGGCGGGACGGATTTTGGCCAGCAGCTACGATAGCCTTGGAGTGCATGCGGCAATCGGTGGAAATTTTGCGGCGGCGGCGGGTTATTTTGGGCGGGCCGTGCAGTGGGATCCTGCGATGAAGGGCGAGGACCGGAAGTGGGGGCGTGCGGCGTTTGCGGCAAAGGATTATGCGCAGGCGGTGGGGCCGCTGGGAAGGGCGTTGTGGCAGCAGCCGGGTGACGGGGAAGTGCGATCGATGCTGGGCTTGAGCAGCTATATGACGCATGATTATGCGCGAGCTATGGAGGTGCTGAAGCCGATGGAAGCAGACCTGGATGCGGATACGCCGCTGGGGCTGGCGTATTTCGGATCTGAAGCGGTGGCGGGGAACAGCGCGGATGGGCTGGTGCGGTTGAAGGCGCTGGAGGCGACGAAGCCGCAGGTTCCAGAGCTGCATCGGCTGATGGGCGAGGCCTATGCAGCTAGAAAGCAATACGCGCCGGCGGTGAAGGAGTTTCAAACTGCGCTGGGATTGGCGCCTGCGGATGGGTATGCGAAGTTTGGATTGGCGATGACGGATATTGCGCTGGGGAAAAAGACGGAAGCGCAGGGGTTGCTGGCTGATCTGGCGAAGTCTGGCACGAAGGACGGGGAAGTCTACTTTCAGTTAGGACAAGTACAGGTGGAGTTGGGACAAGTGAAGGCGGCGGTGAGCGACTTGCGGAATGCGGTGGCGTTGACGCCGGCGAATCCGGCTTACCACCGAGAGCTGGCGAAGGCGCTGAAGATGAATGAACAACCGCAGGAGGCTGAGCGCGAAGCGCGGAGGGCCGAGGACCTGCAGGCGCAAAGCGGCGGGCACAGTTGAGATCACGTTCGTTGCCGGGGATGAAGGTAGGGGACGGGTTTACGCGGCATCCGTTTGACGTGGAGTTTGGGGTACGGACAAGCGGGTTGATTGCGGGACGGCACCTGAAGAGCGGGCACAAGCATGACCGGCATGCTACGGCTTACTTTGGGGTTGCGCCGTCGGTGTTTCGGGGGTTGATTCGCGAATGGCGGAGAAGCCGGCATGGGGAGAAGCTGGAGTCGTTCACGTTTGTGGATGTTGGCGCGGGGATGGGACGGGCGGTGCTACTGGCCGCTGAGATGCCGTTCAAGAGTGTGGTTGGTGTGGAGTTGCATCCAGGCCTCGCGGGAATTGCGCGGAGGAATCTGACGGCGTGGCGGAAGAGCGGGCGCGTGCGGACGCCGGTGCGGATGATTTGCGAGGATGCGCTGGAGTTTGAATGGCCCGAGGGCAAATGCCTGGCGTTCCTGTTCAATCCTTTTGGTGCGGTGATGATGCGGCGGATGCTGAAGGGGCTGGCGAAGAGCTTCAAGGGGCGCAAGGGCGTGTTGGACATTCTGTATGTGAATAACGAACAGGAATGGGTTCTGGAAGCGCAGAGGGGATTCGAGCGACAGTTTCTTGGGGATGTGAAGCGGTCGCGGGCGGATGCGATTGCGGATTACCGGATTATGGCGAACCAGCCGGAGGGCGAGTACGCGTCGTCGAATGCGGAGAGCTGTTCGATTTGGCGATGGATTGGGTGAGAAGAGGGATCGGCTCTTATGACGGCGACGGAATTGTGGGCGGGAGGCCTGCTGTTTCGGTTGGGTCTTCTTTGCGGCCCTTGTTGGTTCGCCAGAGAACAATGGCCAAGACAATTGAGAATCCAAGCAACATGCCGTTGAGTGTCCAGAAGGAACGAAGAGTCGGTATTGCGCTCCTCAGTGTTTCATTTGCGAGCGCACGGGCATCGAGTCCAATGACCAGAATACAATTCAGTCCAAGTAGAAGTGCGGCCATCTTTGGCCAAAGTTTGTTGGGGAATACGACGGAAAGAAGCAGGGCGACGAAGGTTCCGGACAGAAGGGTCTTGACTAAAGAGATAGCGCCCACGACGGGCAGTGGTGTGAGGATACCGATGTAACGGAAGGCGAGCAAGTCAAACGCCAGGTAAGAGAAACCGAGTAAACCGGCGAGGGCAAACAGACGTTGTTGCGCGTGTCGAAGACTTCTCCAGTCCTTTACTGCTGCGATCAAAATCAACGCGTTCCCCAGGAACATGATTGAGAGGTTGATTTTAAAGAATTTGCTCATGCCCTTCCACTTTATGTGCAAGATTCGCTGGGCATACTCGTCGCCGTGATCGGCTGCTTTTTGATACCAGCGAACGGCTTCGGCGCGGTCCTGCGGAACTCCCTCGCCGTCGTAATACATGTTGCCGAGGTTGTATTCAGCCGGCCCGTAACCCTGGCCGGCGGCCCTGTGGAACCAGCGCAACGCTTCGGCATAATCCTGAGGCACTCCATCGCCCTGTTTGTAAATGAGGGCGACGGCGTTTTGACCATCCGCGTTGCCTTGGTCGGCGGCTTTTCGGTACCAGCGGAGGGCTGCGGCATAATCCTGCGGAACGCCCAGACCGAAGGAATACATGTAACCGAGGCCGTCTTCACCATTGGCGTAGCCTTGATCGGCGGCTTTGCGGCGCCAGCGGAGAGCCTCGTCGTAGTCCTGCGGCACGCCCTGGCCGTGGGAATACATGTACGCCAGGCTGGACTGAGCTTTCGGGTCTCCCTGTTCGGCACGGATGCGGTAGGACTTGGCGTCCTCAACGAACCTTTGCTCATTGGCTTTGTTGTTGTGAATCTGCCAGGTGAGGAATGCCGCGTAGATCAAGGCGAGGGCCAAAACGAACGTTACAGGCTTCCAGGTTGGGGTTTCGGGCCACTCGGCGATTGTAACGCCGGATTTTGCGTGAAGATTGTGATGTACGCGACATGACGTTCGTGCTCACTCATCCTGGGTTGAGGGTTGTCGATAGCGGGATGGATGATTGGGTATTCTGGATTCTCAGGTCCCATACCGGAGCCTCTGAGCAGGAGAATTGGAAATTGAGGTGGGAGTTTGAGTGAACCGCATTTGATTCTGGGGCTGGGCGAGTTGCTGTGGGACCTGTTGCCTGAGAGGCCGCGATTGGGCGGCGCGCCGACGAATTTTAATGCGATGGCGGGGCAGAGGGGATTCGAGCGGCGGTTTCTGGGCGACGTGAAGCGGACAAAGGTGGATGCGATTGCGGATTACCGGATCATGGCGAACCAGCCGGAGGGCGAGTACGCGTCGTCAAATGCGGAGAGCTGCTCGATATGGCGATGGAAGGGGTGATTACGTGGACTAAGGGTGGTAGATCCAGGTCTGGGCGGTTGGTTGATCGCCGTCGGGATATCCGCCCGCCAGTAAGACGCTGCCGTCGCGGAGTTCTGTTTCCGTCATGTAGTGCCAACTGTCGTTCAGCTGGCCCGAGACCGTAAAGAACTTTCCGAGCGCGGGATCGTAGATTTCTGCTTCCTTGCTTCCGCCAGCAACCAACAGTTTTCCATTCTGGAGTTGAACCGCTTGCTCCGGCAGTTTGAAGCGTTTGTCCTTCATTGCCGATGTTGGGGAGAATCTTCCTGTGCCTGGATCGTAGATTTCCGCGCTGTTGAGATTCCCGCTCCAGTCTTGCTCGTCGGAACCTCCGGCAACGAGAACTCGACCATCTGGAAGCAAGCCTGCGATGTGCTTGTAGCGGGCCGTGATTAAAGTGCCGGTTTCGCTGAAGACGCCGGTTTTCGGATCGTAGAGTTCGGCGCTGGCAGTGAGGCGGTCGCCTTTGCCTCCGGCGAGGAGAACCTTGCCGTTGTTGAGCAGGGTGGCTGTATGTCCAACGCGAGCATGATGCATTACCCCGGTTGGCTGAAACGAAAGAGTCGCCGTGCGGAAGAGTTCAGCCGAGGCCAACTGTCCGCCTTGGCCGTCGTGGTCCATGCCTCCAGTGATGAGCACATCGCCGTTGGCGAGCATGGTTGCGATGGGGCGGCCACGACGCGCCGTCATGTTTGCAATCGCGGTAAACTTCCCAGTGGTCGGATCGTACAACTCGGCTGAGTCGGTGGCGGCGCGACCGATCCACCCGCCAGCGACCAACACTTTTCCCGAGCGAAGCAAGACGGCGATGTGGCCCAGGCGACCAATGCTCATTTCGCCCGTTCGCTGAAAATTGCCGGTGGATGGATCAAAGAGCTCGGCAGAGCTGTAGAAGTCGAGATTACGGCGCATCCCCCCGGCAATGAGAACCTTGCCATTGGGAAGAAGAGTGGCTGTTTGCCCCGCACGGGCTTCAAGCATGGGCGCGGCGGGCAGGACTGATCCCACGCGCGATTCTGAGGAGATAGCCGCGCGAATTACAGAGGCTGCGGGGGTTAGCGTGGTGGTCAAACCGAGAGCGATGCAAACAATAACGAACATGCGGGATCGGTTCATGGCATCCTCACTTGAGGTGAGACGTGCCAGGGTGGCACAGGTACCTCGGTTTCCGCGCCAAAAAGATTGGACGAGACGGGGCTGGAGAGGGAAGTGAAGTGGCGAAAGAGCGAAGGAGTGAGGGACTGAGGTGAGACTTTGAGTGAACCACATCTGATTCTGGGTCTGGGCGAGTTGCTGTGGGACCTGTTGCCGGAGGGGCCGCGATTGGGCGGAGCGCCGGCGAATTTCTCCGTGATGGCGGGGCGGCTGGGAAACCATGCGGCGATTCTTAGCCGCGTGGGGCGCGATGAGCTGGGACGCCAGGCGCTGTGGGAGTTGGAGCAACTGGACAGGATGCCTGCGGACGCGAGCTTTGTGCAGGTGGATCCCGAGCACGAGACGGGGCGAGTGACGGTGGCGTTTGAAGGCGGCCAGCCCAGCTATACGATCCACGAGCCGGTGGCGTGGGATTTTCTGGAACTTTCCGATGAATGGGTTCAGCTTGCCGAGCGGGCGGACGCCATTTGCTTCGGCACACTCGCTCAACGGCACGAACGATCGCGCGAGGCGATCCAGACATTGGTGGGATTGACTCAGGAAAAATGTGTGCGGGTGTTCGATGTGAACCTGCGGGCGCCGTTTTATAGCGGGGAGATACTGCAGGAGTCGATTGAACTGGCGACGGTGGTGAAAATGAACGACGCGGAGATGCCGCTGGCGCTGGGGCTGATGGGGTTGGATTGCCAAGCGGATCCCGAGGCGATTTGGGGAGTGGATGCGTTGCGGGCGGGGGCGGCGAGCCTGCTGAAGGAATTTCCGACGCTGGGGATGGTAGCTGTGACGCGGGGCGGCGAAGGGAGCTTGCTGATGACGCGCGAGGATCGACACGAGCACCCGGGAATTGCGACCAAGGTGGCGGATACGATTGGCGCCGGGGATGCCTTTACGGCGGCGATGACGCACTATTTGTTGAGGGGAGCGAGCCTTTCGACGCTGAATGAGGCGGGGAATCGCTGGGGTAGTTGGGTTGCGTCGCAGGCGGGGGCAATGCCGGTGTTGCCGGCGGCGGTACAGGCGCAGATTGCAGAAGCGATCGAGGGATGAGCGGACGGCGATTCCGAAGCCGAAATGCGAGCAAATGCTCTTTGAATTGGAAAGACAAAGATTGATCTTCTGGTGCCGTGCCCTGAGCGCCAGGCTGCGTTTTATGGAGCGATCCGCCGGCTGATGCATCAAGCAAGATGAATGAACGTAATTGTTTACATCTGATTTATTAAAGTACAGTCAAATAAGCGGTTTCGTCCGGCACCGTTGAGAAAGCCGGCTCTGGCGTTTCCTCGATTCGAGCGAAACTCCGTCTAAATTGCATAGACAAATCTTTACCGGCTGGTGTAGTGTTCTCCTGAAAAGCCACCAAAAAACAGGAAGCCGCAGGGACTGCGTTTTTCACTTTGAAAGGGATCACCATGGTACGAGGGCGCAAATCCGCGATCAAGCTGGCGCCGCCGGAAGTGAGCCCCGGGGACACGACGGCAAAGCACAAGCGGGTATTCGATTATCTGAATGCGGCAATCCAGTCCGGGGCGTTAAAGGCGGGAGACCGGTTGCCCAGCGAAGCCGAATTGGGCGGGCTGTTCGATGCGTCCCGGATTACGGTGGCCAAGGCAGTGCTGGACTTGCAACGGCTGGGGCTGGTGACGCGGCGGCCGGGCGCGGGCACCCATGTGCTGGCGCAGGACCACCCTACCGGACGGACTTTTGGCCTGTTGATTCCGGAGTTGGGATTGACGGAGATTTTTGAGCCGATTTGCCACGGGATGATGCGATCGCCGTTTGCACGACCGGATGCGCTGCTTTGGGGCAGGACGTCCGCCTCAGTGGGCGAAAGCGCCAAGGAAGCGGAGCAGATGTCCGACTCGTTTATCAAGCAGGGCGTGGCCGGGGTGTTTTTTGCGCCGCTGGAACTGATTGGGGAGAAGGACGCGGCTAACCGGAGGATTGTGCGGGCGCTGGAGCGAGCGCAGATTCCGATGGTGCTGCTGGACAGATGCTACATGCCGTATCCGGAGCGGTCGGCGCACGACCTGGTGGGAGTGGACAACCGGCGCGCGGGGTACAAGGCGGCAGCGCACCTGCTGGGGCTGGGAGTACGGCGGCTGGCTTTTCTGGGAGAAGTGAATTCGGCGGGTACCGTAGATGGGCGCATTACGGGTTTTCACGAAGCGCTGCGGCGGCACGGGATTCGGCCGGAGCAGGAGCCGGCTTGGCGGGGTAGTCCGCAGGACGCCAGTTTTGTGCGGCGGTTGCTTGATGAACTGCGTCCGGAGGCGATTGTGTGCGGCAATGACCTGACGGCGGCGCGGCTGATGCAGACGCTGCTGAGTTTGGGTGTGCGGATCCCTGAAGAGGTGCGGATTGTGGGCATGGATGACGTGAAATACGCCAGCCTTCTGCCGGTGCCGCTGACGACGATTCACCAGGACTGCGCGGGGATTGGGGTGGTGGCGATGGCGACGATGCTGGAGCGGCTGGAGCATCCGGAATTGCCGGTGCGAGACGTGACGGTGCCGACGCGGCTGGTGGTAAGAAGGTCGTGCGGCGCATATTTGGGGGCGCCGGACGGGGTGGAGATTTAGGTTGGCGGGTTACGGAGGGGAGATTGTTGCTTCTCACTCTTGAATGGTGGCGTGACTTCCTATTTGGCGACAACCCGAGGACCATTCAATTCCTGCACCTTGGCCGAGCAATTTATGACGAGCTAATCTACATCTAGAACCGGTCTGGCTCTGTCGACATCCTCGATACGCGCGACCGATGGATCTTCGCAAAAAGCAGGCAGATCTTGCCCATGGAGAACTCACTTTCTATCGGATACATGGTCGTTGTAAGCAGCGCCCGCGCGCGCTCTCAATCCCGATTCTCATTAACGCAGTCTCTAATGGCAGCCAGTGGCGCATTGGGCCACCTGGATTGAATCAGGTCGTCTTCGGTCAGCTTGGGCAGGGCAAGGTCGATGGTGCCATCGGCGTGGGCGGTTCCCCGCACATAGCCGTAGATATGGGTCTCTGAGTGTTCGTCGGTTCACTGAGGCGGAGAGTAGCGATGTGAATGAAGTGCGACGTGCAGGAATTTTCGTGGCAGTCTGTTTACCCTGATCGTCGTAGCCAACCGCCTGTCCACTATTCGCCACGCCGACGAAATCACCGTCGTCGACAGCGGCCAGATCTGCTAGTGCGATACCCACGACGATCTCATTCGTAATGGCGGTCTCTACGCGTCCTCCTCATAGTCCACCATTCGCAGGCCATTTAGAGTAATGTCACTGATTGAAGTCTCATTACCGGATTATTGCTCCGATATCCGCGCGAACTGGCTGCCGAGGTAGAACACATGCTTAGTTTGGACAAAGTTTATATTTGGCGGGTTTCGCTCGACCGATCTACAACCAATTCCGCGCCCCATATCGCGACCTGGCGTGCGATGCTTTCGGCAGAGGAAATTTGTAGGTCGGAGAGATTCATTTCAGCGGGATTATGCCATGATTACATCGCATCGCATGCGGCGCTGCGCATTGTCTTGGGCCAGTGCCTGGGAATCTCACCAGCCTCGGTGCAATTTGCCCACGGGCCAGTTGCCGGAGACGAAGGTGAATTGACAAGAGCGGCCACCATCAAGCCCACGCTTCTTTTTGCCGGAGAGCAGGGGAATCAGTCAGCGAATCTACACTTCAGCCTGAGCCATACAAGAGGAGCAGCTCTGATCGGTGTTGCCCGCGACCGCGAGTTGGGGGTCGACATTGAGTGGCAACGCCCTCTCGACGACCTACATGCTATGGCGCGATGCGCGATGTCGAGCTTGGAATTGGAGAGGTGGCTGGCCATGCCGCCGGTTGAACGAACACAGGGCTTCTATAACGTGTGGACACGCAAAGAAGCATACCTCAAAGCAATTGGTCTTGGACTCTATAGAAATCTTCAGGAGGTTACCGTACCAGTCTCGGCCTCTCCGTTCGACGCGCGGTCGGATGAAGCTTTTCTGGTTCAGGACGATCACATCGGAAGCAATTGGACTCTCAGAGACATTCCGGTAAACGAAGGATACTCCGCATCTGTCTGCCGCGAAAGCTGTGGAACATTCGATCTCGCAATCGAGGATCTCGACATTTGTCGCCTTTCTCCTGTGCCTGCGCAAGCAAATAAATAAGCATCAGAATCTGCTTATGGAAGTGCTTATGGCCGATGTTGAAGGCCGTGGATTCAAGCTGACCCACTACCCGACTTCGGCTGGCTGCGGCGTTTCTCGTTCTTCACTTCGTACATCGCGGCATCGGCTGCGCTGAGGAGTGCGTCTTTTGAGGCCCCGTTCTCCGGGAACAGGGCAGAACCAATGCTGGCCTCGCCAATCAATTGGAGGCCGCCGGCGTCAAAGGGTTCGTCGAAGCAGCGTTCAAGCCTTGCAATTATCTTGTCCAGATCGGGTCGGCCATTTGGAAGCGAGACCATTGCAGCAAACTCATCGCCGCCCAATCGTGCCAGGATGTCGTGGCCCAGCAACTGCCGGCTCATGCGCCGGGCGACTTCCTGCAGGTAAAGGTCTCCCACGTGGTGGCCATAGGTGTCGTTTATTGGCTTGAATTTGTCGAGATCAATATAAATCAATCCGAGGATTTCGCCTGATTGTCTCGCCTGTTCGATCTGGGAGTCCATGAACTTGCCCAGTGCGAAGCGGTTGGGAATGTCGGTGAGCTGGTCGAATTCCGACCTGCGTCGGAGATCGGAGTAAAGACCGCGCGTTTCGATAGCCAGGGTAGCCAACCGAGCGCCGTGCTGCAAAGCGCCAGTCTCGTTTTCGCCTGGTGTTGTGGCAGGATCGAAGCCTGCAAAGAGCACACCAAGAGCCGATCCCGAGCGCGATTCGATTTGGGCGCTCGCGATGCGCAAGGCGCCTTGTTCCTGCGGGTGGCTTCCGAGCGTTGGTCCATCGACGATCTCGCACCAGCAAGGAACGCCGTCCAGTCCGAAGGAGACCATCTCCACAATCTCTTCCAGTATCTGCGACAACGATCGTAACCCATTGATTTCTTCGAGGATTCGGCTGCGCTGTTGTTCCAATTGCGCAAGGTGACGCTCCCGATGGGCCGACTGCCGCTGCAACGCGGCCTCTGCCTCAACGCTGGCGGCCAATGCGGCTGTCTTCCGGCGCACCTTGTGTTCAAGCGCCCAGCCTCTCGCGCCGACGATAGCGACGACCACCAACAGGAAGCCAACGAAAGCAATCAGGTTGCGAACGTTGATCCAGGATGGTTGCACAACGACCGAGATATCGTCGGGAGACCGCATGAGAAGATTGAAGGGCACATCGCCGGCAAATGGGTTGGAGCTTTCCATCATGCAGATCCCGATGACTCGGACAATCGAACCCACAGGAACCTGCTTCATTGGCAACGGAGGCCCGACGTCTGAATCCACGTGACGAAAGATGGCAGAGAACATATAGCCATCGGCGTACAAGAAATACTGATCCTGCGACTCTTCGCGGAGTTCCATCACGACCTGGCCCTCGATGGAGACCAGGTCGCGTGAGTTCTTGCTTGATGAGAGTTCGCGCCGGGTTACTCGCTTCGGTGCAATGGGAGCGTATGCCACGCTCTCTCGAATCTCAGCGCCCGAAAGAGACAGAGAATCGTTGCGAATATCGGGAAAGCCAGTTGCCTCTGCCCGGTGGCCGAGATGCAAAGGCGTTTCCTGCAACGTGGTAACCTGGATGCTCCTCTCTCCATCCTGGAGAACGGCAAATGATCCAGGCTCATAATAGGTGACAATACCCTGGATGCGAACTCTTCGCGAGAGATTGTTCACATGGTAGCTGGAGAATAAATCCTCGATGGGCGATGCCGGCAATGACCACGGATTTGTGGAAGCACGCCCGAGAACCCTCACGCCTCCTTGAGAGAACACATGAAGCATGATTCCCCTCAACTCCATCCTGCCGTCGAATATGCCTCCTGCAATTCCGGTGACCTCGACCTCGGCGTCGAGGAGGTCATTGAGCGCGCCGATGTCGGTGTTGTCCACCATCGCCTCTACAATTCCACCATCGGTCGCCAGGATCATGCGTGCGCCATATCGTGAGTATCGATTGATCAGGAATGCGGCGCGGACCACACCGCGCAAAGTGACGTATTCGCAGTCGTGTTGCCCGTTGGTCAGCTCATCGAAGACGACCACCCGAGGTTTGGGCAAGTCGGCGTGGCCAAGCACGGAAACACTGCTGCTGTGCACAATCGGATGGTAGCTGCCCTCGGTGGTTCCTTTGATGAGGACGCGATCACCGGGAATCAGCTTCAAATCCGGCGGGGCCGACACATAGATGCCCACGCCGTCATCCTGCACAAACAAGCTGTATTCATAGCCTCGATAGTAGGTCACCGTGGCTTCAATGGCCACCGGCAAATGACGGTTGGCCTCCTCATTCGTAAGGTCGCGAATGGCGAGCAGCGTGGTGAGGGCGCCGGATGGAGCCGCCCAAGCACACGTCGTACAACCGAGAAGCAACACTACGGCCGAGATTGTCTTCTTCATCGGTAGTATGCCGATCCAACAGGCTCACGAGTTCCTGCTCTTAAATACGCTATCGGCAAATGCGCCCAAGAATTCAGCACGCCTCGGGAGATTGTGCGACGGATTGGCAGCGGTTCGGTTGGGTGTGGCGGAATCGATGCGAGCCGTGGAGAGGGCAAACTGGTTCTTGCATCCAGGAAAGAAACTGCCCATCAAATCACGTCAGGACGAAAAAGTCTCCTTCCACGAGTGCCGGATCTGGCTTGGAAGTCCGGCCATTTTTGCTCAATCCGACGAATTTCCGTAATCCAGCAACGTACCCGGAGCAGGATACTGTCAGTGTTGCCGCCCACGGGAGGGACGGGCCTAGGCTGCTCCCCTTTCGAGTGATGGCGCTATGCAACTTGCGCTTCAACTCTCGCGTCTATCCAAAAGAGATTTCAGGCTATCGGGCCTCTCGAGCATAGCTTGGGGTGCGCAAGCGGTACTTGCAATGTTGGCGGTCGACCTGCGATTCTTCGGAGTGCACCGCACCAAATCAGGTGGAAACGCGGAGTTGTGAATGTCTGGAATTGAAGGCAAAGGAGATGGTCGGCACATTGGGGCCGACCGCCAATTGTCTGCGCCACGCGGTTGGTATAGCGCGCCCTGGGTGGTTTGGGCATGCATCTTTTTGTTGCTGGTTGTGATTGTCGGCATCGTCGCGGTTGTTCACGAAAATGACAAAAAGGCAGCGGCACAAAAAAAGGCGCAGGCTGCAATCAAGCCGCCGGTAACGGCCACCGTGGCGACAGCCAAGACGGGCGATCAGGGCGTTTATCTCGATGCGATTGGCTCGGTCACTCCTGTATATCAGGCAAACATTACGGCTCAGGCAAATGGAGTGATCACCGCAGTCCACTATACCGAGGGTCAATACGTGCAAAAAGGGGATCCGCTGATCGACATCGATCCGCGCCCCTACGAAGCGCAATTGCTTGAGGCCCAGGGCACGCTCGAAAAGGATACCGGTGTGCTGGATCAGGCCAAGATGGACCTGGAACGGTATCGGGCCGCGTGGGCGAAGAACGCCATTAACAAGCAACTGCTGGACGATCAGGAAAAAATCGTGGTGCAGGATGCGGGCACCGTGAAAAACGACCAGGGACTCGTGAATTATGACCAGGTGCAATTGAGCTACTGCCACATCACGGCGCCTATCTCTGGGCGGGTTGGTCTCCGCCTTGTGGACCCTGGGAACGTGGTGCAGTCGACGGGAACCACCATGCTGGTTGTCGTTACGCAGATGCAGCCGATCACTGTTGTCTATACCGTTGCCGAAGACAGTTTGGGACAGGTGCTGGCGCGGATGAAGCAGACGAAGACGCTTCCCGTTGATGCCTGGGACCGTGCCCAGACGAAGAAGCTGGCGTCTGGGAAACTGGAAAGCATCGACAATCTGATTGATACGACGACGGGAACGGTGAAGCTGCGTGCCCTGTTCGACAACAAGGACGGTTCACTTTTCCCGAATCAGTTTGTGAACACCAGACTGCTGTTGAATACGCTGAAAGACGTGACGCTGATTCCCAGCGGCGCGGTGCAACACAATGGTACTGCGGCTTTCGCTTATGTTGTGGCAAACGGGGTCGCGAGTATCCGCACCATCCAGGCAGGGGTAACAGACGGCGGCATGACCGCGGTGACGGGACTGAACCCCGGCGAGGTGGTGGCGACCAGCAGCTTCAATAAACTCGAGGCGGGAAGCAAGGTCGTTATTTCGAAACAAGCAGCACAAGCAAATACTGCAGAGGGCAATACTCCGTGAATCCTTCCGGGCCTTTCATCCAGCGCCCTGTTGCCACTTCGCTGCTGATGGCCGCTATCCTGCTTGTGGGTATCGTTGCGTATACCCAGCTGCCGGTGTCTGCCTTGCCGGAGGTCGATTATCCCACGATCCAGGTGCTGACCTTCTATCCGGGCGCCAACCCCGACGTGATGGCGACCACGGTGACCGCTCCGCTAGAGCGGCAGTTCGGCCAGTTGCAGGGTTTGAGCCAGATGACATCGACCAGCTCCGGTGGTTCCTCTGTCATCGTGCTCCAGTTCGCCCTTGCGTTGAATATCGACATCGCCGAAGAAGAGGTTCAGTCCGCCATCAACGCTGCGCAGAGCTATCTGCCCTCGAACCTTCCCGCGCCGCCGGTCTACAGCAAGACAAATCCAGCCGATGCTCCGGTGCTGACTCTGGCAATTACTTCGAGCACGGTCCCTCTGTCGCAGGTTGAGGACCTGGTGGATACGCGGCTGGCGCCCAAGCTCTCGCAGTTGGCCGGCGTGGGATTGGTGAGCATCAGCGGCGGACAAAAGCCCGCGGTGCGCATTCAGGCCAACCCGGCGCAGTTGTCGTCTTATGGGTTGAACCTGGAGGACCTGCGAACCGCGCTGACGCAAACGAGCGTGAATCAGGCCTTGGGCAATTTTGACGGACCGCATCAGGACTACCAGATCAATTCGAACGATCAGCTGGTGACCAGCGACGATTATCGCAAGGTTGTGGTTGCTTACCGCAACGGCGCGCCGGTGAAGCTGACGGATGTGGCGCAGGTGGTGGACGGGATCGAGAATAACAAGCAGGCTGCATGGATGAATCGAACGCCTGCGGTCATCCTTAACATTCAGAGACAGCCCGGCGCCAACACCATTAAGGTCGTTAAGGCCATCAAGGCAGTTCTGCCTCAGTTGGAAGTGAACCTTCCGGCCTCGATTCAAGTTACGCCGCTTACCGATCTCACCACCGCGATCAATGCCTCGGTTGCTGACGTCGAGTTTGAACTGGGGCTTACGGTTGCGCTTGTTGTGATGATCATCTTCGTCTTCCTGCGCAATATTTATGCCACCATCATTCCCAGCATTGCGGTGCCGGTTTCGCTTGTGGGCACGTTCGGCGCGATGTATGCGCTGGGTTACAGCCTGGACAATCTTTCCCTGATGGCGCTCACCATCTCCACGGGATTCGTGGTAGATGACGCCATCGTGATGATTGAGAATATCTCCCGCTATATTGAGGATGGCGATCCGCCGATGACGGCGGCCATGAAGGGCGCTGAACAGATCGGCTTCACCATCATTTCGCTCACCGTCTCGCTGATTGCGGTTTTGATTCCGCTGCTTTTCATGGGCGACGTTGTCGGCCGTCTGTTTCGCGAGTTTGCGATTACGCTGGCCGTAACAATTGTGCTTTCAGCCGTTGTGTCGCTGACGCTGACGCCGATGATGTGCTCGCGCATTTTGCGCCACAATCCCAAAGAAACGCAGGGCCGCTTTTATCGCGCCTCCGAGCGCGTCTTCGAGGGCATGATTGCGTTTTATGGACGAACGCTTAATTTTGTTCTTGGATATCAAACAATTACGTTGTTCGTTGCGGTTGGCACACTGATTCTCACCGTCGTACTCTATGTCACCATCCCGAAAGGTTTTTTCCCCATTCAGGATACGGGGGTGATCCAAGGCATCTCGCAAGCGCCGGAGACCATTTCGTTTGATGCCATGGCGAAGAAGCAGCAGGAACTTGCGAAGGTTGTACTGCAGGATCCGGCGGTGGAGAGTTTGTCGTCATTCATCGGTGCCGATGGAACCAACACCACTCTGAACAGCGGGCGAATGTCCATCAACCTGAAGCCGCTGGACCAGCGCGATCTAAGCGCTTCCGATGTGATTCGAAGACTGCAGAACAGCCTCAAGAGCGTCAACGATATTCAGCTTTTCATGGAACCGGTCCAGAACATTACGGTGGACGACCGGGTGAGCCGCACCCAGTATCAGTACACGCTGGAAGATCCAGACCCCAACGAGTTAAACGAGTGGACGGATCGCCTGGTTGAAAAGATGAAGGAACTCCCTCAACTTGCCGATGTGGCGACCGATCAGCAAACCGGGGGGCTGGCGGTCTCACTTGTTGTAGATCGTGTGACGGCTTCCCGGCTGGGCATCGCTCCGTCGACCATCGACAGTACACTCTACGACTCCTACGGCCAGAGACAGATCAGCACAATGTACACGCAGTTGAACCAGTACCACGTGATTCTGGAATCGGATCCGGATTTCCAGAAGAATCCGGGCAAGCTGCAAAGTCTCTACATCCAGTCGGGAGCGTCTTCAGGTACTTCAGGTCCGGGCGCATCGTCGTCCTTCGCCGCTTCGGGATCCTCGTCCGCGGGATCGAATGCGACCACGACTGCGGCTGCCTTTACGCCGTCTTCGTCTACGCTCAAACCGCCCACGAACGCCATCGCGTCTGGCATCGGCGCAACCAGCACGGCCGCTGCAAGCAGCAACTCAACGGCAAACGCTAACGCCACGACCAGTTCAAGCCCATCCCAGGCGGTTCCGCTAAGCGCGTTCACCAAAATCGAGCAAGTAAATGAGCCGCTCTCCATCAATCACCAGGGGCAGTTTCCTGCAGTCACAATCTCCTTCAATCTCGCTCCCGATGCCGCACTGGGTGAAGCGATCACCGCGATTGACAAGGTGCAGAAGGATCTGAACATGCCAGCCAGCGTGCAGTTCGGATTTCAGGGCACAGCCGCCTCGTTTCAGGGGTCGCTCTCGAACGAAGGGCTCCTGATCATTGCCGCGCTGGTTGCGGTTTACATTGTGCTGGGCGTCCTTTATGAGAGCTTCATTCATCCCATTACGATTCTTTCGACGCTTCCTTCGGCCGGTGTAGGCGCGTTGCTTGCGCTCAGCTTGTTCAAGCAGGACCTCAGCGTGGTTGCCATCATCGGCATCATTCTGCTTATCGGCATTGTGAAGAAGAACGGCATTATGATGGTCGACTTCGCCCTGGAAGGCGAGCGCGAGCGCGGGATGAACTCCCGCGATGCAATTTTCGAGGCGTGCCTGCTTCGTTTCCGGCCGATCATGATGACCACCATGGCTGCTCTTCTGGCGGGCATTCCCCTGGCAGTTGGATCCGGCATGGGTTCGGAATTGCGGAGGCCTCTCGGCATTGCCATGGTCGGGGGGTTGCTGCTGAGCCAGGTTCTCACTCTTTACACAACACCGGTCATCTATATCTTTTTTGATCGTATTGGTCATCGCTTTACACGGGCTAAACGGCCGGAAGAGACAGGCGGCGAACCGCAGTTGGCGGAGGGAACATGAACCTCTCCGCTCCCTTTATCCGGCGGCCTGTAGCTACCACCCTTCTGACGACGGGCGTCTTGCTTGTGGGGGCTATAGCGTTCAAGGTTCTCCCTGTATCTCCGTTGCCGCAGGTTGATTTTCCAACAATCTCTGTTGGCGCGAGCTTGCCTGGCGGCAGCCCGGAGATCATGGCCTCGTCCATTGCGACGCCACTAGAACGGCAGTTCGGTCACATCGCAGGCGTGACGGAAATGACGTCTACGAGTTCGCTGGGGTCAACCGGCATTACACTGCAGTTCGATCTGAGCCGGAATATCGACGGCGCTGCTCGCGATGTTGAGGCGGCGATCAACGCTGCGCGTACCTATCTGCCGGCAAATCTACCAGCCAATCCGACCTATCGCAAAGTCAACCCGGCCGACTCGCCCATCATGATTATCGGGTTGACTTCCGACAAATACGACAAGCCGACGCTGTACGACGAAGCTTCGTCGGTAATCGCACAGAAGTTATCGCAAATCCAAGGCGTTGGACAGGTTTCGGTCGGCGGCGGCGCGGGCCCTTCGGTGCGCGTCGAGGTTGATCCGACCAAGCTCAATAGCTATGGGCTCACGCTTGCAAGTATCCAGTCGGTGCTAAGCACGCAGAACGTTCACCAGGCGGTTGGTCAACTGACATCGGGGGGGGCAACCGCAGACATCATTGTGAACGATCAGATGCACGATGCGGAACTCTATAAGCCGCTCGTCATTGGATACAACAACGGCGCCGCGATCAGGCTCTCCGATGTTGCCGATGTGTCAAACGGCGCACAGAACATCCGTACGGCGGGGTACCTGGATGGCATACCCTCGATCACGGTCATTGTCTTCCGCCAACCGGGCGCCAACATCATCGAGACGGTCGATCGTGTTGCAGCGGAACTGCCGTCGATCCAGGCATCCATTCCGCAGGGAATCAAGACGACCATTGTTCTTGACCGAACTACGACCATTCGCGCATCTGTCAATGATGTAGAGCGCACATTGATGGGCTCGGTCATCCTGGTCATTCTTGTTGTTTTCATCTTTCTGCGAAACGGCCGGGCAACGTTGATTCCGGCGGTTGCGGTTCCAGTATCGCTGGTGGGCACATTCGCGGTGATGTACCTGCTGGGGTTTAGCATCGACAACCTCTCCCTGATGGCGCTGACGATTGCCACTGGTTTCGTTGTCGACGATGCCATCGTGGTGATGGAGAATATATCGCGGCATCGCGAAGGCGGTATGAAGCCGATGCAGGCTGCGTTCCTTGGCTCCAAGGAAATCGGCTTTACGGTCTTTTCGATCAGCATGTCGCTGATTGCGGTCTTCATTCCCATTCTGCTAATGGCGGGGATTGTGGGGAGGCTGTTCCGCGAATTCGCGGTGACGCTGGCAACAGCAATTATTGTATCCATGGTCATATCTCTCACGACCACGCCGATGATGTGCGCGTATCTGTTGAAGGATGAAGGCCAAATCAAGCACGGCAAAGCGTACAGGATCAGCGAAAAGGGATTTCAAAAGCTGCTTGCCGGATACAGCCGGTCGCTTACCTGGGTTCTCAAGAATCCAGGATTGATGCTGACGGTCCTGCTTTTGACAGTCGGCTTGAATTTCTATCTTATCGGCATCATCCCAAAGGGTTTCTTTCCGCAGCAGGATACGGGAATCCTGATGGGCATGGTACAAGGGCCCCAGGACGCCTCGTTCCCGGTTATGGACAACTCCGTGAAGCAGCTTGTGAGTGTCATCAAGGCTGACCCGGCAGTCGCCCACGTGAATGCCTACACAGGTGGCCAGGGCTCATCCAACGGCGGATTCATCTTTGTCGCTCTTAAGCCGCTTAATGTCCGGAAGATTACAGCGCCCGACATTATCAATCGCCTGCGACCGAAAATGAACCGGCTTCCGGTTGCGCAGGCATTTCTTCAGGCCGGACAGGATCTCCGTATCGGAGGGCGAGGTTCCGCTGCGCTCTACCAGTACACCATCCAGTCCGACAACGTGCAGGATCTCTCGACCTGGGGTCCGAAGCTTCTTGCCGGCATGAAGACTCTCCCTGGATTTCAGGATGTAAACACAGATGCGCAGAACGCCGGCCTGCAGGAAATGATCAGCTACGATCGCGCCACCGCGTCAAGGCTCGGCCTCACGACATCTGCCTTGAACACTTCGATTATCAATGCATTTTCGCAATCGGAAGTCTCCCTCATTTACACCCAACTGAACCAGTATTACGTCGTGCTGGAGGTGGCGCCTCCATACTGGCAAAATCCCTCCGGGCTGAACAACATCTACCTTCAAGGCGGCGGAAAAGGCGTGGTTCCGCTTTCCGCGGTTTCCACGGTTGAGGCGACCACCACACCGCTGGTGGTTAACCACACCAGTTCGTTTCCGTCTGTGACCGTATCGTTTAACCTTGCCAATGGCGTTTCGCTGAGCGATGCGACCCGCGAAGTAGGGCAGATGCAGCAGAAGATGAATATGCCGGCAACGGTCCGCGGATTCTTCGCCGGAACGGCGGCAGCGTATCAGACATCGCTGGCCAGCGAACCCGTTCTTGTTATCACGGCTCTGCTTGCGGTTTACATTGTTCTGGGCATTCTGTACGAGAATCTGGTGCATCCGTTGACTATCATCTCCACGGTCTTTTCGGCCAGCGCCGGTGCGATGCTTGCCCTGATGGTGTTCAAAATCGACCTCAATGTCATCTCCATAATCGGTATCATCCTGCTCATCGGCATTGTGAAAAAGAATGCGATCATGATGATCGATTTTGCTCTGGTGGCCGAGCGCGAGCATGGCAAGTCGACAGCGGACTCCATTTTTGAAGCGTGCATGCTGCGCTTCCGTCCCATCCTGATGACCACCATGGCTGCGCTGTTCGGTGCGCTTCCGCTGGCATTCGGTACGGGAACCGGTTCCGAACTCAGGCGCCCCCTGGGCATCACAATCGTGGGTGGACTCATTGTCAGCCAGATGCTGACTCTCTACACCACGCCAGTCGTCTATTTGTTCTTTGATCGGATGCGCCTCCGTTTTCAGGGTAGTAAGCACGCAAACCATCTGCAACCTGGAACGGCTGAGGCCTCTTAGCAATGAATGCTTATGGAGTGTTCGGTATGAAGAAGTCGATCGTTCAATCCCGGCGAACAGTGCAAGCCTCGTGTGCGCTCCTGGGCGGCCTGCTCTGCACCATCCTTGCAGGGTGCAATGTTGGACCCAAATATGTTCCCCCTTCGATGACGGCTCCCGCAGCCTTCAAAGAGTCTCCCACACAGTTTAAAGAGACGGAGGGTTGGACTGTCGCGCAACCGCAGGACGCGACGCTGCGTGGAAAATGGTGGGAGATTTACAATGACCCGGAACTCAATGCGCTTGAAGAGCAATTGAATATCGACAATCAGAACATTCGCGAGTACTTCGAAAACTTCATGGAAGCTCGCGCCCTGGTGCGCGAAGCGCGTTCGCAGTTCTTTCCCACATTGAGCTTCGGGCCGTCGTATTCGCGCTCCCAGACATCTTCGAACATTTCAAATGGGCAATCTGCCGGCGGGTCATCTACAACGGTAACCTCCTCATCGACAGGGCGGCAATCGCAAGTATTTGCTCTGCCACTTGAGGTTTCATGGGAGCCTGACCTGTGGGATAAGGTGCGCAACACAGTGCGGGCCAATCAGTACAACGCCCAGCTCAGCGCGGCGGACCTGGAGAACGAGCGGCTCACGGAACAGGCAAGTCTTGCGGAATTCTTCTTCGAGATCCGCGGACAGGATGCGTTGCAGAAGATTCTGAACGACACGGTTGAGACAGACAAGAGAGATGTTGAGGCCGAAAAGGGGCGTTATGAATCTGGCGTCGACGACCAGATATCTCTGGTTGAAGCGCAGACAAATCTGGCGAGTGCCCAGTCAGCGGCAATCAACATGGGAATTGCGCGAGCGCAGTACGAACATGCGATTGCGACGCTGATCGGTAAACCCGCGTCTTCATTTTCAATTCCGGTCAAGCCGGTTACGACCGCTCCCCCCCCGATCCCGGTCGGTCTGCCTTCCCAACTCCTTGAGCGCCGTCCAGACGTCGCTGCGGCGGAGCGGAGCATGGCCGCGGCAAACGCGCAAATCGGCGTTGCTTACGCAGCATATTATCCGGCCCTGACAATATCTGGCAGCGGAGGCGTGGAGAGTTCGGCGATCGGCAAGCTTCTTGAAGCATCGAGCCGCTATTGGTCGATGGGGCCTGGAGTATCCGAAACCATATACGATGGCGGATTGCGGCGTGCCACCGTCAACCAGTACATCGCCACGTACAACGGAGATCTCGCCGCCTATCGGCAGACCGTTCTGACTGCATTTCAACAGGTGGAAGACTACCTTTCGGAAGTACGCATTCTTGCGCAACAGATCAAGCGCCAGCAGGAAGCGGTGGATTCCTCGCAAAACTACGTGAAGCTTGAGCAGGCGCGCTACGATACTGGGATCGATCCTTACATTTATTTGGAAACCGCTCAAGTTACCTTGCTTTCGAACATGCAGACTCTGGCAGGCCTTCAAATCGAGCAGATGACCGCATCGGTGGAGCTGATTCAAGCTCTTGGAGGCGGTTGGGACCGGACACAGTTGCCCACGCCCGAGCAGATCACGCAGAAGCCGACGCCTACCGAAACAGCGACTCAGCATTAAATTAATTGCGCGGTGTGACCGCGATCGACGCCGGGACCGCGGCGCCAGCAGTGTTGCGGCTTGGTGTTGATCCTGCGCGATGGGTTGAACGCGTTCGCGGCTGTGCGTCATGACCATCGCCGATCTGCGAGCAAAACAGACCAGCCATTGGTTTCTCATTCTGCGAAGGTAAGAAGAGTCGCGGGCGGGTCTTGGGGCAGACCCGGTTGCGGTAGACTCCCGAGTTCGGCTGGGCAGGGCAGTTCGCGTCAGTTATCTCGGATGCAGATTTGTCACACTCAGGTTCCAGTTTCCCTCGAAGCAGGCATTCTCATTTGCGCCAATGCGCATCCAAGTATTCAGAAGGAGTTGCGAAGTGAACCTTCGTCTTATCATGCTGTTGCCGTTGGTTATCGCAGCTCTACCCAGCAGAAGCGGGGCTCAATTGATTGCCAGCGCGGCAGTCGCGCCGGACAACGTGATTACAACAGTTTCTCCGCGAACTGTGCCGGTTTACATCCGGCCTTCGCAAGCAACGATGGTCCAAAACTATTCCCTTGATGCGTTCGGTCCCTATCCAATTGTTGCCTCGGCGTTCACGGCAGGCCTGAACCAATTTACCAATTCGCCCCCAGAGTGGAGGCAGGGCGTCGAAGGTTACAGCAAGCGATTCGGCTCTGACGTGGGGATTGTTGCGGTTGCCACAACCTCGCGATACGGGCTTGCGGAAGCCTTCAAGGAAGATACACTTTACTACCGCTGCGAATGCCGCGGCATTGGTCCCCGCATGCGTCATGCCGTTGTCTCCACATTAACCGCGCGGCGCGGGGACGATGGACATCGAGTCTTCTCGATCCCCGCATTGATTGCGCCCTACGCGGGCACCATGACGGCCGTCTATGCATGGTTCCCGAATCGCTATGGCGCCAAAGACGCGTTCCGCATGGGCAATTACAGCATGTTGGGATATGTGGGAGAAAACATCTCTCTTGAATTTCTTTATAGCGGACCGCGCTCGCTGTTCGCTCGCATGCATCTAAATGACTCGCACGGTGCACCAGATCCAGGACCAAATCATTGAGCGAGACAGGACTCACTGCCGACGGAAGCATCAGCCCCGCGCAATCCGGGGAGCAAAGCGAATCTGCGCAACCGCTCTTTGGCGCGCCTATTGGATTCATCAATTCTCTGTTCGAATGGTTTGGTGGGGTGGGAGTCTTTTCCTGGCGGGTGTTACGGGCCGCGGTGACTCCTCCCTATGAATGGCGAGAATTGATTAGACAGCTGGATGAAGTTGGATCGAAGTCTCTCCCGCTCGTCGCGATGGCAGGCGCTGCCATCGGCGTCGTGCTTTCCATGGAGGCCCGTTCCAGCTTGACGCGTTTTGGGGCCAAGGCGCTTCTCCCTTCCGCGATAGTATATTCCGTTGTTCAGGAGATGGGTCCGATCATCACCAGTCTGGTGGTAAGCGGGCGGGTCGGTGCGGGCATCGGCGCGGAGCTTGCTTCAATGAAAGTGACGGAGCAGATCGATGCAATCGAAGCATCTGCCTTGAATCCATACCGACTGCTTGCGGCAACGCGCATCCTTGCCTGCATCCTGATGTTGCCTCTGCTCACGATCGCTGCGGATGCATGCGGCTTATTTATGGGGTGGCTGACGCAGACCATTAGTGACCCGGTTTCGCTGCGGCAATTCATTGACAACGGCTTCAACGGTGCAACCTTCAATGATTTTTTGCCTCCGACGTTCAAGACTGCGGTTTTCGGCCTGATCATCGGCATCATCGCTTGTTTTCAAGGTATGAAGACACAAGGCGGTGCAGCGGGAGTGGGGCGCGCAGCCACCGAATCGGTCGTATTGTCTTCTTTGTTTGTGATCCTGGCCGACGTGGTATTGGTCAAATTCATTCTGGTCTTCTTCCCTTGATCCAGGATTCGATGCTTGGTGAGGCACATATGGCAACCGCTCTTGATACCGCGATGAATCATGAACATGATGCGCAGGAGAACACTGCGCCGGCGGTTGCGGTTGAAAACCTGCACAAGAGTTTCGGAATTCAAAGGGTACTGAACGGGATCAGCCTGACGATAAGCCGTGGCGAAACAATGGCTGTGCTCGGACGCAGTGGAACCGGCAAGAGCGTGCTGTTGCGAATCATCATTGGGCTGGTGAAGCCGGATTCTGGGTCAGTGCGCATTTTGGGCCAGGACACAACCAGCTTGAACATCGACCGCATGGGCGAGATCAGAAAGAAGATGGGTTTTCTTTTTCAGCATGCGGCTCTGTATGACTCGCTGACCGTTGCTGAAAACGTGGCATTCCCGCTCGATCACCATCGCCGGGATGTGTCGAAGTCAGAGAGAGATGATCGGGTGGCGCAGTTACTCCATGAAGTTGGCATGGATGGCCACTTCAAGAAGATGCCTTCCAATATCTCAGGCGGCATGCAGAAGCGTGTCGGTTTGGCCCGGGCGTTGGCGCTGGAGCCGGAGATTCTTTTGCTCGACGAGCCCACAGCAGGCCTTGACCCGATCAGTTCTGGCGAGATCGATGAATTGGTTCTAAAACTCCAACGGGAACATCAGATGGCGTCGATTGTGGTGACTCACGATCTCCATAGTGCCAAAACGATTGCCGACAGGCTGGCGCTGCTGGATAAGGGCAATGTGGTGGCTGAGGGAACATTTTTAGATCTTCAGCAAAGCGATATTCCGTTCGTACAGGAATTCCTGAAGCAGTCTTAGGAGGACATATGTCGAGATTGGCGCGGCTGGGAATATTCATCGTGGGGGCACTGGCAATTCTGGCCGGCGGAGTCTTTCTCATCGGAAGCAAGGAATATCTGTTCCGTCCAACCTATCAACTGAAAGCGCAATTCGATAACGTGGCCGGACTGGCGGCTGGAGCAGATGTGCAGGTGGGCGGGGTCCACAGCGGAACCGTGCAAAGCATCGACCTGCCACATAAACCTGGCGACAAAGTGACCGTCCTTATCGACCTGGACAATTCGACGCACGAGATCATCAAACAGGATTCGGTGGCGTCGATCGAAACGGAAGGGTTGCTTGGCAATCAGTTTCTCGCCATTTCGTTCGGTTCACCGGGACAAGGCGACGTAAAGGACGGCGATACCATTCAAAGCCTGCCCCCGTTGATCATGGCAGACATGCTTAAGAAGGCAAGCGGGATTTTAGACAGCACTCAACAGGCTGTGATCAATACCACGGCGGCGACAGACCATTTGAAATCGATCAGCGCAAAGATCGACTCGGGGCAGGGAACTGTGGGTGAACTTGTAAACGACAAGGAACTTTACAGCCACCTGGAGCAAACAACCGAAGGGCTCAATACCACAGTGACGCAAGCCCAGGCTGGGGTGACTGACTTCAAGGAAGACATGGAAGCACTGAAGCACAACTTCCTGTTGAGCGGGTACTTCAAGAAGCGCGGATACGAGGAGAGCACCGATCTGGGCGCGAACGAAATCGCGGCCCTCCCACAGGGCACGGCTTCCAAAGTTTTTACTTTCTCAGCCAAACAGCTCTTTGATTCCCGCGACTCGGCCAAGCTGAAAAACCAAAAATCTCTCAATCCCGGGGGGGAGTTCCTGGCGCAGAATCAATTCGGTGTCGCGGTGATTCAGGTCTCAGCCGGTCCTGAGGGCGATTCCAAGAAGGACGAAGTCCTGACGGAAGCCCGCGCTATGGTGATACGGGATTACCTGGTCCAGAACTTCGGGTTTGACGATAGCCAGTTGAAGACCATGGGGGTCGGAAAGCAGGCAGGTTCCGGTAGCGATCCAGAGGGAACAATCAAAATTCTCATCTTTCCGCCGGGAACGGCGGTGCCGCCCGACAAGGCTGCGACCGCGAATGACTCTTCGGCATCCAACTCCAGTAGGCCAATTCAGGGAAGTGCCGATACCTCTGCAAAGCAGTAGAATCGGGACGTCGGAAATATCCATTCGACGGAGCCAACCCAAATGAATACGCGATCGCTTGGAGAGACCGCGCAGACCCTTGTGCTAGCCAACAGGGGCCTGCTAGCCATGGATGAGAGTACCGGGACATGCAACAGGCGGTTTGCGGAGGTCGGAATTCCGCAGACGGTTGAGTTCCGCCGCGCCTATCGCGAGATGATTGTGACTACGCCGGGGCTTGGCGACTGCATAGGAGGAGCCATCCTCTATGACGAAACGATTCGGCAGCAAACCCGCGATGGCACGCCCTTTGTCGATGTCCTGGTGGAAGCCGGGATTATTCCGGGAATCAAAGTAGACGCCGGAGCTGTGGATCTTGCAGGGCATCCCGGAGAAAAAGTCACCGAGGGGTTGGACGGGCTGCGCCAGCGGCTTGCTGAGTACTTCCGCATGGGCGCCCGATTTGCCAAGTGGCGCGGAGTTATCCGAATTGGCAAGGGGATTCCAAGCCGGAGCTGTATCGACGTGAACGCGAACGCGCTTGCCCGGTACGCGGCGCTTTGCCAGGAGGCAGGCCTGGTTCCGGTGGTTGAGCCGGAGGTTTTGATGGATGGCGACCACACGTTACAGAAATGCCAGGAAGTGACGGACGAGGTTCTGCGCGCGACATTCAGCGAACTTTTTGCGCAGCATGTGGTGCTGGAAGGCATGATTCTGAAGCCAAACATGGTGCTTCCCGGACTGGAATGCAAGAAACAGGAGACTGTGGATGAGGTGGCGGATGCGACGGTGGGTTGCCTGCTGCGCGCGGTTCCAGCCGCAGTTCCAGTGGTAGCGTTTTTGTCGGGAGGACAATCTGCGGAATTGGCTTCTGCCCGATTGAATGCGATGAATGTTCGATTCCAGGGCCGGCTCCCATGGGCGCTGGCATTCTCCTATGCTCGAGCCGTGCAGCAACCGGCATTGGAGATATGGAAAGGCGACGACAACAATGTTGCAGCGGCTCAGAAGGCTTTGTATCGTAGAGCGCGCTGCAACTGGGCAGCGCGCCGCGGCGAATACAACGCGGCGATGGAAAACTGAATGCATAACAGATCAGGGAAATGTTTGACCCGCGATGCGCCGGATCGAGTTGAAAAAGCCTCGCCAAGGTGCAATGCTTATGCACAGAGAAGTTAGGATTGCAGCTTGATTGATAAGGTGGGTGATTGACGCCCCGTAAGTAAATGCTCCCACGCATTTGGAATTCTTGGAGCCTCGTTCTTCCTGAGCGAGGACATGAGTCAATGTATAAACATTCTTCGAAAGTGAATTGGAAATGACAGAGATCGTCCCATCGCTTACTCAAGGCGCAGCATGGAAGGCGCTTGAAGCCCATGCGCAGAAGAACCGGAATCTCGCACTCAAGGATTTGTTCGCGGAGGATCCCGCGCGCAGCGAACGGCTGACGGTCGAGGCCGTGGGCATCTACTTTGATTACTCAAAGAATCGAATTACGGACGAGACACTACGGCTGCTTTTTGCGCTGGCCGAGGAGTCCGGGCTTTCGTCCCATATTGATGCCATGTTTCGCGGGGACAAGATCAATGTCACGGAAAAGCGTGCGGTCCTACACGTGGCGCTGAGGACACCGAAGGGGCAGTCGATTCGGGTGGATGGAGTGGACGTGGTGCCGGCCGTGCACGCAGTCCTCGAGAAGATGGCGGAATTCGCCAACAAGGTCCGCTCTGGGGAGTGGCTGGGATATACCGGCAAGCCAATCCGCAACGTGGTTAATATTGGTATTGGCGGGTCCGATCTGGGGCCAGTAATGGCCTATGAGGCTTTGCGGCATTATTCCCAGCGTGATCTGACCTTCCGCTTTGTCTCCAACATCGACAGCACCGATTTTGCTGAGGCGACACGGGACCTGGATGCTGAGGAGACGCTCTTCATCGTTTCGTCCAAGACTTTTACCACCCTGGAAACGATGACCAATGCGCACAGCGCGCGCGTGTGGGCGCTTGAGACGCTGAAGCATTCCGCCGCCATCGCGAAGCATTTTGTTGCCGTTTCTACCAATGCCGCGGAGGTGGAGAAATTCGGGATCGATACGGCTAACATGTTCGATTTCTGGGACTGGGTTGGAGGGCGCTACTCCATGGATTCGGCAATTGGCCTATCCACCATGATTGCCATTGGCCCGGACGGCTTTCGCGAGATGCTCGACGGCTTCCATGAAATGGACGTCCACTTTCATACTGCTCCCTTTGAGCGCAATCTTCCGGTACTCATGGGACTACTCTCCCTGTACTACAACAGCTTCTTCGATGCGCAGACTGTTGCCGTGCTTCCGTATGAACAGTATCTGAAGCGATTCCCGGCGTATCTGCAGCAGTTGACCATGGAGAGCAACGGCAAGCACGTTACGCTGGACGGATCAACCGTCGACTACCAGACCGGCTCCATCTATTGGGGAGAGCCTGGCACGAATGGCCAGCACTCGTTCTATCAATTGATCCATCAGGGGACACGGCTGATCCCATGTGACTTTATCGCGTTTTCAAAGACTCTTAACCCGCTCGGCCGCCATCACGACATTCTAATAGCCAACGTCTTTGCCCAGGCAGAGGCACTGGCATTTGGAAAGACAACGCAGCAGGTCGAGGCAGATGGAACGCCTGCGTGGCTGGCTCCTCATCGCACCTTTGAGGGAAACCGGCCGTCGAATATGATCATCCTCGATCGCTTAACTCCCGGGGCGCTGGGCAAGCTGATTGCGCTTTACGAGCACAGTGTCTTTACGCAGGGGATCATTTGGCGGATTGATTCATTCGATCAGTGGGGAGTTGAGTTGGGCAAGGTTCTGGCGCAGCGGATCATTCCTGAACTCGAGTCAGCCGCTGAATCGAAATCGGCTCACGATAGCTCCACCAGCGCGCTAATCGCGCGGTACCGCAAGAGCAAGGAGAAGCCGTAATGGCGGAGCCGGCTGAAACCGGACCGTCGATCTTGAATCAGGTGGCCGCCGTTGGCGTGCGCCAACAAATGTATGCCGGCAACGGCGGAGGTACTGCATGACCCGTTCGCAATCTGACGCATTGGTCCTGTTCGGCGTGACAGGCGATCTGGCCCACAAGATGATCTTCCCGGCGCTTTACGCGATGGTAAAGCGAGGTGTTCTCACGGTACCGGTGATCGGCGTCGCTTTCCCTAAGTGGAGTTTGGAGCGTTTGCACCGCCGCGTTACAGACAGTATCGAGCGAAATGGCGGTGTGGATGACAAGCGCGCGCTGCAGCGCCTGTTGTCGTTGCTCAAGTATGTAAGCGGGGACTATAAGGCCCCAGCCACGTTTGATGCGATCAAAGCGGCGTTGGGCAAAGCGAAGAGGCCCGCGCATTACCTGGCCATTCCACCCTCACTCTTTGCTACGGTGATTGAAGGGTTGGGCAAGGCAAACCTGGCCAGGAACGCGCGGGTGATCGTCGAGAAGCCATTCGGCCGTGATCTTGCCTCAGCGAAGGCGTTGAACCAGGTTGCACATTCGGTCTTTCCTGAAGATTCGATCTTCCGCATCGATCACTTTCTGGGCAAGGAAGCGATCATGAACATCCTGTATTTCCGCTTTGCCAACTCGTTTCTTGAGCCCATCTGGAATCGTAACTACGTGGCCAGCGTCCAGATCACGCTATCGGAGAGCTTCGGGATCGGGAAACGCGGTTCGTTTTACGAGACAGCAGGCTGCCTGCGCGACGTGATTCAGAATCATCTTTTTCAAGTGGTCGCGCTGCTCGCGATGGAAGCCCCTTCCGGACGCCATTTTGGCGCGGTGCACAACGAGCAAGCCAAGGTGTTTGAAGCCATGCGTCCACTTGCGCCTGACGATGTGGTTCGCGGCCAGTATGAGGGCTACCGTAACGAGGCAGATGTGGCGAAGAACTCCGACGTGGAAACCTTCTGTGCTCTGCGGCTGTTCATCGATTCATGGCGTTGGGAAGGTGTGCCCTTTTATCTCCGCTCAGGGAAGTACCTGCCCAACACCGCGACCGAAGTTGTTGTGGAGCTGAAGCCGGCGCCGCAGCAGCTTTTCGCGGACTCAGTTCCTGCTGATGGATTGTCGAATTATTTCCGTTTTCGGCTATCTCCCAATTCAGCTCTTGCGCTTGCGGCTCGCGTGAAGCGCGCAGGCGAGGATTTTATTGGTGATCAGCGAGAGCTCTATCTTTCCGAACAGCAACCCGGAGAGGAAACTCCCTATGAGCGGCTTCTGGGTGATGCGATGGCCGGAGACGGCGCACTGTTTACCCGGCAGGATGCGATCGAGGCTGCATGGGTGGTGGTCGATCCGGTGCTCAAGAAGCATCATCGTGTTCGCCCTTACAAGCGCCATACCTGGGGGCCGAAGGAAGCAGATGCGCTGATCGCTCCGGATGGCAAGTGGCATAACCCGGATCCCAAAGCTCCGACCGAATGCTAGAGCAGTCGTCGATCAGAAGAAGGACCTTCTACATCTTGCTTTGTGATTGATCCAGCCTTGCGCGTTCTCGCAAGGCGCGATGATCAATGTAGCTCAGCGAATGCCCTCTGAAACCAGCAGGATGGTGTTGTAGAGCGGTCGTGCATCTCCTCTGCCCCAACGCCGTAATTCCGCATGATTTGGACAACTTCTCTGCGGAGCATCTGTATTGCGCAAGGCAACCTTCGAGGGGCGCGCCTCTTCCAATTGATGGCGCCTATTTGTTCTCAGGTCAGCTCTTTTCACGCGCCGGAATCGACATCGGACGAACACCGCTTCAATCCATTCAGACCAGGCCGGTCGAAAGTACTTCGAGGCCAAAGCGATTTCAAAACAACACTGGAGAGGACGAAATGCCGATTATTACTGTTGTACTTACACTTTTGGTTGTGGGCGTGCTGTTGTGGCTAATCAACACATACATTCCCATGCAGAGCACAATCAAGGGACTCTTGAATGCGGTTATAGTCATTCTTCTCATTATATGGCTGCTAAACGTCTTCGGGCTGATGCACTACGTTACCGATTTCAAGGTTGGGCAGCATTAGAGCAGACAACCGCGCAGTTGATAGTCTGCGGCACAGTCGCACGCGGATGGCCGCACCGGCTATTTGCGCTGGGCGTTGAGCTGGTCGATTACTCGCTTCAAATCGTCGAGCTTCTGGCCAGCTTCGGCCAATTTGCCCTGCGACGTCAGACGTTGATAATCGCCAAAATCTCTTCCCGCCTGTGCAATCAGTGAGTCGGTATCCGCGAGAGGTTTCGGTCCCCCCGCTGTTTCCGGAGCGGATCGCGGCGCTTCAGATGCGCTCAGGGTCGATGTTTCCGAACCAAACAGGGAAGCCAGCGCCGCCTCAAACGTGGGAGCATAGGCGAGCTTATCCTGCAGCGCCAGTACGACCAGGCGCAACTCCGGCATTGGGCTTCGATCGGCCTGCAGATAGATAGGTTCCGCGTACAAGAGCGCACGTCCGCATGGGATGACCAACAGGCTGCCGCGCCGCACATGCGAGCCTTGCTGATTCCACAGCGTCAGTTGTCCGGAAAGTTGAGCGTTCTGATCGATGCGCGCTTCGATCTGTTGCGGTCCGTCGACCAGCCTGCTCTTTGGAAAATCGTAGACCACCGATGTTCCGTAGTGTGCGCCATCGCTTCGCCCTGCAATCCAACCGATAAGATTATTCCGGTTGGCGGGAGTAAACGGCAGAATCTCCACGAATTCCAAACCCGCCTCATCCGGCAGTTTCATCAGCACAAAATTCGGCACCATGGATATGGTTGTCTGCTCGCCTCCCTCGGTGGTGCCGCTTTCTGTGGCCACAGTCCAAAGATCTTCGCGGTTGTAGAAGACCTCCGGATTGGTCATATGGTAGAGGCCATACGCTTCCGCCTGTAATCGGAGCAGCATTTCGGGGTAGCGTACATGTTTGCGCAGCCAGCCCGGCATCGCGGATGCATCCTTGAAGAGACCGGGGAAGATGCCGCGATAGGCTGCCAGGATGGGATCTTCGCTGTCGAAAACATAGAAGGTTGCTGTCCCATCGTAGGCATCCACTACGGCCTTTACGCTGTTCCGCATGTAGTTAATGGAGTCGCCATCAAGACTGTAGTGACTGGAGTAGGGATAACTGTCCGACGAGGTGAATCCATCCATCACCCACGACAAACGGCCGTCGTCACCTACGACAATGTAAGGATCCTTATCGAATGTGAGGAATGGAGCTAACACCGCCACGCGATCGCGCACATTGCGGCGCATCAGCAGACGGCTCTGTGCATTTACGTCGTCGCTGAAGGGCAGCTTGGCGATATCGCCGCGATCAAATGCAAGCAAAAGGCGGCGAAAGAACCCGCCAACCACGATGCCGCCAGTACCTTCATACGAAGTCAGGTTATTGGTCTGGCCTTCGGGGTAGTTGAATTCCTGCTGCCGTGTCTTCACATAAACATCGGTGTCAGTCATTTCTCCGAAGTAGATCTCCGGCCGCGTAATGCTCAGGCCCTTCACCGTGCTTTGCACGGGCATGTTGCTCAGCATCAAAGTCGGCAGCCCTTCCGGAGTGAAACCGTTCACCGGGTTCATCGTGATGCCGTAGCCGTGGGTGTAAATCAGCTTTTCGTTGATCCAGTTGCGGCTGCTCTCCGGAAGTTTATCCACATTCAACTCGCGCGCGGCAAGCATCACTTCGCGCATGGAGCCGTCAATTTCATAGCGATCAATATCGATGTCTGGAAAATCGTAATAGGTGCGAATCTCCTGGATCTGGCGGAGGGTATCCTTCAGCGCTGTCAAGTCCCACAGGCGGATGTTCTGCAGTGTGGGCTGGTTGTTTGCTGGATCGGTTGCCCCGACGGTGGTTTCGGCGGGAAACTCGCGTTGCGAAAAGCGGTCGAGGCCCCAGGCCTTCCGGGTCATCTCAATGTTGTGCTCGATGTAGGGTTTCTCTCGAACCAATTCGTTCGGCTTGACTACGAAGCTGGTGACGTACCAGCCCACCACTCCCACCGCCGCATAGCAAATGACTGCGGGAAAAAAGGCCGCAACCAGCAATCGTCCACGTGGCCTCATGATGGCGCCGGCGAGGGCAGCGACCGCTCCTAGCAACAGCGCAACACAAACCACGAGCATGCCGGGCAGCGTCACATGAGCGTCGGTGTAGGTGACCCCATCAAAAACTGTATGGCGGTCAAAGAGTAGCTCGAAGCGGCCCAAGTAAACACGCACGGCGAGCATGGCTAGCAGAGATGCGACGGCAAACGAGAGCCCGCGCCAAGGCAACGATGCTCGCGAGGAAAAGCGGCCGGCGAGTGCGCGGGAGCTTCCGGCAATGAGCAGAAAAAGAACCGCGAGCAGGCAAGCGAGCACGGCCAATGTCAGCAGCCATCCTGCAATCAGTTGCCATGCAGGCAAGGCGAAGAGATAGAAGTTTAGCGGGAGTCCGAAGATGGGATCGGCAATGGTTCCCAGGGTGCGCGGCGCGTACCAGAATAGTGCAAGCGTAGGCCACTGCGCTTTCATAGCGGCTCCGGTTCCAACCGCAATCAAGAGGAAAAGGCCGGTCGCAATCACATGCATTGCCGGGCCAACCGGCAGGTTCACTGCGTTTCCGGCAACGTAAATTGTGTGATTGCTGGGTAGGTCCCCGGCATGCGCGTGTCTGAGCGCCAAAAATGTGCCGTACAGGACCAGGAATGTGGCGATAGCAAATGCCCCAAAGACTCCCCACTCCAGGCCGAGGGTCTTCCAGAAGACACTTTCATAGCCGAGCGAGCGGAACCAGAGTAGATTGACCCAGATGCTCACTACAGTTCTGGAGGCGAAGATCAGCAAGGCAAAAAGTACAAAAACTATAAGGAATGTGCGCCTGCGCGGCCGCGCAGGTTCTGATTTTCTTGGCCAATCGATGGACTCGTGCAATCCGATGCCTCTTCTCGGGGCTTGCCACAGCGGCGAGAATCAGGTGCGCCCCCCCAATGCCTGCGTTGCGCGATCGCTCGCGACTTGTGACACGCGCTCGGGAAACTCAGCCCCACTCCAATTTAGTCTTATTCCACGGTGTTTGCACCACCCTCCGCGGACGTAGGCGCCGCGTCGTGCCTTGCTGAGCGCGCAAAGCCTATTGAGCTTGCCGGAACTCATCCAGCTTCAGTCTTTGTGCCCTTCATCTGCTTGATAAGAAGATAGTTGTCCAACCACAAGGTGAATTATCAGAGCGTCGCTAACTAAATCATTAGTTGCACGTCAAACTAAGCAATAAGGGCGCAAAGCCCCCAGAGGATTTTCAAGATCGATGCCGCCGAAGAAATCCATCACGCTGACACCGGCCGAACTCAGGCTGATGAGAATCCTCTGGGATCGGGGAGAGTCCAGCGTGGCCGATATGGTCAGCTCGATCTCAGAGAACGAGGCGCTCGCTTACAATTCAGTACTCACTACCATTCGGATTCTAGAAACTAAAGGGTATGTGAGCCACCGCCAAGAGGGGAGGGCATTTCTCTACGCCACCTGCATCGGAGAAGAGGAAGCAAGCCGCTCGGAAGTACGCCACGTTTTGCAGCGCTTCTTCGGTAACTCCAGGGAGCGGCTTCTTCTTTCGATGCTTGGCGACGAGGAGATCAGCCTGGATGAATTGAGGCGTCTGAAAGAAGCAATCGCCAGCATGCCAGATGAAGCCCAGGAGGTGTCCTAGATGGAATTCCTGCTTCGGAGCGCATCAGTTCTTTCTGCCGCAGCCGTCGGCTCCTTGATTGCCGCTGTCTGGGAGGGCGCCGTTCTAGCGGTTGGTGTGGCGCTGTGCATGAGATTCCTTCCCCGGCTCAGCGCTGCCTCCCGTTCTGTAATCTGGCTCAATGTCTTTCTTCTTCTTGTGCTTATGCACGTTTTGCCCTCATTCAGAGGTCAAATTGGGCTCGCACAGCCGATACATGCTTCGCCGATTGTTCTGCGCCCCGGTTGGAGCGTTGCTATAGCGGCCGCCTGGGCTACATTGTCGTTGTGGAGAGGCATGCAGCTGATTTTCAGCGCCACGCGTTTACGACAACTTGCAAAGCGCGCAAGACCCGTGCGCCCGGACGAGCCTCTGCAAGCACTTCTTCAAGGTGAGAATGGCAGCCGCGGGGCCCAACTTTGCACCTCGATTGAGGTTGAGCGGCCAAGCGTTATCGGCTTCTTTCATCCACGCATCCTTCTGCCGCCCGCGTTGTTGCAGAGGCTATCGGCGCTGGAGCTACAGCAGGTTGTGTTGCACGAAATGGAGCACTTGCGGCGCGGGGACGACTGGACCAATCTGCTGCAGAAGGTCGGCTTGACGCTTTTCCCTCTGAATCCCGTGTTGTTTTGGGCCGAGCGGCAGCTTTGCGTCGAGCGGGAGTTGGCATGCGACGACCGCGTCTTGCGCTCAAGTTGCACACGCAAAGGCTATGCGATGTGCCTGACTAGGCTTGCGGAAGACTCCGTGCTTCGCCGCAAGCTCTCTCTTGCGCTCGGTGCCTGGGAACGGCGGTCGGAGCTTGTCAGTCGCGTACAGCGGCTCCTCATGCGTCCTGGACAAACAATGGGAGGCAGACAAGCTGCGATGGTAACCGGTAGCTTGATGCTGGGCATATTCGGCGGCACGCTGGCGCTGGCTCGCAGTCCGCAACTGGTCGGGTTCGCAACGTACCATTCTTCAATGGCCCTGGCTCCCGCTCTAACAGAAGCAGGCTTCCAGAAGGCTGGGCTCCATGGCTCATATGCTTCTGAATCGGGTGCTTCTTTGCAATTGGTGAAGGCCGTGATGCCGCAGTCGCCCGCTCAACCCACGCTGAAACCGCAGGCACAGCACCGCCGCGCTGCAAAGCAAGTGACCAAGCCGCGCATCGCACCAGATCGGCAGGCTTGGCTGGTGCTGACAGATTGGAATGACGGCTTGCCTCCAGCGCGTCTGGTGATCGCGGTTGCGCCGGGAGATCGTAACACCTATGCCGCCGTACCGATAGCCAACGGCTGGCTGATTCTTCAAATCTAGCCGCCTTGCGCCTGGCGCAGCAGCGGTTGAGGTCAACTTGAACAACACAAGGTCAAACAAGGAGAGAAATTCCCATGAATCAAGTAACTAATCAATTAGTAGTAACGGCAAAAAGATTCGCGGCACCCGCGGCGGTTGTTGGCGCCTTTGCATTGGGCGCCGCATTGTTTGTCGGTCGCGGAAACGTTCATGCCGCCTCGGCGATTGACGATAACAGCGTATCTGCCCTGACTTCACTCGACCGCGCCATGGAAGCAGTCGCCTCGCGGGTCACTCCCGCCGTGGTAAACGTCGCGGTCACTTCACGGGGTAACGGCGAAGAAGGCGGTCCCGAGGGGATGATGCGCGGGCTGCCGCCGGGACTGCAGCAGTTCTTCGGGCAGATGCAGCCGCAACCCTCTCAACCACAGATCGAGCATGGTGTGGGCAGCGGCATTATCATCTCGCCGGATGGCTACATTGTGACCAACGATCACGTCGTGGATGGCGCGACTAACATCAAGGTCACGCTGAATGATCGCCGCATCCTGAATGGGAAAGTTGTTGGCGTTGACAAGCTCAACGATATCGCGGTGATCAAAGTCAATGCGACCAACCTTCCCAGCATTGCCTGGGGCGACTCGACAAAGCTGCAACCCGGCCAGACGGTGCTGGCTTTCGGCAGCCCGTTCGGCTATTTCCAGTTCTCGGTTACGCGCGGAATTGTGAGCGCGATCAACCGGCCCAACCCTTACTCGGATGACCCAAGGAAGCCGGGTAACTTCATCCAAACCGATGCTGCCATTAATCCTGGTAACTCAGGTGGCGCACTGGTGAACGCGCACGGCGAGCTGATTGGGATCAACACCTTCATCATTACCAACAACGGGGCGTTTGCGGGAGCAGGGTTTGCGATTCCTTCGCAGATTGTGCGCGCGAGCGCGGAGCAGTTGATCAAGAACGGAAAAGTGGAGCACGGTTATCTCGGCATCGGCATGAATGATGTGACACCAGAGAACGCGCATTTCTTCAATCTTGAGGATGCGAGTGGCGCGATCGTATCCCAGGTTACGCCCGACTCGCCGGCAAGCCGCGGTGGTCTGCAACAGGGCGATGTCATCACGCACATCAACGGGGAAAAGATACCGAACGGCAGCGCCCTGCAGGTTGCGGTGAGCGAGATGGCTCCGGGGACAAAGATTTCGCTCGGCGTGATTCGCAACGGCAAGCCTGAAACGCTAAACCTGACTGTTGGCCAGTTCCATGGAAACTCGGAAGTGGCAGGTAATGACGACCAAGGTGGGTCGGACGGAGCGAAAACCGGAAAACTGGGCCTTTCGGTGAGCAATCTGACAGCGGATGCCCGGCAGCAGATCAACGCGCCCGATCAGGTGCATGGTGTTGTCGTTCAGAGCGTGCGTCCGGCCAGCCCGGCGGAAGATGCCGGAATCCAACCGGGGGACGTCATCATGGAGGTCAACCGCAAGCCAGCGGAATCGGCAGATCAGTTCGCCAACGAGGTACACAACAACCAGAGTGGGAAGGACCTTTTGCTCCTGGTCTGGTCAAAGGGGAACGCGAGCTACCGGACTATTCATCCCTCTGACGATGAGCAGCCCAAGGGCTAAGAAGGGAAAATGCGCGCAAGTAGTCTTCCGGGTGGTTCCTTCATTGAGAAGTGAACCGCCCGGAAGGCGTTCTTTCAATGCTCTCGTCAGGTCGCTGTGTCTCAACCCGCAATGGACTGCACAAGTTGGTCCATTGCGTTCTCCTGCTGCTCCATTGACTCGACCAGTCTGAACTGTGTCCGGCAGCGGTCGAGGTTATGTCCGTCGCTGTGTACTTTGTAATACACGTCGCCGGACAGAAAATCGGTGAGAAAGCGGATGCCCATCTCGAAGGTGATCAACTTACCGCAAAAGGCGAGGTGCTGGATCTCCGACTTGGTGAGAAAATCCCCCGCAGAACTGAGATAGCCTCGTAGCAGCGCTTCGAACATCGGGAACTGCAGATGCACTTTGGATAAGTCGCGCTCGTCTTCGCTTGCAGGGCTGGTCGCCGTCCTCACCATGTCGCCAAAGTCGTAATGAATCAAACCGGGCATGACTGTATCCAGATCAATGACGCAGATGCCTTCGCCAGATTTGTCGTCCAAGAGCACATTGTTGATTTTTGTGTCGTTGTGCGTGACCCGTTCCGGCAGGCCTGCGTTCAGCAGGGCACCGGTCATCTGTTGACGCGCCAGGGCGAACGCAATCTCAGGCTTCACCAGCCTTGCCCGGTTCGCGACGTCGACGGCAATTGCCCCTTCCAGGGCCATGAATCGTTTGGGAGTATGGTGAAAGTCCGGGATCGTATCGTGCAACCGCGGTGGGGGCAGGTTCACAAGCAGTTGCTGAAATCTGCCGAAGACCCTTGCCGATTGAAACGCTTGCTCGGTAGATTCGACGGCATCATAGGTGCGAGATCCCTCGATGAAGCGGTATGCGCGCCAGTAGTTTCCTTGGTCATCCCGGTGCCAGTTTCTGCCGTCGTGCGTCGGAATTAACTTCAGGACGCGGCGTTCGAGGTCCGGCGCATCGGCAAGTTGAGCTGCCAGATGAGTTGTCACTCGTTCAATGTTTTCCATGAGAGCAACGGGGTTCTTGAAGATGTTGTGATTGATTCGCTGTAGAATGAAATGCAACGGCGCGCCCACTGTCTGAAACACAAGACGCCAGGTGTCGTTGATATGGCCATTGCCGTGAGGCGTTGCGGTTGAAAGATTACCGCAGAACTGGAATTGCCGGATCACCGCATCGAGATTGTATTCGCAGGCTGGTGTGCTCATTGGGGAATCAAATCAAGCGTGAGCACCTGGAACGGGGCCAGATGGAATTCGTGCGGATCCTGTGCGCGAAGCACCAGCGGGGGTTGGCTCGCATCTTCGTTCCACGGACTCTTTGCCCGGTAAACCTGCGCGGCGTCTTGAGGCAGTTCGAGAGCATCCTGAAGCTTGATTGAAATCGTCTGGTCCTTATTGCTGGGATTGCGCAGCACCAGGATGCCTTTCCTCGGCGACCACGATGCCCAGCCGTACACCTCAAGCCACGCGGGATCACCGCCGATCCAATGCGTGTCCTTCAGCACATCCGCATTAGCACACGACCATTTCGCTGCCTCGGCAAGGTCGTCCCAGTTGGCTGCGGAAAGCAGCGAAGGCGTAATGTACATTTCCTGCAGCTGTGTGCCTGTGCCAAAGTACGAGCGAACCTCGTTGCGGAAGTCGTTGTCCGGATCTTTGTCGAGTTGGCGATGATGCTGCGCGTAAATCATGCCGTGCAGCATCAAGGAGTTTAGCGGATAGAGCGGTCCATGCTGCACAACGCGCTCGTAGGTATCCGCATCCCGATACGTGATCCAGCGTTCGCGATAGGTGCCCACGCCGGCCGTCGAGTCGTCCTCGCCGCCGCGCCAGATGGAGTCGGAATAAATCAGCCAGAAAGGCGATGGCCAGGTTCCTGTTGTCAGGTTGATGAAGATGTCGGGCTTGGCTGCGCGCAACTCGCCGATCAAGTGGATCGCAGCATCGAAGTCGCTATCGAACTGGCTTCCGGGAAATACGGAGTCCACATTGCCGGTGCCGTCGACCTTGAACTGGTTCACGCCGTATTTCGTGATCATGTCCATGCAGACATCGCGGAACGCGTTGTAATACTTCGGCCCTGACAGTGCATAACCACCTTCGACGATCTCGTACCCCGCAGCCGTTCCAAATGCAATGCGCTCTTGCTTGGGCTTTGAGTAACCACCCCACGGCGACATCCATACGCCGGGATGGGCGCGGTATTGCGCGGCGGCCTGACTGATCGGAGTAAACCCATTTGGGAACCCATCGTTGAACTTCCAAAGCGACTTGTGATCATCCCAGCCATCGTCGAAGAGGAATGAGTCAAGCGTGACCCCGCGCTTTTGCGTTAGTTCGCGGCCGAATATGTTCACGCGATCCAGGGCCCCGGCCTGGTCGTAGGGGTTGAAATACCCAAGGTCGTACCACGAGTTATAGTGCAGGAACGTCCTGTATGGATGAGCCCGCTCCCGCTCAAGGTATGCGAGGAAGTCCCGGCGCATCTGCCCGGAACGCGCCACACCGATCACGGAGGAGTAAGTGATGGTCTGGCCATTGCGCAAAGGCAGATCGCGGTCAATCCATGCGGTAGCTCGATCACGCCTGACTTCGCTGTGCGAGAGCGGATGCTCGAATCCAAGGAAGAGATCCCCGGCTACGATCGGCGAACCATCGACGGATCCGCTGACACGAGCGCCTGGGAGCACGAGATCGACGAGCTGGACTCGACGAATGGGAATGTCCACATTTACGGCGGTGATTCTGAGAACCTGCCGCAGGTACGTCGAGTCGTCAAGGAGCACCAGCGACCACATCACGCGGAGGCAATGATCGGGGCTCTCGAGAGGAACATCGATCGCTTGCCCCATTAATCGGTCTGCCAGGCGCGATGCGTCGGGATGCGGCGTCAGTTCACGCTTCGCCGGTGGTCCAGCCATCGTCAGATTGCTTGCGCTGTAAATAGTTCCGTCCTTCAGAAGAATGGCGAAGGGGGTCGCAATCGGGATCTTGAGTTCATGGATGCGGTCCGTAATCACCAGGCCGTCCACCATGTTCCCGGCAACATGGAACTCGGCACTCATTGAACGGTTCACGAGTCGCAGGCTGTCACCTGTCTGTGCAGCAACCACCGCAACAGAGAGCGAAGTCACGGCGAGTACCGCAATGGCCATTGCGTCCGCGATTGTTTTTGGAATCCTGGCCATTACTTCGCTCCATCAATCGGATATCCCTGCCAGAGGTACTCAAGCGCTTCGGCCAGCGTTTGTTGTCTTACGGTGCGGTCCACATGTCCGGCATTGCGGGCAAAAACAAACTGGTAATGGTAACCCTTAGCCGCAAGCACTTTGGCCATCTCTTCATTGGCAACCACCCAATCATGCATATGATCGGCCATGATGTTCGGGTTGAAAAGGTCGCGATCGCCAACTTCCATCCAGATCCGAATGGGCTTTACCGGGCTATCCGGGATCAAGTGTTCATGAAACTCCCATGCGCCATGAGGGGTCTGATCACTGTGCGGCCACTGCTGGTTCACATAAGTGCCCGAGTAGGTCAAAACGCGGTGATATAACTCCGGGTGATACCAGGCCATGATCAATGCGCACGAGCCGCCCGAACTCCCGCCGGTCGTCGCGCGGCCGTCGGGATCGTGCGTGAGCTTAACATGCGCCTGAGCCTCAACCAGGGGCAGGACTTCCTTTTCCACCCACTCCGCATACAGCCCAGACATGGTGTCATATTCGAGGCCTCGCTCGCTGCCTTGCGCGTCGCCGCTGCCATTGCCGATTGAGATGGCAACCATTGCGGGCACTTTATGTTCTGCGATCAGATTGTCCAGAACCATGAACAGAAGCCTATCCGGGCCGTCCGCCCCAACGATGAAAGGTGCTGCGGTTCCAGGGACATATTGGTGGGGAACGTAAACCGCTACGTGGCGCGTGTAGTGGGCAGGATGGCTGGTGGTCAGGATCAACTTGCTGGGATCGGCGGGATCCGGCGTGCCGAATGTACCAGCGTCCCGCGCAATGCCGGGATAAATCTTGCTGTCAGCCGAATCCATGGTGAACTCGATAACCGTTCCATGGGGGACGCCCTCCTGCGGTGTTGCTTCCGGCGCGGGAATGTGCGTGGGGCCAATGATAAAGTTCCCGTCGACATTCGCTGGAGCATTTGTTGCGTCAGGCAAGTCTTTAGCTATTACATAGCCGGGCGAGTTGGGATCGCGGGTGGGTGGCGTGGGGCGCAATGGATGCGCCGGAGTCTGGGCCGGCGGAGCGGCTTGCGGCGCCTGAGCGAGCGTTACGTTTTCTCCCAGGCAAACTGCAGCCATCATCCAGATCAAAAGGGCGGCGCCTTGAAGACGAACTATTGCGGTCTGTATTTCCTTCGGTGACATCATTCTCCGCTCCTATAGCGAAACCAGCGTAGCAGTAACCCGACGGCCGATGGTTTGGCTTTTTCTCCCAGCCATCGCGCGACCGGCAAGAGGGAGACGACGGATACAAGGCATTCATGGCATCTTACTCCGCAGCTGTTGTTCCGAATCGAACCCCTCCAGAACTGAATTAAAATCGGCCCTTTTGTGGCAGTTTCGACCTATTTGGCGGCGTTATTTGAACGAAAAAGGCCCGATTTCAGAGGTCTTTGTTTACTGAGTGGTACATGGGAGTATTTGTTAACTTGTTTATTTGCATATGGTTGCTGGTAGATTGCGGCGGAGGGGGACGGCGATTTCGGGGGGAGGGGGGTGGGGTATTTGGTATAAACCGGTCACTTCCCTGACATTTTGAACGGTTATTCCTGCGGATTTGAAGGTCGTGATCACAATTCCGATTGTGCATCTTTGGAGAGAATAAATCGGCAAACGGCACGATACCATTGGCGTCGCGCCGGGCAAAAGGCCGGATATGATGAATGCGAGTGTTCAAGCAAATCCCCTTAATTATTCAATCAAGGAGATCCATGGCCAGTTCGCGTAGAGAGTTTCTCACTTATTCGACTGTTGGGATTCTGGCATCCGCTGTTGAGGCCGTTGCACCCGCACAATCCGGCCAGACGCAACAAGCTTTGCCGCCTGGTGCTCCGCCTGCTTTTGGAACTTCTGCGCCGGTGGGGCCTGAAGTATCGCCCGCAACGTTTGCCGAGGCGGAAAAGCTGGTGCAACTGGAGATGACCGCGACGGATCGCGCGACGGCGGCAGGGAACTGGCGGATGCAGATGGCGCCGCTTCTGGAACGGAGAACCGGTCCACGAAAAATCGAACTTGAGGCAGCTCTGGCGCCAGCCACGCAGTGGAACCCCGCGTTGCCTGGGCTTGTGACGGTGCGCCAGAGCGGCAATCACTTCGTCCGCAGCAGCGATCCGGGGGCGGCACTCCCGGAAAGCGAAGAGGTGATCGCGTTCGCTCCCGTGTGGCAGCTCTCACGGTGGATTGAGAGCCGGAAACTGACATCTATGCAGCTGACCGAGATCTACCTTCGACGGCTGGAACGCTACAACACCCAGTTGCGCTGCGTCATCACGCTCACACGCGAACATGCCCTGGTGCAGGCACGGCAGGCGGATGCCGAGATTGCGGCAGGGAAGTATCGCGGCCCGCTGCATGGGATCCCCTGGGGCGCGAAGGATTTGCTTGATACGGCCGGCATAGCAACGACCTATGGAGCCGAGCCTTTCCGCGATCGAATTCCCGCGGCGGATGCAACGGTGACGGAACGGCTGAATGCGGCCGGTGCTGTGCTGGTGGCCAAGCTGAGCCTGGGCGCTTTGGCGTTGAACGATATTTGGTTTGGTGGGCAGACGATGAATCCCTGGCTGCTGGAGGAAGGCTCGTCCGGGTCGAGCGCTGGTCCGGGCGCAGCCGTAGGGGCTGGCCTAGTTGGCTTCGCTATCGGAAGCGAAACGGGCGGCAGCATCGTGAGCCCTTCCATGCGCTGCGGGGTTACCGGACTGCGGCCCACATATGGGCGTGTGCCGCGCACGGGAGCCATGACCCTGTGCTGGTCGCTGGACAAGCTGGGGCCCATGGCGCGCAGCGTGGAGGATACGATCATGGTGCTCAACGCGATCTCCGGACCCGACGGACGCGACGTGGCCTGCGTGCCGAGCGAGTTGGCCTTTGACACTACGGAAAGCGTTAACGGTTTGCGCGTTGGCTACTTTCCAAAGTGGATGAAGGAAGAGCCTGCAACCGATGTGGACCGGGCTGCGCTGTGGGCGGTGAATCAACTCGGAATGGTTCCGGTGGAGGTATCGATTCCGGACTGGCCGTACGATTCGCTTGACCTGATTCTGTTTGCCGAAGCCGGCGCGGCGTTTGAGGAGCTGACCCTGAGTCACAAGGTAGACGAACTCAAGGTGCAGGTACCTGACGCGTGGCCCAATTGCTTCCGTCAGTCGCGGTTTCTGTCGGCGGTCGACTTTGTGCAGGCTGACCGTTTCCGACGGAAGGTGGCTATGGAAATGGCGAGGGTGTTCTCCCAGGTCGATCTTCTCCTGGTGCCATCGTTGCGCGACGAAATGCTGGTGATTACGAATGCTACAGGGCACCCGTCACTAACTCTGCGCGCCGGATTTGTGGAAGTGGCTGAAGCGCGTAGCGACTGGGCTCCGGACCCGAAGCGTCCATTGCCGAAGTTCTCTCCGCCGCGGCGTGTGCCGCATGGAGTGACGCTGATTGGCCGTCTTTTCGACGAAGGGACACTTGCACTGGCGGGACTTGCGCTGGAGAGGGAGTTCGGTGTTGCGGGCGAGCATCCGCCGGGGTTCGGGGCCTGACGTTAGCAGTTATCCATTGCTCGATTGGCTCGTTTTCATCCAACGCGTGTTCGCCGAGGACCTAGCCGGGCAGGAAAAGCCATGGGAAAACGACCTGATTCGGGCGCAGAGCCGGCTTTTCTGCCCCTGGAATGCAAGAGCAGTTGCCTCCATTTTGAACAAGTAAGGTGCTTATCAGGGGCCGTCACACTTGCTGGGAGTCTCATTTTGGCGCCGCGATGACATATAATGTTGATTATTGGTTACTTAAGTTGTACTATCGCAAGTTATTTCTCGCCTCAAAGAGAACAAATAAAAACCCTGGGATGCCCAAAGTAACAATTTTCAGCAGGTAGTACTCTTGTCAAAAACGGGTGTGGTAGCTTACATTCAAGACATTAGATCAGGAACGTGTTGTAAACCACTGACTGCAAGCCCCTGAACCTCTTACTTCTTGCGACAAATGGCAAATGTTTATGCGCAGAGGTGTCTGTTGCGCGATTGCTTTTCAAACACAGAATCCGGTGAGTCAGAATCAGCGCCTTTGAATGACTTGTAGGAAATAGGAAAGAGGCTTAGGACGCGGGTGACTTGCTAAGTCAGCTAGGCGAAGCCATGCGCGTTGATCTAGAAAACAGGGAATTAAGCATTCGAATTCTCTGCGCAAGCTTCGACCGTTCACATGGGTACTTGGAGGGATGTTGCGATTGAGCACGAGATCTCGGGTCAACCAGCAGATAACATGCCGATCGTTTGAAGAGAAGGCATCCTTGAATCCGGTGACGCTGGATGACGCGAGCAGCCGCAATTGGTATGCGGTCTTTACCGTTCCTCAAAATGAAAAGTCGGTTGTGAGACACCTTAACCTGCGAGAGGTTGAGTCATTTCTTCCCACCTATGAAACAGTCCGAGTGTGGAAGAATCGGCAACGGATGAAGCTTGTGCTGCCGTTGTTTCCGAGCTACCTTTTTGTACGTATCAACCCCAGAGAGCGAGCGAAGGTCCTTCAGTCTCCCGGAGTGCTGCATATTGTAGGAAACGGCAGGGAGTATGTTCCCCTCCCGGATCCCGAGATCGAATTTCTACGCACTGGTCTCTGCACACAACGGATCGAGCCATTTCGTGAACTCTTCGTAGGCGAAAAGGTTCGCATTAAGAGCGGTGTTATGCAGGGAGTTTGTGGCACTCTTGTGAGAAAGGCCAGCGGTTTCCGATTCATATTGACACTCGAATTAATAAACCAGCATGTTGCTGCACAGGTGGACGCCGAGGATTTGGAGCCGTTCGTCGCTTGAACTGAGGTGTGCTGGCAACGCGCTCTGAGAAGTTGCCGATTTCGGCGAGGTAGCGAGACGGGCTTGTGTGTGAAGTGCCAGCTTGTTGCCGGGCGGTACTGACTTGATGTCTTTTCGGTTTCCATCGGCTTTCGGTGGCCAGCCAATTATCTCGATCCGTCAGCGATAAACAAACACAGGAAAATGAGACGCAAGAGATTCCGCGCGCCCAGTTCCGCTTGGACGCCCAGGAAGTAATGCCAATCAGCGCCGTTATTGCGGTGAGGCCGAAATAGGCGACCATGTTCGGCGCCGCACGGCTTCGCGGTTGCAATGTCTGGAGAGGTGTATGCCAGCTCTATCCAAAAAATCACTGCGTAGGGACCAGATTGTGCGCGCGGCAGGCCGTTTGTTTGCTCATCAGGGGTATCACGGAACGAGCACTCGGCAGATAGCCCACCTTGCAAACATAAGTGAAAACACGATCTTCCGACACTTCAATGATAAGGAGAGCCTGTTCTGGTCGACCCTTCTTGAACATTTCACGGCCCAGGACTTCCAGCGGGATTTGCTGGAGAAGATTGCGCATGGCGAACCTCCGGAAGTCGTCTTACCCAAGATCCTGGAGCTATTCGCCGATACGGTAAGCTATAGACCGGAGCTGCTTAGACTGATCGCGGTCGCATTTCTCGAAATGCACCCGAAGGGTGGGGTATTCATTGAGGAGCAATTGTCGCCTGCTCTGATGGCAATCCGACAGTATCTTGAGAAGAATATCAAGGGCGGAAAAATCCGCGATCTGGACTCCACTACGGTGACAGCGGCATTGACGATGACGGCATTGACGCACGCGGAGATCTCCCGGCTGATCGATAAGAACAAGCCGCTATTTAATCACCAGGAACGGAATCGCGCGCAGGCCAGATTCTGGCTGGATATGCTCGCGCCCCTATTACCTTCCCATGAGTCGCCGGCTGCTGCGATCGGAGAGAAGAATCCGAGCTGACGCCGAGCAATGATGCTGGTTGCGGAACCTCTAAGCTTTGTGGAGGGTAAGCCAGCAGATGGGAACGCGGGATGGAGTTACAGGTGGCGCGGCGCCAGAGCTTGAAACAGCACGCCAACTACTGGAGGCGAAGTATTCCTCGGACGTCGCGGGAGCGTGAGTTCGTGCTGAACGTGCACAATCCTTTGCATCGGAAGATAAACGAAACGAACTGAAGGGATGAGGATGGGTAACCGAGCAGGTCACAGTATCGGAAGTTCCGATTCCAGGTTGCGAAAGAATCGAGTTCTTTGCTTTTTCATTGCCACTGTTTTTCTCGCGCTGCTGTGTATTCCCTTGGCGGCCCAGAGCGGCAGCGCCGCCGGATCATCTTCTTCTGAGAGTGGTGGCGCCCAGTCGTCCGCAGGCAACGGAAGCGGTCAGACATCCGGCGGGGCAAGTGCATCTCAAGGTTCGGCCCAGAACGATGCATCCCAGGCATCTCCTGCACAGAGCGGCAACGCGCAAGGCCCCAACCAGGGCGGCAATGCGCAAGGAAACGGTCAGACCACCAATGGTCGAGCGGCGGCTGAGCGCATGACACCTGTAACGCCTAATCCTTCGGCGACTAATGCTCCGGCGCAGCCCGCCGCGTCCCCATCGACTCAGTTACCTGCAAGCTACGTTGATTATCGTTCGTTGGCTGGTCTATACACCCAGGTTCCATCCAGGGGAGGTGCGGTTGAGCGCTTCGGAAGTGAGATCTTTGCGTTCGGTTCCGGGAACGCTGAGACAATGCCCATGGATCTTCCTGTGGGCCCGGATTACGTTCTGGGAATCGGGGATAGCCTCAGCTTGAACGTGTGGGGCGTACACTCTGACCACCTCAATTTGACTATCGATCGCCAGGGTCAGGTCGTGCTTCCCGAGGCTGGCCCAATTACGATTAACGGGCTCACGCTCGGCCAGGCCCAGATCGCCATTCAAAAGTCCCTCAGTACGCAATTCAAGGATGTACACGTCGAAATTTCGATGGGTCGTCTGCGCAGCATCCGCGTTTATGTCATGGGCGACGTGCAACGCCCCGGCGCCTATGACGTTAGTTCGCTGGCCACGCCGTTGAGCGCACTGTTCGCTGCGGGCGGCCCAACAGCTCGCGGGTCAATGCGCGTAATGCGGGTGTACCGAGCCGATAAACTAATCCGTGAAATCGATCTTTACGACTTTCTGCTGCATGGCATTCGTTCGTTCGACGATCGCTTGCAACTAGGCGACACTATCATGGTTCCCCCGGTCGGTGCGGAAGTTACTGTGACAGGCGTTGTACATCACCCGGCCATTTACGAACTCATCGGTGAAAAAACACTGAACGATGTTCTCAATCTTGCAGGGGGTGTGCTTGCTACCGCAAGCTTGAAGCAGATCAATGTTGAGCGGCTCATAGCCAACCAGAGTTACACCATGCTGAGTTTGGATCTCCCTGACGACGCGCAAGGGATCAAACAGAAGCTGGAAGGATTCAGGGTGCAGGGTGGCGACAATATTGCCATTGTGCCGATTTTGCCAGTCAACAAGCAGGAGGTCTTTTTCGAAGGACACGTGTATCGTCCCGGCGTGTATCCCTACCGGGAAGGAATGACCATTAGCGATCTGGTTCATTCGTACGCGGATCTGCTGCCCGAGCCCGATGATCGCGGCGAACTCGTTCGCTTGCTTCCGCCCGACTACCGGCCGGAGGTAATCCCATTCAATTTGCCTGATGTCTTACTTGGCAACAATCCAATCCAACTCCAGCCGTTCGATGTGATTCGCATCTATGGCCGGTATGAGCTAGAAAATCGCACGGTTTCCATTATGGGAGATGTCCTTAAGCCCAATGCTTATCCGCTGTCCAAGGGTATGAGGTTGAGTGATCTTGTGCATATGGCAGGCGGCTTTAGCCAAAGCGCATATCGTGGTGAAGCGGAACTCACCAGCTATGAAATTCAGAATGGGCAAAAGGTTCAGGTGAACCATAGCATTGTCGCGGTGCAGAAAGCGCTGGATGGCGACAAGAGTGCGGATGTCTTGCTAAAACCCCTCGATGTAGTCAGTATTCCGCGCATGCCGGGCTGGCAGGATATCGGCTCAGAGGTGGCAATCACAGGCGAAGTAGAACATGCAGGTAACTACGGCTTCGTACCGGGGGAGAGACTGTCCTCCGTGTTGAAACGTGCGGGCGGGTTCCGCACCGAAGCGTACGGGCCAGCTGCCGTGATGGAGCGAGTACAGGTTCGGGAAATGAATGAGAAGGTACGCCTGGACTTGATTCATCGAATCGAAAGTACGCCTATACAATTTAACCCCGGGGCCATGAACCCGCAGGCGGCGGGTGTATTGGAGCAGCAGCTCCAGCGACAGCGGCAGGATGCCCTCGCCGCCCTTCGCAGCCAGCAAGCCAGCGGCCGATTAGTGATAAACATCTCCACGGAAATCAGCAAATGGGAAAACACGCCTGCGGATATCGAGCTACGTGCCGGTGACACCCTGTTCATACCCAAACGACCAAATTTCGTAGTTATTAGTGGCCAGGTGTATAACCCAATTGCAGTGAGTTATGTCCCGGGCAAAACCTTCGGTTGGTACTTTCAAAAGGGAGGCGGAACGACGGCCGCCGGCGACAAGAAGCGCATCTATATACTGCACGCCGATGGGTCCGTGTTGGTTCCGCAGAAAAAGGGTAGTATCTGGATGGGAGATGGGCTAATGAGCCTTCGCATGCAACCAGGCGACACCATCTTTGTTCCTGAGAAAGTCATGGGCGGCTCTGTATGGCAAGGCCTCATAGGCATGGCGCAGCTCGCATCGTCGGCGGCACTTCCTCTGGCGATAGGCGGAGTGTTTTAATCGATATTTTCTTCGGGCGGGAATCTCAAGTCCTATCGCGGGATGCGCTGTCGGACACGCGCGGGACTTGATGAACCACAATGGAATTGAAACTGGGCTGAATGGTTTTGAGCACGAAATTCGACGAAAGATGTCATAGCGTGAATCGGGAAGCGTCTGACGCCGCCAATTATGGCCGTTCTGCGCAGCTTGCTTTCGGAGAAAGCGATTTCTAATGGACCATCCTCAAAGTGCAACGCCAGACGTAGATCTCGGGATACCGGCAGGCGACATCCAATCGCCTGGCGCGGCAGGACCGAGCGGAGATCTGACTCGACGAATCATTCGCACCATACGGCTGTGCTGGATGAAACGGCGAATGTTCTCCGTAATTCTTGGCACTGGGATGCTCATCGCGGTGTTAATTGCCTTCATCTTGCCCCCGGTTTACACATCAACGACAAGTCTCATGCCCCCTGACAATGCCTCCTCCAACTCCGGTCTTATGAGTATGCTTTCGACCGCGGTCCAACCAACTTCGCAAGCTGGCGCATCGCTGGGAGTGAAAGCACCGAGTGCGCTATACGATCTGATACTTGCGAGCCGGACTGTGCGGGAGACGCTGGTAAAGCAATTCGATCTGACGCATCACTACAAGTCCCGTCTTATTGAGGATGCATGCAAGCGTCTGGCAGATGACACAGAGATTCGGGAAGATATCAAAAGCGGCGTCGTCTCGATCAGCGTTAAGGCCAACAGTCCCCAACTCGCTTCCGATTTGGCCCAGGCCTATGTTTCTGAGCTGAATCGCGTTGTAACTAATAACAGCACGTCTGACGCTCGACGAGAACGTGTATTTCTGGAAGGCCGCCTGAAGGAAGTCAAGAAGGACCTGGATGAATCCGCAGTAGCCCTCAGCAAGTTTTCATCAAAGAACAAAACGATCGATGTTAACTTTCAGTCAAGAGCAACATTGGAGTCCGAGTTCAAACTGCGTGAAGAGATCATTGAAGCGCGCTCGGAATTGGCAGGACTGGAGCAGACTTATTCCAAGGACAATGTGAGGGTACTTACTGCGCGCGCCCGGCTCGCAACGCTCCAGCAACAAATGGATAAGGCCAGTGGTGGGGAGAATGAACCCGGCACTAATGCGAATGCCCCGTCTTATCCGTCCACAGGAGAATTCCCCGCTCTGGGAGTCACTTATTCTGACCTTGATCGAAGGTTGAATATGGATGAGCAGGTTTGGGAAGCCCTGACAAAGCAATACGAAGAGTCTAAGGTTCAAGAGGCAAAAGAAATTCCTACGGTTCGTGTTTTAGATGCGGCCAATATGCCACAACGTAAATCAGGCCCGCCACGAACCGTCATTGTGCTGTTCGGTACTTTCCTTTCCTTCCTTGCAGCAATCATTGCGGTGAAGAGCATCGCCTTTTGGGAAGAAATGGATCCCTGGGATGAAAGGAAGAAACTGCTGACGGATATCTTTGGCAAAACCATAAACCCATGGCGGTAGCACTTGAACTTGTCGAAAGCGGCCGAGATGGCAGCAGGAGTGAATGCGCTACTCTATGAGTTAGCGCTAGTCCAAGGAGGCGCCTGGGTGGTTAAAGCGCTTCCGCAGACCTATAAACTGGGAATCCTGGTCCAATAAGGGGAGTCGGCGCATGAAGCCCGAGTCAGTTTCAGAAGCAATCGAATTGCAGCGAGCCTATTATGCCAGGACCGCAGCTTGCTACGACGAGATGCATGTGAAGGGCAACGTAGAGCACGGAATTGCATTGCAGTGGTTAATTGCGATGGCCGATTACCTGAAGGTGAGGTCGATCTTGGATGTTGGCAGCGGGACCGGTCGAGTACTATTTGCGGTCAAGAGTCGGCTGCCAAGCGTCAGGATAGTAGGTATTGAGCCATCTGCGGAGCTAAGAAGAGTCGGCACTGAGAATGGACTTACCGATGGCGAACTGATAGATGGGGATGCGATGGATCTGGCGTTTGCCGATTGCTCGTTCGACCTGGTCTGCGAGTTTGGAGCATTGCATCACATCCCAAGAGCATCGAAGGCTGTTTCTGAAATGTTGAGGGTTGCCAAAACTGCAATTTTCATTTCCGACGCGAATAACTTTGGGCAAGGGAGCCGTTTGTCCAGAGCCGTGAAGCAGACGCTGAACGCTGCGGGGCTCTGGCCTCTTGCCGATTGGGTTAAGACTAGAGGCAGAGGTTACGCGATCTCCGAAGGTGATGGACTCGCTTACTCTTATTCTGCGTTTAACGATCTCCCCCAAATCAGAAAAGCCTGCGCGTCCGTGCATTTGTTGAATACAAGGGATTCGGGTCCAAATCTCTACAGGGAGGCTGAAACGGTAGCGATCTTAGGAATTAAAAACGCGGCAGAGACTTCCCCCTATGCCGATATGGCACTCGGAAAATAGTCAATTGGCGCACAGCTTGTGTTGCATCTCCCTACATCGATTATGAAGCAGACCATAAAACATCGGATTGTTTTTGCTCTCGGCGCAACAAGTCTAGGGCCTATTGTAACGGCAGTCATTCAGATTGTGAGCGTGCCGGTCTTCCTGCATTCCTGGGGTCCGAAACTGTATGGAGAGTGGCTGTTGCTAAGTGCCATTCCGGTATACCTCGGCCTTACAGATTTTGGTTTTGGGAGTGTAGCCGGGAATGATATGACAATGGAGGTGGCGCGGGGGAACAAGACCGCTGCTCTGGAAGTGTTTCAAAGTGCATGGCTGCTGACGACTGCAGTCTCTTTATCGTTTGGCCTCTGCGTCGCACTCGGGCTACTGGCGCTACCCGTCGGGCGCTGGCTGAATATAGCGCTTCTTTCTGGGGGTCAAGTAGGTATCATTCTGGCTGCGCTTTGCGTGTATGTCCTTTTCGATTTGCAATTCACAGTTATTGCGTCCGGCTTCCGATGTGACGGAAACTACGCACTTGGAACGCTGCTTGGGAATATCGACAGATTCCTGGCAAATGGCGCCGCCATCATCGCGGCGGTTTGTCATGGGTCCCCTGTGTCGGTTGCGCTGACGCTTGCTTCCACTCGGTTGGTGGTAAATTTGTGTTGCCAACTTATCCTCAGGCGTAAAAGCCCGTGGTTACATTATGGGTATGCCCATGCCCGTCTCGGCGTCGTGCGGAAATTATTTGGCCCGGCGATCGCTTGGATAACTTTAGGGGTTGGCAATTCGTTTTTGTACCAGGGCATGATCATCATGCTCGGCTGGCTGTTGGGCCCGGTCGTAGTTGTAATGTTTGCGACCGTCAGGACCATGACACGGCTTGTCTCCGGGATTGCGGACATGATTGGAAAGAGCATCTGGGCCGAGTTGTCTGTCGCCTTCGGGGCTGGGAATACTGCGTTGGCGAGAAAACTGCACCGCTACGCATCTCAGGCCTCGCTTGGGTTGTCTATTGCGGCGATCGCGTTCCTCACGCTTTTCGGCGCCAGACTCTATGGCTATTGGACCCGCGGTAAGGTGCCGATGGACCATCGCCTGTTTTATTTGCTGCTGATCGATGTCCTTGTCAACTCTTTCTGGTCTGTTTCTTCAATTGTGTCGGTTGCCTGCAATCGCCATGAGCGTCAGGCAATAGTCTATGTCCTAAGTAGTGCGCTCTCGCTACCCGTTGCCTACCTGCTGATTCCATGGGTTGGATTGAGCGGTGCTGGCGTTAGTCTCTTGCTCGCGGATATGTTCATGATGGGGTACGTGCTTAGGAAATCGCTTAGTCTTCTGCACGACAATCCGCAAGAATTTCTTCTCGCCTTGCTTCGCGCGCCTTTTCTCGGCACACCCACTGTGGAGTCTTCTTGATCTTAGACAATTGAAGCCATCGCGAGCAGCCAGACTAGGGTGATTCAATTGCTCGGCAGCTATCTGCATATCCATTAATCAAACATTTAGGACTTCGCGTCGCCGGAAGCGCTCTTCTGCTCTGCGAGATTTGTATGTGCATCTACGTTGTTCCTGTGAGTAACAAGTTGCTTTCCGACCGTTGGCCACAATTCGCGGTATCAATGATAGACACAACGTACCTGTTTGACCTTCGAACAAGGCTATTGGGACGTCGCGGATTCGAAGGCTCGTGAGATCATCCTGTGCTTTACGTTGAACTGAGCGGCGCGACCTGCGCTCTGCGGAATCCATGTTGGAGTGCGCCTACAAAGTCATTCATATTGTGCCATCCGGCTCTGTCGGGAGTTAATTCAAGTCGGCGTAGGAAGGCGAGAAAAGGAAAGGTTATGCAATGAGTGCGATCGGCGAGTTGGCAAATCTCGATAGGTTTTTCTCAACCCACCCTCTAACCTGCGATGCGCGCATTGGCGCGTGGGCGCGTTTTGCATGGTGGCAAGTCCGGAGCCGACTTAGGCGCGAGGTTCTGATTGACTGGTTAGGTGGCCAGCGACTTGCGGTTCACCACAGCATGAAAGGCGCAACGGCGAACATCTATGTCGGCCTGACAGAGTTTGCAGACATGTTGACGGCTCTTCACTTCCTGAGAGAGGGCGATTTGTTTTTCGATATTGGGGCCAATGTGGGAGTGTACACCGTACTCGCGTCGGGCGTATGCAAGGCGACCACCTGGGCGTTTGAGCCAGACGCTGAGACAGTGAGTCACCTCAAGAGAAACATCGAGTTGAACAACCTTGGCTCGCGGGTAAGAGTCTTTGAATGTGCCGTGGGACAGGAGCAAGGAGAGATTGCCTTCACAGTTGGACTTGACACAGTGAATCGAATTGCATCGGCCGACGATGTAAATGTGCGAATGACTCGCTTGGAGCAACTCGACGCTCTTGTGGGCGACGTCGCGCCATCAATGATCAAAGTCGATGTTGAAGGAGCGGAGGAAGGGGTCCTTCAAGGAGCAAAGGCTCTTCTTGCGAATCCGTGCCTGAAGGTGATTGAGTTGGAAACTGTCACTTTGGAGAGCGCCAATATATTGAGCAAAAACGGCTTTGAACGGGCATACTACAATCCTAATTCCCGCCGATTGCATCGACATCCAATTGCCCTTAAGTCTACAAATTCCTTGTTTGTGAGAGACTGGCCCTACGTTCAGGGACGCTTGGAGCCAGCTGCAGGTGTCGAGGTCCTTGGTCAGAGAATCTGATGGCTCCCGGAACGGCTTGACGATGTATTGCGTTCAAAAACCAGCCAACCCAGATCCTGACAATAAACCGAGGATAAGATGAATCTGCATAGATTCTACCCATCGAGCTTTGTTAAGAGAGTAGCCAATACTACGAATTCCATTTGGGACACTCGTCTCTGGATCAAACCTAAGTAATTGGTCCATTTCTTCAAATGCTTAACACGGATAAGCGAGCGCCTAAGCGTACAAATGCCCATGGCCCGGAATCCAATTGGCTGAACACTTAACTGATGGATAGCGGCGATAAGGGAGAGGCGGAATGAAGGATTACAAACTGGCGTTTTATCCGGAAACAAGTTTTGGCGGATTTACGGATACCGATGGGACGGTCGCGTTCTATTGCCGAGTAAATTCTCTTCTACAGCCCTCCTTTACAGTTGTCGATTTCGGATGCGGTCGGGGAAGCTATCTAGAGGATCCTGTCCCGTTTCGACGGGGTCTCCGCTTGGTCAAAGGCAAAGTTTCAACTGTGATCGGCATCGACGTGGATGAGGTTGGGATGTCGAACCCATTTATCGATGAATTCCGGCTGTTAACGCCGGGAGGCCGTTGGCCAGTCGCAAGCCGGTCCGTGGATATGATTATTTGCGATTATGTAATGGAACACCTGCCAGACCCCAGTTCGTTTATTCAAGAGGCCAGCCGGGTTTTGGTTCGGGGTGGGTATCTTTGTGTCCGCACCCCAAACACCCATAGCTACATGGGGATTGCTTCGAAATTAATACCGAACAAGCATCACACAAAGGTGATTTCAAAACTGCAGTCGGCGCGGGAAGCAGAGGATGTTTTTCCCACCCTCTATCGGTGCAACACGATCTCGGCCCTGCGTCATCTCTTTACGAATGCGCGCTTCCGAGCTTTGGTATACGGGTATGAGCCAGAGCCAGGGTATCTGAACTTTTCCGGAATAGCTTATGGGCTTGGGGTGGCTTATCAGAAGTTCGTCCCCGGTTTTGTAAAAACGACCATTTTTGCATTTGGAGAATCTCAGGCGGATTAGATCTTCCATTATCAAGCTCATCGCCCATCACCAGCTTGCCCCGAAGCTCTTCACAATGAAACACGGAGCACCTGCAACAGAGAACTGCGGCTTTGCCAAGGCCACGCACATGGGGCGCATCTCGCAACATGCAAGGAGTGCTTCATCAAAATCGATAACGAGGGAATGACAGTGTGCGCCATTCAAGGTAGGGCACACTTCTCGCAAATCCGAGCCTGAAGGCTGTTGAGTTGGCACTTGGAGATTGGATGGGGTTTCGCCTGGAGTCCATTTGAAATGATGAACGATAACCGAATCCAAGTTTGTGTCTGCCAAGTGGGCGCACGGCTGCATTACGGCGCCGCGAGATCATTTGAGCGCAAAGGAGCTCTCAAGACCCTCTTCACTGACATTTGTGCTGTTAAAGGATGGCCGAGCCTTTTAAGATCAGTCCCTCGACCCTTGCGCCCCGCACCCTTGAAGAGATTGCTCGGCCGCAACCCGATTGGGATACCCAGCGGTAAGATCGAAATGTTCCCAGGGCTGGGCTTCGAATATCAATGGCGCCTCTCAAAATGCAAGTCGGAAGGTGAGCGTATTCGTGTTCATCTTCAGATCGCGAAGCAGTTTAATGAACGAATTGTTGCCAGCGGCTTCAAGGGTGCAACGCACGTGTACACCTTCTCCAGCGCTGGTCTTGAAGTGCTTGAAGCCGCTCGCGCACTTGGAGTGCGCGCGGTAGTTGAATTGCCAGTGGCCGCCAGTGAAGTACACCATGAGATATTGCGGCAAGAGTGGGAAAGATACCCTGATTGGGAACCATTCTCTCGTGGTGACGAGGAGCGATCTGAGTTTGCGGCTCGGGAAAAAAGGGAGTGGGACGCCGCGGAGAAGATCATTGTCCCATCGAAATTCGTCGCGGATAGCTTAAAAAGCTCTGGTGTGACGTCTGATCGTTATATAACAGTGCCTTACGGTGTGAGTGGCTTTTTGGGTCGGAGTGTGCATGAGGCTCACGGGGGCCCTCTTCGCATATTGTCGGTTGGAAACGTAACCCTGCGCAAAGGTCCCCAATACACTTTCGAGGCATCGAAACTGTTGGGAAAGAACTTTGATTTTCGTCTTGTTGGGGATTGCTCGTTTTCGAACAAGGTCAAACGCGAACTCGGAAAGCAACTTCACATGGTTGGTGTTATTCCTCGAAGCGAGGTGAGTGAGCATTTTCAGTGGGCAGATGTGTTTCTTCTGCCTTCCCTATGCGAAGGGATGGCGACGGTCTTGATCGAAGCCTTGTCATCTGGATTGCCAGTGATCGCCACAGAGAATAGCGGCCTAGAGATCAACGATGGCGTAGATGGCTTTCTCGTGCCAATACGGAGTCCCAGCGCAATTGCAGAGAGACTCAACCAACTTGCATCTGATCCAGTTCTGCTCGCTGAGATGTCTCGTAATGCAAAGATAAGGTCCGAGGAATTCACTCTCGAATCTTACAGCGAACGGCTCTATCGCGCGATCGCTGGCGACCATTTTGAGTAAGCTCTGGCAGATTCGACTCTGTGCCATGTATATCGTGGGTCCGCGCTTCGAATAGGTTTAGATGTCATCGGCTCGTTGCCCGAACGAATCCGGGATCCGACTAGAGGCCTATCGATTGACCGGCTTCTTGGCCAAGGTCAAAGATGGAGTTCTCGTTTTGGATCAACCATGAGGGCTGGCCAAAGTTGTGGTTGATTTGCATCTCGACGATTTTCTGGAGAAGATCTGATGAATTCTGAACATTCGAAATCTGCGCGCTATATCGGGGTCGAGGGTGAAGAATACTTCCGCTGGCAACAGTCACTGGGCAGCTCAGGTGCGGCCATCGAAGCAAGAGCCTTCCAGAAATACATCAATGAGCACGATTGTGTGCTTGATTTCGGTTGTGGAGGAGGCTTCTTGTTGAAGCATCTGTCCTGTGGGCGGCGCCTCGGGGTGGAAATCAATCCAGCGGCCAGGCAGGTAGCAAAGCAAAATGGCGTAGAATGCTTCTCTGACTTATCCGAAGTGCCGAACCAGCTAGCAGACATCGTCATCTCTAACCACGCGCTTGAGCATGTACCTTCGCCTGTAGCTGTACTTACTGAACTCCACCGTCTTATGAAGCCGAGGGCCGTGCTCGTTTTGAAACTGCCGATCGACGACTGGAGAACGCAACGGCAATTTGATCCAGATGATATCAATTGTCATCTTTATACGTGGACGCCGCAGTTACTGTTCAACTGTCTTAAGGTTTCCGGATTTGACAAAGATCTCATTGACATTAAGGTGCTTACACATTCTTGGTTCCCTGGCTTTGGAAAAGCCTATAAACTCCTTCCAGGGTTTATCTTCGATGCCGGCTGTACTGCGTTTGCAATTCTAAAAAGAAGGAGACAACTT
>JBEKUP010000025.1:0-69570 GCA_049514915.1 Occallatibacter sp. | reverse complement strand
ACTGTCTCCACCGCCGAGAGCAGCGCCACCTTGGGCTCGGGAATTCCCAGCGCGTGCGCCAGGTCGATGGCATTCTGCACGATGTGAACCTTGTCTTCCAGCTCGGGAACAATGTTGATGGCCGCGTCGGTAATCAGCAGGGTGCGCGCATAGGCGGGCGTGTCCATGATGAACACATGCGAAATCCGCTTTGAGGTGCGCAAGCCGGTGTCGGCCTTCATCGCCGCCTTCATCAGCTCATCGGTATGCAGGCTACCCTTCATCATCGCCTGGGCATTGCCGGCGCGGCACACAGCCACGCCCAGCTCGGCGGCCTTGCGCTCGGTCTCGGCTTCAATCACGGCATATTTACTGATGTCCACACCGATTTTGGCGGCAAGCGCATTCATCTCCGCTGCCGGGCCAATCAAGGTAGGCTCAATCAGTCCTTCGACTGCGGCTTCAACCGTGCCACGCAATGCCACGTCGGACAGCGGCCAAACAACGGCGGTGGTGATGGCCGGAAGTCCCTTGCAACGCTCCAGAAACTGGTGAAACACGTGGAAGTCGGCGGGGTGGCCAACCAGCGGGTCAAGGGCAACGCCCTCAGCCAAAGTGGCAAGATCGCTCATGTTTAGAATCTCCTGGGCGGCCGCACAAGCGGGCAGGCCCTGCGATTCATTCTCGCCCTGCAGCGGTTGTTCCACTGTGTTAATGATCACAGTTTGATGTTCTGTACCGCATAGCGGTAGTTTGATTTCGCTTTATTGCGGGGAATGCCAGGTTTTTGCCGTTCCGGATTGCTCAGGGCGAATGCTACAATTGGCGGACCCCGGAGGGTATTGTGAAGATTTTGCATTCGTTAACTCCTATCGCGATGGTATCCGCCCTGGTATTTACCGTGGCCGCCGCAGACGCACAGCCGTCAAAGACTCCGCCGTCATGGGCGTTGAAGACTGAGCGCACGGTCAACGGTCCGGAGGCTGACCTGCTGGTGCGAGCCGGCGATATCAACAATCTTGGATTCGGATGGCCGGACGGTTACGATCCGTTTTCCGGCAAGTCGACGGGGCACGGCTACCCGTGGGATCCGAAGCCCGGTGCGCCGGCAGGAATGGACCGCATCCTGCTGGGTTCGGTGGTTACCAAGGCCGACGCGCAGAAACACAGTCACGATGGGTACACAGACTACGCCATCGATCATCGCGCAGGCTCCATGCCGGTCCCGATTGTGCTGAATGTCGGCGAGCTGCCGGCGAAGGTCAACGTGGTGCTGTTGCAGATGTTTCTCGACGACTTCCAGGCTCCGGTGTGGGGTTCGCATTTCCAGATCACCCTGAATGGCACGCGGATTCCTTCATTCGAGATGGCGATCAATTCGCTGCAGCAGACGGGTCCGGTGGGCAAACTGGTGACGTTCAAACTGCTGCCCGAGTATTGGCCGCTGCTGCGGACCGGCCAGGTGAAGGTGCTGATCGATGATCCAACGACGCATGTGCCTGATGGATATGCGATTGATTTTGTGCGTATCCTGGTGAACCCGAAGCCTTTCAAGTATCCGGTTTCGCTGAACTATTCCGTAGTGGATGCCGCTACGAAAAAGCCTATCGCTGCCGCAACGGTGGATGCCGCGAATGCCACGGGAACCAGCGATGCGCGCGGGCAAGGTGTGCTTCGATTTTTGCCTGCCGGGATGGTGACGGCCTCGGCCATTGCGCCGGGATATGACGAAGAAGTTCTGCCCGTGGACATTGCGATGGGAGACGTGGGGAAGGCAAGTTTTGAGCTGAAGCGGCATAGCGAAGGGGTCGCGGATCTCGAACGCTCTATCGGTCAGAGCGGTTCAGCTGCCATCTACGGTGTGCACTTCGACACCGGCTCAGCGACGCTGCGGCCTGACAGCGCGGCGGCGCTGCAGAACGTGCTGGCGCTGATTGTGAAGCGGCCGGCTTCGCACTGGATCATCTCCGGCCACACCGACAACCAGGGTGCGGCGGACTTGAACCAGAAGCTGTCGCAGGCGCGTGCGGCCTCAGTGATTGCGTGGCTGGTTGCGCATGGAGTGGCGGCAAACCGGCTGACACCGCAGGGGTACGGAGCGGCTCGTCCGGTGGCTGACAACGCGACAGAAGCGGGGCGCGCGCTAAACCGGCGTGTGGAGATGCAGTTGGTGGATGCGCAGGCGGCGCATTAAGCCTGGATAGGAGCCCTCGCACGGCTACCAAGCACCAACAAAAACCCCGCCTTGTGGCGGGGTTTTTTGTTGGTGAATGGATTTCTCTTCGAAGAAGGCTGACAGATTTCGGGTCTTAACTGTCATCTGTAACCTGTCATCTGCATTTAGAAGATGATCTTCAGAGCGAACTCGGCATTGAGCGGCTCGCCGGGTCCGATGCCCGGGTTGCCGAGGTACGGTCCGAGTGTAGATCCGATGACGCCACCCTCGCCGGCCTGCGGGAAGCCTACCGGTGCGAGATTGGTACGGTCGAAGATGTTGAAGACGTTCGCGCTGAATTGAGCGCTTGCGCGTTCGTTGATCTTCGTGGTTTTGAAGAGGGCGAGGTCAACGGCGGAGTAGCCGGGATTGTAGTTCTGACCGCGGCGGGTGGGTGAATAGATGCAGGAAGTGCCGCCGGTGCCGCAATCCACAAATGCGTTGGGGTTGAACCACTGGACAGTTCCGTTGACAATTGCGTGCGATACATCATTCGGCTCCGACATGACCTGGACGGCGCGGTCAGCACCTTCTCCATTGCCGCTGGGGTTGTTGGCGGAGACCACCGTGTAAGGTGTTCCACCGTGGAAGGAGAAGCCGGTGTTCACTTCCCAGCCCTTGGTCAGCCGCTCTGGCCCAGGGAAGGCTGGAATGTGGTAGTCGAGATAGCCGGTGAGGGTATTGCGGACATCGAAGTCCGAGTTGCCGTACTCCGCTGCCTCGTTGGTAGGATCCTGCGGGACGTAGGGAAGCAGTCCGGTTTCATAGTCCAGAGCGTGGCCCCATGTGTAGGCCAACTGGGAGGACAAGTTGTGGTAATTCTGCACGCGCAGAGTTGTCTGCAGGGAGTTGTAGATAGAGCCCAGGTTGCTGCGAGCTTCGTCGATTACGGAGAAGTTCGGGAACTGGTTGAAATAGGGGCGGGTGCTGTTTGGATTCGCCAGATTTGCCGAGCCGGGGGTCTCCGGGTTGATGTCGAACAGGCCCAGCAGGTGGGTTCCCTTGGTTCCGACATAGCCCAACTGCCAAATCACCGACGGAGTGAAGCTGTGTTCGAGATTCAGGTCGAACGACTGGGTGTAGGAAGGGCGGAAGTTCTTGTCGAAGGTGGAGATCTTAACCACACCTGCACCCGCAAGCGCCTGGTCGAGGGTCTGGAAGATCGGGGTACCGGGCTCGATGACGGTGTTGGGGATGCCTCCGGCTTGTGCGACCTCCTCGGAACCAGCCGGGTTGAGGCCGGGGCCGAAGACGGAGATGTTCTGCGCGCCGTTGTTTTGCAGAACGGACTTCATGTAAATGGAGTCGTAGTAGAAACCGTAGCCGCCACGGAGGACGGTTTTGCCCGAATCGTCAACCTGCCAGGAGAATCCAATGCGCGGGCTTACGCCGCCCCAGAACCTGCTCCAGACCCCTTGGTTCGCACCAATGACTGACAATCCGCCGGGAACCGAGGGATCGAAAACGGAGAGATTGGGGTAGGCGGAATGAACCGGTCCCTCGTAGTCGTACCGAATGCCATAGTCGGCGCTGAGCCGCTTGTTGAGCTGCCAGCTATCCTGGGCGGACAAGGAGAATGTGTTGACGAAGACCTGGCGCTTGGGGTCTCCGACGACGTTTTCAGAGTTGGTGGAATCGAAGCAGCCGGCGAGGAAGTCCGCGAGGAAAAGTATGTTGGGGTCTGAAGGCGCGTTGGCTGCGGTGTACGGTGCGGTTCCGTTCCCCTTGGCCGCGCAAGCTGAAGTGGTGGAGACCCACGGTCCCTGCGATCCATCGAAGTAGATGGTGCCGCGTTCGCCGGTCTGGTAGAAGTCGTCCACCTGGGCCTGGCGGATTTCGCCGCCGAATTTGAATTGGTGGGCACCCTTGATCCAGGCCAAAGACTCATCCAGATGGCCGGTAATGTCGTTGCGGCCTGAAGGCGCCGTAACGCCGATCGGGTCAAAGCCGCTGCCGCCGGCAGTCAGTCCGACGCTTGCCGCCGTGGGGCCGATGATGAGGTGCGGCGAGCCCGCCAGAGCCGGATCCGTGACGCCGGTGTTCAGACCAAGGCCGACGGGATTGAAGTCAGTTTCCGCATCGGAGAAAACCTGGTTGAAGTAACTGACACCAGCGGACAACTGATTGGTGATGCTGTTTGTGAGGACACGATTGTAGACGAGCGAGTAGTTCTCCACGTGAATGGGGGCATTCTCAAAGTAAGGCGCGAGCGCGGAGGAGGTTGGCGCTGTCTGCGTTCCTTCTCCGGCGAACCAGGAGGCGGCAATGTGATCCTTCGCGGTCAACTGCTCGTCGAACTTCACAATGCTGTTATAGCTGTGGCCGGTAAGATTGCCGGTAGCAATGTAGTTATCGGTTGCGGCGCCTCCTGTTAGCGCCGCGGCAGGCCACAGAGACTTGTAGGTGCTGTTGCCGTTGAGCAGGTTAATCGCGACCTGATTGTGCGGAACGCCGTAGGCGTCGAGCACGGCATAGGCTTCCGCCTGATATGCGGCCGAGGGCTCAGTGGCTTTGCTCTCGGCACCGATCAGGAAGCCCTGATGTTCGCCGGCGACGAAGAAGAAGGTTTTGTCCTTCCAGATGGGGCCGCCGACGGAGAAGCCGATGTGCTGATTGCGGGTTTCGGTGGTGGTTCCGGTGAACGGGTTCGAATGCTGGAAGGCTTCGTTGTGGTTATAGTAGTAGGTCGAGCCGTGCAGCCTGTTGGTTCCCGACTTGATGGTCAGGTTGGCTGTGCCGCCCGAGTTGCGGCCGAGCTCTGTGGAACCAGCGGTGACGAATGAAAAGTTCTCAATCGCATCGATGGGCAAAATAACGCCGGCAATCGACGAGACGCCGCCCTGGTTGACGGCGGGGATGTTCCACCAAAGGTCGTTGTTGTCAGTGCCCTCGATCTGCCAGTTCACAGAATTGGAGCGGGTGCCATTGACGCTGGCAACGCCTGCTCCGCCGCCTGTTGATAGACCGGCGAATCCTGGAGTCTGCGAGAGCATCTGCGTAAAATCGCGTCCGCTGTTTGGCAGGTTCTGTACCACTTCTTCCGGAAGCGCGGTGGCCTGCGTGTCAGTGACGGTATCTAGGGTGAGAGAATCCGCGACCACTTCCACGGTTTCGCCCGCCGAGGCCACGCTCAGCTTTACGGGAAGCGTGTAGGTGGCGCCGGCCGTTACGGGCACCTTATCCACCTTGATGCTCTTGAATGCAGAGGCTGTGACAGCGACCGTGTAGCTGCCCAACGGCAAATTGGCAAACGCGAACTCGCCCGCGCTCGAACTTACCGCATTGTAAGAAGTATTCGTAGCCGACTCGGTAGCGGTTACCTGCGCTCCGGGCACCACTGCTCCGGATTGATCGGTGACCGTGCCGCTGATTCCGCCGCGAAAGGTCTGGCCAAAGCTCGTGGCCGGCAGTGCAAAAATCACCGCCAACGCCAACAGCAAGGCAGTAGATACACGTCGAGTATGTCCGGTCTTCATTGCGCCTGTCCTCCAGATGATGCAGGTAGAGTTGTACTTCCGAGCGCCCCGCGAAAATGAAAAATAATTGCACAAGAGCGGGCGCCCATGAACGCACAAGGGGATTATTTTTTCTTTGGGTGTCTACAAGGATGGAAAGTGTGCAGTTGTACTTCCATAGGTAAAGATACAAAGCAAGCACATCAAAAAGCCATAAGGAAATTCAAAATAAATATTCGGCGTGGGCGTGAAGACCGGCAAGAATCGCATTACTTTGAGTTTTAACGCCAGAATCGGGCAGCCGAACCCAATAAATCGCCCGTCAGGAATTCAGTTGGATCAGGCCAGATCGCACCCACCCGAATTACGGCGCAACACAGCTTTGCTCCCAGACACGCACCATCAGGTCACCGGCTGCGTGGCGGAATGTCACCACCAGGGAGTCTTCCGTGTGGCTCCCTCCGCACCAGTTTTCAGGGGCTACGGCCGACTCCGGCACGGTCATCGAACAGGGGCGCGGCAGAGACGACTTGATGACGCCGGCAATCATGTTGACGATCTCCCTCACCGCATCCAGAGTGTCGGCTTCGGCCACCGTCTCCAGCGGTTGCATCATCATGGCCGAAGTCGCCAGGTAAGCCAATTCGCTTGACATGCGAAGCTCAATGCGGCCGTTCCAATTGCCGTTGAGATTCACGCTGCCTGCAAGGTGGCCGGCGTCGAGGCAGGAGTTCTCGGGAAGCAGCGGCGCACCCAGGTTCATGGCAAGCATCTGTTCCCAGAATTGCGAGTTCGCCTTCATCACGCATGCTTCATCCACTTGAGCGACCACGAACGGTACCCCACATGAGAATCGCTGTGCATCCTCTGTTTCTTCTGAATGTATCGGCCCACGGTGAGAAAACATTTATGGAACAGGCGGTGAAGTGTCTTCGATCGTCATTGGAGGATTCTTAGAGTGAGCCAAATCACTCAAGCAGGTGTGCGCTCGCACATCCCCCGCGAGTGGAGAGTGTCAACCTGTGCTGAAGAGGTTTTGCATGCCGGACCCCCCCCATTCCCTTCCGGAGACCGCCCTGGACCCAGGCGCGAGTCCTTCGCTGATCCTGGTGGCGACCGATTTGGGCGACCTGGACCGGTTGATGCCTTTCGCTCTGGAACAAGCGACGGAAACCGACGCGCGGCTGTTACTGCTGCATGTTCTGGCAACCGGCGTAGCCGTGGCGACTGATTCGGTTGGCATGCCCTACTACAATCCGGCGAGCGCGATTGAGTTCGCCACCAAAACGCTGGAACCCTGGTGTGCGCTTGCGGGCCGGCGCGGCATCGGGTGCGATGCGCTGGTGCGCGAGGGACATCCGGCGCATCAGATTGCCACCGTGATCCGCCAGTTCCAGGCCGACCGTGTACTGCTTGGCACCCACAGCCGCAGCCGGTTGGGCAAACTGCTGTTGGGTTCGGTGGCAGAGCACGTACTCCGCTCGGTTGACCTGCCTGTCATCACCGTTGGTCCGGAGGCGCATGTCTCCGAACCGGCCAGGGCTGCGCGGGGCGAGCGCGTGGTTCTGCACGCAACAACGCTCAACGAGGGCTCGCGGACGAGCGCAGAGCTGGCTTGCCGCATCGCCGCGAGACAGGGCGCACGTTTGCTGCTGCTGCATGTGCTGCCTGCGCTGCAGGGTGGGGGGAGCTTTGATGGGTCGCCCGGAAGGGCAGGCCAGAGCGGACAGCCTGCCGGACTGGATTCTACCGCACTGCATGAGTTGCACCGGCTGGCATGCGAGATTTCCACCGCTCAGGCCACCGGACCATGCTGCCACGCGATTGTGCCGCACGTTGTACACGGCAACCCGGCCATCGAGATTCTGGCCGCGGCCGCCGATTACCGCGCAGATCTGATTGTTCTGGGAGCGACGGACCGCTCAGTTTTTGCCAATCTGACCCGCGACCGAACGATTTATCGTGTGTTGGCGCACGCCCGCTGCCCGGTACTCACGCTGCGAGAAGACAAGGCTGCGCCGACTTTAGGCGAGAAGCGCCGCATTGAGCTGCACTTAAAGGAGCAGTCTCCAGTGAGGGATATCTGAGGAGACGAAAGGTCGGAAAAACTAAGCGGTCAGCTTTTCCAGCTGGTCGGGCTTGACGATGGTCATGCTGGCGCCCTTGATGGTAATCCACTGGTCGCGCCGGAACTGGTTCAGCAGCCGGGTGACGGTTTCGCGCGAGGTGCCGGCCATGTTGGCAATCTCTTCGTGGGTCAGGGCCATGGTGAAGCGGATTTCCGTCTTGCCGTTTGCCGACGAATGTCCCCAGTCAAGGAGCAGCCGGGCTAAACGGCCCGCCGCCGAGCCGGAGAGCGCCAGACGCTTGGCGTCGTGAAACACGGTGAGATATTCGCCGGAGAGAGATTGCGCCGCGTGCATGCTGGCAATGCCATGCCGGCTCAGGAAATCAACAAACTCCTGCTTGCGCACAGTCTTCACCTGGCACGGTTCAATGGCCTCGGCAGTCACTTCGTGAGGCACGTTGGCCAGCACCGCACTCAGACCCATCACATCCCCGGGGCCGGCGATTTTCAGAATCATGGTTTTGCCGTCGCGGGAGGTGGAGGAGATTTTCACCTGGCCAAAACAAATCACGAAAACGTTGCGCGCCTGGTCGCCCTCGGTAAACAGCTTTGCGCCGCGCGCGTGGCTCATCATGATGCCGATCCCGTCGTAATCCCGCAACGCCTCGGGAGTGAGATTGCAGAACATTCGCAGATGGCGATGCTCACAGTTAATGCAATCTTCGGGCGGGTGGTGGGGGTGGAATGACGCCATACTTTTTTCGTGGATCAAGATCGAGTATAGCGCAACTCGGTGGGGCAAAATGCACCAAAGGGGTCAGGAAGACCTGTCAAAGGTGCCAGGAGGGTCTTTTCACCGACTTTTCTTCCGGGTTCGCGGAACGCACCATTTCAGGAAAATGTCGAGGGACCTCCAGAGGGGGACGAAAGAGTTGCCTCCGAGCCGCGTCCGCGCAGCCGCGAGTTGCGAGCCTGGCAACTGGCAAAATACCCCCGGGAGACCTCCCGGGCCAACTCCTCCAGCAACTGCATCCGCATGGCAGGGTAGCTGGAGAAGGCCTGATTGAGCGCTTCCATGGGCAGCATCAACAACGAAGCTGAAGTCAGAGCGGTTAGCGTGTAGGTGTGGCGCCCATCCCCGAGCGCGGCACCAAGTTCCACCAGATCGCCGGGACGCGCCGGCCCAAGAGTCAGACGGCTCTCCAGCCGTTCCGCCTTGCGCAGGAATTGCCCTGAAACCACCACGTAGAGTCCGCGGCAGGAACCGCCCTGGCGAAAGACAATCGCCCCGGGCTCGTAGTCGATGCACGCAGCCGCGGCATTCAGCACATGACCGGTCTCCGGAGGGCAGTTCAGTATCTCGGCAAGCGGACGTGCCATCGGTCCCTCCATTCGCCCAGATGTCTTCTCAGGTTGCACGGTTCCAGCTCCCTTTGCCCCGTTCGAAATCGGTGCGGTAGTGAATCTCCCTCATGCCCACCTCCCGGCCGCCGTTGAACAAGTGCATTAAACGATGCGGATTAGCCAAGAACCACCACCAAAATTGCAGCGAAGTCGACCCAATGCAACAAAACCGGAGAAACGATTCAAAACTGAAGGGGCCGACGGCTTGTTTTCCGCTGCCCAACTCCCACAGAAAAGGTGATACCCAATGACGCGCCTGCGCTATTTGGTTTCAGCGGAGAAACAAGCTTCCCCGCCGCCGGCGGCCACCGCCAGCGCGGGCGGAACGCAGACGACGGGCACGCGCGAACGGGCCAGCAATTGAAATGCCGTCCCATGCAATCCCGGCGTCTCGCTGCTGCGTTTCACGCCGGCCACCAGCAGGCTCGGATGATATTGCGCAATCGCCTCCACAATGGCGTCGGCAGGGTTGCCGTCCTTGACCATGAAGCGCACCGGAAAACGCCCGCTGGGCTTGATGCCAAACTCCTCAAGCCTGGTTGCGCCCGGATTCAGAAACGCTGAAGCCTCGGCGGGTCCGCGAGCGTGCAGCACCAGCAGTGTGCGATGAAAGGTTTCCGCCAGCGAATAGGCTGTCTCGACCGCCGCTGCGGCTGCCTCGTTACGTTCCATCGCCAGCAACACCGGTCCTCCCGGAGTGGGACGGAACTCGCCCGCATTCCAATCGGCAGCAACAGCCATCACCGGACATGGAGACAGACGCACAAGGTGTTCCGCGATTGCGCCCACAATCACCGGTCCGGCGCCGTGCATGCCCCGTGTACCCATCACTATCAGGCCGGCGCTGTATTGCCTTGCCACATCCACCAGCATTTGCGCCACTGCGCCCTGCCGGATCTCGGAATTACTAGGTATCCCCTCGCGGAGAAGCTCGCCGCTGAGTTGGTCCAACGCAGACCTCGCCTGCTCCGTGAGCCCCTTCAGAATGCGGCCCGGAATGGAGTCGACGGCCGCATAGGCAACCGGGTCAACACCGTGAGCGAGCACAATGCGCGCGCCATATCCGGCAGCCAGCTTGCGCGCATACTCAAGCGCCGCTTCCGACTGACCCTCCAGGTCCGTCGCCACCACGATGGTCTTCATTCCCGCTGCAAAGCTCATTCATGCCTCCCGGCGCGCCCCAGCACCGATTCGCCTTAATTACCTATTGGTGCCGAGTCTGCGCTCCCATTGAAAGGACAATCAGTGACACGATGCACCCCCCATTGTGATTCGAATCACATGCGGCGCAAGCCAGCGATTCTTTGCGCAGCCTTATCGGCGGGAGCAGACGGCTATACATTTGCCAGCCGAATGGATTACGCTTTTCCCGGTCATGAGAAACCTGAAGAAAAACGTTGTTCAATCGATTTTGCGAACTGGTGTTTCTGGCCTGGTTCTGAGCTTTCTGGCAGCATCCGTCGCTGCTCTGGCACAGGCTCCCGCGCCCGATTCACCCGAGATTGAGGCCAAGGCGCGCGCCATGGTGGCGAAGCTCAGCCTGGAGCAGAAGATCGAACTGATCGGCGGCGTGGACAGCATGTTTACGCACGCGATTCCAGCCATTGGGCTGCCGCGCTTCAAAATGTCGGACGCCTCGGTGGGAGTGCGCACATGGGGGCCGACCACGGCTTATGCAGGCGGCGTAAGCCTGGCCGCCTCGTGGGATCCCGAGTTGGCGCGCAGAATCGGCGAAGGCCTGGGAAAGGATGCCCGCGCGCGGAACGTGAATTTTCTTCTTGGTCCCGGCGTAAACATTGCCCGGTCGCCCATTGCCGGACGCAACTTCGAATACCTGTCAGAGGATCCCTTCCTGAATTCCACCATCGTGGTCCCGTTCATCCAGGGTGTGCAGTCGCAGGGCGTGATTGCCACGGTCAAGCACTATGCGTTGAACAGTCAGGAGTACAACCGGCACAACGTCGACTCGGACGCGGATGAGCGGACGATGCGCGAGATCTATCTGCCCGCGTTTGAAGCCGCTGTGAAGCAGGGTCACGTGGATGCGGTGATGAACTCCTACAACCTGATCAACGGGGTCCATGCCACGCAAAACGAATTCCTGAACCTGAAAGTCCTCAAGGGCGAGTGGGGCTTTCAGGGCATTCTCATGTCGGACTGGGACGCCACCTACGACTCGGTGGGCGCGGCCAACAATGGGCTCGATCTGGAAATGCCCAGCCCGCGCTTCATGAATGCAGCGGGCTTGGTGGCCGCCGTCAAGGACGGGACCGTGAAGGAATCTACCATCGACGATAAGGTGGTGCGGCTGCTGCGGACTGCGCTGCGCTATGGCTTCATGGATCGTCCGCAGTTTGACCCGAACGACTCGACGTACTCGGTTGCCGACAGCGCCATTGCGCTGGATGGCGCACTGGAGAGCATTACGCTGCTGAAGAACGAAGGTGGCGTGCTGCCGCTGGATCCGGCCAAAATCAAGACGATTGCCGTGATCGGACCCAATGCCTGGCCGGCCGTGACGGGCGGCGGCGGATCGTCAGAAGCGCAGGCGTTTGAGCCGGTCAGCACCCTCACGGGAATCGCCAACTTTGCCGGCCCCAATGTGCATGTACTTTACAGCCGCGGATTGCCGGAGATCACCGATGTTATGCGCAACACCCATTGGGCAGGCGCGGTAACCGTTGCGACCTATCCCGGCAAAGACTTTACCGCAACTCCAGAGAACAGCACATCGCCATTCTTTGGCGATCCTGGCATGGGCAGACGCGGGCAGGGAGGCATGAGTACTCCTGGGCACGCTGTCCGCTACAGCGCAAGCTACAAGGCCGGGAAAGCAGGCAAATACCTGGTTCTGACGGCTGTTCAGGGCTGGGGTACCAGCGTCAAGGTATCCGCCGATGGAAAGGAACTGGAGACGCCTCCGCATGCCGAAGGGCAGGTTGCACCATTCTGGACCCTCGATCTGAGTGCCGGCCAGACTGTGAATCTGCAGGCGGACTATGTGCCCGGCTACGGAGCGCGGTTTGGGCTTGGCATCGCGTATGCGCCGGAGCTGGTGATGGGAGAAGCCACTGAGCTGGCGCGGCTGGCCGATGCGGTGGTGGTTGCCGTTGGCTTTGCGCCCGACACCGAGGGCGAAGGACGCGACAGAACCTTCGAGTTGCCGTGGGGGCAGAACGCGCTTATTGAAGCCGTAGCTGCGGCCAATCCGCACACCATTGTCACCCTGACCGGGGGCGTGGGAACGGATACGCGAGGCTGGCTCGACGAGGTGCCTGCGCTGCTGCAGGTGTACTATCCCGGCCAGGAAGGCGGCACGGCGATTGCCGATGTCATCTTCGGCAAGCACAACCCCGAGGGCAAGCTGCCGGTGAGCTTCGACCGCAGTTGGGACGAAGACCCATCCTACGCGTACTACTACCCCGTGAAGGGCGCTGACACTTCGCTCCACGTGACCGAACCCAACAAGCCGCCGGTGGATTACGTCATCCCGCTTGTGAAGTATGACGACAAGCTCATGGTTGGTTACCGTTACTGGACGACGACGGGCAAGCATCCGCTATTTCCGTTCGGGTTCGGCTTGAGTTATACGACGTTCAGCTTCTCTAACCTGAAGGCGCCGGCGACGGCCGCTTCGGGTTCAACCGTCCCGGTCAGCTTTGACGTAACCAACACTGGCAGCGTAGCAGGCGCGGAAGTGGCCCAGCTTTATGTCTCCGACCCTTCGGCGAAGGCTGCGCGGCCGGAGAGGGAACTGAAGGGCTTCGAGAAGGTGCGGCTCGCTCCCGGCGAAACAAAACACGTCACGTTGAACCTGGATGCGCGCGCCTTCAGCTATTGGGATGAGGCGGCGCACAAGTGGACCATCGATCCAGGCAAGTTTGTGATCCGGCTTGGGGATTCGAGTGAGAATACGCCGCTGGCGGCGGAGTTGACGATTCAGTAGGGTTCGCATCGCGAGCCTTTCCCGCTGCCCAACAGGAGCTGGTGACCTCCCGTCCGCTTGGCAGGTTATGATCGCAGGATGAAGCGTGTTCTCTTGTCGTGGAGTAGCGGGAAAGACAGTGCGTGGACCCTGCACGCCCTGCGGCAGCAACCCGAGATCGAAGTGGCCGGCCTGCTCACCACTGTCAACTCTGAATTCGATCGCGTAGCCATGCATAGCACGCGCCGTTCTGTGCTGGAGGCGCAGGCTGAAGCCGCCGGGTTGCCCCTGTGGGCTGTTCCGCTGCCTTGGCCCTGCTCCAATGAGATTTACGAAACACGCATGGCGGAGGCTTGCCAGCAGGCACTGAATGAAGGCGTGAATGCAATCGCGTTTGGCGACTTGTTTCTGGCTGATGTGCGCGCCTATCGCGAAGAAAAACTCAAGCCAACGGGCCTCGAACCGCTGTTCCCTTTATGGGAGATTCCCACCGATGAGCTGGCGCGGACGATGATCGCCGGCGGGTTAAGGGCACGCGTTGTCTGCGTCGATCCGAAGAAGCTTCCCTTATCGTTCGCGGGGCGCGAGTTTGACGAGGCGTTTCTGGCCGATCTGCCGCCCGGCACCGATCCCTGTGCAGAGCGCGGCGAGTTTCACACCTGCGTGTATGCCGGGCCCATGTTCAAGGCTCCGATCAATTTGCGGGCGGGCGAAGTGGTGGAGCGGGACGGATTCGTCTTCGCCGATTTTCAGTAGCCTCGCATCTCGCCGACCGAACTGCCAGGGTGTGCAGCTGCAAATCCTGTGCGAGCGAATAGCGAGCGTCTGCCCCACCGCAGGTGGCTATTCCAGGCTCTTCAGTGCCGGATACAGCTTCCGCCACTTTGAGTATCCGATCTTGTAGGCTGCCAAATCGCCCTCGTCCGGCTCAATCCGCGACGCCACTTCAATCGCCTGCGCACACGCCTCGTCCAGATTGGCCCAGTGTCCTGCGCCCACGCCGGCCATCAGCGCAGAGCCGAACGCGCCGCCTTCTTCCGCAGTGAGCACCTCAACTGCGTGCCCATAAACGCCCGCCTGAATCTTGCGCCAGAGCGGTCCCTTCGCACCGCCGCCGCCGAGGCGAATTCCGCTAACTGGAATGCCCAGATCGGCAAACAGGGTGAACGTGTCATTCAGCGAATAGGCAACACCCTCGAGCACGGCGCGAACGAAATGCGCGCTGGTGTGGATGGTGGAGATGCCGGCAAACGCCGCGCGCACTTCTGGATCGAGATGGGGCGTGCGCTCGCCGAGTAAGTACGGCGCCCATTCCAGACCCTCGCTTCCAGCCGGAATCCTCTCGGCCCCGGCGGTCAGCTCGTCGTAGTTTTGTGTGGCGAAGAAGGTCTCTTTGAGCCAGCGGAAGCTGAGGCCCGCGGACTGGGTCACGCCCATCACGTGCCACAATCCTGGAACTGCGTGGCAGAAGGTATGCAGCCGTCCCTTGGGATCCTTGGTAGGCGCTGCCGTGGCCGCAAACACCACGCCAGAGGTGCCGATGGTGGCGGATACAGAGCCGGGCTGCAGGATGCCCATACCGACCGCGCCCGCGCCCTGATCGCCTGCTCCGGCAACAACGGGCGCCCCAGCCGGCAGCCCTGTCAAGCCCGCTGCGGTCTCGCTGATGCGCGCGCACACTTCGGGGGATTCGTAGACTTTGGGAAGCCAGCTTTCGGCGATCCCCGCAGCCTCGGCCACTTCCTTTGACCAGCGGCGATGCGTCACGTCGAGCAGCAGCGTCCCCGAGGCCTCCTGCACGTCGATGGCGAACTCGCCGGTGAGCCGGTAGCGCACGTAATCCTTGGGACACATGATGTGGCGGATCTTCGCGAAAATCTCCGGTTGGTGCTCTTTGACCCAGAGAATTTTTGTCACGGTGAAGTTGGGCAGCGCGGGATTGCAGGTGAGTTCGATCAGGCGTTCGTAGCCGATTTTTTCCGTCAGCCAGTCGCACTCGGGCTGCGTGCGCGTGTCGCACCAGATGAGCGCTGGGCGGAGCACTGCACCGTTTTCGTCAAGCATTACGGCGCCATGCATTTGGCCGGTAAGTCCAATGGCGGAGATGGGCTGGTGCGGCTCGGGCGCGGCGGTCAGCGCGACGCGAATCGCTTCCTGCGCGGCCCGCCACCAATCTTCAGGGTCCTGCTCCGCCCAGCCGGGATGAGCCGTTTTGAAGGGCGCATGTTCGCTGGAAGCCCCGGAGATCAGCTTGCCCGTCTCATCCACAACCACGGCGCGCGTTCCGCCCGTACCCACGTCCATTCCCAGGAACCGCATACTCGTTCACCCCTTGCGTAAATCGCTTTTCTCGGCGCAGGCAGCATATCATCTTGGACGGTGGGAAGGACAGAAAGCGGAAGCAGAGGGAGTGTCACAGTTTGAAACTTGTGGGGATTGAATGGCGGTGCCGATCATCCGTCATTGTTCGACCGGTGAGACGTAGGTTCCGATTTACCGGTCATTCGCTCGCATCATTTGTTTCTCCGTGTTCGATTACCCATGTCGCCAGCCGACGAATGTGTACCTTTGACGCGTTGGCAAGACACTTGTGCGCCAGCTTGAATGTTCTCTGTGGTTCGAGATGAATCGCGAGGCGAAGCTGATCGCGAAACTGTTCCGAAAAATTGCCGGTCACGAGGCGATTCATGATGCAGTCAACGAGTTGGTTGCGTTGTTCGTGACTCACATCGCAGTGTTTTAGCCGACGACACATCATTGCCCGTGCTCGCCCGTGCCCTCTACCGCGCGTCTCGGTGAGTATGAACTTGACGCAGCTGTCTCTCGCCTCGTTGTTACAAGACAGCAGGCCATCTGCCAAACGGTGAAGAGAATATTTGTCCTGATGATCGAATTCCCGCGACCAGACATCAGCTTCCACTTGCCGCTCCTGCACACAAAAGATAGCAGACTCGCCAAATAGGCTCTTCCAAATGTCCTGAGCGGTCGGCGACTCGGAAGGTTCACAGGAATTCTCGTGGTGTGATCAACCCAAAGCTCAAACTGAGACGCTACCGTGCGGATCCCAACTTGCATGCAACAGAAAACCCCGCCGTGAGGACGGGGTTCTCATGCTTTAAGGAGCCGATTCAGCTGACTCCGGCAGTTCAATAATGACAACTGATCACTGACAACTGACCACTGCCTTTACGACAAATGCGTAAACGGCCGTTCCGCCAACCGTCCTGGCAGCTTGGGCGCTTTCAGTCCAGCAGTCGGGCTGGCCATCACTTCCGTGAATGTCTTGCGGAAGGCTGCCATTTCGTCCGCCGTGCCCACGGTGATGCGAACCTGCGTGGGCCACGCCGGCCAGATGCGGCCAATGTAAATATCCTTCGCCGCCATGGCCGCCAGCACTTCTTTGCCCGGCCGCTTCACATCCAGCATGAAGCAGTTGCTTTCTGAAGGCGTGCAGGCATATCCCTGCGATTTGAGCCAGGCAAGGTTCTCGCGGCGGATGTCGCCAATGATCTTGCGGCGCGCGGGCACCAGGTCAGGATCGGTGAGGCTAGCTTTGGCGGCGGCCAGCGCGGTAATGGGCAGCGAGTTCTGCCCGAACTGCTGGTACTTGGCAAGCAGGTCAGGACGGCCGACCGCGAAGCCCATGCGGATGCCCGCCATTCCATAGAGCTTGGAGAAGGTGCGCAGAACAATCACGTCCTTGCCTGCCTTCACAAAGTCCAGCGAGTTCGGCTCATCGCACAGGTGAATGTACGCCTCGTCAATCAGCAGGACGGATCCCTTGGGTTGGTTCGCCACCGCGTATTCAATGTCCGAGCGCGCCGTGCAGGTGCCCGTGGGGTTGTTGGGATTGCAGATATAAATCACGCCGGGAGTCGATGCGGCGGAAATCATCTTCTTGATGTCGTGCGAGGCAGCGCCTGTTGGGTCGGCCAGCGGCACCTTGATGATTGGCGCGCCTGAAACCTGCGCAGCCCACATGGGCGCTTCATAGCCAGGGTCGGCGATCACCAGCGGCTTGCTCTTGTCAGTAAACGCAAGCACCGTGTAGTGCAGCGGATCGCTCGAACCGGCAAACGGCATTACCGACTCGGGACTCAGCCCCTCAATCTTGGCGAAGGTCTCGGCCAGGTCCATTTCCATGGTGAACTCGTAGCGGCCGCCCTTGGGAATAATGTCGGCGATAGCCTGACGCGCAGCCTGCGAGGGGCCCAGCGGATTCTCGTTGGCGTCAATATGAATTCCTTTGTTGGGGTCGGCGAATTTAGGACGTGCAGCCATCGCCAGGCGGGATTCGGTCAGAATGGGCAGGCTAGCCAGTGCGGAAGCTCCGGCAGCGAAGCGGAAGAACGAGCGGCGCGAGAAGCCGCTACAACCAGTCGGATCAACAGAAGGATTCATAGGAAAGACTCCTTGGTGCAGATTGGTTTTGGGCGAAGGTCGGATAACCGCGGGGGTACGCCGCGTTGGAAGGGGAATTTGGATGGGCGGAAAGGGGAAACAGGTGTCCCATACCTCAAGGTACATTCGTTGCGGTGAGATGACAAGTGGGAAATGCCGGTGGCGGCGCAGTTCCCGCGTAGGGCCGGCCGGCGAGAAACGCTTCGCTTCAATCAAAATCGCTCATATCAAAACCCGTTATCTCGAAGCCGGACAAACAAATCGAAAGGGAACCGCATCCAACCCGACCAGAACGAAAAATACGGAATCCCCGCCGGAGCGCGGGATTTGAGACCGCGGGATTTGACTTGGAGATAAACACCATGGCGACGAAATTGATATTTAGATCATCGGTAAAGCCCTCGCATAGCCAAACGACACCGAAGCTCACCGTCGTCCACGACATGAACGATTACCCCGCCACGGCAAACTGCTCCGCATGCGGCAAAGAGATGCCCCGCCGGCAGAGATGGATCAATTCCTCCGCCGAGAACCTGGCATGGTTCGCGGATCAGTTCCGGTTCCATGTTGAACAGGAGCATTCCTGGGGCGCCGAATCGTTGATGGCTGAACGGCAATTGGTAGAAGGTGAAGCGGCGTAGCTCCGGCTGGCATGAAACAGTTGCCGGCGCTCCGCCTGAATACGTGCGTCCCTATCAGGCCATCGCCTCGAAGGCCGCCACAGACACGTGCTCCGTCATCAACCTGGGTGTCCCGAATAGCAACCGCGTTGTCGCAGCATTGAGCAAAATGATGGATTAGTGTGTGAGCGGCATGGCGAGCGCTTTCGCGCATTGGTCACTCGATATCAGACTGAAATTTGCCGTATATTTCTCGAGCTGACTAAATACATCGTCTTGTGTGGCGGTGGGCTTCACCAGCATGATCGACAAAAGGACCACTCTATCTTTGATCAGCGTCGAAACCAAATATTGTGTTGCAACTTCCATCCCTGGAGGATTCTCCTTTTTCCAGAGATAGAACATGCGCTCGTCGCTGCTTTCTGGATTCTGATTCGAAGGTGGTCCAATATCGGTGATCACGACCGAGGGAACGCGTTTCTTGTAGGAGTCTTGTTCATATTTTGCCTGAGCACGAAGAATGTCAATGGGCTTTGGTCCTTTGATATATTTTGCGAAATCCGCTTTTTCCTCCAGAATTGACTCGTAGGCCATGTCATCGATTAAGACGATGGTTCTTCCGGGATAGTCTTTGTCGTTGAATGAGAAAGTTTTGCCGTCCAGGAAATAGCGAAAACTGCTGTCGCCAAGGAACCTGTAAAAGTAGTAGCCGGTACCTTGACCTGCCTTAAAGACTTTGGTCTGTCCTGTATCTGGACATTGCGAATATAGACATACTGCGCCAAGAAATAAGGCGGCACAAAACAAGAGAAACACTCGTCGGGCTGAAGTCAACGAACCCCTTGCGGTCTGCCGATCCGCATTCTGCACCACACCTCTCATTTGAATGCCTCCGAAACGCACTTAGTGACTACGGCAGAGTGAACGTTGACCCGTTCTTATGCCCGCCATTTGCCCGGATACTACTCCGAAATTGGCATGAAAGTCAGTGATCAGCAATAAATAGTGGAATCAGGTGTTTCCATCTTGAATACCGGTTATTCGGGAACCGAAGATACTACTTGAGTGTCTGCACAATCTCAGTGTGTTAAACTTCTTCGGGTAAACGCTTACATGCACGGCGAATCCGCGTATATTTGCGATTCGCGTCTCGGCATTCGGTGCTTGCCAACCGCTTCCGTGCATTTTGGAGAGGCTGCAGCTTCCCGCTTGACAACTGGTTGAGTAAAGCCATTTACTTAGGTGCGAACGTCCACACGGCCCACGGACGAATTAACTTTTTTTAGGTGACTCAATGTTCGAATTGGTCCCCGCCTCCATTGCCGCAGGTCTGCCATCTATGACCGCGGCGTTCGTCGCCGGTACTTCATCACTGGCGCATCTCAGCTTGCTCGATCTGGCCGTCATCGCCATCTACTTCGTTATGGTCATCTGGATCGGCTTTTACCTCAAAGGCCAGGCCAATACCAGCGAAGAATTCTTTATGGCCGGACGCGAAATGACCGCGTGGATCGCGGGTCTCAGCTTCGTCTCCGCCAACCTTGGATCGCTCGAACTGATGGGCTGGGCCGGCTCCTCCTACCAATACGGCATCCTGGCCGCACATTGGTACTGGGTCGGCGCAATCCCCGCCATGCTCTTCCTCGGCATGGTCATGATGCCCTTCTACTACGTCTGCAAAACCCATTCCGTGCCCGGCTATTTGAAACTCCGCTACGGTCAGGGCTCAAGCTTCGTAGCTGCCGTCTCCTTCGCCTTCATGACAGTACTCATGAGCGGTGTGAACATGTTCGCCATGGCTGAGGTGATGAAGATCGTTCTTGGCTGGGATCTGAACTTCTCCATCATCGTTTCGTCGCTTGCGGTTGCCGCGTATGTCGCGCTCGGCGGACTCCGCTCGGCCATCTTCAATGAAGTGCTGCAATTCGTCCTCATCTGGGGCGGCGCGCTGTTGGTACCGATCCTCGGACTCATCGAAACCGGTGGCTGGACTGGCTTCAAGGCCCGGCTGGCGCAGAACATTGCCAGCGGTGCCACTGCTCCAGGGGACTACACCCACATGTGGCGCAGCATGGGGCACTTTGCTGACAACCCCATGGGCATTCACTGGACCGGCATCGTCTTCGGCCTCGGCTTCGCCATCAGCTTCGGCTACTGGACTACGGACTTCCTCGTCGTCCAGCGCGTGCTCGCTGCCAACTCGCTGCGTTCGGCGCGTTTGGCGCCGGTAATCGGCTCGTTCTTCAAGATGGCTGTGCCGTTCATCGTGATCCTTCCCGGCCTGCTCGGCTTGGTGGTGCTGCAGAACCCAGATGGCAGCCTTATGCACCTGGTTGGCGAGAACGTAGTCAAGGCGAACCCTGGCGCGGGTCTGCATAGCTATAACGAAGTGCTGCCGCTGATGATGGTTCGCTACCTGGGACCCGGTTTGCTTGGCCTCGGCATCACCGCACTTATTGCCGGATTCATGAGCGGAATGGCCGGCAACGTCAGCGCCTTCACCGCCATCTTCACCTACGACATCTACCAGCCGCACATCGTCAAGCATGCCAAGGACGAACACTATGTCCTTGTCGGCCGCATCGTGACCATTGCCGGCGTGGTCATCTCCATTGGCGCAGCGTACCTCGTCATGAATGCCGCCGGCATCATGGATTATGTGCAAGCGCTCTTCAGCTTCTTTATCTCGCCTCTGCTCGGCGTCGTGCTGCTGGGCATGTTCTGGAAGCGCGCCACCAGGCAAGGCGGGTTCTGGGGTCTGCTCATCGGAACTCTTACCTCCATTGGCCTCTGGGCCTGGGTCAAGGCGGACCCCTCCGCGCTGCGCTATGTGGCCATCTCACCCGATGCCAAAGATATGGCTGAGAACATGTATCGCGCCCTCTGGTCTGTCAGCACGGCGGTCGGCGTCAACGTGATTGTCAGCCTGTTTACCAAGCCGAAGCCGCTCTCTGAGCTAACTAGCGTGGTCTATGGCGTCACCCCGCTGCCCACCGAAGAGCCCGTCCCGTTCTACAAGAACGAATGGTTCTGGACGGTGATCGCCATCGTTATCTTCCTCGCCCTCAACATCTACTTCTGGTAAGGAGAACTCATGCACTCATCTGCCATCCCGATCTGGTTCTTCATCGGCGTTTTGCTTACCGTTTATGGCGCGCTGATTCTCGGCTATGGCCTCTACGAGCTCGGCACTGGAACCATGGCTGTCGCTAACTACCACGCGTCGGTCTGGTGGGGAGCCCTGATGTTACTCGTCGGCCTCTTCTATCTGATTCGTTTCCGTCCCAGCCGCACCAATTCATGATTTTTGCAGTACACAAGGAGCAAGCAAGAAATGACAGCACAACGCACCATGACATTCGGAATCGTCGTAGGTAATCGCGGCTTTTTTCCTGATCACCTGGCCAAGACTGGCCGTGAAGAAATCATCTCTGTCCTTGATGCCGCCGGCGCAAAAGCCATCGTCCTCGGCCCTGAAGAATCGAAACACGGTGCGGTAGAAACCTATGCCGAATCGCAGCGCTGCGCCGAACTCTTCAAGAAGCATGCCGACGAGATTGACGGCATCATTGTCACGCTGCCGAACTTCGGTGAAGAGCGTGGCATCGTCGACGCCATCCGTCTCTCCGGTCTCAAGGTGCCGGTGCTGGTGCAGGCCACGCCCGACCAGTCCGAGAACATGACCATCGCCGTCCGTCGCGACAGCTTCTGCGGCAAAATGAGCGCCTGCAACAACATGATGCAGTACGGCATTCCATACTCGCTCACCACGTTGCATACAGAGAGCCTGACGTCGCCAGAGTTCAAGGCCGACCTCGAGTGGTTCTCCGCCGTCTGCCGCATCGTGAAGGGTCTCAAGAATCTAAAGATTGGCGCCATCGGCGCGCGTCCCGCGGCCTTCAACACCGTCCGCTATTCCGAGCGCATCCTCGAGACCAATGGCATCTCCATCGAGCCCCTTGATCTGTCGGAGGTCTTCGGCCGCATCAATCGCTTGAAGGATAACGACGACGCGGCCCAGGCCAAGCTCGCCGCCATCAAGAGCTATGTGACCACCGCAGGTGTTCCTGAAGCCGCCTTGCTCAAGATGGCCAAGCTGGGCGCGGTCATCGATGGCTGGATGAAGCAGACCAACGCCACCATCAGCGCCATCCAATGTTGGACTTCGATGGAGGAGTTCTTCGGCGTTGTGCCCTGCACGGTCATGAGCATGATGTCGAACAATCTCATCCCTTCAGCCTGTGAAGTCGACGTCCCCGGCACGCTCAGCATGTACATGCTGGCGCTCGCCTCGGGCACTCCCTCGGCGTTGCTCGATTGGAACAACAACTATGGCAGCGATCCCAACAAGTGCGTCTGCTTCCACTGCTCCAACCTGCCCAAGCACTTCTTCAAGGAAGTCAAGATGGACTTCCAGCAGATCATTGCCGGTACAGTGGGCAAGGAGAATACCTTCGGCACCTGCGAGGGCGTCGTCAAGGCTGGCCAGATGAGCTACGCGCGCTACTCCACCGACGATCGCCGCGGCGTCATTCGCGGTTACACCGGTGCCGGCCGATTCACCGACGATCCGCTTACGACTTTCGGCGGCGCAGGCGTAGCGGAGATTCCGCACCTGCAGAAGTTGCTCCGTTACATCTGCCGTGAAGGCTTTGAGCACCACGTTGCGGCCAACTTCAGCGATGTATCCAAAGCCATCCACGAAGCCGCACGCTACCTCGGCTGGGAAAGCCACTACCACCCTGAGTTGGAAGACTAAGAACGCAGGGACCAGGGACATAGGGACCAGGGAGTGCGCAACGCGAACAGGTTAAGTATTCGCGGATTTGTTAGTCCCTATTCCCTAGTCCCTAAGTCCTTGTCCCGAAGGACAACAATGAGCACCCGAATCGCTAAAAGCCTGATCGTCGGCGGCAACACCATCGTCACGCAAGCCGCCTGGAATGCCGAACTCGACGCGAAACACGAGAAGCTCGTCGAATGGATGAAGGCGCAAGGCCTTGCCGGCGTCCTCATTCGCCGCAATGAAAACGTAGCGTGGCTAACCGGCGGCGCAGTCGAGCTCCGCGTCCTCACGCCGTGCGAAACCGGAGTGGCCGCGCTCCTCGTCACCGCAGAAGGCAAGCGCTATTACTTCACCACTGAGAACGAAGCCCCGCGCCTTCACGACGAGGAGTTCGGCGCCCTCGATTTTGCGCCCGTCCTTTTTCCCTGGTGGGCTAATGAAACGGATGCCGTCGCCGCCGAACTTGCCGGTGGTTCATTAGGCTCTGACACGCCCACAGCGGGCACGACCACCGTCAGCCTCGTTCCTCTTCGCGAAGCCCTCAGCGAGTCGGAGATCGCGCGATATCGCTGGCTCGGCCTGGAAACCGCAGCAGCCACCGTCGAAGCGCTCAACGAAGTTGAGCCAGGCCTGAGCGAATACGACCTCGAAGCCATCACCGCGGGTGCGTTGCTCCGTCGCGGCATCCTGCCCTCGGTCTATCTCTACGCGGTCGACGACCGCATCATGAAATACAAGCACGCTGTCGCGCGCGGCAAGCGCCTCAAGCAATACGGCATGCTCAATCTCTGCTCGCGCAAATGGGGCCTCGCCATCTCGATTACGCGCTTCATCCATTTCGGCGAATTGCCCGCCGAACTCGCGTCACGCTTTCAAGCCGCCGCCCAGGTCAATGCCGCGCTGCTCAATGCAACCCGTGTCGGCGCAACCTCAGCTCAACTTTTCAAAGTCGCCCAGGCCGCATACACAGCTCAAGGTTTCCCCGGCGAGGAGCGCTTCCATCATCAGGGCGGTCCCACCGGTTATGGCGAGCGCGAATGGGTCGCCACGCCCGATGGCACCGAAGTCGTGGTCAACAATCAGGCCTTCGCCTGGAACCCCAGCATCCGAGGCGGCAAGACGGAAGACACGGTCCTGTTGCACGATGGAGTCATCGAAAACCTGACGCCCACTCCCGAACTTCCGACCATCGAAGCAAAAGTGGATGGCAGCACCTACGCCGCCGCCGGCGTGCTGGTGAAGTAAAGCAGGAATTCGAGAACAGGCACCGCCATTTAGTAATCAATGCGAAGAAAAAGGGCTTTGCATTGGCGCTCGGGCGCGTTGAGTTCATGCACTCTTTCTTGCCAGCACAAGCGGTTGGTAAAATCCGCTCTCATCAGGTATGAGCCACCTTATCAATTTGAATCCAGCCCCTTCCAACGCATTCGACAACTCGTCACGCAGTAAGCATCGATACTCTGAAGAGAAGTGATGAGATGTCCACTTTTCCCCCGATTGCATTGTGATGTAAAAGTGAAGAATATAACGCGCATGATCGATCCACTCCCAAACCTGATGAACGATTCTGCGCTCTCCTACGGCGCCGTAGAACGCAGGCTTTCCCATGGTTGGTCTCTCGGTTATGAGTCGGTCGTAATCTCGCGTGCTTGCGATAAACAGTCCGCCCGGCCTGAGCTTTGAACCCATCGCTTTAACGGCTCTCCTCAATTCGTCAACCGAGAGATGAGGCAGTGCATTGTCGAGCGCTGCCACTACATCGAAGCCGGTCTCTTCAATTTCCGCCAAAGACGTCATATCGGAGATATAAAACTTGATGGATAAACTGCGTTGCTCTGCCTCGCGTTTTGCGCGAGTCACTGCGGCCCGGCTCAAGTCGGAAGCCACTACTTGATGACCGGCCTTTGCAAATCCGATTGCCTGGGTGCCAACCCCGCACGCGCAATCCAATATCCTCAGAGAACTCTGTGATATCTCAGTGGCAAGAATCGAGTTCAGCGCTTTTGCCTGGCGCGCAATGGATCTGTCCCAATCCTCGAAGATCAGGTGGTAATAGTCGGCAAGAGCTTCGTAAAAGTCGAGGGTCGTCTCTGACATTCACGCAGCCTCGTTCGGCTCCATCGTCAGCCGCGCCGTCAGTACCACCAGCGCAACCCACAGCGTATCCGCGGCCAACAGGTGCGCCACCTGCAGCCACAGCGGGGCAAGCAGCACCACGTCCAGCACGCCCAGCGTATACACAACCGCCAGCAGCAACAGCACCAGCGCCGCCAACTTCCGATTGTCCCCACCGGCATTTCCAATCACGCTGCGCCGGCTCGCCCTCACCAGCAGCCACAGCAGAAACGCGCTCGCCAGCAGCGCCACCGTCGGATGCGTCCACCGCCATCTAACCAGCCATCCGCTCGTCGCGGAAAAATCCTGTGCCAGCGCATTCCCCAGTGACGAAGCAGGGAACAGCGTATCGCCCAGTGCCGCCAGCGACCCTGTTACGCCCACAATCAAAACCACAACCACCGTGGCAACCGCACCAAACGGCGCCGTCAATCGGATCGTGCTGCGCGTGTACCCCTTGCGCCGGCCCAGCAGGTGCGCTGTCAACGTAAGCGCCGCCAGCAGCAGAAGCGTATTCGCCAAATGCAGCCCAAGGTACGCCGGCCGTATCGGCGACTGGCTTTGCGCCGTCAAGCCCAGCTTCACCAGCAGCGCGCCCAGAATCGCCTCAACCAGCGTGAACGCCACTGAAGCCGCAGCCGCATAGCGCGCCAAGTGTCCGCGTACCGTCTCCGCAATGGTCCACCACAGCAGCGCCACCACGGAAAAGAACGAGAGCCCGCTTGTCACGCGATGCGTGAACTCGATCATCGTTTCCACGCTGGCCGAGTGCTGCATCACCGTTCCGTTGCACAGCGGCCAGTGGTTTCCGCAACCCGCGCCCGACCCCGTTGCGCGCACCAACGTGCCCCATAGAATCACGGCGACAAAGTAAACCAGCACGCCCCACGCAAACTTGCGCAGCGCAGGTGGAGGAAGGGTTTTTGTTTTCGCTGAAATGGAAGTAACAGACATGAAGATGACTCCGTATAGAACCCACCAGTGTAGAACAAGCGGCTATACAGGCTTCCATCGGGAGCGCTTCTCGATCTTCACTTCCCCAGCAGCCGCACCACGTGGTTCACAATAATCAAATCTTCCGCCGGCGGAATCACCCGCACCGACACCGGCGAATTCTCAGCGGAGATCACCGCCGCGCCGCGCACATTATTCCGCTCCGCGTCCACCACGATGCCCAGCGCACCAAGCCCGGCGCAAATCTCCGCCCGCGATGCAATATCGTTCTCGCCGATCCCGCCGGTGAACACCAGCATGTCCAGGCCTCCAAGCTCCGCAACATAACTTCCAATCCACCGTGCAATCGTCCACGTGAACTTGTCCACAGCCAGTCGCGCTTTCGCGTTACCTTCCTTGATCGCATCGCGCAAATCCCGCATATCGTTTGACAGCTCGCTCACGCCCAGCAGCCCCGACTTCTTGCTGGCAACAGTCTCCAGCTTATCCGCCGCATCGCTTGCGCTTGTCGCCGTCTCGCAAATCTTGCGCAGGATGAACAGCAGCACTCCAGGATCGATGTCCCCCGTCCGTGTACCGCTGATGATTCCGCCCGTCGGCGTCAAACCCATCGATGTATCAAGGCACTCGCCGTTGCGGATTGCCGAGATGGAAGCGCCATTGCCCAGGTGTGCCACAATCAGCTTCTCCGGAACCTCCGACCCTAGCTGGTACACAATCGATTCGTATGAAATCCCATGCGCACCATAGCGCCGCACGCCCATCGCCGAATACTCTTCCGGGATCGGCATATGCTTCGCCACTTCCGGCATCGTGCGATGAAAATACGAGTCCAGGCAAACAAAGTTCTTCACTGCGGGAAACAGCCGCAGAGACTCGCGCATGATGTAAACCGCGATCGGCGTATGCAGCGGCGCGAACGCCGTGTAGCGCTCCATCTCATCAATCAGCTCTGGGGTAATCAGCTGATTCTCCTGCACCGTAGGCCCGCCGCACACCATGCGATGACCGATCGCCGCCGGGGCAGGGAAGTCGCCGGAGTGCAGCGCATCCGCTACCAGCTTGAACGCAACCGCACGATTGGGCAGCGCCGGCGTTTCATCCACCAGCTTCTTGCCGTCGGCATCCTTGATCCAGAACTTGCCCAGATCCGTGCCAATGCCGTCAACCGCACCCTCATGCAACTTGCGCCGTTCGCCGTCGCTGGCCTCATACACTGAAAACTTGATAGAAGAAGAACCGCTGTTCAAAACCAGCACGGGCAAAGACGCCATCGAAGAAAACCTTTCTGTTGTGGCTGCCCGCACACTCGTGGAATGCGGGTCAGCGAGTTATTCGATCAACGTGGTGGACAAATCAATTGCTACTCCACCGCCAGTTGCGAATCTCCGGCAAATCCTCGCCGTTTTCCGCCACATACAGGCGGTGGCGCTGGATATTCTCCGAGTACCACTGTTCCGCCGCATCCCGTTGATCGGCCAGCTTAGGCACACGCTTGAAGACATCCCAAACCAGCTGGAAGCGGTCAATGTTGTTCAGCACGCACATGTCGAAGGGCGTCGTTGTCGTACCCTCTTCCTTGTATCCGCGCACGTGCAAGTTGTCGTGGTTATGCCGCCTGTAAGTCAGTCTGTGAATCACCCACGGGTATCCGTGGAATGCAAAAATCGCCGGCACGTCCTTGGGAAACAATTGATCGAACTCCTCGTCCGGCAGCCCATGCGGATGCTCCGATTGCGGCTGCAGCGCCATCAGGTCCACCACGTTTACAACCCGAATGCGCAACTCCGGCGCACGTTCCCGCAGCAGCATCACCGCAGCCAGCGCTTCCATGGTCGGCACGTCTCCGCAGCATGCCACCACTACGTCGGGATTTCCGTCGTCATTGGAAGCCCACTTCCAAATGCCCAGTCCGGTGGTGCAATGTGCAACCGCTTCGTCCATCGTCAGCCACTGCGGCGCCGGCTGTTTTCCGGCAACAATCAGGTTGATGTAATGACGGCTGCGCAGGCAATGGTCCGCCACGGACAACAGCGTGTTTGCATCCGGCGGCAGATAAATCCGCACCACGTCGGCCTTCTTGTTCAGCAGGTGATCGATAAATCCCGGATCCTGGTGGCTGAACCCGTTGTGATCCTGCCGCCACACCAGCGAGCTCAGCAGGTAGTTCAAACTCGCAATCGGCTTCCGCCAGGGAATCTCGCGCGTCGTCTTCAGCCACTTCGCGTGCTGGTTCACCATCGAGTCAATAATGTGGATGAACGCCTCATAGCAACTGAAGAACCCGTGCCGTCCGGTCAGCAGGTAACCCTCCAGCCAGCCCTCGCACAGGTGCTCACTCAGCACTTCCATTACGCGGCCCGTTTCGGAAAGGTTTTCGTCCACCGGAAGGGTCTCAGCCATCCAGGCCTTGCCCGTTCCCGTAATCACATCCTGCAGCCGGTTAGACGCCGTTTCATCCGGACCAAAAACCCTGAAGTTTTTGCTCGTCTCGTTCAGTCCCATTACGCCGTGCAGCAGTTGCCCAAGCAAGCGTGTGGACTCAACATCCTGCGCCCCGCGCCCATCAATCTTCACCGCAAAATCGCGGAAGTTCGGCAGCTTCAATGGCTGCAGCAGCAGCCCGCCATTCGCATGCGCGTTCATCCCCATCCGCAGCCGCCCCTTCGGCGCAATCTCCGCCAAATCCTCCCGGAAATGCCCCTTCTCGCTAAACAGCTCCTCCGGCTTGTAGCTCCGCATCCACTCTTCCAACTGCCGCAGATGTTCCGGATTCTTCTGAATTCCATCCAGCGGCACCTGGTGCGCCCGCCAGGTGTTTTCGACAGGCTTTCCATCCACAAACTTCGGCCCCGTCCAGCCCTTCGGAGTGCGCATGATCAGCATCGGCCACGCCGGACGCGCCGTCTCGCCACCTTCGCGTGCCGCCTTCTGAATCGCCGCAATCCGGTCCAGCATGGTGTCAAATACCGCCGCCGCCTGCTGGTGCATCACCGCCGGATCGTCGCCCTCCAGCGTGAACGGCTCATACCCATACCCGCGCATCAGGTCTTCCAACTCGGCATGCGGGATCCGCGCCAGGATCGTCGGGTTCGCAATCTTGTAGCCGTTCAAATGCAGAATCGGAAGAACCGCCCCGTCCGTCGCCGGATTTAGAAACTTGTTTGAGTGCCAGCTTGTCGCCAGCGGTCCCGTTTCCGCTTCGCCATCGCCCACCACGCACGCCACAATCAGGTTTGGATTATCGAACGCCGCCCCATACGCGTGCACCAGCGAGTAGCCCAGTTCCCCGCCTTCATGAATGGATCCCGGCGTCTCCGGCGCAACGTGGCTCGGAATCCCATAGGGCCAACTGAATTGCCGGAACAGCCGCTTGATCCCGTCCTTGTTCTGCTCAATGTGCGGATAAACCTCGGAATACGACCCCTCCAGGTACGTATTCGCCACCAGCCCCGGCCCGCCGTGTCCCGGCCCAATCAGGTAAATCATGTTCAGATTGCGCTCTCGGATCAGCCGGTTCCAATGAACGTATAGAAAGTTGAGCCCCGGCGTCGTGCCCCAGTGGCCCAGCAGCCGCGGCTTCACATCGTCCAGCGTCAGCGGACGCTCCAGCAGCGGGTTGTCCTTCAGATAAATCTGGCCTACGGAAAGGTAATTGGCCGCTCGCCAGTAGGCGTCCATTTTGGCCAGCAATTCCGGGCTGAGAGGGCCGCTGCTCACTGCGGTCTCAATTTCCTCGATCATGATGCACCTCGATGGGATTAACTTGCGTGTCAGGGAAAGCCTAGCAGCAGAAGGTTAAAGGAATGGGTGACTCGAGTCACATTTCGCTAAGACGAAAACCCACCTTGTGGGACAACGGCCGCCGCTCTGATTATCCGCCCATACCTTTGATGTCTAATGTGCATTTCCGATCTTGACATCCACTTTGGTTTCGGATTTCAATCATCTGCTGCAGCTACTGGTTCCGGCGGCTGGCACGAATGATCGCAACCAATCTGCGCGAGGGAAGAAAGACAATGAACACCGTACTCTGGATCGTTCAACTCATCATGGCGGGCGTCTTTATTTTTACCGGCGCCAGCAAAGTGCTGGCCTATGACCAACTCAAAAAAGTCGTAGAAACTCGCTCCAAGGGGAAGCCCATCGAAATGACGCGCGGCCTGGCCGCACAGGTCGGTCTGCTTGAGATTGTAGGCGGCATCGGCCTCATTCTTCCCATGGACCTGTTCCCGCCGCACCTGGTTCTGCTCTCGGCGGCCGCGTGCCTCGGTTTGCTCATGATCTTCGGCAGCATCTACCACATTCGCCGCCAGGAATCGGCCGTTCCGGATGTGGTGCTGTTTCTCATGGCGCTTCTTGTGATCGTTGGCCGCTGGCCGCACTCCCCTGTCTCCGGTCTGATTCAATAGCCGTTAAGCCTTGTAGATTCTTCCCGAATCGGGTTCGACCCGCCTCCCGTCCGACCCTCTATCTAAATTCGTCTTTACATTTAGATCATTTAATCCTTATATTTTATTCATTCTGAAGTTGTATCTGTTTCACACCGTTTGCATCTTATCCATCATTCGGGTGCTGGCGGTTGATGCAGCGCGCGGCTTTTCCTTTGCAGCCGATGTTTTTTGATGCGGGAAAGTGTTTTGAACGCGGTGAACGGTCAAGGAGGTGGATCCATGAATAGCATCCTATCCATGAGCAGCGTCCTTTGGTTTGCGCAGATTCTGATGGCAGGCTTGTTTCTGGTCTCTGGATTCAACAAAATCTTTGCTCATCGCACGCAGGCCGTCGTCCATCCCCAAAGTCCCGGCTTCGACCTTCCCGGCATGCGCTATGAGTTCGTCTCGGTCATTGCGCTGCTTGAAATCGCCTGCGCTGTCTGCCTGGTCCTGCCCGTCGATCTGCTGCCGCCCTACGTGGTTCCCCGTCTCGCGGCTGCCGCCCTCGCCCTGCTCATGATCGTTGTCAGCGTCTATCACGCCCGCCGCCACGAAACCGCCGTCCCCAACGTGGTCCTGTTCCTTATGGCAATTCTGGTGATCGTAGGCCGCTGGCCCCACTAGGGCACTTTAGGAATTAATGTGGTCCTTTTTGAGTGCATCGAGAGTTGGAAAAGCCACATGAGTGCGTGCTTTCGGTCTACAGCAATTCCGAAAATGCTATAGCCTTCATTTCCCCGCCACCATTACCGGAATCTCCAGCGAACCCGTGTGCTCAGCCGAAAGATCCCGCACGGCAATGCGCAGGGCGAACTCGCCCGCGGGCAGATCGATGGCAAGCCGGGCGGGAATGCCTGATGACAGGACGCGGGCGTATTCGTTCGGCTTGATGTTCAGTTGGAAGCCCCTGTCTACGTAGTTGATCCGACGGGACTCGTTGTCGTACGCCACCATCACGAATTCGACCGCGGCCTTGTGGGCGGCGTCGGGTGTGTTCTCGAAGCTCAGCCGATGCGGGTCGATTTTCAGGTCAACTATGTAGCGGTGGAGCGGTCCCTTCAGTGTTGCCACACCGTCGCCTGCGGGACCATCAGGCGTTTTGAGGTCCTTGAAAAGCGGGTCTGTCACCGGCAGCGCTCGAGCCGTAAACCAAATCTGCGTAGCGGGCGGCGCACCGGGCAGCATGTCGGCTATTGCCGGGGTGGGTTTGACCGGGGTGTGGTCTGTGGGTTTGTCGGGCGGGTCGGCGTAATAGCCGCGGCGGTAGGCCAGCTTAAAACCGCCGCTTTCAGTCCGCAGCTGAATCTTGTGGAACTTGCCGTCGTTTGCCCTGGTGGCCGGCACATAGCCGATGGTGTAGTAGCTTCCGCCGTTTTCTACAGCCTTGGCCACGGCTTCCTTCAGACCGTTTGTATTGATGTATTCCTGCCCGCCGGTCTGTTCCGCAATCTGCTTCATGCTGGCCTGCTCGGCCATCGTTTGCTGCAGAAACTTGGTGTCGTCGCGGCCAAAGCTCGGATTGTTGGTGGTCGTGGGTTGCCGCGTCCTTCCACGGCCGCCGCTGCTCATGGTGCTCACCAGATTGGTGGATGCGGTGCCTTTGGATGCGTCTGTCGATGGCAGAGTCATCAGACCGCGTGCATCCACGGGATATACCGCGACCCGTGCGGCTGCGAGCAGTTCACTGGTCTCGCGGACGTCTTCTGAATATGTACGCGAGGCCTCAAAAGGGTTCTGGAGGGTTTCGTCCGGATTGAGCGCAATGGGAAAGGAACCAGAGAACCAGATTACGTTTTTGCGGCCGGGAATCGCGTCGAGATAGCGAGCCAGCTGCCGCATCGCATCCAGCGTCATGCGCACACGCTGGTCGGTCTGAAAGGCGGTCATGTCGGCTAAGAACTGCTGCATGTTGGCGACGGCATCGCTGTCGGCGCCCATGCTGGCCATTTCGCCTGCCACAGCATCCAGGTCCGCGCTGGTATCCGGGTCCAGGATAACCGAGCTTTGCGGCGTTGCCTTGCGGCTTGCCAGAGCCCTCGTCAATTCACCAGGGTCGCTGGTAAAACCCTTCACCATGCGCAGCCGCGACGAGAGGGTGAAGATGGCCAACGAAGTTCCCGGCTGGATCCCGCCCATGTACTTGAGCATTTGCTGCCGCACCCGCATCTGGTCGGGCATCAGTGTGTTCAGCCCGTCCAGCAGCAGGACATTTACCGTCTGCGTCTCCGGGTACGCGGGGACGTTAGTCCAGGTGTTGGCCGGGAGCGGGGCCGGGGATGCGGCGGCGCCCGCAGTTAGCGGGGTGGGCCGGTGCTCTTCGAAGGAAGTGATGGTCTGCTCGTGTCCGTCTTCGAGAACATGGAAGAGATCCTTGTTGAGACCATGAATCGGGTTGCCGCGATCGGTCACGACTACGTCGACCAGCACAAGGTCGGCCTTGGTGTGCAGCACGGTCGAACTCGCCGCCGTTTCCGGCTTTTCCGTCGCCGTGCTCTGCGATGCCTGACCTGCCGCCTGTTGCGCCGTGGCCGCAGGGGTTGCCTGGGCCAGGCATGCTGCCGGCAGCAGCAACGCGGGAAGCAATAAGACGTTAACGGATCGGAATGAAAGCATCTTGGAGAGCCCTCCCGGCAAATGCCCGTTCCTCTTTCGGTTCATTCCATCTTGCACCAGGCGCAACAATGCCGGATCAAAAAAAGCGCTTCAATTTCAAAATCTGCGACTCAAACCCATACCAAAGCCCCGTCGCCACGCCCGTGCACGCTGCCAGCCGGAATGCGATCACCGCCAGGTTCCCCGTCATCCCGTAATGGTCCATCCGCGCATCGAACCACCCCAAAAAGATGAACACCGAAATGTGCGTCATGTAGAGCCCGTAGCTGATGCGCCCATAAAACGCCAGCGGCCCCCGCCGCAGCACCGCATTCAGCGGATTCCGCGCGCCCGTCGACGCAATCGACGCCAGCAACGCGCCGGCAAACGCCACCGAAAGCGCCGAGTCCAGAAAAGCCGTCCCGCCCGCAATCGTCCCGGCCACCACCACCCCCAGCGGAATCGCCCCCAGCCCCATCCAGAGCCACGTCCGCCGGCTGATGCCGAGCGTATGCAGCCCGATCGCCAGCAAACTCCCCCACGCAATCCCATCCAGATGCGTCAACGTGTGCGTCGGCGTAATCCATCCGAAGTGAGTCATACGCATCACGGGAGAAACAACCAGCATAGCCGCCAGCAACGCGCACAACATCCATGGCCTGCGCATAAGCCGCACCACCGGCGCCCACACAAAGTAGTACTGCTCCTCAATGGCCAGCGACCACGTGGGCCCCACGGCCGGCGGCAGCGCCAGGTGAAACAGGTTCTGGACAAAGAGAATGTAGGCCCACCAAGGCGCAGCCTTCACCGCATCTGTAATGCTTGGCCCAATGAACCACGGCGCATTCAGATACACCACCACCAGCACCAGCACGTACACCGGCCAGATGCGCAGCGCGCGCCGCCCATAAAAGTTTCTAAAGTAGCGCGGTTTTTCCCGCGCCTCCAGCAGGATGGATGTGATGAGGAACCCGGAGAGCACAAAGAACAGGTTCACCCCCGCCCATCCCCACAGAGATGCGTAGTGAACCCAGGTCCCCTCAAGCCGCGGATGGCAGTGATAGAAAAACACAGCCAGCACCGCGATCCCGCGTAGTCCCTGCAGTTCGGGGATGTAAGAGGGCAGCCAGGATGGGCGTTGGATAGGCAATACAGCAGGTTAGCAGGTCAGCCGATTATGACGTTAGCAAATCAAGAGCGACCTGGGACCTAAGCTAGTTTGGCTTGAGTTCTGTCACCGGACTTGTAGGTTTGTACCGCTCCTTGTCAACCCATTCCCACACGTCGTTTTCATGGACGTTGTAGGCATTGGCGACATGACGCACTATGTCAGCGATCAGGATTCCGTACTGCGCGTGGCTCCTCTTACCTGGATAGAGGTGCGTTTGAAGCTTTCCATCGTTTTCAAAGACGATTACGAGCGGATTCTCAATCTTCATGATCTCTCATGCTCACCCAGAATTCAGCATAGCTTGAATTTCGCCAGCGGATCGCCGCCGACTACCAGGCACCCAAACTAACCACTAATCACTGGCCACTAACCACTGCCTTCATCCCGCCGCCAACTGCTTCGCCCTCTCCGTCGCCCGCATCACGGCCTTGATCAGCGTAACCCGCAGCCCGCCCTCTTCCAACTCCAGAATCCCGTCAATTGTGCACCCCGCCGGCGTGGTCACCGCATCCTTCAGCAGCGCTGGATGATACCCCGTCTCCAGCACCATCTTCCCCGCGCCAAAAACCGTTTGCGCCGCCAGTTGTGTCGCCACATCGCGCGGCAGCCCCACCTTCACGCCCGCCTCCGCCAGCGCCTCAATCACGATGTAGATATACGCTGGCCCGGACGCCGACAGCCCGGTCACCGCGTCCATGTGCTTCTCGTCCACCACCACGGTGCGCCCTACGGTCTCGAAAATCCGCTGCGCAAGCTCCATCTGCTTGGCGGAAACAAACCGCCCCTTGCACAGCCCCGCGGCTCCCGCTCCCAGTGCCGACGGCGTATTCGGCATCGCGCGGATCACCGCAATATCCAGTCCAGCCGCCTCCTCAATCGCCCTGGTCTTGACCGAGGCCGCAAACGACACCAGCGTCTTTTCCGTCGTCAGCGCCGGCTTGATCTCCGCAATCAGGTCCGGAACCTGGAACGGCTTTACGCCAATCAGGATCAGGTCCGCCTGGCTGGCCGCCGCCAGGTTATCCGTGCTCACGTCCACGCCCCACTGCACGCTCAGGGCCACGGCCTTTTCCATGTGACCCACGGTTGCGTGAATCTGGTCCAGGGCAAAAAGGTTCTGCTTCAGGAAGGCCTGCAGCAGGATCCCTCCCATCTTTCCCGCTCCCAGAACGGCGACGCGGATGTTGGGCAGTTGCGCGGGAATCTCTGTAGGTTCAACAGCGATATCAGACATGTCTTTCCTTGACTTTCGAATGAGTGTGGAGGTACAACTTCTTAGAATACTCGCTTCCACGGCGCGGCTGGATGGGAACCGAACCGCCGGTGGAAAGCAGGAAACCGAGGGTGGGAAGCAAAAAGGGTCCAATCCCTCGCGTTTCATTTCCGTGGACTCTTCTTTTGCGCCCCGGAACGCATATGTCCGGTAAGCAACTTACCCATATGTAACACACGCTTAAGCCTTTCGGGGGATTCTCCCGGAAGCACTTCTTCTGTTAATTTTCCAATACGGGATGTAATTCCCCAATAGATCAAGGGAGAAAACAAGACATGAACCGGTTGCTGCTCTGCCTCTATTTCAAAACCCAGGACCTGCTGAAGAGCGAACAAGGTCAGGACCTGGTCGAGTATGCCTTGGTCGTTGCTCTTATCGCCCTCTCTGCAACCTTGGGAATGAAGAGTCTCGCCGGAGGCATCAACAAGGCCTTCAACAGTGTCAGCGTAGCCCTTGCCACCGACATCTAATCCCTGGTCACAAAGTCCTCCGCTGAACCCCGGCTCGGGATCAACACGAAATACATCCAATCCCCCCGCCCCTCTGCGTGCCTGTTACACCACGGCCACACGGAGGGGTTATCGTCGCGCCCGATTCGAAAATCTCATGCCTTCGTCGGCCTGCTCTTTTTCGCTCCTGCTCGCGCAGGCGTGTGTCATGCACACGCGCACCCAGTCCGCGTAACTGCTGAGTCCAGCCTTCGACATCGACATGGACACATCTCCAGGGACACTTGCGCGAACATGCGTTTCAGTAACGCTAACTTTAGGTGTATTTCCCCGGCGATCCATTCTTGTTACCGTTCAATTCAACTACTAAATTCGAAAGACCAAAGGAAGAAAGCGGACATGAACAGGATGCTTCTGCGCGTCTATCTTATGATCCAGGACCTGAAGAACAACGAACTAGGTCAGGATATGATCGAGTACGCCCTGGTTGTCGCCCTCATATCGCTCGGCGCAACCAGCGCGATGAGGAGTTTCGCCGGCGGCATTAACAGCGCCTTCAATAGCGTCTACGTGACTTTCGAGGAAAACATATAAATCCATAAACGATTGAAGCAAACCGGAAGGCATTTGGTGGTCTTCCAAAATCGAACATAGGCCATCTCTGCGGGGCGTGCGCAGAGAGAGCTAAGGTAACGGATAAAACCGTAATCGAATCCAAACCGTTTTCAGACGGCTATTCCCTATTCCCTGTTCCCTGTTTTTTCGCAATCCACGCATCAATCCTGTCGCTCAGCACATCCAGCGGCAGCGCTCCCGCGTCCAGAACCTGGTCGTGAAATCCCTTCAGATCGAACTTCTCTCCCAGCGCCGTCTTCGCTCGGTCCCGCAGTTCCAGAATCTTCAACTGCCCCACCTTGTACGCCAGCGCTTGCCCCGGCCACGCAATATACCGGTCCACTTCCGACTGAATATTTACATCGTCAATGTTTGAGTGGTCATGGAAGTACGCCACCATCTGCTCTCGCGTCCAGTGCTGCGAGTGCACGCCCGTATCCACCACCAGCCGGATCGCCCGCCAGATATCTCCCTCCAGCCGCCCATAATCCGAGTAAGGATCCTGGTACAGCCCCACGTCCTTCCCCAGCCGTTCCGAGTACAACCCCCACCCCTCCGCGTAAGCTGTGTAGTGCTTATATTTCCGGAACGTCGGAATATCATCCAGCTCCTGCGCAATTGAAATCTGCAAGTGATGTCCCGGAATCCCCTCGTGGTAAGCAATATCCTCCACGCTGTAAAGGTTCCTGTCCGTCGCGTTATACGTGTCGATAAACAGCCGTCCTGGCCTGCTCCCATCCGGCGCACCCTGTTCGTAATACGCCGGAGCCGAAGTCTTCTCCAGATAATCCGGCACCGCCACCACCTCGAACTTCGCCTTCGGCAATCTCCCAAAAAGCTGCGGCAGCCGCGCCTGCATCGGCGTCAAATAACCACGGTAAGCATCCAGCAGCGCCGCCGCGCTCGTCGCCTTCAGCTTCGGATTCGTTTTCAAACTCGCGCGAAATGTCGACAGGTCCGCGAACCCCAACTTCTTTGCAATCGCCAGCATCTCGGCTTCGTCTTTCTTCACCTCGTCCAGGCCGATCTGGTGAATCTGGTCCGCCGTCAAATCTGTCGTTGTCGTCCGCTTGATCCGGAACGCGTAATACTTCGCCCCATCCGGCAGCGCATCAATCCCCGGCGCCTCGCGTCCCGCCGGCACATAGCTCACTTCCATAAATCGCGCAAAACGCATATAAGCTGGCAGCACCTCTTTGCCAATCGCGTCCAGCATCTCCGTCTTGATGCGTTCCTGTTCCGCCGGCTTTATCCCCGCAGGAAACTTCTTCAGCGGCAGCGCCAGCGGACTATCCTCCGGCTTCTGCGCCGCCAGGGCCTTCACCTGCGCCAGCGCCTTCTCCAGCAGAAATTTCGGTGGAACCCGGTGGTCGTCCATCCCAATCGACATGTTCTGTGTCACCTGGTCAAACGCCGCCGGAATCAAATGCAGCCGCGCAATCCAGTCGTCATAATCCTTCACCGTGGTAAAGCTCAACCGCGCCACCAGTTGCGGATACGTTGTATGAATGCCGCCCATCTGATTCACCGGCATCTCCCACTCTCTAAAGTCCGCCGCCTCCTGATCCTCGGCAAACTCCCGCAGCAGCAGCTCGCGGCTGATCTTTTCCTGTTCGGTCAGACCGCTCACGTCCACCGCGCCCAGTCGCATCATCAGGTTCTGTTCGCGCTCAAGCCCCTCGTTATACGCCTTAACCGAGTAGTCCGAGATCTGGTCGTTATACCGCTTGTCCCCCAGCGTCGAAGCAAACTCCGGATCGTGCTTCAGCCGGTCTTCCCAGTAGTCTTTGAAGATCGCGTTCAACTCTTTGCGATTTCCCTCAACCTGCGCAGCAGCAGGGGCTGCAGCACCCTGCGCAAGCAGTACCGAGGGCATCAGAAGCGCAAGCGCAGTGGAGAAAACAAGCGCGAACACAGCCAGCATAGGAAGACGCGAAATTCTCAATGGACTAAGACCTCGGGGCCAAAATGGTGTCATCGAAAAGTGTAGATCAAAGCGCAGGGATGGCCTTCAGTGTGACGTGCGACACACATCGTCCCGCCCCTTACATAACATTACTTCCAACTGCGCTAAGCTGGTTTCAGACTAACGAAAAGCAAGCAGAACGGAAGGCGGGATCAGCCTTCCTTATCTTATAAAGGCCATCTCCGCGGCGTTGGTGCGCAGGGAGACGAAAAGGTACTGGACTATTATTCCTGATAGAAAACAGAGGCATTTTCGGGCGGGCGATTCCGATGGGGGATCGCCCGCTTTCTGCCTGCGATCACAAACGTGCGCGTAGCAATGGCCGGAAATGACGTTAAAGATGGCCGCAGCAAAGCAGCAACCATGCACCAAAGCGAGTAGAAAGAACACAACAGCAGCAACCAGAAAAAACACCAGCAAACGCAAAGCGCCCCTGGCAACAGGGAAGCGCGTTGGCCGCAAGCACTACGACAGCAAGCAACAACAACCAACTCCGGCAGACCGGCCCGAGCCCAAGCCCGGCGAAGCCGCCAGCAGCCTCCTCGGCGCAATCAACAGGCACGTCGTTCTGGATTGTGACGAAATCGTCAGGGTCATAATTAAAAAGGCGAAACTCGGCGACATGAGCGGACTCCGTCTCATCGCCGACCTCACTGGGGCCAAAGCCCAGTGCAACCAGCCGCCGCAAAAACCGCACCGCCCACTCCTCAACTGGCGAGCGGACGAGCTGGCAGCCCAGCCCAAATGGCATGAGCCTTCCGACCCTGAAGTCGACACCGGCTTCGGCGGCCGCGAGCCGGAAAACTAAACCCGCGCCACCAACCCGCGCCTATTCATCCGCGCGGCGCCGCAGCGGCCTCTTCAATCCCGAAGAGGCCGCCTGGTTAGCAATCCCCATCCCCGCACCAATCCCCTGAACCAAAAATTAACCATCTCCCCGTTGACATACCTCGGATTAAGTTGATATCAAACAATCCAGTCCCGCGAACGCCGGGTACCCAAGGGTCCCTGGAGAGTAAGTAACCTAAGCCCGCCCGGTGCGAACAGCGACACAGCCCGTGCGAGCGAATAGCGAGCGTCTGGCCCACCGCAGGTGGCAAGGAGATTTACCGCCATGTTTAATCCCAAAGGAAAATTCAGCTGGTACGAGCTCATGACCAGTGACACCAAGGCAGCCGGCAAGTTTTACTCAGACGTAGTAGGCTGGACTACCCAGGAGATGCCCGGCGGTGATGGCCCTCCGTACACCACGTTTAACATCGGTGGTGTTGGCATTGCCGGCATGTTGACCATCCCCGGACACGTTGCCTGGGTCGGCTACATCTCGGTCGACGATGTCGATGCCCACATTGAAAAAATCGTGGAAGCTGGCGGCAAACTCCTGCGTCCCGCCACCGACGTGCCCGGCATGCTGCGCTTCGCCGTCATGTCTGATCCGCAGGGTGCGGCCATCGTGGTCTTCACGGCGAACCCGGCCATGCCCTCTCCGCAGCGCCCGGAGCCACCCGCTGTCGGCACCATCGGCTGGCACGAGCTCTACACCACCGACATCGATGGCGGATTCGACTTCTACAGCAAGCTCTTCGGCTGGACCAAACTCAGCGATATGGACATGGGTCCCATGGGCGTCTATCGCATCTTCGATGAAGGCGACCACAAGCAAATGGGCGACGGCGGCATGATGAACAAGCCGCCGCAAATGCCCGTCGCAGCCTGGAACTTCTACTTCTGTGTCGACTCCATTGGCGCAGCCGTCAAGCGCGTTGAATCAGGCGGCGGCAAAGTGCTGAATGGCCCCATGCAGGTACCCGGCGGTGGCTGGATCATCACCGGCCAGGACCCCCAGGGAGCCACCTTCTCGCTAGTCAGCAGCAACGAATAGAGCAGCGCCACAGCTTATTTCAAGCGGCGGCGCTGCAACACAGCCGGGCGGGAAGCAGTAAGCCAGTGCGAGGAAACAGCGAGCGTCTGCCGCACCGCAGGTGCTTATCGGATCGCGATATCCGGCAGCACCACCGGCTGCGCCTGCCGCGCCCCCAGCGCGATCATTAACCCCGACCCAATAATCAGTGCCCCACCTACCCAGATCGAAATCCCCGGCACATCTTGCCAAACCACGTAAGAAATCAACGCGCCCGTCAGCAGCTGCGTGTAGTGGTACTGCGACACGTTGCTCGCCGACGTATGCTTCACCGCGACGTAGAAGCTCAGCGTTCCCGCCGCGCAGAATACCCCCATCATGCCCAGCGCCAGCCACAACGTCGGCGTCAGCGGCTTGGGATGAAAGCTGGTCAGCGCCAATCCGGCCATCGCCGTTACCAGCCCCGAACAAAAGGCAAGGCTCTCCGGCGGTTCCGTCCGCGTCAGCACGCGCGACCAAACCATGTTCACTGAAAAGCACGCCACGCACACCATGCAACTAGCCAGCCCAATCAGGTCCACGCGCTGCGCATGGCTCCACGGAGCCACAGCAATCACCACGCCGCAGAATCCCGCCACCAGCGCAACAGCCTTCTTTGTGGTCATGCGTTCGCCAAGAAAAATCGCCGACAGCAGCGCGATCGTCAGCGGCGAAGTGAACACAAGAATATAGAACATCGTCAGCGAAAGATGCCGCAGCGCAATCACCACGCAGAGGTTGTTCGCCGTATCCAGTAGCGCGCGCAGCCCTTGCCGCGCAACCGACCGCGGCCTCAGATTGCCTAGGTTGCGCCGCACCGCTGCTTGCACCGTGAGCGTGAGCGCCATGAACAAACCCATGAAGGCGACAATCTCTTCCGGTGGCAGCCCGAACTGCCCAATCCACTTGATGCAACTATCCCCAAGCACCCAGCAGGTGAAGCCGAAGACGGCAAAAAAAATCGCGGTCAAATCGGAGACGCGTGCTTTCATCGCGCCCCGTCACAGCGCGCAGCGCAGCCCAGGGAACAGATCCAATCACACATGACGTAGTCTCAGGTTAGCCGATGGCAGGGCAGATAACAGCCCGCAGATTGCGGCCCTCGGGTTTCTAAACTGTCATCTGTAATCTGCATTTTTACCCAGGTAATATTGACGAATCAATTTTACCCGGCTAATATTATCGAATGGATACCAATCTCACGTACTCCGCCTTTTCCGGAACCACCCGCTTGATCACAGGAAACCTCGAGTCTGTCCTTCGCGAGGTGAAGCGTTTCCACGATGCGCCGACCGAAGCAGCCGATGCAGGCGCGATCCTCGTCTTCTGCGATCAGCAGGGCCAGCAGGTTGATTTCGATCTCCGCGGTTCCATTGAAGACGTACTCCGCAAGGCTCTCCCCACCCCTGTTCGCGTGGGCCCCGGCCGGCCAAAGCTTGGCGTCGTCTCCCGCGAGATCACGCTCCTGCCCCGCCATTGGCAGTGGCTCGAGAGTCAGCCAAACGGCGCGTCGGCCGCTGTTCGGCGCCTGGTCGAGGAGGCCCGCAAAATCAACCACTCCGAGCAGCCAAGTCGCGCCCAGATTGAGGCCGTGGGTCGTGTCATGACGGTTCTGGCCGGTAATTTTCCGGGGTTTGAGGAAGCCTGCCGGGCACTTTACCGGCGAGATCTGGACAGACTGAATCAGTGCATCGAAGCCTGGCCGCCTGACGTCCGCTCCTACATCCTTGAGCACTTAACGCCCGATCAGAATGCCGAAGATCCAGCCTAAGGCAACTTGCGCCAAACTACATCTTCGTTGTTGCGCCGGTCGTACAGCGCATTCACCTTACCGGCCGCATTCCTGTGAAACAGCATGCGGCCCTCCACCCCGGCACGGAAGAACAGGTCGCCGGACTCCGGGACCAGCTTCACCTTCGCTCCCGTTCCGCGCTGCACATAAATGTCGTTCCCCTCGCGCGCAACAATCCGCCGAGTCCCCGGGGCAAGCTCATACACGCCTGTAAAGTCGTCCAGGTGCGCGGCATCCGTTGCGCCCACCGCCGGGTCCTCGTAGTAGCGCATCGTCTGGCTTGCCGCAATCTGCCACTTCCCCTCGCGGTAAAGCCACGTATCCACCGAGTGGTACCGTGCGCGCAACTCCTGGCCGAAGATCGTTTCCGTCTCATCGCAGTCGTAGGCCAGCACGGCCACGCCCGGCGCAAACGTTGTGTGCGGATGCACCACTTTGATTACGCCGCTATACCCCGCCGGCATCGGCTGCAGATCGTCCAGGACGGCCTTCTTGTTCATCGCGCGGCCCTTCTCGTCGTACACCATCGCGTCTTCGGCGTAATAGGACCTCGCCGGCGCGTGATCGCCCGGCGGAATCGCGTCATAGATCTGCTGCGTCCGCCGCACCAGCTCGGCTTCGTCGATTGCAGCATCAGTCTGCGGATTCGCCTGCGCCGCGACAGCAGCGCCAGCCACGACCAGAAACAGAAGGGAAACAACGCAACGAAAACTCATTCCATCAGTATGCCCAAACCGGCTCGAATCTGCCGCAATACAGTCCTTGCGCGCGAACCGCGAATGTCTGCCCCACTGCATGTGGTGCTTACAGTCGAAGCGCCAAATCGTCTATCTTCAATAATGCAAACTCATCGCAGGCTTACGCCGCCGGTCCGGAACTGGCCTTATTGGAATAAGGCAATCCGAAATCTCGCTGTGTACGTCGGCTGTTTCCTTCTAATCGGCGTCCATCGCCTTTCCGGCCAACAGAGCCCCACACAACTCTCTCCAACTGAAGCCTACAAGGCGGCTCTTGCGCCGTATACCGAGACACGGAACCAGGCAAACGACCTCACCGATGCTGACAAGTTTGCCCTAGGCATCGGGATCGCTCAAGCCTCTCGCGACTGCCTCGCGCTTTCTTCCAACCTCTCAGCATTTGCCGCCGACGCCAAAGAGCTGTTCTCCCTGGGCCAGCTTTGCATCTTCGGCCAGCAGTTTGAGCCCGCGCGTGCAGCCTTGGTCGACTATCTTGCGCTTCCCCAACCGCCCAAAAGAGAGCAGGCTCTCGTGCTGCTTGTTCGCGCATTCCTCGGCCTCAAAGAGCCCGAGTCCGCCGAAGCCCAGGTAGACTCGCTGCTTCGCGATTACCTCTACGATGCTTCCATTCATGCGGCCGTCGACCAGGTCATCGACAACACGGAGGGCGCAAGCGTCTACCTGAACTCTCTCGCTCTCAAGCTTTGTGCTGCGCAAAATGCCGCAACACTTCCGCTGCTGCGTAACGGAAAGCCTCTTGAAGGCCAAAATGGCACCGTGTCCTCTGCCACACTCTTTGTTGACGCAGTGCGATGCGCAGCCCTTCCAGATACCTCGAGCAATCCGAACAGCCTGGCGGATCTTGCTGCCATCCTCCAGCAGCCAAACTGGAACGGCACAGCGGATTGGTCGCCGATGCAAGCCGCGCTCGAACGCCAGCGGATGGTGGGCAAGAGTGCGCCTCTGCCATCGTTGCATGGCTATGCGCTGCAGGCCAGCACCCTCGTCCCCAGGCTTCTTCCGCTAAGGCACGGCACGGTATTGTTGGTTCCGTTTACTCTGTGGTCGCCAAGCACGCCGGAAATCGCGGGCAATCTGGCAAGATTTATGCCGCAACAGTCCATCTATGCCATCACCAGCTGGCACGCAAATACCGGGCGCGAAGATATTCGGTCAACCGCCGTACTTGAGGGTCTGCGCTCTTGGCAGCGAAGCTTGCCAAAGAAGGTGTCGATCCTTATCGTGCCGGACTCAGTCCTGAGCGAATTTCATAACGACGTCTTTCCCGCGGCGATACTCATTCGCGACGGCACGGTGCTCTCCAACATCGTGCTTTCAAGCGACGGTGCCGAAAGGCTCTTGGTCAACGCATCCGCGGAAATCGATATTGCCCATTAACCGGGCCGGAAAGCGAGAGCGGTTTTCAGCAGATTCTATGCGCAGCTTGAATCCCTGTTTCGAAGCAACCTCGGCGCATCACGATCAGCAAACCCGCCGCCAGTGTCATTGCAGCGTGGCGCAAAATTCTCTGCGTGGCTTTCTTTCTCTGCATCGCCGCCACCTCACACGCGCAACAATCCACTCCGTCCCACCCGCCACCCCCCGGGACTCTTCTCGACATCGGCGGTTATCGTGTTCATGTCTGCTGCTCCGGCAGCGGAAGCCCAACGGTAATGATCGTTGGCGCAGCCTTCTCCTTCGATTGGGATTTGGTTCAGTCCTCGGTTTCGAAATTCACCCGCGTCTGCACCTTCTATCCTTCAGGAACCGCATGGAGCGATCCCTTCCAGAACGCAGCGCACGTGCTCCATTCCAGTGTCTCTCCGCAATCGTTGCCAACGTGCGACGATCGTGTCGCCGAGATTCGTCGCGTCATTACGCATGCTTCGGTCGATCGTCCTTATATCCTGGTGGGCTTTTCCGTCGGCGCTCTATGGGAACGCCTTTATGCCGCGCGCTATCCTGAAGAAATTGCAGGCATCGTGATTGTGGATCACGCGTTTCTTCCCGATAACACGGCGCCCCGGGCACATCCTGCAAGTCCGTCAACTTCACTTCAAAATGCTGGCGGACCAGTGCTCCTTGCTCAAACTCCCCTCGTGTTTGGATTTGAAGACGACGTGAACTTCGTCAAATTGCCGCAACAAGATCAGGAGTTGCACAAGTGGGCGCTTGCGCAGCATCCCGTGCGCCCCAATCAAGCGATGGCTGCGGACTGCTTCGCTCAAATCGACCATGCAACCGGAAGTCACCCGTATCCATTCGGCGATATCCCGCTCACCGTGATTCGCACTGAAAACGATTCGCCAGGTTATGCCGAATTGCAGGCTAAATTGCTCTCGCTTTCCCGCCGAAGCCGTCAGGTGGTCGCCTGGAACAGCTCTCACATGGTCCCCATCGACCAGCCCGAAACAATCGTTTCGGCCATTCAGACCATGGTCGAGACTGTAGCTCATACCAAAGCTAAGGAACCTAGGCCACAGCCGGGTCTAAAGCCTGTTGAATAAAACCCCATGAATCGGTTGACGTCACATCGGGTCTCAGCGAAGCTGGTTTAGAATCCTTCTCTTAACAATCATTCTGTGATCGGAGGGACGCCATGAAAACACTGTCATCAAGCATTGTTCCAGCCGGAGTGATTCTGCTCCTTGCCCTTATGGCTCTGCTTGCGGGTGGGGCTGCGCAACGCGAATCCGTCACCATTGATGAAGTGGCGCACATCGGCGCGGGTGTCAGCTATCTGCAGAAGCTGGACATGCGGATGAACGAGGAACACCCTCCGCTGGCCAAGGCGCTGGCTGCGGTGCCACTCGTCATTCGCGGCGTCCGCGCCGACTATTCCCGGGAAGCGTGGACGTTCAGCGGCAGTGGCCTGTTCAAGCAGATGCTCGGCGAATGGGTCTTCGGCCACTGGCTCATCACGCGCTGGAATGACCCCATCGCGACGGTCTTCTGGGCTCGCATACCCATGCTGTTCTTGACGCTTCTTGTGGGGATCGTTCTCTTTCTCTATGGCTCGCGCCTGGGTGATCAGTGGGGCGGATTGCTCTGTCTTTGCGCTTACGCCACCATGCCCGTCATGCTCGCGTTTGGTCCTTTAGTCCTCACCGACATCGCAATCACATTATTCTTCCTGCTCACGTTGTGGACATTTGCCGACATGTGGCGCTCTCCATCGCGTGGGACGATCCTGAGATTCGGCCTCGCCTTTGGTGCGGCACTCCTTTCCAAGTTTTCCGCGGGACTTCTGTTCTTCTGTTTCGCTGCATTCATTCTCAGCCTCCGCTGGCGTCCGGCGTCTGAACAGCCTGCAGACAAGGCGGAGCTTCGGGCATGGCGTCGTTTGCGCCTGCGTAGTCTCGCCAAGGGCATCGTGTTGGCTGCGCTGGTCGTTTATGCCGTCTACTTTGTCCTCTCCTGGAACGAGCCATCCGACTCGCTGGCTCCTCTGGGACACAACATGGCTGCCCTGCTCCTGCGCAGATTGCTTATGCCACCCTGGATCTACCTGCGCGGCCTGGCAATGTTCGTCTTTACCGGGAAGCCAACTTCTTTCATCCTGGGGCACTGGTACCCGCATGGGGTATGGTTCTTCTTTCCGGTCTTGTTCCTGCTCAAGTCCCCATTAGCATTTCTCCTGCTGCTCGTTCTCGCGCTGATCGTTGCCCTGATTGCAAAGTTCCGTCCCGCACGCCTGGCCGTCATTCCTGAAGGGATGGAGTTGCATTGGCGAGCCGTGTGGGTTTTCCTTGTCATCTACAGCGGCGCATGTATCCTCAGCCGATTCCAGTTCAGCATCCGCCACTTCTCGGTTCCCCTGGCACTGCTGGTGCTCTTGCTCGCGCCACTTCCGCGCTCTCTGGACTTGCTTCGACGCTCCGGTTGGCCTGCTGCCCGCGCCGGTGTCTGGCTCACGGTTGCATTGGCGCTGGCGTCAGTTGCAACGGCCGTGCGCGCCTATCCCTATTACCTTCCATTCTTGAACTCATTGAGCGGCGGCCATCCCGCCTACGATTTGGTGAGCGATTCCAATCTCGACTGGAACCAGGGCCTATTCGATGTGGAGAATTTCGTTCGTCAACGTGGCTTGACCCGCGTTTTGATCGACGAGTATGGGTTTTCTGAGCCTTCGGTGTATGTCCCTCAAGGGCGATTCTGGAATTGTCAGGAAGCTGTGCCGGCAGATGGAGGCCAGTGGGCCATTGTCTCCGCCAACATGATTGAGGACAGTCACAACTGTCTATGGCTTCTGCGCTTTCCGCATGAGGTTCTGGCAGGCGGCAGCATGTATGCTTTTGAACTCCCGGGCGCAATTCCTCCGGCCGGAACTCCTGGCGGTCCACCGTTGCCCGCGAACTTCCACCAGTTCGCCAACGTTCCTCTTTCCGGAGACACCCGGCTCATGTTTCTCAACAGCATCCGCGACCCACTTCAGCTCCAGCCCACCTGGGACCGCATGATTGCACAGGGACCGCAGGCGCAAAAGCAACCTCGAAGCTCGGTAGCCGGCAAATAGGGCGCAGTCCGCCGCAGCGGAAGCGCATTTTAAGAGCCCCTCCAGCCCGGCTGCAGGGCCACAGAATTCCAGTCGCAAATCCGGCTTTTCAATACTTTCTTCGAAAGGTGCTTGACCCTGCCCTTACGTCATGGTCAAACATGTCTTAGGTGAGACCCATGAGCACCTTCCGCATCAAGGAGTTCGCAAAACTTGCCGGCGTTACTGTACGCGCATTGCATCACTACGACCGGCTCAAGCTGCTGTCGCCCGCGCATCGTTCGGAGGCAGGCTATCGGCTCTACTGCCACCAGGATCTCGGCCGCCTCGAGCGGATTTTGGTGCTGCGGTACCTGGGCCTTTCGTTGCGCGAGATCGCCGCACTGCTCAACACCCCAGCTGGCCGTGGCGCAGAACCGCTCACGGTCACGCTTGCGCGGCAGCGGTCCACGCTCGGTGAGCGGCGCGACGGCCTCGATCGCATCCTGCGGGCCATTGAACATGCACAACGGCGCGCACAGGACCCTGCGGAATCCGAGTGGCTCCTCTACCAGACCATCTTGAAGGAGATTGAAATGCAAGAAGCCACAGACTGGACAGAGAAGTACTACAGTCCGAAGGCCGTTGAGGCGCTTCGGGAGCGGCGGGCAGCCTTGACGCCTGAACAATACGCGGAGATCGGCGCGCGATGGAAGGCTTTGTTCGCCGATATTCAGAGCGCGCTCGATCGCGAGGTGCCGCCAGACAGTGCCGAAGGCCGGGCGCTCGTCGCACGCTGGATGCGACTGGGCGACGAGTTCACGCAGGGAGATCCGGAAATTCTCGAGGGTTACCAACGGCTGCATAACGACGAGAGCCATTGGCCGGATGATGAGAAGGCCGCAAGGCTCAGGGCGACCAGGCCCAAACCTGAGTATCGGTCCTTCTTTAATCAGGCGCTTCAAGCCTGCCTGCGGCACGGATGATTACCGCGAGCCGCTCCATTCCGTGGGCGGCTCCGAGAGTCAGGAGCGCACGATGACAACAGCCCAGCAATACGACACGCTTTCCACCGATTACCACTGGCTCTATTCAGACCATACGTTATCCGGTAGGATGGCGCTCGATGACAACGGCGATGTTCTTGCACTCACTGATCCGAAAGCAAGCATCCTTGATTGTTCTTGTGGGACCGGGACATTCGCGATAGCGCTTGCCAAACTCGGATATGAAGTTAGCGGCTCCGATGGCAGCCAGGGAATGGTCGATCGGGCGATCCTCGCTGCCCGGCAGGTCAACATCAACCTTCCTCTGGAATGCTGCGTATGGGCCAATCTGCCTGGCCATTTCACCAACAACTTTGACCTGATTTTCTGCCTCGGCAATTCAATTGGCCACGTCCGCGACAAGGAAGAAATGGTGCAATCTCTCCGGGGAATGCGGCAAGTCCTCAAAGAGCATGGCAAGCTTGTCATTGAATTACGCGACTGGGAGCAGCTTCGAAAAGAGAAAACGAGATTCACGCTCTTTCAATGGAGAGAACGGGGCGGGCAGCGATGCCTTCCCATCTACGTATGGACCTTTCCTGAAAGCTTCGACGACCCTCATATCACTGAAGTGCTTCTCGTCTTCGAGGCTGGCGGAGAAGCATCCATCCGATCGTACCCAATCGTCTACTATCCATTTCACCTGGAAGAGTTGACGGAACGACTGCGGTGTGCAGGCTTCGGCGAAACCGAGATAAGGTTCAGCAAGGACCACACGGCATATCGTGTGATTGCGTCGTAGCGGAGATGGGTCTGCGAAACGCGGACCCATTCCACTTGAGCAAGGAGAGAACGATGGTCCCGCCCAGGAGAAATATCTGCGCAATAATTACGCTGTTCTTCGTGGCCCCGCTGGTGGCCGAATATCTGCTGGGAGATCTGCCTCTGAAGATGCTGGGGGCACTTATCGTATTGGCGCCGGCATACGGCGGCGCTGCGGTATTGATTCGCGAGACAGCGCGGCGAACGGGTCGCGGCTGGCCGACGATGCTGATGCTGGGCACGGCCTTCGCGTTAATCGGCGAAGGCCTGGTGTCGCAGTCGCTCTTCAATCCTGACTATATGAATAAGCACTGGCACCTGCTCGCCCCCGCCTATATTCCGGCGTTAGGCATCGGAGGCTGGTGGACGTTGTTCATGTTCAACCTCCACACGTTCTGGAGCATGGGCGTTTCAATTGCACTTGTGGAGGCGCTTTTCCCTGCCGAGGCTGAAACGCCGTGGCTGGGACGCGTTGGTGATTCGGTCGTCGCTCTGGTGTACGTGATTGGTTCAGCCGCAAACTTCGCCATCGGGTTTAAGCAGAACCAGTTCGTTGCATCCCATGCACAGCTTCTCAGTGCGGCAGTGCTGAGCGTGTTGCTGATTGTGTGTGCATTTCTGATTCCGGCGCGGGGATCGCGCATGGCCGGCGGCAGGGTGCCGAGCCCATGGATTACAGGAGCTGTTGCGTTCGTGCTGGGCACGGGCGCTATGCATACACAACCGAAGTGGGGTTGGGCTGCGGTGGGTGCAATGCTGGCAATCGACGCGTTCTTCCTCGCTCTGGTCGCGTGGGTTTCGCAACAAGCCGGATGGAGCGCGCTGCATACTCTGAGCCTGGCAGCGGGCGGCGCGCTGGTCTACGGCATTCGCGCGTATACAGCAAAGCCACTGGTCGGTGGATTGCTTTGGATGCGCATCAGTACCACGGTTTTTCTCGCCGCCGCGGTTTGGCTCATAGGCTTATGCGCGAGGCGCATCATCCGCTACGCAAGGCTTCAAAAAAACGATGGTCTTCCGGTGGATTTATCGTAAGATCAAGGACGCGCCAAAACGACCTTGGTTCTTCGCTGGAGCAAAGCATGGAAGTCAAAGGTGCAACCCTTCTGTACACATTGGCTGGCCTCATGATCACCTTCGCGGGGTTCTCCGCGCTCTTGTTCGTTGTCCGGCAGGCCGCCGGAGCGAGGTTGTCCCTGCTTGACAGGTACCTTGCAAAAACGGTCATGACGTACATCTTCGTATTGACGGCGGCCGCACTGTTGCCCGCGATATTGGCGCTCTACGGCATTCCGGAAACGTGGAATTGGCGAGCCTCCAGCGTTCTTTTCGGGCTTCCGATGCTGTCTCTTCAGGTCACCTATCCGTACCGCCGCCGCAAGGTGACCGGCGAAGGACCGCCGCTCCCAATATTCGCGGTCTTCGTTGTGCTCGGTTCCGCTGTCACCCTGGCAATGCTTGGCTACATTTTGGCAGGTCTCCCATCCAGCGCCGCAGCCTACATCACGGCGTTGACCATCGACTTCTTCACCGTCATCTTCGGCTTCCTGGCCGCGCTTGACATCATCATGCAACAGCCAACCGAAGTGTCGGAGCGGGCCGATTTGATTGAAGCTCAAGCGGATGAAGAGCCTGGTCCCGCCGATTTCCGACGGCGGCACGACAATGGCAGACACTCCTGAGAAACAAGGTCATGTAGTCTCCGGACGCCTAATTTCAATGAAAAATTAAGATCTGGGCCACCCACCGTTTTCGTCCTTGTTATGCACAAGATCTCAGATGTTTCTGGCATTACAGTGGATGCAGGCTGATACCCCATCGGCGAGGTGCTGAGTTGCGGGACATGTTGGAGCTGGAATGCTTTGATTGGCTCGATCATCGTTTGGCCCATTCTTTCGGAATATTATGAAGACGGAGTCAGCCGGAAACTAACTTCCCTATTCAGAGAGGAAACAATATGTCAAAAGGACAGGACAGCCAACCCGTTAGCAACGCCCAGCAGATATCGGCGCGAGAAATCCAGAACGCCCAGACTGCCTTCTTACGGGCTCAGGGCGATTCGGACAGCATCTCTAAGGCATTGGGCGAGTTTGCCGGGGCCTATCCCTACGGGATCGGCGTGGTCTACCAGCCCAGCGAGAATAAGGTGCTGGGGGATGCATCCGACGCTGCGGCTCTGGCGGCCGGGATCGCGCTTGCGGAGCGCGGCTGTGAGTTGTGAGGAGACCGGAAGCCTTGACTTAAGGTGGCTAGATTGAGGCTGCACGGACTGGCGCTTTCGTTGTTTGCGCTCGCGGCGGTATGTGTTGCGGAATCTCCTCGGGAATTGGCGCAGAGGGGATTTAGGTCGGTTGTTCTGCTGGCGATGAACGACTCAAATGGTCAGCCGCTGTGCCTTGGCAGCGGATTCTTCGTTTCAGACGACGTCGTTGCCACTAACGCCCACGTCATTCAGGGCGCTGGAAGCGGGTCTGCAAAACTAGTGGGGCAGAAACAGACGTTTCAGATCTTGGGCACCATTGCAGTTGATGCTCATGCTGATTTGGCTCTATTGAAGGTGTCTGGAAAAGCTCCGTCACTGGTTTTGGGAAGTGGGCCTGCTCCAGCAGTAGGGGACAATGTCTTTGTAATCGGCAATCCTCTCGGCCTTGAGGGAACCTTTTCAGAAGGCATAATCAGCGGGATCAGAGCGAATGGAACAGACTCCCTACTTCAAATGACTGCGCCGATCTCCCCTGGGAGCAGCGGTGGGCCAGTACTAGACGCAGCCGGAGAGGTCATTGGCGTCGCTGTGGCGACCTTCAAAGAAGGCCAAAACCTGAATCTGGCTGTGCCGTCCGCCTACTTGGAGCGGATGCTTGAGGCACACCCTGCAACGTTGGCACCTCTCCAATCGGCTCCGCCGCGTCCTAATGCCTCGCCGTCCATACTCGATGGCTTGGGAACGAGGACTGAAGATGGGGTTATTGCGACAGACTTCCGCTACGAAACTTATTACAGACTTGGGGATTATAGAATCAGGCTTATCAACAAGCTCCCGGTCTCAGTCTCCGAAGTTGGTGTAGTGGTCGTCTTTTACGATAGCGCCGGAAAGATGCTGGATTTTGATCAGCTAATGTGCGATGGCCCCATTCTGGCAGGTCTGACAAAGGACTTCTCCATTGAAATAATTGGGGGCAGTTGCAAGCAGAAACCGGGATCCGGCGTATTCTCCGAAGTTCTTCACGAGACCGCGAGCAGAAACCACGCTGGAGTGAAATACAATTTCAAGACTGAACTGAGAGTGATCGGATTCAAAACAGGAGAGCCATAGGACTGAGGTTCGTTTCGACCAACGGTTTATCTTCTGCTACGGCTTCCATATCTTTTTTACTCGCTCAAGTCCCTCTCGAACCGATTTCATCTTGAGGTCGCAAATAGTCCGGCACCAATCAATCCCTTTACTCATCCCTTTACGTGGAAACTCTATATTCAGGAATTGCAGCAGGTTGCGCGATAGAAGATCGATCGTTTCCTCCATACGTTTGATCTCATTTCGATCGATCCAGACGCTATCCAAGCCGAGTACCCTATTCATGTGTGCATCGCCATACGAAAACACCGGGAATGCCTTGTTGATTCTGGCCTCGAGTTCTTCGTTGAGCATTGTTGCCTCCCCTTCTTATTGAACACTACCGCTTATTGCGTCATCGCGCTTCCTCGGTTCTAAAGAAAATTTACAGAACAGGGTCTGGATTGCGAGGTTAGCTGCCGGGTGCCCCAGGTCTCGGCTTTGAGGGCTGTGATCCCGCAGATCATCGCGGCGCGCTCCGGTCCGAATCTTTGCTTTGGTGTAGTGAGTTGTTGTTGGCGGCCCAGGCCCGTCCTCCCAAAACTGCGGGTCCCCAATTTCAATCAGAGATTGAGACATCGGCCACCCGCCTCCAAAACCAACAGAATAGTAGAGTTAGAAACGATCTTCCAGTTCCGATTCGGGCAGCCCGTCCCTTTAATACGGGTACCGCATTTGAGGAACCCGCGGCATGGACGTAGAATGGGGCCGTTTCCGCATTCAAACAAAACTCGGCCGTTCAAGAAATAGAGGCCACGGAATGAAGGACGCAGGGTCCACGAAGCAAGCCGGCGTCAGGCGCGGTTTTGCAGGATTCCGTGCCTCAAAACCAGAGTGCGGCCGATCCTGCGGAATCACGCTAAAACGCAAACCTCGCGATAGCACCGTCAGCCAACCCACAAATCCACCCCCCGTTTCGCTGGAGACGAATATGCAGCTCAGCAATTATCGAATTTGTTCTGTGGCCGCCGTCATTTTGTTTTGCTCTGTACTTGGTTTCTCGCAAAGCGAAACTGCGGACCGCCTGGTCTCCCCGATTGTCGCCGCACAGCGCACCGTCACCAACGGCGTGCATCCACTGGCCACGAAACAAAACGACGTGGGAAGGGTGGCCGGCACGCAGGTCTTTCATCGCATGGTTTTGCTCACTCAGCGCAGCGTCGCTCAGGAAGCAGACCTTAATCAATTGCTTCAGCAACAGCAGAACCCGGGTTCGCCGCAGTATCACCAGTGGCTGACGCCCACACAATTCGGTGAGCGCTTTGGCCCTAGCGCGAACGATCTTGCGAAGATCACCGGCTGGTTGCAAGCGCAGGGCTTCGCCGTTGAAACACCTTCGAACGGACGCCAATTCATTCTCTTCACCGGAACAAGCGCCCAGGTGGAGTCAGCATTCCAGACTGAGATGCATAGCTATCACGTGAATGGCAAGGCACATTTTGCCAACGCCAAACCGGCCAGCATTCCCGGTGCGCTGGCGCCTGCGGTCAGCGGAGTCGCGAGCCTGAACTCATTCACCCAGTTCACTCCTCAGTACCACATGTACCACACAGCGGCGAATCCTCAGATCGAAATCCAGAAGCAGGCACTCACCGGCCCCGCCGATCTAAGCGCAATCTACGATGCCACGCCGCTCGCGAAAGCCAACACCCTGGGGCAGGGACAGTCGATCGCGCTGATCGAGGAGAGCAATATTGTTCTCCAGGATGTGACCGACTTTCGCAAGATCACCGGGCTTCCCGCAGCCACAGTGAACGTGATTGTCAACGGTTCTGACCCAGGCGCGCTTGGTGGTGAAGAAACAGAAGCCATTGCCGACGTGGAGTACGCCGGCGCACTGGCGCCCGCTGCAACGCTGAATGTGATCGTGACAGCCAGTACCGAGTTCAACCAGGGCATCGACCTTTCCACGGCATACGCGGTCGATAACGACATCTCGCCTATCACCTCGCTAAGCTACGGAGGGTGCGAGATTCTGATCAGTACCTTTGAGCCCAACTCCGTGGCACTGTACAAAGCAGCCTACGAGCAGGGCGCAGCCGAGGGCATCAGCCATTTTGTTTCCGCGGGCGACTACGGCGGTGACGGATGCGGAGGTTCCGGCCTGAGCGCAGGCTACGGTGTAAACGCCATCGGCGATTCGCCATGGAATGTCTCCGTGGGCGGCACTGAGTTCATCATGCCCGACCCGAACGTTTACTTTCCGCCGCCCAACTACACCGCAACGGCTTACATCCCGGAGACCACCTGGAATGACTACGAGAATCCAGAAGATGGCAGGCCGCTCGCCGGCGGCGGAGGTGTCTCCATCAACTTCACCAAACCCGCGTGGCAGACCGGTCCTGGCGTTCCAGCGGATGGAGCGCGCGACACACCGGATGTCTCGCTTCTGGCGGGAGACAATCTGGCTTACATGGTGTGCGAAGCCGATGCGGGTGGAGAATGCTCGCAGGGTTATGCCGTGGGGCTGATCGGCACTTCGCTGTCTTCGCCCACCTGGGCCGGCATTCAGGCGCTGGTGAATCAGCAGAACAACGAAGTGGGTGGCGCGGGTAATCCCAACCCCGCGTACTACCGCCTGGCAGCGGGATCGAACTCGCCCTTCCACGACATCAAAGTGGGCGACACCAATGTTCCCGACAACTGCATCGACGAAATCATCTTCGAGTATTGTCCCGGAGGCGGCGCCGACCTGGCGGGCTATGAGGCGACACCCGGCTACGACCTGGCCACCGGGCTCGGGAGCGTCGATGTGAACAAGCTGGTCACCAACTGGCTTGCGCCCACCGGCAGCGGCGCTGCCACCGTCACGCTAAGTACCGGCGGCGTCACCAGCATCATGCATGGCGATCCTGTAACAGTAACTGCAACCGTAACCGGCAGCGGATCCACAACACCCACGGGCGACGTGGTGCTCATGGCAGGCTCGCAAGGCGTGAATCGCATTACGCTGGGCGCGTCGGGAGCTGCGACCATAACATTCGGCGCGGCAGCGGGCGTCGAGTTGCCGGGCGGTAGTTATAACCTGACCGCGCACTACGGCGGCGACACCAACTTTGCCGCGGCCAACTCCAGCGCAGTAGCCTTCACCGTCACCGCCGAGCCCACCACCACGCAAGCCTCCAGCAGCGTCACCGGCTCGGTGCCCTACGGTTCGCCGGTCACGCTCATGGCCGCTGCGTCCGGCAACAACAGCGGAACCGGTTATCCCGTTCCAGGCACATACACATTTTCTGAAGGCGCCACCACGCTGGGAACCGCGGCCCTTCCACCCTCTGGCGAGGGCTTCGCCTTTGCAACCAGCGGCGCGGCGGCGAGCCTCGCGTGTTGCGCTCAAACCGCTCTGGGAGCGGGTACCCACCACATCATCGCAGCCTCGCCGGCGGCAAGCGCAAGCTTTCAAGCCAGCGTCTCTGCGCCCACAACCGTTGTCGTAACCAAAAGCCAGGTGGTGGTCTCGCTTACCCCCAGTTACAACAATCCGGCGGTCAATACCGCAGTCACCATGACAGTAGGTGTGCTGCCCCTCTACGAGTCCAACGGCGGGCTCTACTTACCCGGGGTCCCCGTCACCGGCAACGTGGACATTTACGACAACAGCACCAGCCCGGCAACAAAACTCGGTACGGTGACCCTGGCGAACAGTGCCGGAACGCTCCCCGTCACCTTCACCACCACCGGCCTGCACCCCATCGTTGCGCAATATGACGGCGATGCCAACGACCTCACCAACTCTTCCGGCGCGGTGGATATTAATGTCGGTACCAAGGTCCCCACCGCCACCACCGTCAACGGCAGCTATGGCTGGACATATTCCGGCAGCCCGATCACGCTGATGGCAACCATCCTCGGGGACTTCGGCCCCGCACCTACCGGTACCGTGACATTCACTGACGCCTCGGCAAACAATGGCTCGGGCGCAACCATCGGCACAGCGCCCATCGGCACGCCGTTGAATGGGGAAGCGCAGACTCAATTCACCGTAAGCAACCTGAGCGCGGGCTCCCACTACATCACGGCAAGCTACGCGGGCGACGCAAATTATGTTGGCTCCGCATCGATGGCCACTGAAGTCTCCATCATCGCCATGACGCTTTCGCTGGCATCTCCGTCGGCCACGGTAACAGCAGGACAAAACACTTCTGCGAATCAGATTTCGTTCGCAACCAGTCCTACCTTCACCAACTTTTACTACTGGTGGGTCAATCTCTCCTGCACCGGTTTGCCGGCCGGGGCAACGTGCGTCTTTACGCCCGGATCGTTCGACCCCACGTACAACGAAACCACCGGCATTCTCTCGGGTTCGTCTTCGTTCAGCATCTACACCAACGGGCCAACGCTTTCGCAGGCGGCTGTTAAGCCTCCGCTGAAACCATGGCGTCCATTCGGCACGCTGGCATTGGCTGGACTATTGGCCATCGGCTTCCGCCGCCGCTGGCGCCGGGTTCTCTCTTCGCTGGCGGCACTCGTGATGCTCGTCTTCCTCTTGAGTCTCGGCGGCTGCGGCAGCAGCGGCGGCAGCAGCAGCGGCGGAAAATACAACATCACCAGTCCAGGAACGGCAGCGGGCACCTATCCAGTTACGGTGACCGGGACCATGATCGTCCAGCCCTACGGTACTTTCACCACGACTTCAACCTTCAACCTGACCGTCACGGCAGCCGGCCAATAAGAGGGACAAAAACCGAACGCGGAATCGATCAAGCCCATTGGAGACCCTAAGGTGTGTGCCCCATGTCCCTCGCGAGGGACATGGGGCACATAGTTCCAGTGCGAGATGGAGACCCGGACCGCCGCCTCACAAATGCGATCTCCGTCGGAGGGAGCAGGAGCCTTCAGGCTCCTGAATGTAGCCTCCCAAGATGGTTGGCTTTAGCCACGGGCCTTTTCGCACAGTAGGCCGAGGGCTCGGCCCGGGACAGGGCTCCTTTTTCGAATGGAAGACAAGGGCCCGCAGTCCCGCCTACCCAGAACCTGATCACGCGTCAACGATTTTCGATTTTGCAACCCATCTTGGGGCTAGAATGTGCTGAAGCTCCCAATAACGCGCGTTTCGGAGGTAGGAAATGTCCTCTGGGCTTGAACGACTTCTGCCGCTTGTATCCATGGGCATCTGGCCTTGGAGCTTTGCGGTTATTTACCTAATTGTCGGCCTGATCCGCTACCGGATGTCTAAAGCAAAGCCAGAACTAATTCTCATCGCAATTAGCCTCATTGCGATCATCGTGGTCGGAGTCCTGGCTCACTCCTCGTCAAGTGGCGGGGCGCAAACAACAATAACCACCGGAGACATAACCCAGCAAGGCTCACAGAATGCGGCCGGGGTAGGCGGGACAGTTACTCAAAAATTAGAGCCTTGCGCCGACCCGAAAGCGGCGAAGAAGTGAACCTCGTCGGCATGTTGGCATTGGGTGCCTCGTTCCTATTACAGAACGGAGTCTCGATCCAGTCCGGGACCATAAGCCAGAAATCGGAGGCACGCGACTGCGCGATCAATGCCGCTAACGTAGCGGGAAATCTGACTGTCGTGAATTGCCCAGGGATCCCGGCAAAAGCACTCGAGGGCCTGAATCGCGAATTGACGAAAACAAGGCTCTCGGCCGACCAAGCGAGGAGGCAAGCCGAGGAATGGAGGCAGAAATACGACGGGCTACAGGCGTTGCTCTCGTCCGCCGGCCTATCCCAGCTGCTCATCCAGAAAGCCTCGTCATATCTCGCTCAAGGAGACTTGACGCAGGCCTCGGCGGCCCTCGACGAGGCGCTAAAACAGAATGACCAAGAGGTGGCGACGGCGGCGGCGGCCCATTATTTTCGAGCCAAGCTTGCCGAACTAGAATTCGATGCCAAAACGTACGGGGAGCAGTTAGGGGTGGCCCACCGACTGGTGCCGAACGCAGTCATAATTTCTAACGAATACGGAATCTTCCTCACAGTCCATGGTCACCCTCTCGAAGCCGAATCGATATTCAAGGAACTGATCGACGATGCTACGCAGGCGAAGGTCGTCGACATGCAAGCTGCCTCGCTGATCAACGCCTCGGGGGCCCTCAAGTTCCAGGGGAGACTTTCTGAAGCGAAGGAAGACCTGCTTGAAGCTGCGCCGCTTTGGGAGGTTTCCTTCAGGCAGCACAAGCCTAATGCTTTGAATAACGAGGCCGTGGCATTTTCAGGGGCTGCAGAAATCGCACTTCTCCAACAGCACTCTGAAGAAGCAAAGGAACTTATCGGCAAGGCTGTTGCGCTCGCAAAGAGTAACCTCACGCAGGAGGGCAGCGTCCCTTCATCTCAACAAGACAGGCTAAACCTAGCGGACTTCTTATTGACCGCATCTGAAATTTACACAGATGTGGGGGATTTGGACGCGGCTTTTTCGCTCAGCGAAGAAGCGTATGAGAACGCTAAACAAATCACGGCACCAGATCTGGCAAATCGCGGCAAGGGCCTCACAGGCAACGCCAAGACGTCTGAGAGTCTGATAACTGCCAGGCGCATGAACCGGACACTCGCCCTGAAGTACTCAGATGACGCCGTGGCGATCCTGGATCCGATGAAGGACACGGAAGGCGACAGATTCAAAGGCGACCTTGCGAACGCTCTTTTCGTGCGAGGAGCTGTTCAGGAGGATATGGGGCAGTGGTCAAACGCGTTGGCGAGCTTCGAACGCTCCGAGGCGCTTAACAACGAACTCCAAAAAGCGGGCCAATCCCAATACAAAATACAACAAGCAAAGGCCTCGTGGTATGCAATCGGAGCTGCATTGAATTCGGGAGACCGTGGCGCAGCAGAGGAATACGCACGCAAAGCGGCATCCCTGGTTGACGGGCTCCCGCCAGATTTCGTTGGCCTTCATACGCAGATCCTTGCGGAATGCGCCGGAGCACTAAATATCCTTGGTGACCATGCGGAAGCAGCTGAGGTCATTCGGAAACGGGATAGGCTAGTCCTTGCCCCGAAGCAATAGCCAGATGCCCCAAGTCTTATCTTCGGGTTCGGATGTTTTCCTTTAAGGAGGGGGACATGGATTCACAATCGACGGGCAAACCCCGCCAAATCCTAACCTGGATTCTCAGAGTCCTTTTGGGCTTAATCTTCCTCGGCATCGGCATCGAAAAGCTGACCGGAACCATGGGCACGATTCCATTCTTCGCCGCCATCGGCTGGGGACAATGGTTCCGCTACGCCTCCGGAGCCGCGGACACGCTCGGGGCCTTGCTCATCCTCATCCCGCGCTGGACCTCCTACGGTGCCATCATCATCACCTGCACCGTGGGCCTGGGAGCCTACCTGTGTTTCACCATGCCCCTGTACAACCCGATCTTTCCCCTGGTCATGACCCTTCTGGCCGCCACGCTGGCATGGCTAGCGTGGCGACCCAAACCCGCCTGAGCGCCACCACAAACCCCGTCCGAGCGACAAGCGGGCGTCCACCCCACCACAAGTGGTCAACGCGGCTTCAACGTCTGGTACTTCGCGATGGTGTAACCGAGAGAGGCGCCAAGCCACACATCGGACGGGAAGTGGGCCGCCTCGGTGATGCGGGAAGCGCTGATCGCCGTCGCCAGCGTGTACGCCAATACCGGAACCCATGGCTTGCCACGATGGCGATATCGCTCCGCCACCACGGTCGCCACCGACCAAACCGCTGTGGCATGTCCTGACGGGAAGCTGCTGCCCTTGAGCGGCGATTTGCTGCCGTTGAAAAATGTATCGCTATAGTCCCCATTCAGCGGAACATCGGAGGGCCGCTGCCGCCGCGTCACTGCTTTTATGGCCAGGTTGACGACCACGCTGTCGCCGTATGCTTCCGTTGCCAGCAGGGCAGTGTTCACCTCGCGGTCATCGTGCCGGATATAACCGGCCGCCAGCAGACCTGCGGGCAGGGCAATCACCTCGCTCGTGGTGATCAGCGGGTCGAAGACGTCGTTCACATCGTCCAGGTTCTTCTGGTGCGTGCGGAAATAGGGCGTATCGTGCGGGTCCGCGTAGATTAGCCCCACCGTTCCGCCCACCACAAGGAGTGTTGGCGCCAGGGCGTGGCCGTGAGCCAACCGCAATGGGAAGGTCCACAAATCTTTCTGGTCATGCAGAAAATCGCCAGGCAGAGTGCGCCAGGTGGCCTCGCGCTGCGGCACGCCCGTGGTTGTGTCAACCGCAGGCTTTGCCGTCTGGCCAGGGTCATCAGGCAAGTCCCTATAGTTATAGTTCTGGGCGCGGGCTCGGTTCGGCGTCCAGGCAAGTGAAAGCCCGCAAACGGAAGTGATCAATAAGTGTTTGGCCGTCCTCATCATCCGCGATTAGATGCAGGATTTTAATAGAGGTTGAATCGCTCGAATACAGTAGCAGCGCTGCTTATGTCTTTCTATTCCCTATTCCCTGATCCCTAGCGTCTCGTATACCTCTTCCTCCACAACTCCTGCTCCGCCATTTCCAGCGCCCGGTCTTCCAGCGACCGCGTCCACGGCACCAGCCCGTACACCACATCGCATTCCACCGCCCGCGCCATCCGCTCCAACTGGTGCAGGGTGATCGTCTTCCTCTGCTCCGATCGTTCGATCTGGAACACCATCTTTTCCGAGAAGTCCATCGACTTCGCAACCCGCTCCGCCGGAATCCCCGTCGCCAGCCGCATCGCCCGCAACCACCCCTCGACCGGCCGCGGACTCTTCCGCGCCGTTCGATAGGGCCGCACCTGCCGCTCCAAATCCAGCCTCGCCCGCTCCCGCAATACCTTGATCATCCAGTCCTCCATTTGGCGGCGCATTGCATTGTCACAAAAAACAGAAAAACCCACTTGGAATCAGTGGGTTGCGCCGCATCTCGATGTGTCTGAATCTATTTTCGCAAAAAAGCAGCTAATTCTACGCAACCCTTTCGTTCGTTTAGTTCAATTCTCAGCAACCGAAAACATTTGAAAAGGCTGCCCGCAAGGTGCATGTCTCAACGAATCGCAACCACTTGAGCAGCCATTTCGCATGTTTTGTAACCAGTTGAGCAACCTTCCGGGCTATGTAGGCCAACTCTCCGAGCATACGTTTCAAAGTCGATTTCTCCGTCAGCCCGCCATCACTTCCTGGTTCTCAAGAATGCGGTAGAGCGTCGACCGGCTGATGCCCAACTGCCGCGCAGCACGCAGTTTATTCCCCCGGTTTAGCTCAAGCACCAACTGCACATGGTGCCTTATCACCGCGTCCAGATTCAGGCTCTCCGGGCTCTGCTCCGGCTGCACTTTGGCCCGCAATTCCGGCTCGCCCAGCGCCGAAGGCAGCGCCAAATCCACCGAGCGGATCACCCCGTTCTCCGCTTCCAGCAGCGCCATCTCCAGCACGCAAGCCAGTTCCCGCACGTTCCCCGGCCAGTTGTGCTGCAGCAGGCGCGCCAGCGCCCCAGGTCCAAGTGCAACAGGGCGTTGCTGATAGCGCGCACAAAGCCGATCAAGCAGGCACTGGGCGATGGGAGCGATGTCCTCACGGCGCTGCCGCAACGGCGGAATGGCAAGCCGCACAGCCGTCAGCCGGTATGCCAGATCGGGCATCAGCAGTCCCTGCCCCGCCATCTGCCGCAACGACGTTTGCGACCCAGCGAGAAGCACCGCCCGCCCCGTCGGCCGGTCCTGAAGCGCCTTCAAAACCCGCAGCAAAAGACCCTGCCCCGGAGGCGCAAGCAGATCCACGCGATCAAGATAAGTGAGCCCCCCAAGCGACGAAGGATCCGCGTCCGTCACCAGCCACTCCCGCGCATCCCGCCTCTCAAAAGTGGAATTCGCAACCGGCGAATGCGAAAAAAGATATCGCGCCAGTGTCTGTTTCCCCACTCCCCCCTCCCCCTCAATGGCGGCAACCTGAATATGCGGCGCCGCCATCTCGGCCTGCATGAGGAGCTTGCGCCAGACGGCGCTCACACCGGCGAGCTGGAGGGCAGGCGAGTCGAGGTCGACGAGGGTAAGTCCGGAGGCGAGGTTAAGAGCGGATAGGTGTGGCGGGACCGGGAATTGAGCGGCATTTTGGATGGATCTCACGGTGCCTTGCCTCCTTGGCCGATTCTGCGGCCCAAAAGATCGTAGTGGGCCAACAGATGAGTTATCGGCGAGAGGGAGAAAAGCATGAACCAGAGAGACGGGGAAATATCTCCGGGAATTAAGGTAGGATTTTAGGGCTTTGTACCGGTCTTACGGCATTTCTCATTATGAAATGGCCTTCTCGGTGCCCTTCAGGATGGCGACTCCTGAGGAAATCTCCAGACGGGCGCTGGAGTTTGGGCCGGACAGCAGAAGAAGAAATGCGCTATCGGGCGCGCTTAGAGGGGGTGTCGGAGAAGATCTGGCCGTCGCGGATGTGGACGATGCGATGGGCGTACTCGGCGATGTCGGGTTCGTGGGTGACGAGGACGATGGTGTTGCCGCTGGCGTGGAGCGTGTCAAAGAGGGCCATGATTTCATCGCCGGTTTTTGAGTCGAGGTTGCCGGTGGGCTCGTCGGCGAGGATGATGGAGGGCCGGTTGACGAGGGCGCGGGCAATGGCGACGCGCTGACGCTGACCGCCGGAGAGCTCGTTGGGCTTGTGGTTCATGCGATCGCCCAGGCCGACGTTGGTCAGCGACTCTTTGGCGCGGGCTATGCGGGCGGCGGTGGGGGTTCCGTTGTAGATAAGGGGCAGTTCGACGTTATGGAGCGAGGACGCGCGGGCTAGCAGGTTGAAGGTCTGGAATACGAATCCGATTTCCTTGTTGCGGATGCGGGCGAGCTGATCATCGTCGAGTTCGGAGACGAGTTGGCCGTTGAGCCAGTATTTGCCTTTTGAGGGGGTGTCGAGGCATCCGATCAGATTCATGAGGGTGGATTTACCTGAACCGGAAGGACCCATGATGGCCACGTATTCGTTGTGCTTGATGCGCATGGAGATGCCGCGCAGAGCCTGCACCTGCTGCTCGGATCCCATATCGTAGGTGCGCCAGAGGTCTTCGACAACGATCACGTCGCCGGTGGGGCGGACCGAGGGTTGCACGATTGCTTCGCTGCTGATTTCCAGAGCCATCCGAGTTTTTCCTTTGCCTGGTGGTTGAGGGTTCTGGTCCAACTACCCGGGAAGCGAACCCTCAGTGATGGACGAAGCGCCAATGCGGCGTTCTCGCCGGGAATTAGGTAAAAACGACTACGAAGAGGAACCGGAAGCCAGAACCACAGGCTTTTCAGTGTCCCGCTTGACGAGCGAGCCGGATTTGAGGGCGCGCAGAGTCTTGAAGGGGCCGGTGACGATCTCCTGGCCCTCGCTGAGGCCGGTGAGGACTTCAATGTCGGTGGCGCCGGTGATGCCGGTAGTAACGGGAACGAACTTGGCGCGGAGCTTGCCGGACTTGTCGGTCTCCAGCACGTAGACGCCTTGAATCGGCTGGCTCTTGGCTGTGGAGGTAGAGGCGGCCTGCACATTGCCCGCGGACTTTGGCTTGTCGTCGTCAGGGTTGTGCATGGTGAGGGCCTGGATGGGCAGCGAGAGCACGTTGGACTTGTGCGCCGTGGTGATTTTTGCGGTGGTGGAAAGGCCTGGGCGAAGCTCATTCGAGACGGTATCGAGGGTCACCACGACTTTGAAGTCCTTGGCTTCTTCGGTCCCGGTCGTCGATGTGGAGGTGGCCTGGCCGGTGGAGCGCAGTAGGGCCTGGTCGCCCACGAGGGTTACATGTCCCTTGAAAACCTTGCCGGGAATGGCGTCTACGGTGACCTCGGCGGGTTGGCCTATAGAAATATTGACGATGTCGGTTTCGTCGACCTTGACTTCGGCGGTAACCACGCTCATGTCGGCGATGGTCATCAGCGTGGAGCCTTCGGCATTCTGGATGCCCTCGACCACGGTTTCGCCTTCGCGAATGGGTTCGTTGGTGACGATGCCGTCGAAAGGGGCGATGGCGACTGTACGGTCGAGCAGGTCCTGATTGTATGTGAGGCTGGCGATGGCAGTGCCGAGGTGTCCGCGGGCAGAGTCGGTCTGCGCCTTGGCCTGGTTGAGCTGGGCGACGGCCTGGGCTACGGAGGCGACGTCCAGGTCGTAGGCGGCCTTCTTGGCGTCATAATCCTGCTTGGCCATGATGCCGTCCTTATAAAGAGCCTGGGCGCGATCCCAATCGAGCTTTTTCTGCTCCAGGTCGGCCTTGGCATGATCGACATTGGCTTCCTGGGTCTTTTCGGCGGCGATGTCGGAGGCAATGTCAGTCTTCGCGGCAGCGATAGCGGCTTGCTGGCCGGTGACGTTCGCTTCCTGCTGCACATGCTCGATGGTGGCGACCGTCTCGCCCTTTTTGACCATGTCTCCCTCCTTCACATAGAAGTGGGTGACACGGCCCATGGCGGTTGCTCCGAGATTGACGTAATTCTTGGCCTTGATCTGGCCGGTGCCGCTGACGACCGTGGCCAGGTCCTGCTTGATAAGCTTGGCGGTCAGAACCTTGGTGTAGCCGGATTGCTGCCTATAGATGAAAAACGACACGAGGCCGGCGGCCACCAGAACGGCGAGAACAATGAAAATTATCTTTTTCATGATAGGTGCGTGCTCCAGGACTCCCCGATGTCAGTTTACGCAATTCCAGCGGTTGCGGTTCCCGCTCACGGCAAAATCGATTCACAACCGCGCAGTACGGCCCGAAGGCGGGTTGAAGGCGCCCTCCGCATTTCCGGGGAAACCCGGCCGTCGGCAAAGCCGAGCAGCGGAAAAACCGACGAAGTGCCTTGAAATGGAGTGGCAGAGATTGCGCTTGGTTTTTGGACGTTAAAGGAGCCTGAAGGGTCTCAAAGTCCGATGCGGAACCAGATTCCGGGAAGGTTCGACGTGCACTCCTGAGCGTTGGCCGCACTTTCAGGCTCACCTTGGGGGCGATTGTGCGTCCAAAAAGCAAGACGGCTCTACTTGCAATCTTGCCCAGCCCTAAAGGGACCCGTAGAATAGAGGTTCGCAGGAGTTTTGAAGGCAATGACGTTGAACACATGCAGATTTCTCGCCGTCGCACTTGGTTGTGGCTTGGCAATGTCCCCTGGGCGTGGCGTGGTTGCCCAGCAGGCATCCGCCCCGGCTGCTACAACTCAGCAGCAGGACCAGGAAGTTGACCCCCTAAAGCGTGAACGCTCTGACAAGGAGAAGATCCAGGCCCAGAAGGCGGTTCGGCAGGAGTTGAAGGGTGCATACAAGACCTGGCTCAACCAGGACGTGGTCTGGATCATCACGGACGAAGAGACGAAGGCGTTCAAGAGCCTGAGCAACGATGAGGAGCGAGACGCATTCATCGAGAATTTCTGGTTGAGGCGCAACCCCAATCCGGATTCGCCCGAAAATGAATTTCGCGAAGAGCATTACCGGCGCATAGCTTACGCAAACGAGCATTTTGCAGCAGGCAAGCCGGGATGGAAGACGGATCGTGGACATATTTATATATCCTTCGGCAAGCCGGATTCAATTGACTCTCACCCCTCCGGCGGTGCTTACCAGAGGCCCATTGAAGAAGGTGGTGGCGAAACATCGACGTTTCCGTTTGAAGTGTGGCACTACCGCTATCTTGAGGGCATTGGGGAGAACATCGACCTTGAATTTGTGGACACCTGCCAGTGCGGCGATTACCACTATACGATCGATCGCAGCGAGAAGGACGCTTTGCTGCGTGTTCCGGGCGCGGGTCTGACGCAATCGGAAGAAACGGGCCAGACCAAGAAGGCAGACCGCTTCAAGGGCGGCATGGAGGCATTGGGTGCGGGGCCAATGTCATCGCAAAATCAGTCGAAGCAGTTCGACCGCATCGATATGGCAGCCAAGCTGTTTGCTCCTCCGCCGATCAAATTCACCGATCTCGATGCTTATATTTCCGAGCATAAGATTCTTAGCGGCCCAGTGTTCCCTTTCGATGTCCGAACGGACTTTGTGAAGGTGACGGACAGCACGGTGCTGGTTCCGATTACAGTGCAACTGAGGAACCGCGACATCACATTCGTTACCAAAGATGGCGTTTCAAAGGGATTTGTAAACATCCTGGTGAAGGTGACAACTCTGACTCACAAGGTGGTTCAGAGTCAGGAGGACACGGTATCAGTGGAGGAGCCGGCGGAGTTGCTGGAAAAGCAACTGGACCGCAAGTCGGTTTACTGGAAGGCGCTTCCGCTGCTGCCGGGGCTTTATCGGTTGGATATCGCCATCAAGGATGTGAACAATCCCGACCACCTGGGTTATTACGGGCGTGGATTCGAGGTACCCACATTCCACGACGAGAAACTGGCGACTTCGTCGCTGATTCTCGGGGATGAGATGAACACGGTTTCTTCGCGCGAGATCGGCGCGGGGAGTTGCGTGATCGGCAATACGCACATCTGCCCGCGAGTGACCGCGAATGCGGCGACCCCAGTGAACTTCAAGCGCAGCCAGGAGCTGAATTTCTGGATGCAGGTGTACAACCTGGGCATTGACGAAGCCACCAAGTGCAATTCGGCGACGGTGACATACCAGATCATCGATACTGCCGGTACGGTGATCTTTGAAAAGGAACTGCCTTCGAAGGATCTTGGCCAGCACAGCGACCAGTTGACGGTGGAGAAATCGCTGCCGATGGCGGGACTGCAACCGGGAAAATATAAGGTGACGATCAAAATAAATGACACAATCTCGAAACAAGAGATTGCGCAATCGGCACCTTTTGTCGTGGAATAGGGAGTATGCCGCGTAGATGGTTTATCTGACAGAAGATCGGAAAAACCGCGCGGGCTCATTTCGCAGGTTCATTGCCAGGGACGCCGCACTAAGTCACCAATTGTGATCATGCGCAGGCTCCATCTCGTTGTTTTCGTCGTGCTGATTGCCCTGAGCACCACTCCGGTCCGCGGAGCCGCTCCCGGATCGGTCTCAGGTGTGGTGCGCGACTCGGCAGGTGTTCCACAGATTGGCGCGGTGGTGCAGCTTCTACGCCCCGATTTCTCAGTGGTTACGAGTGTTTACACCAACAGCGAAGGACGTTTCCTGATTTCGTCACTTGCTCCGGGCCAGTACGCTCTGAAGGCGATGAACACATCGTTTCTGCCCTCGCTGCGGGAGAATATACGGGTGCGGGCAGGCACGGTTGTGAACCTGACGCTGAGCACGCTTTATGAGGCGATGCAGTGGCTTCCTTCCGAGCCGCGATCAGCGAATGCGCAACTGGACGACTGGAAATGGACGCTTCGCTCCGCGGCGAACCGGCCGCTGTTGCGATGGCTGGAGGACGGCCCGCTCGTGGTGGTCACCGACGGCTCAGGGGCGGCGCCCAAGTTGAAAGCGCGGCTGATGGCCACGGGGCAACAGGGAACTTTCGGCGAGAGCGGCGAGCGCATTTCAGCGGCAGTGGAGGAGACGCCCAGCAACAGCCGCGAATTACTGGCTCATGTGGATTTTGCGCCGGACAGCGACGCGGGAATGGAATCGATGCTGGGGTTCCGACAGGACCTTGGATTTGCCGGCTCCGTTCAATCGGTTGCGGCAATTGCCATTCATCCCGAAATTGAAAACGAAGGATCCGCGGGCGATGCAACTGGCGGACTGGATGAAGCAGCTTTCCGCAGTTGGGAAGATATGAACTTGGGCGACGCGCTTGAGGCCGAAGTGGGTTCCACGCAGGTGGTGGCGCATTTGGCGGGACAGTCGTCGAGCACGATGGCAGCCGTGCTTCCGTTTGCGCAGGTGGGCTGGCACGACGGTAAATCTACGGTCCGCTACCGGATGGCCACATTCACGCCCAACCCCGAAGCAGATGAAACCCAGGCGCAGGCCTGGATGCCGAAGATGGCTGTGCGCGACGGCGACTTGGTGGTGGAGCGCGGTGTGCACCAGGAAATAAGCTGGGAGCGCCAGACGGATCGCACCGGCATGGCAGTAATGGTGTTTGCCGACAGGATTGAAAACCCCATTCTTGAGGCAAGCGACCATTTCGCGACAAACGGCGACGGCCTACCCGGTGGCAGCGCAGTGTTGTTTGACCCAGCCAGCGGATTGCTGCGCGCGGCAGGTCCCAACTACGCGAGCGCCGGAATGACCGCTACGGTGGTGCGTCAACTGCCCAGCGGCAATATCGTCCGCGTGAGCTATGCGACCGGTGATGCGATGGCCATGGATGCGGGGTCGCGGGAGGCCTCGGTTGAGCAGGTGCTGGCAACGACCCATCCACGACGCGCTCAGGCATATGCGCTGTCGCTTTCAGGGACTCTCGAGGGTACCAGGACGCACTGGCAGGCAAGCTACCGGTGGCAGCCGGATGAAACTGTTACGCGCGTGGCGCCGTATTCGGCGGACGGGATTGCGCCCTATCTGAACCTGCATCTTAGCCAGCCGATTCATACGCGGCGCGACGGCGTCAGCGGTTTTGAAGCGCTGCTGGATTTGCGCAACCTGCTGGCCGAGGGCTATCGGCCTTATGTGCTGAGCGATGGTTCGGTTCTTGTGTTTGCGCAAAGCCAACGGGGAATACAGGGCGGCCTGGCTTTCACTTTCTAAGATTTGCCGCTGTCCAAGGGTTAGAAATCTGATGGCAGGTTTTGCTGTTACGTTATTGAATCTAATGGTGGACGCGGTAGGAATCGAACCTACAACCTGTCGGTTAAGAGGGGAAAACGGACCATTTGCACGAAATTGCACCGCGTCGCATAAACGCTCATTACAAATAGTTTACAAGTATTTATTGCTGCACAGTCTCGCACAAAAACGCCCCAAAATCCAATCCGAACAGCCACCAAAACAGCCATCAAATTTGATAACATATGTGATGTAAGAGATGTCGCACGGAGGTGGCGTATGGCTAAGCAAGTGAAGGGTGTTTATGAAAACCCGCCGGAGAGCGGCATCTGGTGGATTCTCTATTACGTCGAAGGAAAGCGGCACCGGGAGAAGGTGGGACGCCGTTCCGACGCGATCGCTCTTTATCAGCGCCGGAAGACCGATGCCCGAATGGGGATCAAAATGCCAGAGATCCGCCCTCGCCGCACTGTGCTGTTCGAGGAGATCGCGGCGGATGCCCTCGTTTACTCGAAGGAGCATAAAGCCTCGTACCGCGGTGACCGTGCGACTGTCGTCAAGCTCCTGCCGGTCTTTGGCAAGACTCCCATAAACGAGAT